>JBGTBW010000001.1:0-13768 GCA_041749135.1 Verrucomicrobiales bacterium
GTGATTCCCTCCAGCTGTTCAAATGACTCCCCCTGCGACCGAACGTCGGCCATCAGATCAGCATCGAAATCGAGAGATTCGAGTAACTGCTGATCCGCCTCTGACAGAGCAGGCGCTGCGGGGTTGCACGCCGTTAGCAGCAAGAAACCTATCAGTATGAGAATACGCATGACAGCCGCCTAACGCAGAGGCCACTCACCCGCTACCGGATGCGCGCCTCCGGTCTCTGTTTGAGGGTTTGAGTCGTCATTCAGCTTTCGATGCCGGGCGGGTAGCGGGTTGGTGTGCGCCGTCTTGATAGGCGTGGTGGTCACAACGCCCCTCTTAGAGTCCAAATGAGAAACACCAGGAAGAAGCCACCGATGAAAAGCGGAAAGAAACCGAACTGGATGAACCATAAATCCAAACGGGATGGATTCAGGCGCCGGCGAAATATGATAAGGCCGATGCAGGCCCAAAACGCCAGCAATGAAATACCGCAGATCTGCTTCATCTCTTCAAAATCAAGAATCGAGCAACTCAGAAAGAGCGCTATGACCTGTTGAGGAATCGAAATCCAGATGGCCGCCCGGTATGATGGAGAAGCGGTGAATGCCATTCTCATACGCCTATCGTCGAAGGTCTGGCGCCGCCTACTGGCAGCGCACCTCCGGCTGAGAGTTGAATGTTGTAGTTACGGAGATTATTCAAACTCGGGGCGTGTAGGCGGTTGTCCAGCACCGACTTGTTCGCTGTCGGTTGGTCTCGTTCGCCTGAATCCACGATGAACGACACGATCCAACAGAGGAATTGTGACACCGCTGCCGATTACGAGAATCAAGCAGCCGAGGAAATAGAACGCGGAACCCCTAATTGGATAGCTCGAAAAGGACGGTGCGACATAAAGGCTCCAGACAGCGACAAGAAGACCAATCGTCGACCATCGGATCAACCGTCGTGATGTGATCGCTGAAACAGCTGATCCAACTACGAAAGCAAAACTGATCAAGAATACGCCGAAGTGAACAGTGACACCAAACGCGACACCTCCTCGCTGCTCACGTCCGGCATCCACAGCTGCGTCAACGAGCCAATTCCACGCGAACACGAAGAGTAGAATCTGAACCGCAATGACGACGATGGTCGCGATAACTCCAGAGGCTTTCATTTCTTCAGCGAACGACGAGGCCACTCACCCGCTACCGGGAGCGGCCCTCCGTTTCTGATTTAGGGTTCGAGCCGTCATTCACCCTGTGCTTCTGGGCGGGTAGCGGGTAGCGGGTTGATGTGCGCCGTCTGGTTATGCCAGTTGGGGTTCTCACTGCCGCCGATAGATTTTCCGGAAGTTTCGTATGGTTGGGAATAGTCGAACTTTCAGGTCGTTAGAGAGCTCGTCAGAATTCACGGAAAGTTCAATCGAGTTTTCTCCGAGATTCCACTCGTCTTCAATGTCAACGGAGTCACCAAATAGGCCGTCTGGCTCAATCTCGTGCCTCAGCTTCTCCGTCGGTTCGCCATATCGTTCCTGTATCCGTTTCTCTATTCTGGAGTGTAGCTTTCGCAGCGAGTCACGAGACTGCGATGTATTGTCGACGAACTCTTCGTAGCTGAATAGAATCTGCTCGAGGCTCTGATCTTCCTTCGAGAACTGAAACCTAACGAAAAAGGGTTCCAAGAATAGCCCATAATCCTTGATGACGAAGGGCACGTAGGAGTTGTAGAATTCTTCGGCCTTCTCGGTCTGAATAAGTATGTGCTCGCAGTTGTTCGATACTTCCACCTCGGTCATTCCCCATCGTAGGGAAGGAAAAAACGTTATCGCTCGATCTTTCCAAAGAGCGGCGTCCGGGAATTCGACCTCTACATCGTACGAATTTAGGATCTCCTCCGGTGAAGGACCTACGAGTTTTACGCTCTTCGTTTCGCGATCACAGCCTACGAGGAGAGACAGAAGGGTAGCAACACCGACGAAGTGGAGGAGCAACCGATAGACCTTCATTTGCTGCATAACAGTTTATTGAGCCGCACGCTGCATAAGAAAGGAGTTACGCAGCGTGCGGCATAACTCCTGCAAAGGCAGCCTGGGCGGATCGTGAGCGGGGCAGTACATGGGCAAATCATAGAGCGACCCACGGAAGATTCCAAGGGAATTTCGTTGAGAAGAGTTCAGCCGCCTAAAAGCTGATCCAAAGGGCTCAGGGCTCCTGCTCCCGGGCGCTTCATGACATGCAAGTAGATCATCGTGGTTGAGACTTCCGAATACCCGAGGTGGTCCTACACCGTCCGGATGTCCGTCCCGCTCTCCAGGAGGGCCTTCGACCATCCATGTCGGCGAGCGCAGGAGGAAAGATGACAGGCCCTACGGGACAGCGGGAGCTGTGGGGTGGCCTTCCTCCCGGCCTTCCTCGCGGGCATGGTCCCGAGGACAGCGCTCACGTGGAAGAATTCAAATGAGGGCGGAAAGTGGGAGGCGTGAAGGGCATTGGAATGGCCACACAGTATCAATCAGGCAGGAGGCGCAGAGTGCTCCTCGCCACGGCCCTGGCGTGCGCGGTGCTGGGGATCGTGCTGCTGGCGGGCGCGAGGAAGAGGGGATGGTTCGGCGGGGTCGAGAAGGGGACTGCGCAGGAAATGGTCTTCGACCTGGGCAACGGAGTGAAGATGAACCTCTGCTGGTGTCCTCCGGGGACCTTGCTGATGGGGAGCCCGGCGACGGAAGCCGGGCGGGAGGCGAATGAGTCCCGGTTGGGGAGAAGATGCCGAACGCGTTCGGCTTGCAGGATATGCATGGGAACCTGTGCGAATGGACCGAGGATCAGTATAGGGGGTATGGTTCAGGCAGCATTTCAAATCCGCCTGGTCCCGCGGAAAATGGGCTCCGAGTGCTTCGGGGCGGGTGCTGGGGCGATAGCGCGCGCAACTGCCGCTCAGCTCGTCGTTTCGTCGTCAAGGCCGCCGCCCACAGCGAAATAGTGGGCTTCCGGGTCTGTCTGGTTCCCGGTCCGGCGGCGGAGCCACAGGAGTAGAGGGAATGCCCGGCGGAATTCCGGCGAGACGCGGACCCACAAGGCAATCCCGAGCCACTCTACCAAGTCATCCGCGCTTTATCCGGAAAGCCCCGCCGCCGCATCGAGTCAAACATTGCTGGACGCGCCAAATCCACTCGCGGCCGGGGCCTCCGAATCGAAAGCACCCGTCCGGTCCACCTCGCCAGCGGCAACCACCGGTCGGCGCGGGATTCCGATGGCGAGCGAGTTTGAGTGTGGTTTTTCACCCAAGGGGCCCGGCGCACATGTTTCACCCGCGAGCCTGAAAGACTACAACCTTCTCCGGACCGCATCCGGGATGTATCGCCCGGCCGGCTGCGGCGGCTTGTCATCAAGCGCCGGTGTTCCCGCCTGAGAAATCCTTGGCGACGATTCGGGGCGAGGAGTCAGAATCTGTCGGAGGCCTGCCAACGGATCTGCGAACCCGTTCTCAGTCGTTTACACATTTGATCGAGAATACCCCCCTGCCCGGATCGACTGGAGAATCCCGCTAGCGGTCCGATTACAACTCTCCGTGGAAAAGCCTGAGGGAGATCGAGACAAAGAACCGTAGATTACAGCAACGCATTGTGGCGGACTGTGTGTAACAAAATGTGTAACATCAGCACTTGTCCCGCTGTAAACCATTCATTTTCAACGAAGTGGAGGCGAGGGGAGTCGAACCCCTGTCCTGATGATCCTGCAACCGGACGTCTACATGCTTAGGCGGTCTTTTGGGTTAGGCGGAGGGGCTTCGGCCGTCAGAATCCTCCCCGCCGATTGCCCTGTTTAGTCTCACCGGCAGACGCGGACACCCCGCCTTCCGGCCAGCCTGTTGATGTGCGCCCCTGACCTTAACAGGCGTCAGGCCCGGGACGTCGCTACGTTAAGCAGCGAGTGCTAGTTCTTCGTGAGAATTGGCACTTGTGATTTGATCCGGTGATTAACGAGGCCAACGAATCATCCTCGGCATGCAGCCCGGCTCGAAAACCATCAGTCGAAACCAAACGCCCCCGAAAGGGAAATTCCGAACCGGATTACATTAAAACTCTATATCAAGAGTGGGCAGGAGGCAAATGAAGATTCCTTTCGCCGCCCGCTTTTCTGCGCTGGATCCAGAGCCGCACGCGGCCCGCCCATCGGCTTCGCCCACCTGCTCCGCGCCTTGAGAGAGCGGCGATACTCGCCGCAGTCCAAGAGCCTCCGGCTTCCCCTGGGCGTTGACCCAGACGCGGAAACTCCTATCCGCCGTTGAGCCTCAAGAGATCGCGGGCAGGAGAGTGCCTGAGCCACAGAGTGTTTCCCGGCCTCGCGGGTGCGTTTCGTCCTTGCGGAGGAAACGCACCCGCGCCACAGCCTGGTCTATTCCCCTGGGACCGCTTTTGCCCGGTAGTATCCTTCCTCGCGGCCGGTGCGCCCAGCGTCGGTGTCTTCGAAGGACGTCGTCCCAGCGGCTCCGGGCACGGTAGCGATGACCTCCCACGTTGCGGCGTTCATGCTGGGGGAGTAGTGGATCTCGTAAGAGCGCTCTTCCTTGGAGGCCCATGTCAGTTCGACGCCTCCGGCAGTGCGTGCGGTGGAAATCGCGTGCAGGTAGTCGGAGGGATCATTGGGATTCGTTCCCGCCAGGCCTTCCTCCTCGTCACTGGATCCGTCGCCGTCGGCATCTCCAGCGGGGGGGACGATATCTCCAAGCACTTCGAGGGTGAAGGCGTTGAGGATGGGGTTGGTGTCGGGGAATCCGGAGGTGATGTCGTCGTTGCTCAACACGACCTCCAGATCAGTGGCCTGGGCGGTGAAGGTGTAAGTGGCCACAGCGCCCATGCCCGGGTTGGGAACGCCGCCTTGAACGACTCCCGGATTGAACTCGTTGGCTTCCAGGATTCCGTCGATGAGGATGTCGAAACCGCGGTTGCAGCAGGCTTCGTGGAAGATCAACTGCAGCGCATACCGTTGGCCGACTGTGAGGTTTCCGATGTTGACAAACACGTCATCCGGGGCTGGCGACCAGCGGATATCGCGAGTTAGCGACTCCAGCGCATCGTCTGCAGGTGTGTCGCCGTAGTTCGGCGCGTTCCAGCCGGGGGCAAGGTTCACCGCAGTGATGACGACTCCGGCGACATCGTCGGTGGTGAAGACAGCGTCGCCAATTTGCACGCCTCCGGGACCTCCCACGTCGACGGCATACTGGAAGGTTCCCTGAAAATCGAGACCTTCACCGGGTTCTCCGCCGGAAAAGGCGGAGATGACCGTGCCGGAATCCGGAATGTCATTCGGATCGAGCGGGTCCGAACCCTTCGCCACTTCGACGCCGTCTGGGAAACCGTCTCCGTCCGTGTCAGGGTTGTCCGGGTCGGTGCCATAAGTATGGACTTCCGCTCCGTCATTCAGACCGTCTCCATCGGTGTCGGCGACCAACGGATTGGTGTTGGCATCCCGCTCCGCTCCATCGTTTAACCCGTCGCCGTCGGTGTCCGGATTGTTGGGGTTGGTGTTGGCGGCGAGTTCCTCCGCGTTGGTGAGGCCGTCGCCGTCCGGATCATCAGCGGCTCCTTGATCGAGATTCCCAAAGTGGATGATCTCCCAGGAATCGGGCAGACCGTCGGCGTCGGAATCCAAAGAGGCGACGCGTTCGAGAGTGAGCCCGTTGAGGATGGGGTTGTTGTCCGGAAATTGAGGGGCCTGTCTGAGAAACTGGATATCCAGCGCGTTGCCGGGCGCCTGAACCACTACGGTCACCAAGACTCCTTGCGTGGTTACATTGATTCCTCCCTGAGCAATCTGGACATTGAAATCGTCGAGTACGAGCACGCCTTGCAGGGCGATATCCCAACCCCGATTGCAGCAGGCTTCGGCGAAGAGCAACTGCAGCTTGTAGAATTCGCCAGGTTCGAGTCCGCCTAGGCTCATGTTCACCGTGCCGTCGGTCCAACGGATGGATTGCATGACCAGTTCGAGGTTGTTGTCGTTCGGCGAATCGCCGTATTCCGGCGCATGCCAAGCGAGGATTTCATGGACCTGATCCCAACTAAAGCCCGCGACGGAGTCATCGGTGAATGCCGCATCGCGGATGGAGAACCCGCCTTCGCCCCGCATGTTGATGGCGTAGGCGAAGTCTCCATCGAAGTCGATTCCTTCGCCAGCATCGCCTCCGGTGAAGGTGGTGACGAGGGCTTCCGCGGCCGGGACGGAATCGGCGTCGTTCGGATCGGAACCGAAAAGGATCTCCGAACAGTCGGTGAACCCGTCTCCATCGGAATCGGGATTCAGGGGATCGGTAGCGAAGATCTGGAGTTCCGAGCCGTCATCACAGCCGTCGCCGTCGGTATCGCGGTTGAGCGGGTCCGTGCCACCGGCGATTTCTTCGCTGTCACTCAAGCCGTCTCCGTCGGTGTCCGTGTTGTTGGGGTTGGTGTTGGCGGAGAGTTCGGCGGCGTTGTCGAGCCCATCGCCGTCGGGATCGCCCGACCCATTCTGGGCGGCGATGTTTCCAAAATGGAGGATTTCCCAAGTGTCAGGGAGGCCGTCTCCATCAGCATCGTTTTCATCTCCGGGCAGCAGTTTGAGGGTGAATCCGTTCAGGATCGGGTTGGTATCGGGAAACCCAGCGGCGACGTCGTCGTTGCTGAGGACGATATGGAGCTGGCTGTCGCTGGCGGTGAAGATGTAGGTGGCGACGGCTCCGCGGGTGGGATTGTTGATTCCCCCTTGGACGACGCCCGGATTGAAGTCGTCGGCTTCCACCACATCGTTGACGACGAGGTCGTAACCGCGGTTGCAGCAACTTTCCGAGAAGAGCAGTTGCAGGGCGTAGCGTTGCCCCGGGATAATATTGGCCAGGGTGACCATGGGATCCTCGGGCGCAGCGCTCCAGCGGATGGACTGCATGACCGTTTCGAGGCCGTTGTCATCGGGCGAGTCTCCATAGTTGGCGGTATGCCAGTTGGGGATGTGGTTTTGCGCCGCCATGGTGACCCCGGCGATTCCCTCGCCCGGCGCACCCGCCGCGGTGTCCGCTGAAAACACGGCGTCGCCGACGCGGGCGGAGGGGCCGCCCACATTGACGGCGTAGACGAAGGTTCCTTCGAAGTCGAGACCTTCGCCGGGGTCGCCGCCGGTGAAGGTGCTGATTTCCATAAAGCTTGCGGGCACGTCAGCGGGATCAAGGGGATCGCTGCCTTTGGCGATCTCAACCCCGTCGCTGGCGAGATCGCCGTCCGTGTCGCGGAGCAAGGGATCGGTTCCGTGGATGTTGACTTCCGCGCCGTCGCTCAAGCCGTCTCCGTCGGTGTCAGGGTTGAGCGGGTCGCTGCCTGCAATCGCTTCCTCTTCGTCGCTGAGCCCGTCGCCGTCGCTGTCGATGGGACCGCTGGACCCGAGGGATTCGCCGGGATTGTTAAACAAAAACGCGATATCGGCGGCGCTGGCGACGCGATCGTAAATGTGAAGGTCGTCGATGACGCCGGTGAAGCCGAGAGCGCCGCCGTAGGATCCCAGGTAGAAAGGATCGCCTGCAGTGTCAAGCAAAGCGAAGGGGTCGTCTTTCGCCGCGACTTCCACGCCGTCAACATAAATCACGGCGCGCCGTTGACCGGTCTCGTTGTTGTAGGTCACGGCGACATGATGATCGGTTCCCGCTTCGATCACGCCGGCTGTGTTGAACTCCGGTTCCGCCTGAAGATCGGTTAGGACGAACCAGACCAGAGAATTATTGGACATGAGCAGGGCAAAGCTGGGATTGTCGGCGCCCTTGCCGAAGATGACCTGGTTCGCCTCGGAGACGGAGTCGGCCCGGATCCAGGAGGAAATGGTGAAGTTGTCGAAGGGTCCGTCGAATCGGGCGCCCTGGACGACGGCGAAATCGTTGCTGGCGGTTTGTATGGCGGTTCCGGTGGCGATGCCGGGGACCCCCAACGTTAAGCCGCCTGTGGACATGTAAGTTCCCGGACGGTCGTTGCCGGAGACGTCGCGCATTTCGGATGAGCCGGGATCATCGTCGAGGGGATAGTGGGCGGCGGGGCCGTTGCGATTGACCACGTTGGCGGAGACTTCCACGGTCAGCACGGGATCTCCGGGATCGTTGCTTTGGATCTCCATGTCCGCGAAGAAGCCTCCGGCTTGGTTCATGGCGTCGAACACCACGTCGACGGCCGCGACTCCGCCCGCCGCGATGGGACCTGGCAGCGACGGGACTGAAAAGTGATCGGCCCCATCGCCGGTGAAACTGATGGACGAGACCGTGAGGGGATTGGACACACCGCCGTTGCGAAGATTGATCGAGGCGGTGGACACGGGGGAAGCGGGGACTTGGCCAAACCTCAGATTGCGGGGAGCGAGAAGGTTGGGGTCGTCTTCACTGATCTCCATCTGTTCGAGAGTGAACCCGTTGAGGATGGCGTTGCCGTCAGGGCGAACGGAGTTGGTTCCGTCGAGGACGACCTCAAGGGTCGTGCTGGTGGCGACGAAAACGTGGGCGGCGTATGTTCCCAAGGCGGGATCCTGACCGGCCAGACCATTGGCGCTAAAGTCATCGACGATGAGTTCGCCGTTGACAAAGATGTCCCAGGCCCGGTCGCAGCATTTCTCGGCGAAGAACAACTGCAGGCGGTATTCCGCGCCGGGGACAAGGTTTGCCATAGTGATGTTCACTGAAGCGGGACGGGCGGACCAGCGGATCGAGTGAAGGATGGTCTCCAGGGCGTCGGCGTCCGGAGTATTTCCCATCTCGTTGATCGTTCCCCAGCCGAGGATATGGTTCTGGGCCACCAGAGTGAGGCCCGGGATTCCGGCGCCGGGATTGCCGGCGTCCTCGTCCGCGGAAAAAACCACGTCCTGCACGGTGACGGAGGGTCCGCCGACATTGACGGCGTAGAGGAAGGTTCCGCCGTCATCGGTGGTGAAATCGAGTTCGTCTGCGCTTCCGAAGACGCCGGTGGTGGTTTCCTGCCCGAGAACCGGGGTCAGGAAAAGGGAGGTGAGGGCGAGAATCGCCGCCAAACAAGGGGGGAGGGGGGATTTCATAGAGAACTTGAGGAGGGGGGTGTTCCGTTGGTCGAGATGGAAGAGCATTTTCGAGCGGATAGCAAGAGTTTGCGCAAGGAATGAAGAGGATGGACTGGAAATTTGGGGGCAGGGGCCGCCTGTCCGAGGATCAGAGCGGCGGCGAGGTAATGGAATCGCGCGATTCGGTTGGACAGGAGGCGAAAGCGATCCCAATTTCCCTGTCCGGTCCGCGGCGAGAGCGGCCCTCTTTGGCCAGGATAGCTCAGTGGTAGAGCAGAGGACTCATAAGCCTTTGGTCGGGAGTTCAAATCTCCCTCCTGGCACCACCATTTCCCAGCTTTTCAGGGTGGAACTCCATTCAAAATCAACGAGTTACGAATGAGAAGCGGTGGAGGCCCAGATTTTCCGGTCGCGCACCGAAACGCACAGAAATGAAAGAAAAAGCGACGCAAATGTGACGCAGGAATGAGCCGAGAATCGGGAAGAGAATGCTTCTGTTTTCCGACAACTAGTCGCCCCGGGGGAACGCTTTGGATTCTTTGGGGTCAAGTGGCGCCCGATTGCCCGCCCCTGAGCAAGAGCGTGGCATTCTGATCTCGCGCTTCAAGTTGGCCACTACACCCCGGAAGCCTCTTCACTCGTTGTCGGGAGTTGGTGGCGTGCATCCGCCTAGCTATGGGAATCCCGCGCCGGCCAGCGGTCGCTGCATCTGAGGTGGACCGGACGGGTCTTTTTGACTCGGAAGCCCCGGCTACGAGCGGACTCACGTGGTCCGGTAATGTTGGACTCGATGCGGGGGCGGGGCTTTCCGAAGGAAGCGCGGATGACTTGGTAGAGTGGCTCGGGATTGCCTTGTGGTTCCGCGTCTCGCCCGAGTTCCGCCGGGAATCCCTTCTACTCCTGCGGCTGCGGCTCCGCCGCCGGACCGGGAACCAGACAGACCCGGAAGCCCGTATCAATCCATCCGATGGGCAGGATTTCATAAGCACTCAAAATCGCGCCTCGGCGGGCGGACCGGCAATCCACTGCGTTATCATCCCAACTCCCCCCGCGAAAGACGCGGGAGCCACCGGATTGGGGTCCGCCTGGATCTGTCACTTTGGATCCTGGATAAGGTCCATACCAATCAGCACACCATTCCCATGCGTTTCCGTGCATGTCTCTCAATCCGAACGCGTTCTCCTCCTTCCTTCCGATGGCCTGACTTCCGGAGCCGCCTCGAGAGGCGGGCCTGATCTGGTCCCCAATGATCGGCAGCCTGCGCAACCAGGCTCTAAGCTTTGACGGCTGGCGGCCGTAGTTGCCTCCGTACCATCCTGCTTCCTGTAAAGCCGCCTCTCCATCTCCAGTGTAGTAGGCCGTGCTCGTACCAGCGCGGCATGCATATTCCCACTGGGCCTCTGTCGGCAGACGGAACTCCCATCCCGGATCTAACTTTCCTTGTTGGCGCAGACTCTCGGTCAGGACGGCAGTAAAAGCACGGGCTTGCTCCCATGCAACGCTGCCCACCGGAAAATTTCCACCCTTAAACAGACTCGGATTGTGCGGCATCAACGCTTCCCACTGCGCCTGCGTGGTCTCCGTTTTCGCCATCCAGAAACCCCGGGTCAGGGTCACCTCGTGCTGGACCTCGTCTTCCTGCCTTCCCTCCTCGGTCGCCGGACTCCCCATCAGGAATTTTCCCGGAGTACACCAGCATAAGGTCATCCGCACCCCGTTTCCCAGGTCGAACACCCTCTCATTCGCTTTTGCGCCGAACCATCCCCTCTTCCAGGCACTGGCCAGCAGGAGGATCCCCAGCGCTGTCCCCACCAGGGCCGTGGCGAGGAGCACTCTGCGCCTCCTGCCTGATTGATACTGTGTGGCCATTCCAATGCCTTTCACGCCTCCTACTTTCCGCTACGATTTGGATTTCTCCACCGGAGCCTTGTCCCCGGGACCATGCCCGCGAGGAAGGCCGGGAGGAAGACCCCCCCGCTGCTCCTGCTGCCCCTTGGCGCCTGTCATTTTCCTCCTGCGCTCGACGGCATGGGGGGCCGAAGCGGCCTTCTGGAGCGCGGGACGGATATCCGGACCGTTCAGGGCCGTCTCGGGCATGCCGATGTCTCAACCGCGATGATCTACTTGCATCTCATGAAGCGCCCGGGAGCAGGAGTCCTGAGCCCCTTGGATCAGCTTTGAGCCGGTTGAACTCCTCCCGACGAAATTCCCTTGGAATCTTCCGTGGGTCGCTCTATGAATTGCCCATGTACTGCCCCCCTCAGGATCCGCCCAGGCTGCCTTTGCAGCAGTTATGCCGCACGCTGCATAACTCCTTTCTTATGCAGCGTGCTGCTCAATAAAAATGTTAGCCAAGACCACATGTCAATGCGCTTATCAGTTCTGGCAATCCTGGTTTTGGCGTCTTGTGGCAACGACAATCCAGAAGCTCCCAATGAAAGTTCGCTTCTGATCGAGCCGAGTTCTCATGCAGATTCGTATCGTTGGCTCGTAGGAACGTGGGAGGCGACCGATCTTGAGGTAGAGGATCACTCCGAATGGGGAGACGTCCGGGGGTGCCGGTTCGTCGTATACGGCGTGCACCATGCATGGTGGGGCACTCACGATTCTGGCGAACATCTCCACGCACTCGAAGCAGAACTGGATGTAATGCTCGAGAACGGAAAGGAGGAAGTGGCATACGACACTCAGCCAATGGCACTAGCATGGTACGTTATTCTCGGGGGCCCCATTGGTTCGCCAATGGGGTTCGGCTGGAGCTACGATCGGAAACTAGATACCCTGCACCTGTGGTCGCCGCGGACGAAAGAACCTAAGCTCCGAATGAAGCTAGAGCGAATATCCGACAAACCAATCGAACCTGATTTTCCTGCCTACGTTTTCCGCTATCAGGATAACGGAAGGCGTGACGGCGAGAAAGAGGAGGCACGCTACTACAGGACAACCGGCGAACAAGACGGCGCACTTCAACCCGCTACCCGCCCGGCCTCCGAAGCTGAATGACGACTCGAATCCTAAGTGAGGAAGTGGAGAGGCGCTCCCGGTAGCGGGTGAGTGGCCTCCGACGTTCGCCCAATCAACCAAATCCTCAGCCGAGTCACATGAAAATCTTAATCGCTTGCCTAGGATTACTACCGACAATCGTCTTTGGACAACTCTCTCGCGAGGTTGACACACCCGTCTCCAAATTACCCGCCACGATATCCGCGCCCGCAGATCGAGTTTCCCTCATTGCAGACTTCAGTTCTGCCAAGCCTGGCAGCCCAATTAGGGTGTTCCTCGTGAATAACTCAGAACACGATTTGAAGCTCTGTGCCCAAGACGGGGATGTTTACTTGAAGCTGGAGACTTTGACTGAGTCTGGGGAGTGGGTAAGAGCTGAGGCACATGCCTTCAGTTGGTGCGGTAACAGCTACACCTTCACTCCGAGCGTGCGGACGGGCCACTTTATGAAGATTGACGGATACCAGCCACCCAAAGGACGAAAGGCTAAAGTTCGTTTCCGGATATATGAACAAAACGGGCTTGATCTAGCTACGCAGGTAGGAGATGGGATCTGCCTTGAAAGCGACATTGCGAAAGCGTCTTCCGACGCGCTGGCCGTAAGTTCAGGTAGCTTTGGGTTTGTTGTATCTGTTGCGCGGGGAGAAAAGAAGTTGAAGAACACTTCAGATCACATTCGTGACCTTCAATGGTACGCTATTTATCAACTCGGCTCAGGGCGGTTTCCCGCCGAAAAGGTGCTGCCAATTCTCGAGGAGATCGACACGAAGTTCCCGAAATACAGGGAGGATGTTAATTACGTTCGCAGCCAAGTGACGACCCGAGAATGAGGGGCGAACAAGACGGCGCACTTCAACCCCGTAGAGATGGCGAGCCGACTCGCAGCCGCAGCGAAAGCAAAACTGAGAGGGGAGAAGTATGCATCACCAAGCACGGCACAACCACGACCGTCACGCTTCCTGTTTCCGCTGGTCATTGGCGGCGGGATGCTGGCAGCTGCACTCGGGATCATCGGCGGCTTGCGAGATGACGTTCCGGGCAAGAGCTGAGCACTGATGCGGCTACCTCCGGTCGCACACCTTCGCGTTCGGTGACAAAAGGATAAGATCGGTTGATCGTCAGCTTGTCGATGACTGCGTCAGCCACGTTTCATCGACCACCCCAATTTTCCCGCGTACTTCCGCGGACCGATCCGGGGACAGGATGGTTTCCGGCCGGGGCAGGACGCTACAGCGGATTCCCCTCGCTGCGACCGGAGTCTTCCTGATCCGGGGGCTGGGGTGGATCGGAAAGGCGACCATCGCCAAACGATCCCCCTTGCTGAGTCAGCCCGGTTGTGCAGGATAGGGAACTCACGAGACCATGTTTACCAGCACCGAACAAGACGGCGCACCTCAACCCACTACCCCGGTAGCGGGTGAGTGGCCTCGACGTTCGACCTAAGAGAAATGAAACAACATCTACTCTTCTTCTTGGCCGCCATCTCTGTTCCGAGCTTGGTGTCCGCACAAGACCCAGATCTCTACCGCAACCCGACAGTCGGTTTAGCGTTAGAAAAGCCAGCTGATTGGCGCTTCGTAACTGCCGAGGAAAACTCTGAGAATCTTAGAAGAACGAAACTGACTGATGCGGAGTTTCAGAAGAAGATGGAGAAATATGCCACGGCCCCGTTGGTAGCCTTGATGAAACATCCGGAGCCATTCGATGATCTGAATCCGAGTTTGAAGGTAAACATCAAGCCGCTCGGGGATCTGGAC
>JBGTBW010000002.1:0-13407 GCA_041749135.1 Verrucomicrobiales bacterium
AGCTCGCCAAGGGGGGAGGGAGAATGGTTCCTCTACCAACCCTTGTTCAAGGACTTGCCGCTGGGGATTGTGGAGGGGCGGGCTCCCGCACGCCCTGTCTCACCATGGGTCTCCATCCCGGGACCAGGCCGTCACGGAGGCCGGCCCTCCAGGGTCAGACTCCTGATCTGGAACGCGGATACAAAGAGATGGAGGAATGAAGGTGAGCCGGAGTCCCCGCAACTGCATTCGCAAAAATGCAGACGGCCCCCAAGGCCTTCGGAACTCTCACGAGTTCCGCTACACCAGCGACCCTCAGGGCACGCGCATGATGAAGGCGGACACACTCGGCTCCACTCCGCCGCCCCGGCAGCGATGACTTTCGCCTTTATCAACGTCGAGCCCGGTGTAGATTCCAATGATCGCCCCGTGTCCGATTTCTCGATTGGATCCCGTGGGTGCGATCCATAGGGATAGGCTCGGCGCCTGCGAGCCCGCCCACCATGACCGCAAAACACATCGATACCGCTTTCTCAGTTGGTGAAGCGTATTGCGCAACAGAGGAGACAACGTGAATATACTTGATACAGACTTCGCCGCGGGGCTTCTGGACAACTGTGATCCGCCTTGCCTTTCGCTCTATCAGCCGACTCACCGGCGGCATCCCGACAATCAGCAAGATCCGATCCGGTTTCGGAACCTCGTGAAGACGCTGGAGGAGTCGCTCTTGCAAGGATTCCCGAAGGGCGAGATCAAGCCGCTTTTGGAACCGTTCCTGGCATTGGCTAACGACCGCGACTTCTGGAATCATACCCTTGACGGACTGGCCGTATTGGGCGCGAACGGAACCTTCCGAGTCTACAAACTCCAGCGGCCGGTCGCCGAGCTGGCTGTAGCTGCGGACAGCTTCCACACCAAACCCCTGGTGCGCATTCTTCAATCAGCCGACCGTTATCAGGTTCTGGGCCTGAACCGGCGTGAGATCAAGCTCTTCGAGGGCAACCGCGACGCTTTGGACCCAATCGAACCGGCTCAGGCTGTCCCACGGACGATAACCCAGGCGCTGGGAGATGAATTGACCGAGCCCCACCAGACCGTCGCCTCTTACGGAGGCGTCGGTCTGGGCTCCGTGCCCATGCACCATGGACACGGCGGAAAGGAGTCTGAGGAGGACATCGACGCGGAACGCTTCTTCCGCGCTATCGACCGTGGAGTCCTGGAGCACCACTCTCGGCCATCGGGCCTGCCGCTGATCCTAGCGGCGCTCCCAGAGCATCACCATAGATTTCATGCAGTCAGCGACAACCCGTTCCTAATAAAGGAAAGCATCGATATCCACCCCGATGCCCTGTCCTCCCTCGACGAACTCCGCCAACGCGCCTGGCAGACCCTCGAACCTCACTATCTGGCGCGCTTGGCCGCCCTGGTTGAAGACTTCGGCGCCGCACGGTCCAAAGGGCTTGGTGATGACGATCTGACCCCGGTGGCCAAGGCCGTCGTGAGCGGACGGGTTGGCGTCCTGCTGATCGAAGCCAATCGCCAAATTCCCGGCCGGATCAATGCCGCCACCGGCGACATCGAGTTCGACGACTTGGCTCACCCGGAGGTGGATGACGTGCTCGACGACCTGGGAGAGATTGTCCGGAAAATGGGCGGACAAGTCATCATCGTCCCCACCGAACGGATGCCGGCAACCACGGGCTTGGCCGCGATCTACCGCTATTGAGGCTGGAGTGGAACTTTCCAACAAGCCGAACCCCTCCATCGGTGCTATTCTCTGCGATTCATGAAAACAGGATCCCATCCAACGCCGGCACGGCTGCTCGTTCTCGCGGCTGGAGTGCTGCTCCTCGCAAATTCGAGAACCGGAATCTCCGCGGAAGAAGCCGCACAAGATCAACCTCCAGCCGACACCAGGGCCATACTGCTGACCTTCATGCGGGCAAAGCTGGAAAGCTCTCAGGGCGTTCTCGAAGGGCTGGTCACCGATAACTTCGACAAAGTCTTGGCCGGAGCCGAAAAAATGGCGGTGATGAGCACGGCCGCGGAGTGGTATGTTGTGCCCGGAGAAGAGTACAAACGCCGCAGCGAAGTCTTCCGAGCCGCCGCCCAACGGCTGGGGCAGATGGCCAAGGCCCAGAACAGCGACGGAGCGGCGCTGGCTTTCATGCAGTTGACCATGAGTTGCATTGATTGTCACCAGGCCGTGCGCGGTGCGGGCGTAGCAGGCGCGTCCCCCGATCCGATCCCGCTCCCGCATGAGAGGCTCATTTCCGATAGCCCTCAAATCGTTGGCCGGGGTTCGTGACGCAAGCTTGCGCTTGATGCGGGTTTATCTCCTCGATCTTTCACGATCTTCCTTCTAACCTCTCCGGACGGATCCCATGGAGTGGATGGCCGGTATCCCTTGCGCCGCGTTCGCTCTTCTGCTCCTCGGCGAAAAGCTCGCCGGGCGAAACGACAACGCCCCACCCCATAAGCCCTGGGATTGGGCGCTCAATCTTTCCGGCTTCGCCTTCCAAGGAGCCGTGATCCCTCTGGCCGGCTACTTCCTGGCCACCCGCGTTCTACCCCTCGCCTTCCCCAACGCCCAAGGCCTCCTTCCCCTGGGTTGGACCGGTGCGTTTCTCCTCAACTTCGTCTTCGTCGATTTCCTTTACTACTGGCAGCACCGCTGGTTCCACCGCTCCCCACTCCTCTGGAAACTTCACCGCTGCCACCACAGCGCCCGGCGAGTCGATGTCTGGGTCACCGCCCGCAACACCCTCCTGCTCCATTTCCTCTTCGTCTATTTCCTGGTCAACCCCATACTCGGCTTTCTGGTCACCCGGCCGGAAGCCTTTTTCACCGGAGCCATGATCACGGCCGCACTCGACCTGTTCCGCCATTCCAATCTCGATTCCGCCCGGCTTCCCGGAGCCGCCTTCTGGACGCCTTTCCTCAAACACATCCTCATTTTGCCTGGCGCCCATCACCGCCACCACGCCGCTCGCGACTGCCACGGCAATTACGGAGCCAACCTCGTCCTCTGGGACCGTCTCTTCGGCACGCTCCTCCCTGAAAACGGTTATCCTCCGCGCTACGGTCTCCCCCAGGAACCTCACCCGCTGGAGCAACTCCTGTATCCCGCCTTCACCCGGCGGGAAAAGAAGCCCCGCGCTTCCCCTCCCACCAGCCATGCATCCCCACCTTGAACAACGTCAAACCAAAAGTCTCCTCGACGACGAACCCACGTGCCGCAAGCTGGCCTTCAACAAACGCAAGAACGAGGAACAGGACCACACCAGAGCCATCGACGAATCCGCGCCGCGCTTCCGGTTCGAGGACTGCCGGAACACCTTCTGGAATCCCGAACACTTCTCCCTCCTGGCCGGTACGCCGCTCTGGGATCAGGCTTCCGCAGCCCAGCGGATCACTCTCAATCAGCTCTACTGGGTCGCCTACTTCAACCAAATCATCAGCGCCGAGATCGCCACCATCTTTTTCAACCAGATCGCCGCCGCAGGCATGTACTCCCTCGAGGATTTCCGCATCATCTGCGACACTCTCGATTTCGAAAGCAAACAGGAACGCGCCCATATCAACGCCTTCAAAACCATCAGTGAAGCGGTGGAATGGGATCTCTTCGGAGAACGGCTGTTCACCTATCCCATGCGCGGTCCCTTCGCCGAGACGATGCTCTTCAGTTCGAACAACGCGGCGCAACGCTTTTGGCGAAACCTGCAGATCAAAGCCTACAGCCTCCTCTCCGCCGGCAACGCCTTTCTGGCCAGCCAATACCTGCTCATTCGCGGACTCCGCACCCTCAATGGCAAGCTGATCCAACACCATCTCTCCCAACACTATCGCGACCATCCCGATCCCGATAATGCTCCCATCCCTTCCGCCGTCAGTTATTACCATTTCATGGACGAAAGCCACCACTTCAACACCTCCCGCCTCGTCGCCCTCGAGATCGCCAAGTCGCTGGATCCGCCGACGCCCTTCGAGAAATGGGTGGTCAATCGCGGCGTGCGCGGTTGCCAACAGGATCACTTTCATTTCTCCGTGACCGTCAACGGCATCTTCTGGTACGAACCCGCCCTCTTCCCCGTCATCTATCGCCTGCTCCGGTCCCGCGTCTTCGATATGGGACGCCGTGAAGCGCTCGAGATGATGCATCGCTGCTACTGCCAAGAAAACGAAGGCCAACACCGCAGTTGCCAATTGCACCGCACAGCCATGCAATCCTACCGCGCCTTTGTGGAACCTATCGGCTTCCTCAACCGGGACAACCGGGACATGAGCCTCATGGCCGCCAACGGCCTCCAACGCTATCTCCGGGAAAACCGGCGAGCCATGCACGCTTTCTCTCCCGATGCCTGATCCCCTCGTCGAGTTCCCCGGAACCCTCTTCCCGCCCCTTCGAGTCCCAACCGGTCGCGACCTCTCTCTCGCTCTCACCGCCGCAAATTCTCCCGTCCTCTTTGGCTGTCGAAGCGGTCTCTGCGGAACCTGTTTGGTGGAAATCGAGGCCCTTTGCGGCGAACCCGATCCTCCCGCCGATAGCGAACGGGAGGCCCTCGACCTTTATGCCCCTGGCAACCCCAGGGCGCGGCTGGCCTGTCAACTCCGGCTCACTCAGGATGTCAGGATCCGCAAGATCCCTTCGGTCTAATCGAATGATCGACCCCAGGCAATTCTGGTACGTGGCCTGCCCATCGGAGTCTCTCCAGCCGGACCGGCCCGCCGCAGTTACCCTTTTCGACCATTGGATCGTCTGCTTCCGCGATTCCTCCGGGAACCCCGTGGCTCTCCTCGACCGCTGTCTCCACCGCTGCGGACGCCTTTCCCGGGGAAGCGTCCACCATGGGCTTTTGCGCTGCCCTTACCATGGTTGGAAATACGACGCTGCCGGCCGCGTGGTCGAGATCCCTTCCGCCGGCGAATCGCTCCTAACCACAGTCCATAATCTCTCCGCCTCGCGCTACGACACCCGGGAGCAAGACGGTTACATCTACATCCGCCTCACCCAGCCCCCAGCGCCGAACGATCCCTTCCCAATGCCTCATTACCAGGAAACCGGGTGGCAAAACATCCGCCTCGTCCATGATTTCGCCAGCACGATAACCCATTGCGTCGAGAACTTCATCGACATCCCCCATACCGCCTACGTGCATCACGGCATCTTTCGCAAAGAATCGCGCCAAAAACTCGTGGCCGAGATCCGCCGCTCTAACGGAGAGGTCCATGTCTCCTACAAGAACGAGAACCGCAATATCGGAAGCTTCGGCTGGTTCCTCAATCCCCGCGGCGAACCAGTGCAACACACCGACAGCTTTTACATGCCGAATATCACCCACGTCGCCTATCGGATCGGATCCCGCGTGGAATACCTCATCACTTCTCAATCCGTCCCCATCACAGAAGAATCCACGCGCGTTTTCACCGACATTACCTTCCGCTTCGGAATCTGGAGCCGGATCGCGCGCCCTTTCGCCCGCCGCCAAGCTCAGCGCGTCATCCGCCAAGACATCGACGAACTCAACGCACAAATGGAAGTGATCCGCAAATGCCCGGCCCCCTTCGTGGACACGCCCGCGGACTTCATTCACAAAATGATCTCTCAAATCCGCGAAGCCATCGCGCGTGGGGATGATCCTCGTCAACTGCCTGAGATCAGCCGCACCGTGACTTTCTGGGTATGAGCTTCCGGGGACGCTGTGCAACCTTCTTCCCACTGCTGCACCTCAGCCTGTGCGGATTCGGCCTGGCCGCCTGGATCCAAACCCGCAGCCCTTGGTGGTGCCTTTGGATACTCGGCTTCCTCTATCTCTTTCCTCCCGTGGCCTACCAGATCCACCAACGGCTGTGGCCTTTGCAGGAGGGCTGGCGACGGCTCGACTCGCCGGACTACTCTCCCTGGTGGGGGAGCCTGCAAATGCAGGCCGTCTTCAATGCCGCCCCCGCCTTGGAGGCCCTCCTTCGAATCGTTCCAGGCTGTTACAGCGCTTGGCTTCGACTCTGGGGAAGCCGTGTGGGCCGCGCCGTGGTCTGGTCGCCCCGCGTGGAGATCTCCGATCGAGCGCTTCTCGACATCGGCGACCGCGTCCTCTTCGGACACCGGGTCGCCCTCTACGGCCATGTCGTGGATGTCCGCAACGGAGCCTGCTTCCTCTACGCCAAAAGAATCCGCATTGGAACCGGAGCCTTTCTCGGGGCCGGCAGCCGGATCGGACCCGGAGCCGTCATCGACCCTGGAGTCCGCCTGCCGATCCTTACCGATGTTCGTGTCGGAGAACACAAACGCCCGGACCCTCGATGAGCCTCTTCGTCGCCCTGACCGCGCGCGCTGTCCGAACCGCCGCCTCTCCCGCCTGCAGCCGCTTTCTGAGCGCTCTTGAGAATCCCCGGCAAACTCAATGCCGTCTCCTGCGCCTCCTCGTTCACGATGCCGCCCGCAGCGCTTATGGCCGGGCCCACGGCCTGCTCCCAAAGGATGATCTGGCCGAGTTTCAACGAAAGATCCCCCTCGCCTCCTACCAAGATCTGCGTCCTTGGATCGATCGCACCCTGGCGGGAGAGCCCTCCGTGCTTTCTCCCTACCCACTACACCGGGTCGAACACACCTCAGGATCAGGAGGCGCCGTCAAAACCATCCCTTACAACCGGCCCATGCTCCGGACCTTCAGCCGCATGTTCACGCTCTGGGCCCACGATTTGTTGCGCTGCCTCTACCGCCCTGCCACGGGCCGCCTGTTCCTGTGCGTAACCGCGGGCCGCCCGGAGGGCCTGCGAGGTAACGAGGAATGGATCGCCGACGACCGCGACTACCTAAGCCCGCTTTGGAACTTCCTCCTCCATCGCTACGTGGTTGCTCCCGGCTTCAACGCCGCATCGGAAACCGCCGATCCGCTGGACCGGCTCGCCCAAGCGCTCGCCCGGGAGCCGCAACTCGAAGCGTTGTCCTTCTGGAGTCCCTCGCTCCTCCTCGCCGCCCTCGACCGCCTCGGAATCGAGAACTCCTCGGAAACAGGTCGCCTTTGGCCGAAGCTGCAACTCATCTCCTGTTGGACCTCGGGTTCCTCCTCCCGCTTCATCGGCCGGCTGACGCACCTTTTCCCAAACGCCGCCATCCAGGGAAAGGGGCTCATCGCCACCGAAGGGCCTATCACCTTCCCCATGGAATGCGCCGGAGGATGTGTCCCATTCGTTACCGAGGTCTTTCTGGAGTTCCTCACAAGCGACGATCAAATCGTTCTCCTCGACGAACTCGACCCTTCGATGGAATACGAGGTCATCCTCAGCACCCGCGGCGGTCTGCTGCGCTATCGCCTCGGAGACCGGGTCCGCGTCTCCGGCAGTTTCCGCGGTTGCTCCCTTTTGGAATTCACAGGCAGGACCGGCATCGTCAGCGACTTGGTAGGCGAAAAAATCTCCGCCGCTTTCGTGGACCGTGAACTCGCTCCCGCTCTCACCGGCTATTTCTGCTTGCTGCCCGCGATACACCGTTACGAACTCTGGTTAGAAGGAGGCGACGCCGTCAACGCCAGCCTGGTCGAAACCATCCTCTTCCGCAATCCCCACTACGCGCGGGCTCGACTCCTGGGACAGCTCAAACCTTTGCGCGTCCGCACCGCAAACCGCTTGGCGGAGAAGGTGGCCGCAGCCTTGTCCGGCTCTCCAGAGCATTCAGGGCTCCGCCCCGGAGACGTCAAACCCCCCCTGCTCCTTCATAACATCGAGTGGGCGGAACGTCTGCGTCATGCAGACGAGCGCAGGCCGCCGGTCCGTAAGGAATAAACGCTCCAGCTTCCCTCAGCTCCTCCACATAACGCTCGCGACCCGGACCATTCATCAGATCGCGCAAAATCTTCAGTTTGCCCGCGGAAACCTCTTCGGTCCGGAGTTCTGCGAAGACTTTGGCCTTATCCTGGTGAGCCAGCCCTCCCAACACACGGTCGATCGCGCTGACCACGGCCTGAGGACCCACCCGCACCAGCTCAGCATAGAAACGCAGGCTGTCCCGCACCAGGGCGGCTTCGCCGGCGCCGAGAAGCCGAGGATTGAACACCACCTCGCCAGTGTGATGATGCAACGCTTCGTCGCGATGGATGGTCCGGAAAACCTGTTGCAGTCCCTGGTCCCGGCAAGATTCCGCCAGCGCCTTGTAATGATGCAGTCCCCAGCCCTCGAGCATCACTTGAACCAAAAACGCTAGAGTATTCTGGTCGCATCGCTCGATCAATTCGTTGAGAAACTGCAACAGCGCCCCGGCCGGCTGTGTCCGGTCCTCTTCTTCCACATAAGGACGAACCCATTGCAAGTGTGCGGTCTCATCCGCCGATATCAAAGCGTAGACCTGCCTGACATCTACCGAGCCGGCCAGCAGAATCATCTTGGCGCAGTAGGCCAATCCGGACTTCTCAATGAAATAGGCTTCGTTCAGCAACGACCGGCAACAGCCGTCAAGAATCTCCCGTTGCTGGGCCGCCGTTGCGTCCACAAAAAGGCGGACCTCATGCAGCCCAAAAAACTCTGGAGCCCAGAGCCCATGCCTTGGCGGCAGTTCCGCCGAAAGGTTCCTTCCCCGCGCTTGCAGATGACTCTGCACAATCCGCGCCAGCGGACCATCCGGACAGTCCCGCCACGCTAATCCCAGCGTGTCCTTCTGCTCTTTTCCGTCCTCAGGCATTCTCTTCATGGTCCGCTCCGTCCGGCATGTCCGGCGCCTCCAGCCACTCCGCCAGCGGCTGCCGGTCCAGATGCCGGATAAAAGCCTGCACCGCCCGGTCCGCCGGCACCGGCGTCCGGTAGTCAAAACGAATGCTCTGAAACACCCGCGTGTCGCCCACAGAAAAGTAATCGCCGGCCAGCTTCGTCGTCAGCAGGACTGCCCGGTTGATCAGCCAACCCCACAGGCCAGGCCGCCGCCGGGTCAGCGCCACGGTCTGACTCTCCGTGCCGCCGTCTTCAGCAAGCCTCAGAGCAAACAACAAGTACAAATGGAGAAAGTCCGGGCCCATCGTCACAAACCCATTGTTCCCATACCAATAACTCAGTTCATAACGCAACGGTCCGCGATAGAAACGAGCGAGAAAGCGAAACAAGGCGTTGTGGCGCGGGACCGGCGCTGCATTGGCAAAATGGATGTTCCGCTCCGAGCGCACGGCGGGTTCCATCCGCAAGAGTTCGCCCGGGACTCTGTGCACGGTCCGGAAATGTTGCTCATCGATCGCATTGATCATCATCACGTTGGGATGACAGCGTTTCCTCCGCGGTTTTCCCAATGCATAGTCGCAGCCGGTCTCATGCAGTTCCGGATTCTCCGGAACGTCGTGCTCCGGTTCCCCTGCCCCGGTCCATACCCAGATCAAGCCGTATTTCTCCCGCGCCGGCCAGACCCGGCAACGCGCCTGCCGCGGCGGCTGGTCCATGCTGGGGACCTCCACGCAGGCCCCGTCTGGACCGAACCTCCAGTTATGAAAAAAGCAGCGCAGGCATTCCCCTTCCACCCGGCCCAAAGCCAGATGGCAGCCCATGTGCGGGCAATACGCGTCCATCAGCACCGGCCTTCCGGGCTGCGTCCGGTAGGCCACCAGGTCTCGGCCCATCACCGTGACCGCCGCGGTGCGGCCGCGCTTCAGTTCCCCGGCGCGGAGAACCCAATACCAACCCTCGACCACGGCGCCAGGCCGGTTGAAGACCCGGTTTGCTTTCACCTCAGCCATGCACAGGATCCGCTGCACATTCGCCCCGCCGGTAGACCCGAAGCGTCAAGGGCTGCATGTTCTCCTCCTTCACCTCACAAAGACACACGAGTTCATCGCCTCTCCCGTAGCCCGGATTCCTCTCCAAAAAGTAGCTCACCTCCCGTTTCTGAAGGGCCGCATCAGGAACCCCCGCCCATTCCCCCTTGAGATGTCCGCGCGAGTCGGGAAATCGCACCAGGCCTGAAGCGCGTTCGTAAGCCGCTCCAAATCGCCGGGCGGCCAACTCGTCCATCAGCGCCTGCGTTTCCGGCGGCGTCGGCCAATCCGGAGCCGGATAATACCGTCGGCTGAACACGCTCAAATACCGGTAGGTGCGGTGTCCCTTCACGATAAGCAACCAATACAAGGGTCGCCCTGGATACCGCTGCCTTGCTTCCGCCAAGAAGCGAATCCAAGTGAAAGCGAAGTCGTTGCGGCCCCAATAGCGATGGTCCACAATGGTGTCGCCTGAAAAGATAACCAGAACCGGCCGGCCCGCCGCTTCCTCGGGAGTGACCTCGATCGTGGAAAACCCGAGTATCTTCCCGCGCCCGTCGCGCATCAACACCACGTCCGTCTTGCCCGCCAGATCGGACCGGAACAGTTCCTCGCCCGTCCCTCCGTAGTAGCGCCGATAAAGGTCCCACATTCCGGCGATGTCCTCCTCACCCAACCCCGCCGCTGGGGTCCGAATGGACCTCAATACACCGCCGGACCCGTCCGGCTCACTCATTTCCCATCGAGGCTGCTTTCCGGCGGCCTTTCCCCAGCAACCATCCCAACACGGCCCCCGCCACAAGACCCACCAGCAAAGCCATTCCCGCCTTCGCCGAACTCGCCTTCCTCATCGCCGCCGTCACCGGGTTGTCGAGGACATTCGCGGACATGTGCACGTGCGAAACTTTCCACTGGTCCCCCGTTTTATGCACCACCGCGGTCCAGCGCGAGGGCATCTCTCGCCGTCCCAAGACCTTAAACTCGTAGACGTCCTGCGAGCTGCCCTGCGCCATTCCGTAGTCGGGCCCAAAGAAAAAGGTCTTCTCGTCAGCTTCCGGAGCCGCCGTCATCGAGTTGAGGACAGCGTTCTCCCCCGTGAAAAGGCTCTCCCAATACGGCTTCAACTCCTCGATTCCGCTGAACTTGCGGTTGTCGACCGACACGAAGGTGAAGGATTCCGCCAAAAGCGGCTCCAATTTGCCGAAGTCCCGGCCGTTCAAGGCTTCGACGAACTGGGCTCGCAGGTCTCGCAGCGCGGCGTGATCCGCCTCGCGGGCAGCATCCTCTTGCCCTAGAGCAACCGCCGAAAGCGCCAGCCAGCACAGGCCGAGACTCCCCCACATGGCTATCCAAGTCCGCAGCTTCATAGGCGACCTGATCTGCCTAGCCTCAGACTCCCGGCGCGTCAAGAAGAGCCCTCCGGCTCCGCTCATTGAACGGCGCCGGGCCGTCACCGCGCTTCTCAACGTCGAAGAAGAGAAAGCCCGCGGCCGTCTTGCAAATGCTCTGGACAGACTGCGCCGAAATCCCTACAACCATAATCATTGAACAGGCCGGCCCACTTGTGCTTGCTGGCGCACTGTTAGTAACTGAGTCCTGAACTCAACCCACCCACGCCAAACCATGGCCAAAAGACCGGCAAGAACAGCAGCCCCCGCGCCCGCTGCGGTCCCAGCGGAACTCCTCGCCGCCCTACGTTCCACCCTTCCAGGCCTCGTCGGCGCGGCCGCACGCAAAATCAACGTGGACCACGTAAAGGCCGACCGGGGAACCGTGAGCAAGATTGACATCGGCCGGATCAACCTCGGCACGGCTCAAATCGACCGGCTCACCATCACCGGCTTGAACGCCAACCTGCACGGCGCACAAGCCTTCATGCAAAACGTCCGCATGGTGTTGGAGTTGCGCTTCACACTGACCTGGAAAGTGGATCTCGGCTGGCTCGGCAGTTGGGGCGATACCAATAACCTTGGCTCCCTCCATTTCGGCATGAACCTCGGCAACGTCAGCGTGCCATCCCTGGCCAACATCGATTTCCAGGTTCCCTCTCTCTCCACTACGAACGTGTCCGCAGCGATGCAACCCATCGCCAATCTGAGCCTCGGAGCCGCGGACTTCAATCAGTTGTTCCTCAACGCGACCCAAGCTCCTTCCTCCGGCTTTACCCTCTCCGGTCTCGGTGTGGGAAACGTCAGCGTGAAAAACGTCGAAGTCCCCCAAACTACGACAGCGCAAGTGAAAATCGACGAGTTCCAGCCCGCTAACCACATCGTGCTGCCGGGAGCAGAAGTCCAAAACCTGCAGTTGCCCTCAGCCCAAGCCGGCTCGATCACCGCCGGTGGGTTCAACCTAACCGCCATCGCCTCCCGCCGTTGTCTCGTCGTCGATTTGGGTGTCCTGGAAATCGAACTCTGCGTCGAACCCGTCACCCACCTCAGCGTGGGCTCCATGCTCGTTCAAGACGTGGCGCTCTCCGCGACCGCCAGCCGGCTAAACATCGAGAATATCGCCCTGCCCATCAACGTCCGAAACATTGCCTTGGACGACATGAACCTCCACAATATCCGGATCAATGAAATCACCCTTTGACCGGCGGAACGCCACGCGAACGCCATGAGCACAGATAAAGACTTCGAAGCCCTCTGGAGTGAAGCGCAAAACACACCTGCAAGGAAGGTGGTGGAAGTTCGTAAAACCGAGGCCAACCTGGATATCGGCGAAGTGTTGAACCGCTACTTCGCCTCCGCTCCGCGAGACCTCACGGGCAACGCCGAGACTCGGGAAGCTTTCCAAGGCTTGATCCAGCAATCGGAACGCTTGCGCGCCGTCATGCGACGTTCCGGACTGAGCCTGCGTCCCGCTCAAGCAGCCAAACCCAAGAAGGGAAGCGCCGCGAAAAAGGCCGCAAAGGGCCGGCGCAGCACTCGCTGACCCGGCGTCGGAAACCCGTCCGCACTCGGGGTTCGGGCATCCAGTAGTCCAGCAGTCCGAGATTTCAGCAGTCCGGGGTTCTGCGTTCACGCGGTTCCGAATCTCAGAACTCCTGATCTGGCGGGCGGAAACAAGGAGATGGAGGAAAGAAGGGAAGCCGGAGGCCCCGCAACTGCATTCGCAAGAATGCAGACTGCTGGGTCAAGGAGTCTCAAGAGCCCGCCTGGGGACTGTTCTTGGGAACCACGGATGGACACGGATGAACACGGATAAAGCAGATGCATCTCTCGCAAAGAGCGCAAAGCTCGCCAAGGGGGGGAGGGAGAATGGTTTTCTCTACCAATCCTTGTTCAAGGACTTGCGGCTGGGGATTGTGGAGGGGCGGGCCCGCACGCCCTGTCGCGTGATGGGCCTCCATCCCAGGACCAGGCCGTCACGGAGGCCGGCCCTCCAGGTCCTGTCTGACAGATTGGTCACGCTATCCTGGAGGGGCGGGCTCCCGCACGCCCTGTCTCACCGTGGGTCTCCATCCCGGGACCAGGCCGTCACGGAGGCCGGCCCTCCCGGTCCTGTCTGACAGATTGCTTACGCTATCCTGGAGGGGCAGGCTCCCGCACGCCCTGTCTCACCATGGGTCTGCATCCCGGGACCAGGCCGTCACGGAGGCCGGCCCTCCAGGTCCTTGTCTGACAGATTGGTCACGCTATCCTGGAGGGGCGGGCTCCCGCACGCCCTGTCTCACCATGGGTCTCCATCCCGGAACCTCCAT
>JBGTBW010000003.1:0-21908 GCA_041749135.1 Verrucomicrobiales bacterium
AGCCGAGGCGAGGCCGCCTCTCGGCAGATGACGCCCTACTTGTGGGGCGGACACTCCTGTCCGCCGATGGAACCTCAAGAGTTCGCGGGCAGGAGTGCCCGCGCCACATACCCTTCCAGCTCATCCAAATTCCTCGAGATCAGGGCTTCTGAGGCTATTCCTCACTCTGCGCTTTCGCGTCAAGTTCCTCCAACCGAAACCGGACGCTCACGATGAACGGTTCCTCGCCTTCCACCCAGTGTCCGTAGGTAGTCGTGACGAAGGTTCCGTCGGGCAACACCTCCACGCCGGGATAGGCGCAATCCCGGGCCTTGGTGTTGTCCATCAACCGAACCCGGTATTGGCCTTCCTTACCCGCCGCCAAGTCTTCGTAACGGCCTACCCAACCTACCCAATCCCCCGCCGTCGGCGATTCCAGCGCCGTGTCCCGAAAACTGAGGAAAAGCCGCCCATCCGGTCCGTAACGGCCAGTGTGACGATCGCCGGTCAGGGCTCCGGGCAACTCCTTCGGAGCGGTCCAGCTCTTCCCTTCGTCATCTGAGAAAATGACGTGCGAATTGGCCGTCCGCCGGTTCTCCCGAAGCACTGCCGCTAACTGAAGCCCGTCCGGAGAACGAATCACTCCGGGCTCGCACAAATGCAAATCCGTTCCCCGCCAGATGGCCTCGGGGAACGACCAAGTCAGCCCTCCGTCCATCGAGCGCGTTTGATAGAGCGTAAACTCCACGGGATCCTTCTGGCGGTTCTCCGCCGAGAAATACCGGCCGTCATCGTGGAACATAGCCAGGTAGACGCCGGCTCCCGGCCGGAGTTCCACCACACTGCCCATCACCACAATGCCTCCCCAGTCGCCTGCCGGCTGCAAAGGGCTCCATTGTTTGCCGTCATCCTCTGAAACCGCCAAGCGCGCCGGATACAACCCGGACCAGAGAATCAGCCTCTTGTTCCCCTGCGCATCGAGGACCCGGTGCAGGGTGGGCGTCTCCAAAGAAGTCGACCAATTGTCCGGGACGGGAAGTCTCTCGCTCCAGGTCAGCCCGCCATCGTCGCTCCGCTTGTAGACAATGGCTCCCCGTCCATGCCCCTTGGGATAGACCGTCAACAGGGTCTTCCCATCCTCCAGCAAAACGGTCGTCGGATGACCCAAATACTGTCCCGCCTCGCGATCCACCACGATCTGGCGCTGCGTCTCTCCCGCCAAATCAATCAGCGGAATGGTGTATCCGCGCCGTGGTTCCGCCCCCAACTCCGCCGCCTGCCCTAACGTGATCCCTAAGACTGCCCCATACATCATGCCGGCGCTGGGTAAAGCCGCTCTTAAAGCCGCTCTCATTCGTAAGGTCATTCTCAACCCTCGACCTCTACGGGCCGCTCTTCAACTTCATCCGGGCGGAGCCATGAGAAAAAACCCATCGCCTCGAGCCGTTGCCGCAGTTCTTCAACACGCCCCGCGACGGGATCGGCCAAGGGAAGCCGCGACGGCCCGCATTCCTGGCCGCACAACCCCATCATCGCCTTCATCCCGCTTCGCCCGCAGGTTTTCAGAACTGCATCGATCATGGAAGCGGCCAGATTCTGGCAATGCCGCGCCTCCTCGAGGTCTCCTCTCACGAAGGCCTCAATCATCCTCAAGTACAAGGGAGCGGAAAAATTGTAGGTCGATCCCACCGCCCCATGCACTCCAAGGGCGAGGGCTCCTAGCAGGCTCTCGTCGCAACCATAAAGAATTTCGAAATCACCTGGAACCCGCAGGCAGGCCGCCGCCACAGCAAGGTCCGGATGAGAGAGCTTGATGCCGGCAAACTGCGGAATCCGCATTCTGGCTTCCCCCAACAACTCGGCGGGATCGATCTCCACCGCCGTCAGCGATGGGATGTGATAATAAAAAAAAGGAGTGGCCGGAGCCGCCGCCGACACCGTTTCGCAGCAGTCCAAAACTTCGCTGATTGTCCGCGGCCGGAAATACGAGGGCGGGGTCGCGGAAATGGCATCCACGCCCAACGATTCCGCATGTCGCGCCAGGCGGGCGGCGTCGCTGAGGCAATCGTGGCCGGCCTGAATCATGGTCCGAAGGCGGCCGGAACACGCGTGCAGGTAGGCCTCCGCCGTCTGCATACGTTCCTCCACCGTCAACGACATTCCTTCTCCGGTGCTCCCGCAAACAAACACGCCTCGAACGCCATGCGCCTCAAGCCGGTCCACCAGCCCGGGAACGCACTCGAGGCGGAGCGATCCATCCGGGCACATCGGAGTAAACACCGCTGCGATCAAACCTGCGAAAGCCACATCACTCATGCTTTGAATGGGGCAATCCTCACCCAAGCTCGCTGGTTACGGAAGGGTAAACTTGTGTGAGACCAGGTCTGTATCCTCATTCCCTCTCCATCACTCTTCGCTTTCCTTCTCCAGAGCGGCCTCAAAATCCAACGCATCTCCCCCCGCATCTGCCTGAAACCCTTTGTATCCTTCGGTCTCGTGCCGGTAAAAACCGTCTTCTCGCATCTCCACGATGAGGCCTTCCAAACCCGGTGATTGAGCGATCAATTCGACGCCCCGAATGGCGCCCAGCACACTCGCGGCAGTGGCGTAGCTGTCGGTCGTCGTCGCGTCTGGGCCCACGACCGTCGCCCCGATCCGGTCCCGCAGCCCCAGACCCGTCCGGGGATCGATGATATGCGAATACCTGACCCCCTCGATCTCGACGAACTGCCATTGATCGCCCGAGGTCGAAACTGCGGCTCGCTTCAGCAACAAGGTGTCCGCCGGCCGGCCGGCCTCAGCATCCATCGACGCCACCCCGATCCGCCAACCCTCACGATCCGGCGGCGGATCCCCGACCGCGATGTCCCCGCTCGCGGCCACCAACGCCGATGGAAAGCCGTTCGCTTTGATGACGGCCAGGGCCGCGTCCGCAGCATAACCCTTGGCGATCCCGCCGAGATCCAGCCGCATCCCGTCCGCCGCCAGGGTTCCGGTCCTGGAATCCCGGTTCAGACTCAACTTCTCGTAGCCGCTGCTTAAGGCCATTTCAGCGAGAACCACGGGATCCGGAAGCTCGGCCCGCCGCATCGCTCGCCGCCAGTGCCGCGAGTGATTTCCCACCGTCACATCAAATGCCCCGCCTGTCGTCTCCGACAAGGTCTGAGCCCGTTCCAGCACGGCGAATAAATCCTCACTCAACACCACTTCTTCACCGGCGGGAGCACGGCAGAATCGCATCAGTTCGCTCTCGGAATCGTAGTCGCTCATCGATCCATCCAGCTCCCCTACCCGGTCAAAAGCCTTGCGCACGGCCGCCTCCGCTTCTCGGCGATCGCCCGCATACACAACGATCCGAAACCGGGTTCCCATGTGGGGCTCGACGAACTCATGCCGATACAACACACTCCGGACATCCGGCTCCTCCGCGGCTGCCGGAGGCGCCACGGAGTCACGCCCGCAACCCCATTGGGACAGAGCCGCCAATGCCGTAGCCGCCACAACCGCCGCCCACCATGCCTTAACAGCTCGCCCCGATGCACTTCTCACTGCGTCAGCATCACTCTGCCGAAGGCTCCGCGCAACCCACCGGATCCGCTCTTCGCTTTTGCTTCGAGACCTCAACCTCAGAACTCCTGATCTATCAAGGGAGATAATGGATACAGGGGAAAAAAGTGAGCCAAAGCGAGACCGCCACTCCGTGAATGACACTTTATTTGTGGGGCGATTTGTGGGGCGGACACTCTTGTCCGCCGAGTGAGCCTAGAAAGTTCGCGGGCAGGAGTGCCCGCGCCCCATTGTTTTCCGGCTCATCCAATTTCCTCGAGATCAGGAGTTCTGAACCTGCAACCCGCGGCCCGATTTCCTCCCCCTTTTCGGCCTGGCCGGCTCTCATCCGGTTTCGCCGGGCCCAAATCCGGTCTAATCTCTCGGATCCCGCCGGAAAACGAATGCCGCCCTCCCTGCACTCAAATCGCACCGTAGGTTTCGTCGGTCTCGGCGTCATGGGAAGCAGCATGGCCCAACACCTGCTCAGCGCCGGTTGCCGCCTGCGCGTTCACACCCGCACCGCCGCACGTGCACAAGCGCTGCTGGACCAAGGCGCCGTCTGGTGCAGCACTCCGGGTCAGACGGCCCAAGGGTCCGAAGCGGTCATTTCCATCGTCGGGTTTCCCGCGGACGTCGAAGAGATCTATCTGGGAGAAAACGGCATCCTCTCCGAGGCGCGGCCGGACACGTTGCTCATCGACATGACGACCTCCAGCCCAGTTCTCGCTCGCCGGATCGCCGCGGCAGCCGCGGCGCAGCGCTGTCAGGCCTTGGATGCCCCTGTCTCCGGAGGCGACATCGGAGCCCGGGAAGCGCGCCTCGCGATCATGGCGGGCGGAACCCCCGGGGCCTTTGAACGCGCCTATCCCCTCCTTCAGACCTTTGGAAGCAACATCGTGCACCAAGGTCCCGCCGGAAGCGGTCAACACACAAAAATGGCCAATCAAATCGCCATCGCCGCCGTCATGCTCGGAGTCTGCGAAGCCCTGGCCTATGCCAGCCGCGCCGGCCTCGACCCCGCCGTCGTTCTCCGGTCCATCTCCGGCGGAGCTGCTGGAAGTTGGTCGCTCAGCAATCTGGCGCCCCGCATTCTCGCCGGCGATTTCGCGCCGGGCTTCTACGTGAAGCACTTTCTCAAAGACATGAAGATCGCGCTCGACTCAGCCGCCGAACTGGGTCTCGATGCCCCCGGGCTCGCCCTAGCCTATCAGATGTATGAGCGCCTATCTCAGACGCCAGGGGGCGCGGAACTCGGCACTCAAGGGCTTTATCATCTCTACGCGGCGCAACCGTCCGGGCCAGACCGAGCCGGATCCTGTGAAGAATGACGCAGACCGCAACCCGCCCTTCCCCGTTCTCCTCTCAACCTTACTTCACCCATGCCTTTCGCTCCCCGCCAACCCCACAACACCGCGCTCCGGAGCCTGTCGCGCGCGCTCTGCCTTCTCCCGGGCGGCGCGGCTCTTCTGCTGGCCTCCCTCGCCAGTGCTGAACTCATCGACATCGCCCGCAAAGGCCATCCCTACCAATCCACCGAATGGAACGGCGGCATCTATCCCGCGGGCCTCGCGGTTGATGGAAATCCCTCCACCTTTTCGCATACCGACGTCAACTCCCTCGCGAACCGCTGGGAACTTTCCTTCGATATCAGTTACCGCATCGTGGAAATCCGGATCACTACCCGCGCAGATTGCTGCGGCGGGCGTCTGACCGGCAGCACGCTCCGGATTCTCGATTCGGAAGGTGAATCCCTTCACAGCGAGCCCATTCGCGATCCGGGTCCCGGCGAAGAGCTGCGTTTTCAGCTCCCGGGAGGACTCGAAGCCAGCGTGATTCGGATCGGTTTTGAAGGTTTTGCCTCGAATCCGGAAAACAATCGCGTCCTCCATCTCGCCGAGGTGGCCGTCCTGGCGGAGATCCCGACGGGACCCGAAATCCTCGCCTTCAGCGCCGATCCCGTTCTTGTTGACGCTGGAACGTCCACGACGCTCCGTTGGGAGGCGCCCGGCGCAACCGAGGTCATCCTCGAATACCCGGAGGGCGCCCTGTCCCTCCCGGCCTCAGGCGAGTGGGTCTACCAACCGGCTGCCAGCAGCGAGTTTGTCCTCGAGGCCCGGGACGGCTCCGGACAGACCCGGGCCGCGCTGGCCGTGCTCGTCGATGGAGCCGTCCTGCCGCCGAAACTCACCGAATTCATGGCCGCCAACGCCTCGTTCCTATCGGATACCCAGGGCGCATATCCCGATTGGATCGAAATTCATAACCCAAATCCCATTCTACTTTCCCTCGAGGGTTACAGTCTCACCGACAATCCGGCTCAACCCCGCCGATGGTCCTTCCCGCCGCAGAACCTTGGCCCGGGCGAGTTCGCCCTCTTTTTCTCCGCCTCCGGGGGCGGTTCCAATGCGGGACTGGACCGGTTTCCTTTCGGCCTCTCCTCGGATGCGGGATCCTACCTGGCCCTCAACAGCCGGGATGGGGAAACGCTTTCCGTCTACCTCGATTACCCCGGGCAACACGACAACATTTCCTACGGCCTGGGTCCGGACCGGCAACCCGCGTTCTTCGCGCGCCCCTCTCCGGGTCAGCCGAACGAGCACGGTTTTTCAGGCTTCCTAACCAACCCCGGTTTCTCCCGGACCGGGGGCTTCGCCGATGCCGCATTCGAACTCGAACTCACATTGCCCAGCGACGGAGCCGATATCCTGTACACCCTCGACGCTTCCTGGCCTCAAGCCGGTCATCCCTCCACCCGCGTCTACGAGGATCCTATCCGAATCGCCGCTTCGACCCTGGTCCGCGCCCGGACGGCGTCGCCTCGACGGGCGGATTCGCCGGTTGTCAGCCATACCTACCTCTTTCTCGACCACACTCTGAACCAACCTCAACTCCCAGAGGGCTTCCCAGCCAACTGGGGCGACGGACCAGGCATCACCGCGCCCATGCCCGCCAAATCCGATTACGCCATGGATCCTCGCGTCGTGAATTCGGGTCCATGGACCGATGCCGCCGGAGAGAGCTTTTCCATGCATGACGCCCTCAAGTCCATCCCCACTCTCGCTTTGGGCATCGACGCCGTGGAACTTTTTCACCCCATCACAGGAATCCACGCTCAGGCTTTGCACAAAGGACGTTCCTGGGAACGCCGCATCTCCCTCGAATACTTCGATCCCTCCGGCGACCGCGCCTTCAGCGTCGATGCAGGTGTGCGCATGCAAGGAGGCTGGAACCGGCACCCGGAGAGCCTCAAAAAGTCGTTTCGCCTTTATTTTCGGAGCGAATACGGAACGTCCAAGTTGGACTTCCCCCTCTTCAGCGATTCCTCGGTTCAGCGCTTCGACTCCCTCGTGCTCCGGGCCGGAAACGGCAAGGCGTGGTCCAGTCCTTGGCGCCCGCTCACGGGCAGCACCAACAATTCCTTGGAACGTACCCAGTATCTCCGGGATCAATTTGTTCGAGATAGTCAACGCGACATGGGCCAGCCCAGTTCCCACGGAACATTCGTGCACCTCTATATCAACGGCCTCTACTGGGGTCTCTACAACCTGATCGAACGAATCGACGAGAACTTTGCCGTTTCCTGGTTCGGAGGCCAGGAAGAGGATTACGACGTCCTCAAATGGATCCGCGCCGAAGGCGGCATTCAAGCCAATGAAGGTTCCCTGGCGCAATGGAATCGCGCCCTCGCCATCCTTCGCTCCAATCCAGCTTCGCTGGAAACTTGGATCGCGCTGCAAGATCTCATCGACCTCACCAATCTGGCCGACTACATGCTGGTCAATTTCTATGCCGGCAATACGGATTGGCCTGACAGCAACGCCTACACGCTCGGAGCCCCGCTGCATGGCCGCCCCTTCCGTTTCTTTTGTTGGGACTCCGAGGAAACCCTGGTCAGCGCCAGCGTCGACCGCACCGGCATCGGCGATGCCAACACGAGCGCCGAAATCTATTCCCGCCTCAGAGCCAACGCCGAGTTTCGCGTCCTGCTCGGCGACCGCATCGAGAAACACTTTCGCGACGACGGAGCCCTCACCAGCGAGGCCGCTGACCGCCGCTGGATGAGCCTCGCCGCCGTCATCGACCGCGCCATCGTCGCCGAGTCGGCCCGTTGGGGCGATCTGATGCGTCCCTCCCAACCCTACACCCGGGAAGACTGGCTCCGCGAACAGCAGAATATCCGCCAGAACTATCTCGGCGCCGGGGGCGGCTCCAGCCGGACCAGTTTGACCCTAACGCATTTACAAGCCACCGGACTCGTGCCTCGCCTTCGCTCTCCTGTGACTTCCATCCCGCCGGGTCAGGTTCCGCCCGGAACCGCGGTCGAAGTGGCCTTGCGCTCGATCTTTGCGCCTGGAGAGGTCCTCTACACTCTCAACGGGAGCGATCCCCGCCTTCCCGGCGGAGCGATTCATCCCGAAGTCCTTTCAGGAACAATCCCTTTCCTCGTTGAGGGCGACCTGCGCCTGCTCGCACGAGTCTATCATTCCCCCGACTGGAGTCCTCTACTCGAAGCCCGCTTCTATTCCGGCCGCGTTCCCCTGCCCGGCGATCTCGTCATTTCCGAGATCATGTATCACCCCGCCGGCGACGGCGACGCTGAGTTCCTGGAGCTGTTCAACACCACTTCCGACCACCTGTTGTTGGATGGACTTCACTTCGACTTCGGGATTCGCTTTGTGTTTCCCGGCCAAACCGTGCTGCCGCCAGGCGCGAGAGTCCTCCTCGTCTATGACGCAAACGCCATGGCCGAGATTCATGGCTCAGACCTTCCCATCCTGGGCGCCTTCGAGGACGACACCCGGCTCTCCAACGGAGGAGAACTTCTCCGGCTCGTGTCTGCCGACGGCGCTACGGTGATCGACTCAGTCGATTTCAGCGACGCCGAACCCTGGCCATCCGCCGCCGACGGAAAAGGCCATAGCCTGACCCGGCGCGACTTCGCGGCTGATGGGTCCGCCGCCTGGCGCCTGAGCGTTCAGGCCGGCGGATCTCCCGGCGGTTCCGACTCCGAATCCTTCCATGGCGAACCCTTAGCCGACCACGACAACAACGGCGTCGCCGATCTTGTCGATCATGCCCTCAGCCGGCAACCAAACCTAACTATGCAGTCCCGGCGCAATCCGACGGGCGCCGGAACCGTTCACGCCTTCTCCTTCCGCCGCCGGCTCGCGGCCGACGACGCGACCGTTGTTCTCGAGGTCTCCTCCGACAGCCAAACCTGGAGGACGGCCGGTCCCGACTGGGTCCTGCAACCCGAAGAACCCATGGACGATGATTCCGTCCTCACCACCTACACACACGAAGCTCCCGTCCCTTCGCCTTCACTCTTTCTCCGCCTCCGCGTCGCCGCCAGCCATTGAATTAATGGGTATAGGTTACTCCTGCGACCCTGCCGCCAGGGATTTCCCGGCCGGCCACTCTTCCACAAAGGCCCGGTGCAGCACCAACTGGGCGTCGTTGAATTGATCCCGCCGCACGATGAACTGCATATTCACCCGGCGGGTGGAATAGTTCATGCCCAGCACTTCAATTCCCGCGCCGGCCAAAGCCGTCGTGGCGATCGCCAAGAAGGCTGAGTCGCCGAGATTCGAACCCAGCACGGACACAATCGCCACCTTCTCCTCCTGCACCCGGGCTTCGGGAAACTCCGCGCGAATCCGCTCCAGGCAGGCCCCAAGATTCGGGCTCTTGGAGGGAACATAGTGCGTGATGGTGTTGGCGTTGGTGTTCTTGGCGATATAACTGACCCCCAGTTCCGCGAAGGGCCGCATCAAGCGGTAGTCGTAACCGCCCTGCCCCACCATCTCCGCGTCGTAGACCTCCACAGACACGATGTCCTCCCGTCCACAGATCAGGTCCACGATGGGCTCGGGCTCCACGAACCCGTTCTCGATCACCGTCCCCGGATGCTGAGGATCAAAAGCGTTCTTCACCCGGATTGGGATGTTGCGCTGCTGCATCTCCTTCGCCGCGCGCGAGTGGATCGCTTCCATATTCATATCCGACATCTGGTCGGCGATATCGAAATTGGTGTTGCCGATCACCTCCACCCGGTCCAGGCCCACCAAGACGGGATCGCCCGTACTCAAGTGATACTCCTTATGAATGATCCCTTCCCGTGCGTTTGTTAGTGCCGCGATCTTGCTGAACGTGATTTCGCTGTAGCCCCTTTCGAAGGAACTCATAATCCCCACGTCGCACTTCACATAGCCGGTCACGATCGGCAAACTGGTCTCCAAGTCGATTCCGCGAAAGGCCCGCAGGATGACCTCGTCGAGAGGCAGAATCTCCGTCTCCTTCCAGCGCGAAAGGTCCACAAAAACCGCCTGGATACCCTGCGCCCTCAGGATGGCGACGGTGTTGAAGGCGCTGTGTGCTTCTCCCACCGCGCTCAGCAACTCCTGCGTCGCCGGCAAATAGTTCTCAGGATACAAATGCCCGAAGGACCGCACCCTCATGAGATCCTGCAAGCAGGTGCGCACCCCTTCCACCCGCTCATCGACAAACTCGTCCGCTTCCTCACGCGCTAAGCCCAAGTGCTCGAAGCGCCGATTGTAGTCCTTCAACAAAGCGCGAACGCGTTCGAGCCGATCTTCCCAGGCCGGATCCCCCTGAGCAAAACTGGCGAACACTCCGGGCTCCCCTGTCTTCTTATCCGACAACAAGGCGTTCGTCACGCCGCCATAGGCCGAAACCACGAAGATGCGCTGGTAGAGACCGGCCCCGCTCCTTCCGCCGATGAGGACATTGCGCATGACCTCCTCAAAGCGGCTCATGGAGCTGCCTCCGATCTTCTCCACCGTGTGTTTGCCGCGCATGTTCCGAATCGAGCCTGAGATTGCGGATGTATTCCTCGCCCGCTTTACATCGTCCGCAAGGAGCAAGCCGCTCATCCCGCAGTCCGGGGGAGAGACCGCGATCCCGGTCCCGAACGGGCTCCGGCGGCAAGGGCGGATCCCGCGATCTGGTCTCGACAGCGCCAGGCGCCGTCGCAATCTTCGGTTCCGACATGACCGGAAAGCATCGCCCCGTGGTCCGCTGCCCCTGGAGCGGAACCGACCCCTGCTACATTGCCTACCACGACGAGGAATGGGGAGTTCCCCTGCATGACGACCGCCGCCTCTTCGAAATGCTCATACTCGAAGGGGCTCAAGCCGGGCTCAGTTGGATCTCCATCCTCCGCCGCCGCGAATCCTACCGCGAAGCCTTCGCACAGTTCGACGCCGGTAAGATCGCCCGCTTCACTCCTGGCATGATCGAGAAGCTCTTGCTGAATCCGGGCATCATCCGCAACCGGCTCAAGGTCCAAGGCACGATCCAGAACGCCCGGGCCTTCCTCGCCTTGCTCGACGCCCATCCTTCATTTGACGCCTACCTATGGGGGTTCGTCGACGGACGTCCCATCCGCAACCGTTGGCGCACCCTGGAAGAGATCCCTGCCCGGACGGACCTGTCGGACCGGCTGAGCCGCGATCTCCGCCAGCGCGGCTTCACCTTCGCCGGTCCCACCATCGTCTATGCACTCATGCAGGCGATAGGTATGGTCAACGACCACTTAGTCTCCTGCTTTCGCTACAAGCAGATCCGCGCCTGATGCGCGGTCCCGGGTCCAGCGCGGAAACGGAACCGTCACCAACATTCCGGTGACGCGCTCTCCTGGTCGTCTACCAATTCCCATCTCGCGGATTCTCCTGGTGCAACGAGCCGGCGAGCAACCCATCCGATTCACTAAACGAACATTCCCATTCATGAAACTCCGAACCAAACTCCTCATCTGCTCGACCCTGACCGCGCTTCCCTCCGTGGGCTGGTCGGGCCTGGACCTCGAATTCCTGGCGCGCGTCCCCGCCGATCCCGGTTCCAGCCGGTTCGACATCGCCGCCGCCGAAATCGTCGACTACCATGCGCCCACAAAACGGCTCTTCGTCACCCACGACGGCGGGGAAGACAACCCGGGCGTCATCGACATCATCGATATCTCGGATCCATCCAATCCCGCCTTGCTCACTCCCATCCTGCTTGATGCCTACCTCGAAGACGCAAAACCCACGAGTGTGGCGGTGAATCCCAATGCCGCCCGCAACGAGATCGCCGTGGCCGTCCGGGCTCCCAGCCTCCCCGGCCATGTCCTGTTCTTCGACACCAGCGGAGTCTTTCTCAGGGACGTCCAAGTCGGCGTGGAACCTGACAAGGTCGGCTACTCGCCAAACGGACGTTACCTGGTCGTCGCCAACGAAGCGGAATCCGTGGACAAGACGGGCGGGCCCGGTTCCGCCGACGACGGCGAGGGCTCTATCAGCATCATCGACGTCACACGACCCGTGAAAAAGTTCGCTCCTACCGTGAGGACCGCCGATTTCACCGCTTTCAACGCCATGCGGGACGATCTCGTCGCCGCCGGAGTGCGTATTCACCCCGACGCAATCAGCGTCGCCCAGGACCTCGAACCCGAGTATTTCACGTTCTCCACCAACTCCCTCACTGCCTGGGTCACTTTGCAGGAAAACAACGCCATCGCAGAGATCGACCTCCTCAGGGCTAAGGTGACGGCGATTCTGCCGCTCGGCTATAAGGACCACAGCCTGGCGGGCAACGGCCTTGACCCGAGCAATCAGGACAATGCCGAGAACGACGACCCGAAGATCGCCAACTGGCCAGTCTTCGGCATCTATCAGCCCGATACGATCGAATCCTACAGAGCCAAGGGAAAGACCTACCTCGTCACTGCCAACGAAGGAGACACGCGGGATAACTTCGACCAGGCCCGCGTCAATTCCCTGGACCTCGATCCTGACGTGTTTCCCAACGACGACATCCAGGACAACGACCAACTCGGCCGCCTCAACGTCAGCACCATCGACGGGTTGAACGCGAACGGCGAACACGAGGCTCTCTATGCCTTCGGAGCGCGCTCGTTCTCGATCTGGACCACTGGCGGAAACCTGGTCTACGATAGCGGGGACGACTTCGAACAGATCACCGCCGCCCTATTGCCCGGCGAGTTCAATTCCAACAACACCGCGAACGACTCCTTCGACAGCCGCAGCGACGACAAGGGCCCCGAACCGGAAGGGCTCACACTCGGCACATTCGCGGGGAAGACATACGCCTTTATCGGCCTGGAACGGATCGGCGGCATCATGGTCTACGATATCACCAATCCAACCGCCCCATCCTTCTGCAACTATGTGACGACGCGCGATTTCTCGGGCGACCCCGAGGACGGAACCGCGGGCGATCTGGCGCCGGAAGGCATGCTCGTGATCCCGGCCAACAAGAGCCCCAACGGTGAAGATCTCTTGGTCGTCGCCCACGAAGTCAGCGGCACTGTCGGAATCTTCCAGATCAATATCGCGCCCTGACCGCTCCGGCGTCCTCGGTTCTTCGCGGCTGCGCCCTCATCTGGTCCGCCGCCGATGGGAAACTCATGACCCGGGACAGCTTCGGCAGTCCCGGGTCTTTTCTTTCTCAAGCCAGCAGCTCCCGGACCACGCGCCCGTGCACGTCCGTCAGGCGCATGTCCCGTCCGTCGAAGAAATATGTCATCCGTTCGTGATCCATCCCCAGCAGATGCAACATGGTGGCGTGCAGATCGTGAACCTCCATCTTGCCTTCGATGGCGCGGTATCCGTACTCATCCGTCGCGCCGTGGATGTGCCCGCCCCGCACGCCGCCGCCCGCCATCCAAACGGAGAACCCGAAGGGATTGTGATCACGGCCGTCGCTGCCTTGGGCGAAGGGCGTCCGGCCGAACTCTCCGGCAAACACCACCAAGGTGTCGTCCAGCAATCCGCGACCTCTCAAATCCTTCAACAAACCGGCGATCGGCTGATCTACGGCGAGGGCATTCTCACGATGATTCTTCTCCAAGTCGCTATGGGCATCCCAACGGTCATTGCCGGAAATCTGCGGACAGGTCAGCTCGATGAACCGCACGCCGCGCTCGACCATCCGGCGAGCCAACAGGCACTGCATCCCATAGAGGCGGGTTTTCTCGTAGCCGGCCTCGAGTCCATAGAGCCTCTTGGTCTCTTCGCTCTCCCCCGCAATGCTGACCAAATCGGGAGCCGCCGCCTGCATGCGGAAGGCCATCTCGTAGTTGGCAATGGCTGATTCCAAGGCGTCCACCTCGCCCATCCGGTCGAGCACTCCGCGGTCCAAACGCCGCAACAATCCCAACTTGCGCCGCTGCAACGCGTCCGAGGCCTCCAGCGGGCGAATATTGGCCAGTGGAGTGGAGCCCGCACGAAACATCGTGCCCTGATAACTCGCAGGCAGGAAACCGCTTCCAAAGTTGTCCATCCCCCCGGAAGGAATCAGTCCTCCATTCAACACCACGAAAGCCGGAAGATCGTTGCACTCGCTGCCCAGCCCGTATCCGACCCAAGCGCCCATGCTCGGCCGCCCTTGCTGCCCAAACCCGGTGTGGAGAAAGAAGTTCGCCTGGTTATGCTCCGAAAAATCCGCGACCATCGAGCGGATGACGCATAACTCGTCAGCGCAGCTTCCCACATGCGGGAAGAGATCGCTCACCGGAATTCCGCTCTGGCCGTAACACCGGAAGGGCCAAGGCGATCGAAACGTGGTCCCAATGTTGTCGAACTGGGTCGGTTCGATCTTGGCCCGAAAGGGTTGGCCGTGCTCACGGTCGAGGCGCGGCTTGGGATCGAAGGAATCCACCTGAGACACTCCACCGTCCATGTAAAGAAAGATGACGCTGCGGGCGCGGCGCCGAAAATGCGAAACTGCGCCGGGAGCTGCGCCGGAGGCGGGGCCGCCTAGCAAGGCCCCGAGGGCCAGTGCCCCGAACCCTCCGGCGCAGCGCGCCAGCATCTCGCGCCGCGTCCATGAATTCGCTCTGTATCGTCCGCAATGCATCGCCGCCTTTTTCCCGCGTTTCAGTTCACATAGTAGAACTCTTTTACGTTAAACCAAGTATGACAAAGCGCGGTCCAGCCTTCTTCCGCCTCTTCGGCCCCGCCGTCTGCGCCCAAGTCCTTCAGGAAAACCATGGCTTCCTGCAACTCCCAATCCTCCGGTGCACGCCCGAAAGCAGCGGCGTAGCCGTCGGCGACCCTCTCGACGGCGGTCCGGTTCGGAGCAGCCAACAACCGCCTTGCCCACAACCGCGCCTGCTCATGCACGAATGGGCTGTTCAACAAAATCAAAGGCTGCGCCGGAGAATTCGACACGTTTCGCTTGCCAATAGCGGTGAAGGGAGTGGGCCGGTCGAAGGCGGCCAGCAGCGTGTCCGGATGATTGCGGCGGGCTTCCAGATAAACGCTCCTCCGTCCGCCGCCGTCCAAGGGACCATCGTGGCCCGGACTCCGGTTCGTCCGCATGAACTCCGGGATGTGCACAGGGACACCGGGCCCTCCTGCGCTGCTGTCGAGCCTTCCCGATACAGTCAGAATCGTATCCCGGATGGCTTCACCTTCCAAACGGCGAATAGCCATCCGGTGGACCAGAATATTCGCCGGATCCACCCGTTCCTTCGCCGGATCCGGCCTGCTGGATTGCCGGTAGGCGCTCGACAGCACAATCCGCCGGATGACATGCTTGACCGACCAGCCGTTGCTCATGAAATCCGACGCCAACCAATCCAAGAGTTCCGGGTGGGTAGGAGTCGCGCCGGTGGCCCCAAAGTTGTCCACCGACTCCACCAAGCCCCGCCCGAACAGATGATGCCAGAGCCTGTTCACCAGCACTCGCGCCGTGAGTGGATTGTCCGGCGACGCCAAACCCCGGGCCAACTCCATCCTTCCGCTCCCCTTCCCGGCGGCAGGATCCGCCTTGCCGCCTAGCGCTTCGAGAAAACGCCGCGGCACGTTCTCCGCGGCGAGGTTGCGGTGATTGCCCCGCACATGCACCGGTTCGTTCTCCGGGCTGCCGTCGATCAAGGTCAACGCCAGCAGCGGAGCCGGTATTCCATTCTCAATGCGGCGGCGCTTCCCGGCGAAGGACGCAAGACTCTCCGCCAGAACACGATCACTCTCCGCAGATCCGAATAGGTTCCGGTGCGCCAGAAGCCAGTTCAGCTCGCGCAGGTCCGTTTCGTTGGGGGATCCCGCGCCCCAGGTCCGTAGCGTGCGGCGCCATCCTTCGATCACCTGCTGCGCTGCCTCCTCCGGTCCCGCACAAGGTCCCACGTTCCAGTCCAAAGCGCCCACCTCCTCAACCTCAACCGGTTCATCCGCCGCGAACAACACTTGGCTCAAAGCGAACCCCGGTCCCGGCGTAAACTCCAGATGCGCGCGGTGCCCAATATACTCCCGGAGGTCATGCGAAACCCATCGAAACCCCGGTCCCGCCGGCTCCAACTGCTTCTTCAAGCCCTGGCTGTGCAAGGGCCCTTCGCAGACCCGGTGCGAATCGACGGCCACAAACATTCGCCCTTCCCCGGCATAGCGCAGCCATATCCGGTCCGAACTCACCTCGAAGGTCTTCGTCCGCAGCATCCCCCTGAGTTTCCCCGAAAGGAGGTCCGCCTCCGCGGTCGCTCCCACCGCGATCCGGGCCAATGGCCAGGCCGGATCCTCCGCCAGGACCCAGTCGCCTGCCTGCGCCGGACCCTCCCCAAAGCGGAGCCCCGCCGCGATCCAGTCCCCCGGCGCGAGCCTGGAGTAATCAACGATCACGTCGCGCGCGAGATCGAAGGGCAACTCTTCGCGCACGAAATTCCGCTCGCCCTCTTCCACCGTCCGAACCACCTTCACCGGCGCGCGGAGCCGGCTAGATTCTTCCTGACGTTCCTCGGTCTGGAGCCTGGCTTTATCCCAAGCCGCAGGCCAGGTTATCGCTCCCTCCGCGGCAAAACCGGCCGCGATCGCCGCGATGCGCAAGGGATGTCCGGCCTCTCCCGCCGCTCGCTCCAGTTCCTCCCGCCAGACGCTGGCCAGTCCCTCCTTGGACTCCGCCTGTCCCATGGGGATCCCACTCCTCTCGCGAAGGGCTGCGACCGCCGCTTGCTCCGCCTCGTCCAAGCCCTTCTCCATGCTCTCCGCCAGAGGCACTCGGAGTTCTTCCTCCATCTCGGCCTTCCATCTCCGCAATTCCTGGACCGCCTTGTCCTGAGCAATGGGATCGGCCACGTCCGCCAGATGGAACGAGGAACTCTGCAAGTAACCGAACAGAGCGTAGTAATCCTCGGTCGTGATGGCGTCGAACTTGTGGTCGTGACAGCGGGCACAGCTTACGGTGAGACCAAGGAAGGCTTTGGAAAACACGTCGATCTGGTTCGCCACGCGCAGCGCCTCATCGCCCCGGATGTCCACAGGTGAATGCGTGGCCTCACCCAAATGCCAAAAACCCGTGCCCTGGATCGACTCGTTCATTCTCGTCGCAGGATCAAGACGGGGCCTTTCGACGAGATCCCCAGCGATGTGTTCCACAAGAAAATCGTCGTAAGGCACATCCGCGTTGAAAGCCCGGATGACGTAGTCGCGATATCTCCAGGCTTCCGGGATGGGAAAATCCTGCTCATGCCCGCGGGTCTCCGCGTAGCGCATGAGATCGAGCCAATGTTGTCCCCAACGCTCTCCAAACCGCGGCGAGCCTAACAGAGATTCCACGGCTCTCTCATAAGCGCCGTCCGATTCATCCCGAAGGAAAGCCTCGACCGCCTCCGGAGACGGGGGCAATCCGGTCAAGTCGAAAGTAAGCCTCCGCAGCATGACCCGGCGATCGGCATCAGGAGAAGGCTCAACTCCTTTGTCCCGCAGCCGTTGCAAGAGAAAGCGGTCGACGTCCGTGCGCGACCAAGCATCGTCGGACGGGGCCGGAACCGCTGGATGGGAAACCGGCTGCCAGGCCCAATGTTCCCGTTTCCTCGCCGCCACATCGATCCCCTCATCTTCGCGCAACAGGACTCCGTCCCGAGGATCCGGGGCCCCCATCGCGATCCACTCTCGCAAACTCTCAATCGCCGCCGCTGGCAAACGTTGCTCCGGCGGCATCTGCAAGTCAGGATCCATGTAGCTCACCGCCCGCAACAAAAGACTGGACTCCGGGTCTCCCGGGATCAAGGCCGGACCGGAATCTCCTCCTTTCTCCCAGCCCGCCCGGCTATCCAATTGAAGCCCGCCCTTCTGTGCCGTGTCCGCGGCGTGGCACTCGTAGCAGTGCTGCACCAAAAGAGGCCGGACCTGCTCTTCAAAAAAGGCCTGCTGCCCGGGATCCACCACGACAGCGCCGGCATGCAATGCGCCGGGGACGGCCCCAGAAAACACGGCGGCGATCGCCAGTAGGCCCAGCGCCGATCCGCCCGGCCCCCTGATTCGCCTCCACATCCCGTGCCAACTCCAAATCATTGAGGCAGAACCTAGTTCGCCCCTGCTGTTGCGAAAGGGCGAAATCAACCTTGGTTCTCCCGCGCCGGCAGGATCCACGCCCGTGGGTTGCGCGTGAAACCCAACGGCCCGTAGTAGGAATCGGCGTCCGGTGCGGCCAGCAAAGTCAGAAAGCAGCTCGGATCCAAGGCCTCCCGCGTGCGACGTATCAGTTCCCGGCCGATCCCCTGGCGCTGCCAGGCCGCGTCAACAGCGAGATCGGCGAGATAAGCCACGTAGACCCAGTCAGTCAGGGTGCGGGCGATTCCGATCGCAACATCTCCACACCAGGCCGTGATCACCAGGTCCGCGTGAGCAAGCATGCCCGCCATGATTTCCCTCCGGTCCACTGGTCTTCGCTCTCCGAGTGTCGAACGCCGGTAAAGACCGATGACTTCATCGAGGTCCAAGTCGTTTCCACAACGGTATTCGATCTCCCCCATGGCCGTCTCCCCCTGCATTAGGTCAGTCCGTAACGTTCGAACACAGCTCGAAGGTAGGCGTTGTTCCGGCGAAGGTTTTTTGTCAGAAACAATCCCCGGACTTGCGTGCCCGCATGGACCGGGAAAGCGCGGTGCCCGCTCACCGCGCGCGCCGGTGTCCCCAACCGCATGGCCATGGCTTTGAACCAAATATCGTCATTGGTAGGGGCCAGATCCTGGAAATCCCGCTCGTTGCACACGTCCGGATGCAAACTTCCTTCCGGATACAACACCCCGTCCTTTCCGGTCGGAAAACAATCGTGCCCCGGAGCCCCGGAGGCGTAAACCGGCCAGCGGATGTAGCTCAAGAGTTTTCCTTCCTTATCTCGAAGGATTCGCTTAGCCCGGTAGCAACACACACAGCCCGGCGTCTCTGCTTGCATCTCCAGCAAGCGCTCCAGCCAATCGCGCGGATACAATGTGTCGTCGTCCGCCGTCACCACCGTCCCGCCAAACCGCTTCCAAGCCGGCGCCAGCTTCCGGTAAGGCCCGGTGTTGCGGGTCCAGAGAATCTGCAACCCCTGCCGCTGGAGGGATCGGACCGAAGCAGGAACATCCGCCCGCTGAACACCCCGGTCAAGATGAAATGGATCCTCCGATAGCCACAAAACGACCCTTCGAGGACTCGCGCTCTGGCGCAGCAAGCTCTCCAGAGTGCGTGAAACCCTCGCCAGCCTGCGCGAGGTGGTGGTCAGACTCACGGTGACGCTCATGGCCGGTATTCAGCGAGCTGGGCTCCCCGTTCAACGAGTCACAGTCAGCTTCTCTTGTCCACATCAGTCACACTTCCGTTGAGCTTCCCTCCCGATTTCGCACTCCGAAGAGTTCAAGGGCCAAAACGGAGGGCGGGTTTTCCCACCCGCCTTCCCCCCTCGATCGGCGATCAAGAGTTTCCGCGTCTGGAGGCAACGCCACGCCAAGCCGGAGGCCCTTGGACTGCGGCGAGCATCGCCGCTCTCTCCAGGCGCGGAGCGGCGCAATCCCAGGACGCCGGCTCCCAACTGCCCATCCTGCTCGCTGCCGCCTTTTCCCTGTTGCCGCTCCCTCAGTTCCCTATTGCCCTTTCCCTTCTCCCGTTGCCCTTTCCCTTCTCCATGAAATCCCTCGTCAAACGCCGCGCCGAACCCGGTCTCTGGCTCGAAGATGTGCCTGAACCCGAGCCCGGACTCAACGATGTCCTCATCCAGGTCGACCGGACCGGCATCTGCGGCACCGATTTGCACATCTACAACTGGGACGCCTGGGCTCAGCGCACCATTCCCGTGCCGCTGGTCATCGGACACGAATTCGTCGGCCGGGTCGTCGCTACGGGGGACAACGTGCGCGATTTCCATCCCGGCGACATCGTCGGGGGCGAGGGACACGTCGTCTGCGGCCACTGCCGCAATTGCATGGCCGGCCGGCGTCACCTGTGCCGCGACGCCAAAGGGATTGGCGTGAACCGGCCGGGCGCCTTTGCCGAACTGGTTTGCCTGCCACAAACCAACGTCTGGTTCCACTCCACGGGGATTCCCGCCGACATCATGGCCATCTTCGATCCATTCGGAAACGCCGTCCACACGGCCCTCGCCTACGATGTTCTCGGAGAAGACCTGCTCATCACCGGTGCCGGTCCGATCGGCCTCATGGCCTGCGCCGTGGTGCGCCACGCCGGAGCGCGACACGTCGTCGTCACCGATCCCAATCCCTTCCGGCGCGAGCTGGCCCGCAATATGGGAGCCACTCTCGCCGTCGATCCCACCACGGAAACCCTCGCGGACGTTCAGCACAAGCTCGGCATGCAAGAGGGATTCGACGTCGGCTTGGAGATGTCCGGAAATCCGCGCGCCTTCCAGGATCTGATCGCCAACATGTGTCATGGCGGCAAGATCGCGCTGCTGGGCATCCCCGAACACGAATTCTCCATCGATTGGAACCTCGTCATCTTCAACATGCTCACGCTCCGCGGGATCTATGGCCGGGAAATGTACGAAACTTGGTACAAAATGACGGTCATGCTCCAAAGCGGACTCGCCATCGCGCCCGTCATCACGCATCGCTTTCCTTACACCAGCTTCGAAGAGGCCTTCGCTATCATGCGCAGCGGCAACTCCGGAAAAGTGATCCTCTATTGGGAGTCCGAAACGCCACAGTCTTAACCCCGGCTTGACCACGCCGCGATCCCCCCGCACCGCCCTCATGTTCACCGAAGCCTTCCGCCGGCAAATCGACGCAACCGTGAGCGAGATCGAGGCAAAAGGGCTAACCAAGCAGGAACATCTCTTGCAAGGGCGTCAAGGCGCACACGTCGCCCTGCCCGGCCGCCCCGAAGTCCTCAACCTCTGCGCCAACAATTATCTCGGCCTCGCCGGCAGCGACGACTTGGTCCACGCCGCTCACGCCGCCCTCGACCGCTGGGGCTACGGTCTCTCTTCGGTCCGTTTTATCTGCGGCACGCAGCAAATCCACCGGGACTTGGAGTGCGCTCTGTCGGACTTCCTCGGGACCGAGGACACCATCCTCTATTCTTCCTGCTTCGACGCCGCGGGCGGTCTCTTCGAAACCCTCCTCGGACCGGAGGACGCCGTGATCAGCGACGAACTCAATCACGCCTGCATCATCGACGGCATCCGCCTCTGCAAAGCCCGGAGGCTGCGCTACCGCAACAACGACGTCTCCGATCTCGAGGAAAAACTGCGCGAAGCCCAGGACGCCCGCTGCCGCCTCATCGCCACCGACGGTGTGTTCTCCATGGACGGATCCATCGCCCGCCTTCCCGAGATCTGCGATCTCGCCGAGCGCTACGAGGCCGCGGTCATGATCGACGACTCCCACGCCGTCGGCTTCCTCGGCCCCCATGGCAAGGGGACACACGAATTTCACGGTGTGGAAGGCCGCGTCGATCTCATCACGGGCACCCTGGGCAAAGCCCTCGGCGGAGCCAGCGGCGGCTACACCAGCGGCCGCCGCGCCTTCATCGACCTGCTCCGCCAGCGTTCCCGGCCCTATCTCTTCTCCAACACCCTGGCGCCCGTCATCACCGCCGTGTCGCTCGAGATCCTCGAGAAGATCCAGAGCGCTGCGGAGCCCCGGCGCATTCTGTGGGAAAACACGCGCTACTTCCGTTCAGCCCTTGGAGCCGCAGGATTCGACATCTTGCCGGGCGATCACCCTATCATCCCCGTCATGTTCGGCGACGCCCTCCTCGCCGCGCGCATGGCGGCGAAACTCCTGGAGAAAGGCGTCTACGCCGTCGCCTTTAGTTACCCTGTGGTGCCGCAGGACAAAGCCCGCATCCGCGTGCAGATGTCTGCTGCCCACACACGCGAGGACTTGGACTTCGCGCTGAGGGCGTTCAAAGAGGCGCGGGACGACGTCTGAACAATCTCCCGGTAGCGGAGCCGCCCTCGAAGACTCGGTGGGACGCGGAGGCATTCTCAGAACTCCTGACCTATCGAGGGAGATCATGGACAGGGAGGAAAATCGCTGAGCCGAAGCGAGAACGCCTCTCGGCAGATGACGCCCTACTTGTGGGGCGGACACTCCTGTCCGCCGATGGAACCTCAAGAGTTCGCGGGCAGGAGTGCCCGCG
>JBGTBW010000004.1:0-14206 GCA_041749135.1 Verrucomicrobiales bacterium
TCAGAACTCCTGACCTATCGAGGGAGATCATGGACAGGGAGGAAAATCGCTGAGCCGAACCGAGACCGCCTCTCGGCAGATGACGCCCTACTTGTGGGGCGGACACTCCTGTCCGCCGATGGAACCTGAAGAGTTCGCGGGATCAGGACTTCTGAGCCTGGAGGGCCGGCCTCCGTGACGGCCTGGTCCCGCGATGGGTCTCCCTCCGGGAAATCCACGGGACCTTTGCCCGTGCTCAACGCCCCGGCGGCGCGCCAGGATAACCCCCGGGCGGACCCGGACCTCCCACCGGGAACAACGCCCCGCGCCGGGGCTTGTCCGGAGCCAGACAGGCGTGCAAAAACGTGTTCGGAGCCATGGTCTCGTAAACGGTGAACTCGTTTTGCCCGATCACCGACCATCCGTCGGTGTAGCGCCGGGCCAAGGGACGGTCGTTCAATCGCGGATAGACGTTGGCGGCCACGGCCTGAATGTAGGGTCTCCCCCCCACCGCCGGGGTGATCCCGTAGACGACAAGGCCCGGAGCCGGTCCCAGTCCCGCCTGCAACCAGGGGTAGGAGTCCAAATGCGTCGGCGTCCACGGGGGCCGCGCACCCAATCCCGTCGTGAAACAGCGGCCGGTCGGATTGGCGCCGAGGGCCCAGTCCGCCAACAAACAGGCTGCGTCGCGATAGGAGCGCTCCCCCGTTAACCGATAGGCGTGCAGGAGAAAATCCCCCCAGCGGCCCACCGCCGTCGATTGGCCCCAGGCCTGCAACGACAGATAGGGATAGCCACGACGCTTCTGCAGCTTGCTTCGGGCGTCCATGGCCCGGCCCAGGATCTGACGCCGCAGCTCACCAGCCAACTCCGCATCCCGAGCGGCGTCAGGCTGAATCAGGTAACCAGCGAAATAGTGCGTGAAAACCGCTCCGCCGGCCACAGTGCCCAGATTGTAATAAATCCCATGATAACGCTGCGGCCAAGCCGCTTCCTTGCCATCCAATCCAAAAAGAAACCGCCCCTCCCGGACGAAGCGTTCATGATAGTCATCCCCGCCGGTGGCCAGATACAGTTGACCGGCCGCGAAAAACGCTGCGCCCCGGCTCCAAGTCCAACTGCGATCCTTCTCCCTGTCTTGCGAGAACTTCCAGGCCCGTTCCGCACGCACCAGCAATTCCGCGGCACGCTCGGCGTCAAAAGGCCGCAGCAACCGGGCCGCATAAGCGAAAAGAGCCGCGCCCGCCAACGTGCTGTGGGCATGCCGGGCATAGGTCCGGTAAACCAGCGTGTCCGTCGCCGCCGTGACCTCTCCATAAGCCGGATGCCGGTCCGACTCGAAGCCGGCCCGGATGCCGCCGTCCTTCTCCTGAAGAAACTCCCACGCCCGCAAACTGAAGAGCGCTTCGTCGAGCAGATCCGGGATGCCATTGGCGCTCTCCGGGATGTCTAACTGTCCATCCGTGAATTTCTCCGGGAACAGCTCGAAGGCGTTGAGCAGCCATCCCGCCACAAGGGTATGGGCCAACCGGACGTCGAAGTCTCCGGCGTCGTGATGGCCCCCGTGACGTTCCAGCGTCTTCGCGCCCCTTTCCCGGATCATGTTCGGCGGCGGAGCGTCCGTGATCTCGAGGGTCTGATGGCAGGCTGGACGATGCCAGGGCGTGAGGGCCGCCTCCAGCGATACTCCGCAGCGTTGGTGATAGAATCCGCGGGCGTGCACGTAAAAAATGTGGTGCGCCCAGGGATCGCCGACGCCAAAGGGGTCGCTGGAGCCCAGGCCCGGGACCACCAGCCGGTAGGAGCCCTCCTTCTCCAATCCCTGCAGTCCGGCCAGATAAACCGGGGAACCAATGGCCTCGTCCAAGGCCCCGGCCTGCCAATCCCCTTCGAGAGCGACGCTGCCGGAGCCGGCGTCCACCACTTGAAAACGTCCAGGGCGTTCGTCCTCAGCCGCACCCAAGCTGCCTAACCATGGCCCGTAATAGGCCCGGCGGCTTCCGGCTTCGGCGTGGTAACCCACCTGGTTTACGTGAATGGATTCGCAGCGCGTCGCCGCCGCCTGAAAGGTCCAATCCATTTCCCCGTCCGGATGGCGGATGCGCATCGTCCGTCCTTCTTCAAACGGCCGGTCCAGCACCAGATAAATGCGGTGCATAATCACCTGGGGATAGCGTTGCGCCCGCCAATCCGTACATTTCTCCTCATAAACCGGGAGCGATTGACGCCCGGTCTTCAAGGGAACCTCGCCATCCACGGCGTAATGCTGCGGATCCTCGGACGGCGGCTGCGACCGGTCGTGATCCCGGAAGACGAGCACTAGGACGCCAGGCGCGGCAGTTTCGACGTGCAAGAACTCTCGCCCGGCCGTCAGAGGCTTTTCTGCTCCAGAAGCCTCACCGGCGCCATAGCCGGCCAAAACCGCCCCAGCTAGAAAGAGAAGTCTCAGCCGTAGATTGCCGCGGCGCTTTTCGCTCGAAATCACCATACCGGATCTGACATCCTCAGGCCGTGAAGACTTCACGTCAATGCAACGTAGCGCTCCCTCGGCTGGCTCACCCCTTTTCTCTTGTCCGTGGCCTCACCGCTATGGCTCTCCTTTGGGCTCCCATCGCCGTCATCGCTCAGCTTCCTGCGGGAGCCTCCCCACCCGGGTCTCACTGGATCGACCGTTACTTCGAGTTGGAAACGGCTCGCCTCGAAGCTTCGCCGCTCTCCGAAATACCGACTGCCGAGGCCTGGGAAGCCCGCCGTGAACGCCTCCGGCAGGAATTGCGTTTCATGCTCGGGCTCGACGGCTTTACGTCGCGGCCGGACTTGCAGGCCTCCGTCTCGGGAACCATCCCCGGCCAGGGATTCCGGGTCGAAAAGGTCGTCTTTCAATCCCTGCCCGGGCTCTACGTCACCGGCAATCTTTTTGTGCCGGACAACGCTCCGGAGCCTTCCCCAGCCATTCTCTACGTCTGCGGCCATGCCCCGGTGAAACACGACGGCGTCAGCCTGGGCAACAAGACCGCCTACCATCACCACGGAGCCTGGTTCGCCCGCAATGGCTACGTTTGTCTAACCATAGACACGCTCCAACTTGGCGAGATCGAGGGCATTCACCACGGCACCTACCGGGAGGGCCGCTGGTGGTGGAATGCCCGCGGTTACACCCCGGCCGGAGTGGAAGCCTGGAACGGCATCCGCGCCCTCGACTACCTGGAGTCGCGCCCTGAAGTGGACTCCAGCCGCATGGGAATGACCGGCCGCTCCGGCGGCGGAGCCTATACCTGGTGGGTCGCCGCACTCGACGAGCGAGTTCGCGTCGCCGTGCCCGTGGCCGGAATCACTTCCCTGCGAAACCACGTCGTCGATGGCTGCGTCGAAGGACACTGCGACTGCATGTATCCCCTAAACCTCTACGGGTGGGACTTTTCCGCAGTGGCGGCCTTGACGGCGCCACGGCCCCTCCTGATCTCGAACACGGATAAAGACAGGATCTTCCCCCTCGACGGCGTGGTCCGGGTCTACGAAGAAGCCCGGCGTATCTATCGTCTCCTCGATGCGGAACAGAACATCGGGCTCAACATTACCGAAGGTCCTCACAAAGACACTCATGAACTCCGGGTCTCCGCGTTTTCCTGGTTCGACCGATTCCTCAAAGATGAGGCCGGCACTGCGCCAGTAACCGATCCTGCGCTGCCCGTGTTCGACCCCGTCGCGCTCCGGGTCCTCGAAAGCATCCCCGGCGATCAACGCAATACCTCCATCGACGAATCCTTCGTTTCCGCCGCGCCCCGTCCGAGTCCGCCCGCCAACCGCGCTGCCTTCCAACAGCATCGCCGCACCAGCCTTCGTAATCTCCGGGTTTCCTGCTTCCTCGGCTGGCGGGATGCTATGGACGCACCCCTTGCCGCGGATGTCAGCGCTCCAATCCACACCGGAGAAGTGCAGCTTCAGGTTCTCACCTTCGACACAGCTCAAGGCCTGCGACTTCCTGTCTACCTCATCCGCCGGTCCGGCGATGATTGGGAAGCCATCCGCCGTGTCGAGGCGAAAGTCCTGCTCGAGGAGGAGTGGGAGCGCTTCGCCGAGATTTATGCTCGTTCTCTCCCTTCCAGCGCGGAAAGCCCGGAGGGCGCTCAAGCGACGCCCGAGCCTCCTGCGGCGGGAACGCTATTGGCGCTCTTGGCTCCACGCGGTATCGGGCCCAGCGCCTGGTCCAGCGACGACCGGGTCAGAACCCACATCCGCCGCCGCTTTATGCTCCTGGGGCAAACCCTGGATTCCATGCGGCTCTGGGATCTGCGCCGCGCCACTCGCGCCCTGCTGGAGATCGAAGAGTTGCCAGACTGTCAAATCGAACTCGGCGGCGAGGGCGTTGCCGCGGGCTTAGCCCTTTACACCGCGCTTTTCGAGAGGGAGATCGACTCTCTTCGGCTCTCTCAGTTGCCGCACTCTCACCGTCAAGGACCCGTCTTTCCCAACGTCCTGCGTTACTTGGACATTCCCGACGCCGTCTCCTTTGTGGCGCACCGGATCCCCGTCGTCCTTCAGGTGGATGACCCCTCCCCTTGGACCGTTTGCCGCGATACAGGAGACGTCCTCGGCTGGCCCGCAGACCGGCTCGTCGTGACCGGAACAGGCCGGACCCCATAACCAACGCGAAACAGCCTCAAATCTCCTGATCTCGAGGAATTGGGATGAGCCGGAAGGGTATGTGGCGCGGGCACTCCTGCCCGCGAACTCTTCAGCCATCGGCGGACAGGAGTGTCCGCCCCACAAGTAGGGCGTCATCTGCCGAGAGGCGGTCTCGCTTCGGCTCAGCGATTTTCCTCCCTGTCGATGATCTCCCTCGATAGGTCAGGAGTTCCAATGCTCCACAAAGCCTCATGCGTGCGGATAAACAGTTGGCCGTGCGCAGGCACGATTGAGGCATTGGCCGGCTCCCCCAGACGGTTCACCGACACCAACTCGAAGACCGGGCTGGCCCGAAACACAAAAGCATCTCCGCCCTGGTTGATGGTGTAACAATGGCCGCCGGCGAGCATCACTGAGGACCAGTTCTGTCCCGAGGCGCCGTCTGCTTTGAGGCGTTCCTCCCAAACCAAGGCGCCCGACTCCAGCTCGAAACACTCGGCCACGCCAGGGTCGTTGTGGATGTAGATATGACCCTCATGAATCACGCCCGAACCGATCCGCTGCTTCGTCCTGGGATGATGCCAGAGACGGCGGGACTCCGTGATGTCGCCATTGCCGCCCGCCCGCACGGCCATGGCCATTCCGTTGAAACCGCCCATGACCACCACGATTCCCTCTTCATGAATGGGTGAGGTGTAGCACAAGGGATTCAGGCCTGCGCAGGTCCATAATTCCCGCCCTGTCCCCGGCTCGTATGCCGCCAATCGGCGCGGCCAACTCATCAGCAATTGCTCGCTTCCCTCGACCTCCAGGATCACCGGCGTGGTCCACGACCCGATAAAGGTGGGGTCGCCGCTCTCGCCCCCTTGCGCCTCGGGCTCTCGCGGGCGGCCGTATCCGGTCTCCTCGTCGTGTTTCCAAACGGTCTTCCCAGTCCGTTTATCCACCGCCAACAGATAGGTGGTCTCGCCGGGACCGAAGTTCAAAAAACACAAATCCCCATGCAGAACGGGCGAGGAACCATTGCCCCAGATGTGTATCTGCCGGCCCAAATCCGTTCGCCGCCAAAGCTCTTTCCCTTCCATATCGTAGCAGTAGAGCCCGTCCGAGGCGAAGGACGCGACCACCCGCTCGCCGTCCGTCGCCGGCGAAGCGGAACAGAAGGGATTCGTCGCATGCGTCGGTTCTTTCTCCTGAGTGGCGACTCCCTCTTGCCACAACAACTCGCCATCGGCCCGGCGAAAGCACATCACCGTGCGCCGGTCCCCGACGGCTTGCGTGACAAAGATTCGATCCTCCCACACCACCGGCGTCGAATTTCCCGGCTCCGGCAACTCCACTCTCCAATGGACGTTCTCCGTGCGGTTCCATCTCACGGGCAGATCTTTCTCTTCCGAGGCGCCGTCGCCCGTTGGTCCCCGCCACGAGCCCCAGTTGGCCGCGCCGGCAGACCCAAGAACCAACGCCGTAGCCATCAGGCCGCTACCGATACGAATTCTCATGCGCCCAGCCTACCGGCCGGGGCCAGCCAAATCGAGCGGGAAATGGCGCTCTCTGGCGACCTCCTGCTCCGGCGAAGCGAACAGAGGACGGCCTCCCGCCGTGAACGCTTGGATTCGGACTTGCTCACTCCCGCCGGCCGGCCCATTCTCAGATCTCGCGCCAGAGTCGTGATGGGGCGCTGTCTCCCAGTTTTCCCCGCTTGCCAAACCGGCCGCAAGGTTTCACCCATACGCTGTGAACCCTCGCTGTTTCGCAGCCTCTGCCGCGGTTGCTCCTTTCGTGTGGGTCGCCCTATCTGGATGCCAAGGCCCCGGTTTAACTCCAGACCCCACCCCGCCTCCACACGAAGCAACCGCCCGAGTTTCCCCGCGCAGGGTCGATTTCGCCGCGGACATCAAACCGGTCTTCCAGGAGAAATGCGTCATGTGCCACAACAAGGCCATCTTGCCCGGCCGGCCGGGGCTCGAATCGGCCGGGCAAGCCTTTCGTCCCGGACCAAAAGGGCCCGCCATCGTGCCGGGGCATCCGGACAAAAGCCGGCTCGTGCAAGTGCTCCGCGTCTCCGAGGAATCCGAGGAAACCATGCCTCCCGCAGGCCACCGCGTCACCGCAGCCGAACTCACTCTGATCGAAACCTGGATCCGGCAGGGCGCCTCGTGGCCACGGGGAGCCGCTGGAGCCATTCCCTACGACCCTGTTCCCTTCGAAGACCGCGAACGCGGGATCATTCATCCCTCGGAACCCTGACTCGGCTCTTGATCATAAGGAGATGGAGGAAAGAAGGTGAGCCGGAGGCTCTCAAGAATCAATGACCACTCTCAAAACCATCGCTCTTCTTATCGCGTCGAATGTCTTTATGACCTTTGCGTGGTATGCCCATCTCAAGGACATGCGCTCCAAACCGCTTCTTCTCGCCGTTGCGGTTAGCTGGGGAATCGCTTTCTTTGAATACTTGCTCCAGGTGCCGGCAAATAGGATCGGATACACGGTGCTCACACTCCCTCAGCTTAAGATCCTTCAAGAAGTCATCACTCTCTCCGTCTTCGTCCCGTTCGCGATACTCTTCATGAAGACTCCGCTGAACTGGAATTTTCTGTTTGCGAGTCTATGCCTGGTGGGAGCGGTCTTCTTCATTTTCAGAAGCCCTTGACTTCCCGCCGCCGTCCACCTCCCTCCCAGCCAATCACGGTTGAAGAACCTGAACGGAAGCCCGGGCAACCTTGCATTAAAAACTGATTAAAGAAGGGGAATCCACCTTCTCATTCCGCGCATGGTTCCATGAACCTCGGCGCTCCAGTCCATCGTTGTAACAAACTCCTCTTGTCATCTCCCCTCCGTTCAACTAGTATTCCACTTTGACCGGGGGCGCCCACAATAGCCGGTGGCCCGGTCCGCTGTACTCCTCACTCCGCAGACCAACTTCCCACCTATGAGAGCCAAGATTTCGCCAAGGTTGCTTTTCTGGGCGGCGCTCGCTCTCCTGCCGAGCCCCGGCCTCTTCGCCGCCGCCGACGGCCCACAATTCTCCCAGTCCGCCCTCTTGCTGCCGGTCGAGGAGGGTGTCCGGCAGGTCCGTCTGAGCGTCCGGGATGCCGTCTCCGGAGAGTGGAGCGTCCTCGGAGCAGCGCATTTGGACGGCGAAGCCGGATATTTGAAGATGCGGATTCCCGAAGGCTCAAACCCGGCCGACCTCCAAGTGGAACTGTCCCGGCAGGATCCGTTTCCGGTGGAGTTGTATCAAGGAAAGACCGAGTTCGTCGAGAAGACGGATCAGCCGCCTTCCTCCTCTTATTTCCGGGGCGACGTTCTGTTCTCTCCAACGGCAGACGGAGCCGGTGCGGAAGAAGGAACAGCCCAGCCGGCGGAAGTCGTAGAAAGCGACATCTGGCGGTGGCAGGGCAAGACCCTCTACTTCTTCAATCAAATGCGGGGGTTGCAGGTGTTTGATCTGACTGATCCCACCCAACCGGAGAAGACCGGGCAGTTGCGCATGCCCGCATCCGGAGAGCAGCTCTACGTGTTGAACGACGGTACCGCCGTGCTTTTGGTTAGCCGCTGGTACGGCGAAGGATCGGAAGTGGTGATCGTGCGCCAAGAAGGTGAAACCCTCGAACCTGTCGCCCGGCTGCCCATCGCCGGCCCCATCGTGGAAAGCCGCATGATCGGCACTGATCTCTATGTCGTCTCGCAACGCGTGGATGAGGACGAAACAACAACTCCCGAGGGGAATGTGATTTACCGGTGGCGAACGGGATTGGAGATCGCTTCCATGGATCTATCGGACGCCTCCGCGCCCAGGCTGCACGACTCCCTTTACCTTACCGGAGACGACTACAACTATTACAACGGAGCCGTCCAAGCCACATCGGAAGCCCTCTTTGTGGCCACCACCCATCACGACTCCACCGGGCTCCATTCCCGCGTCCATTACATCAATCTCACGGATCGCCAGGCTCCGCTGGCCGTGCAAAACGTCATCCGCACCTCCGGCTATCTCAAAGACAAGTTCAAGCTGCACTTTTCAGGGGGAATTCTCACCTGCGTTTCGGAAGCCGAGACCTGGACGCGGCGCCACACGGCAGTGGAAACTTTCGACCTCGGCGGCCAGCAATCCGGGAGCGGCTCCCCTCCTCCCCGTCTGGACTCTCTCCAATTGGCCACTGGCGAAACGCTCTTCGCCACCCGCTTCGACGGCGACCGGGTGTATATTGTCACCTTCTTGCTGATCGACCCCCTCTTTGTTGTCGATCTCTCGAATCCCGCAAGCCTCCGTTTGCTGGGCGAACTGGAGATTCCCGGCTGGTCGACTTACCTCGAACCCCTCGGCGACAGTCTGCTCTCCGTCGGCGTAGAGGATTCGCGGGTTGCCGTATCCCTCTTCGACGTGGCCGATCCCGCCCATATGGAACTATCCGAGCGCGTCTACCTTGGAGCAGGATATTCTTGGAGCGAAGCAAACTACGACGAAAAGGCGGTAGGATTTGTCCGCGACGCCGGTCTTCTCTTGGTTCCTTTCCAATCCTATGAGGACGGAGCTTATGAATCCAAGGTGCAGATTCTGGAACTGACGGACGGCGGGCTGGTGCAGCGCGGGGTCTTGGATCACGCGTTTCAGGCGCGCCGGGCGACCCTCGTCGATGATGTCCTCGTCTCCGTATCGGGAACCGAATTGCTGTCCTTCGACGGTTCCGACCTCGACAACCCCGCCCTCTTGAACCGCCTGACCATCGCCTGGCCCGTCGACCGGGTTTTCGTGCACTCCCCCTATCTTATCCAGGTGGAAAATGGCAACCCCTGGGAAGGCGGGGGGGCCGCGCTCCGGATTTCGCACAAGGATCAACCCGATAGAGCGCTGGCGGAAATCGCCTTGGGCGACCTGCCCGTGAGCGGAGCCGCCCTCCGGGGAGACCGTCTCGTCTTGGGCCACTACGAGCAGATCGAGACTCCTTCCGGGGACCAGCCCGAATCCTCCTCCTTGACCGGGCGCCTCCACACCCGAGTGCTCGATGTATCTAACCCGCTGGCGCCTTTGGAACTCGGCCGGGTCACCTCGGAAACAGAAGAATTCTTGTGGAACCTCCAATTGGAACCGGCTTGGCTGCCCGAAGGAGAACTGCTCTGGATCACTAAGGCCTCAAGCTGGTTCTTCGGCTGGCGCGGCGGCATCGAACCCGGTCTCCTGTTTGCTGGCGACGCCGCCTTCTGGCCCTGGAGCTATAGCCAGACAACCGAACTCCACGCCATCGACGTCGCTTCGGAGCAGCCCCGGGTGCTTTCGGTCTCCGTCCTGCAAGCCCCCTCAAACGGAGATGTGTTTGCCGAACTGGGTGAAGTCGTCGTCCATGAGCATGCCGTCTATCAAAGCCGGCGATTCACCCGGCATATCGAAGAGGAAGGCGGAGTCTATGTCAGCGAGGTTCTCCTCGATCTGGTGGATTATTCCAACCCCGAGCTTCCCGTGTTCTCCCGGGGCATCAGTCTCCCTGGACAGCTCGAGCACGTCCACACCACGGAAGCCGGAGGGCTGCTGCTCTTCACTACCGCCGCCCGGAGCCCCGAGAAAGAACCGGGACAAAACGAGATCTGGTGGTATCCGAGCGACCTCGAAGTCCACACCTCCGTGTTCGATGGAACACAAGCCTTTCTCGTCGATGACCTGCGCGTGCCAGAAGGGATCTACCGTCCGCGAACCTTTCACGCCCATCGGCTTGCCCTCATCAGCGCCGAATCGAACGGCAAATCCCCACGCCTCCGGTTTTGGGAATGGCAGGATAAAGGCGCCCTCATGGAACTCGACAGCCTGAACTTGGACATAGAACCCTTCCGTTTGGAAACCGCGGACGCTTACCTCTTCGCCTCAAGCTACCAGGGTCCGGTGGACGCTTTCGATCTTTTGGCCCCGCAGCCAGCCGCGACGCACCTGCGCACACAAACCGCTGTGTTGCCCTCCTATTTTGCGCACGGCGCCAAGGCCGCGCTCGATGAGACCACGGCCTGGTTTCCCACAGGCCAGTTCGGAGTCGAACCGGTGGCTCTTCCACTCCCGGACTCGGAAGCCTCTCCCCAAATCCTGGCGCTTCGTGAAAAGAGCCTTGAATGGAGCACTCTCCCTGTGCACGCCGGCCTGATCGTGCCTGCCGCTGCCGAAGACTTTGTCGGAGCCTTGCCCCCCGGAGTGCTTTGGCGTTTCCAGCCGGGTCGCGAAGTGCTCACTTTCGATCAGTGGATGACCTTTCAGTTCGGACACGATAGCGGCCCCATGGATGACAGCGACGGCGATGGCTTAGCCAATCTGGTCGAATTCGGCTTCGGGACCGATCCTCGTTCGACGCTCTCCAAAGCGCATCCTTCAATCCGGATCCGCGAGGACGCCGAAAGCGGAACGCAGCATTGCGAGGTCACCTTCGTCCGCAACCCTTTCGCCACCGGCATCTATTACCAAGTCGAAACGTCCGGAGATCTGCAGAATTGGACGCCCGTTCCCGACGGACGAATCCCCGCGGCTGAAGGCAACGCCGATCCAGTGTTTCGGTTCGATCTCGGCAATCTCCGCGCCGGCAATCCGCAGTTCCTTCGGATTTCAGTCGGACTGGGGCCTTAGGCACGCCCGCGCCACAGAAGCTCCAAAGAGCCCACAGAGGGAACCGGCCTCTCCTCTTGGCGAGCTTGGCGCTCATTGCGAGAGATGCTTCTTCTTCATCCGCGCCCATCCATGTAATGCACGGTTCCCAAGACCTTTCCCCAATCGGCTCTTGTGGCGGCGGTCTCTCCCCAAAGGCGCCAGGCTCGCAAAGGACTCGAATATCTCCTAAGCCAAGAGTTTCGATCCGGAGGAGACGGACATTCAAGAACTCTTCATTTCCCACGCCCCTCCCTCATCGCTGTTCCTCGTGTGAAACTTCCCGGGAACCGGCCTCTCCTCTTGGCGAGCTTGGCGCTCTTTGCGAGAGATGCTTGAGAATCCCCTAAGCGAAGACCTGCGGGAGCCCGCTCCTCCTTCAGTAACTACTTTTCCGCCGGAACGAAGTCGCTCCGGCGATTGTTGTCCGAAGGCGCACTGTCCTGCAATCCTCCCGGAAGACTGATGGAGCTGCCGTAGGTAACCGAACCATCCAGAGTGGCCCTGTATCCATTGACCAAAAGGCTCCGGTAAACGACTTCACCAGGCCGCAAAGTCGGAAGCACATGGTTCTGCTGGCCGTCCAAGGACTCAATCTGCAGCGACGCGCCCGTGAACGGTTCGGTCCCCCGGTTTTCGACCACCACTTGCAACCACGTCAATTGGGGGTTGGACGGATCCGGAAGGTAATAGTGGCTGGCCACAGCCGCATCGTAGATACCGGATTGGCTGCTGTTGAGCGCCCGCCCCACATCCAAGATCCCTATCCCATAGTAGGAATCGGGCCCAATAGCCCCAGCTTCGTTGCTCGTGTCGATGAGAAGGGCCACCGCTTGACTGCTGCTCATGCCGGGAAACTCTGACATCACCGCCGCGATCGCCCCGGCCACATAAGGGGCGCTGGCGGATGTCCCCGAGAATTCGATGGCGCCATCACCGAGCCAGGCCGCGTAGACTTCGAGGCCGGGCGCGGTCAAGTCCAAGCCCGTGTCCGCATTGGAAAAGAGCAGGTGCTCTCCACGAGCGTCGATTGCTCCAACCGACACGACATCGTCGTAGGCGGCCGGGTAACTCATTACCTCCCGTCCTTCGTTGCCCGCCGCCGCCACGATGACAGCGCCCAAGGACTGGGCATACGCCACCGCTTCCCGCACCACCCGGCTATCGCCCTGGGAAGCCAGGCTGATGTTGATGATCTGAGCGCCCGCGTCCGCCGCAGCGCGAATCCCCTCGCTCAAGGTGAAACTGTCGCTGAATCCATCTCCATCCGTCACCCGGACACTGATTAAATTGGCGGCGGGCGCAACCCCGGAGAGCTGGCCGGACGAACCCGCAGCCAGCGAAGCCACGGCTGTGCCGTGTCCGTGCGGACTGGCCAAGTCCTCGGAAACCAGAGAAATCACGCGCACCGTGCGATCTCCAAAAGCATCATGGGCTTCGATGCCGGAATCCACAATGGCGATGGTAACGCCGCGGCCCAGTTCCGCACCCTCGCCTTCAATACCCAGCCAACGCAACGCCTGAGCGCCGAACCCGATGGCCCCCGACTGAACCCCTGGACTCTCGCGATCGACGTAGGGAGGAAGGTTCACCCAGTAATTGGGAAAGGCCTCGGCTCCGTCCTCCGTGGCTCGATGCAGATCCCGATAATCCAGAACCCGCACCCGCAGGGTCCGCGTTCCGTCGCTGGAGCCCAACAACTCCAAGCCGTAATCGCCGAGACTGGCCAAAAACCTCCGGTACTCCTCCTCCGAAGCAAATCTCAGGAGCGCCTCGCCAGGAATCGCTCCGCGACCGGCAAAGGGCTGCAAAAACTTCAAGAAATCCTCGATGAGGTTGCCTCCATCGCGGGAAACCCTCAGATCCTCAGCCCGGCCTGAAACCTCGGCGGGAGCCCGCATCTTCGCGCCAAACAGCCCCCCCTCCTCGCCCGCTTTGCGCGCCGCCCACCAACCCAGGCCCACCAGAAGGGTGAGGATGGCGACAAATGCGATTGCCAGTTTTCGAATCATTCGGCTGCTCCTATAGATAGCGTAGACCGAAACCCCAATCTTGCCAAAGGGTTGCGAGTTCTTACCCTCCCCCGATGCGCCAGCCCTTTGCCCCGTGATCCTCCTCATCACCAACGACGACGGAATCGACGCGGCCGGACTCGCCGCGTTGCGCCGCGCCGTCCCGGACGGTTGCCGAACTGTTGTCGTCGCTCCGGCCAGCGCCGTCTCCGAATGCGGACACCGCGTCACCACCAAACTCCCCCTGAAGGTGGAGCGTCTCGGCGATGATCGCTTCGCCGTACACGGAACACCGGCGGATTGCGTCCGGATCGGGGTCCGCGCCCTTTTGGACCGCCCGCCCGATGCCGTCTTGTCCGGCATCAACGCCGGAGGCAATCTCGGAGCCGACATCTACATTTCGGGAACCGTCGCGGCCGCTCGTGAAGGCGCCTTCCTCGGAGTCCCGTCGATGGCTGTTTCCCACTACTGCAGAAGCGGCCTGCCCATCGACTGGGAATGGGCCTGCCGGCAGACGGCAACCGTGATCGGTCAGTTCCTCGCCGCCCCATCGCTTCCCGGGGAATACTGGAACGTAAACCTTCCGCACCTTCTTCGCTCAGACCATCCCGAACCCCCCGGCATCCGCTTCTGCTCTCCCTGTATCCGGCCGTTGCCTGTGGGTTATTGCCAGACCGCCGACGGCCATTACTCCTACTGCGGAGTCTACAGCGAGCGGGACCGGATCCCCGGCTCTGACGTGGACCATTGTTTTGGCGGAAACATCAGCATTTCGCGGCTGAGACTCGCACACGGCTCTCCCACGCAGGAAGAAGCATCCGTCCTCAAACTCAGAACTCCTGATCTCGAGGAATTTGGATGAGCTGGAAGGGTATGTGGCGCGGGCACTCCTGCCCGCGAACTCTTCAGGTTCCATCGGCGGACAGGAGTGTCCGCCCCACAAGTAGGGCGTCATCTGCCGAGAGGC
>JBGTBW010000005.1:0-66785 GCA_041749135.1 Verrucomicrobiales bacterium
TCAGAACTCCTGATCTCGAGGAATTTGGATGAGCTGGAAGGGTATGTGGCGCGGGCACTCCTGCCCGCGAACTCTTGAGGTTCCATCGGCGGACAGGAGTGTCCGCCCCACAAGTAGGGCGTCATCTGCCGAGAGGCGGTCTCGCCTCGGCTCAGCGATTTTCCTCCCTGTCCATGATCTCCCTCGATAGGTCAGGAGTTCTGAGCCTTCGGTCTCTCGCCAAGGCCGCCAAGTTCGCAAAGGAATCGAGGATCTCCCAGCCAGAAGGTTTGAATAGGAGGTAACGGGGAAACGGCGAGAGGATGGAGAGCAGACGATGAGCCAGGTTCGTTAACCACGGATGGACACAGATGAACACGGATGAGAAGAGGAGGAGAATTTGGAATGGGAAAAGCGGTAGTCCGGGAAGGAGACCTATGGCAGGACAGGGCGTACGGGAGCCCGCCCCTCCAGGATAGCGTGAGGGATCTGGTAGAGCCTGACCTGGAGGGCCGTCGTCCCCGGCGGCCTGGTCCCGGGAAGGAGACCTATGGCAGGACAGGGCGTGCGGGAGCCCGCCCCTCCAGGATGGCGTGAGGGATCTGGTAGAGCCTGACCTGGAGGGCCGGCCTCCGTGACGGCCTGGTCCCGGGAAGGAGACCTATGGCAGGACAGGGCGTGCGGGAGCCCGCCCCTCCAGGATAGCGTGAGGGATCTGGTAGAGCCTGACCTGGAGGGCCGGCCTCCGTGACGGCCTGGTCCCGGGAAGGAGACCTATTGCAGGACAGGGCGTGCGGGAGCCCGCCCCTCCAGGATAGCGTGAGGGATTTGATAAGGTCTGACCTGGAGGGCCGGCCTCCGTGACGGCCTGGTCCCGGGAAGGAGACCTATTGCAGGACAGGTTTGTTAGGCGATGATGTCGCGGACGACGCGGGCCGGTTCCACTCCGGTGAGGCGCATGTCGAGGCCTTGGAAAGGGACGCTGAAGCGCGAGTGATCGATCCCGAGCTGGTGGAGCATGGTGGCGTGGAGATCGCGGACGTGGACGGGATTCTCGACGGCGTGGTAGCCGAGTTCGTCAGTGGCTCCATAACCGGTTCCCCCGCGGATCCCTCCTCCGGCCAGCCACATGGAGAAGCCTTTGATGTGGTGATCGCGGCCCGGGCCGCCCTTGCCCTGGAACATGGGGGTCCGGCCGAACTCTCCACCCCAAATGACCAGGGTATCGTCGAGAAGACCCCGGGTCTGGAGATCGGTGAGCAGGGCCCAGGTAGGGCGGTCGGTGAGGCCGCAGCAGATCCCCATGTAGCGCTCCAGATCTCCGTGGTGATCCCAGCCCCGATGATAGAGGTGGACGAAGCGAACGCCGCGTTCGATGAGACGGCGGGCCAGGAGGCAGTTGGAGGCGTAGGATCCGTCGCCGGGTTGAGCCCCATATTGTTCGAGAACCGACGCCGGCTCGCGAGAGATGTCGGTGAGTTCCGGAACGGAGGTTTGCATGCGAAAGGCCATCTCGTAGGCGGCGATCCGGGTCTCGATCTCGGGATTGGCTACGGCCGCTTGGCGGCGGCGGTCGAGCTGATGGAGGGCATCGACTACCGCGCGTTGTTGTGCCGCACTGACTCCGGCGGGATTGCGGAGGTAGTGGACGGGGTCGCCGGTGGAGTGGAACTCGACGCCTTGGAAGCGGCTGGGCAGGAAGCCGGCGGACCACTGGCGCGAGGCGATGGGTTGGGGATCGCGTCCGCCGGTGCTGGTGAGAACGACGAAGCCGGGCAGCTCATCGGTTTCCGCGCCGAGACCGTAAGTGATCCAGGAGCCCATGGAAGGCCGGCCGCTGATGGCCGTGCCTGTATTCATGAAAGTGTGGGCGGGATCATGATTGATCTGTTCGGTCACCATGGAGCGGACGATGCATATCTGATCGGCCAGGCGAGCTTGCCAGGGCAGGAAATCGCTGATCCATTGGCCGGAAGCTCCATGCCGCCGGAACCGGGTCAGTGGACCCTGACAACGCAGCTCTGCACCCTGGAGTTGAGCGATGGGTTGGCCGCGAGTGTAGGACTCGGGCATGAGTTGGCCGTGGAGACGGGCCAGTTCCGGCTTGTAGTCGAACGTCTCAAGGTGCGAGGGGCCGCCGGCCATGCAGAGGAAAATGACGCGCCGGGCGCTCGGAGCCTGTTGGGGGAATCCAGGCAGGGCTCGAACTTCGCCCTGACCGGCGGCAGCGCCGCTGTCGCGGGCGAGCAAGGAGTGAAGCGCGGCGAACCCGAGACCGACGCCGCCGCGCGCGAGGAAGGCGCGTCTCTGCAAGCGCAGAGCGGGGGAGGGAATTGTGTCCAGGGGAGTAGGGCGGTTCATTTCAATTCCGAGTCATCGTTTCGCTCAGGTTGAGCAGGGTGCGAGCGACCGCGGTCCAGGCAGCGACTTCGACGGAGCTGAGGCCGGGAGAGGCCGGAGCGGAGCCAAGGTTTAACAAGGCGGCAACTTCCTCCGGGGCTTTGCGGTAGCCTTGCAGGTGAAACTCGAGGAGTTCCCGCAGTGTTTGCGCTTCCACTTCGTCCGGCGATCGCGAAACGGCGAGACGAAAGGCGAAATCGATGCGTGCGCCGAGCTGGGGAGGACCTTCCCGCAGCACGCGTTCGGCGAAACAGCGGGAGGCTTCGACAAAAGTGGGATCATTGAGAAGCACCATTGCGGCGGTGGGGGTGTTGGAGCGAGGCCGCTGCGCCGTGCATTCCTCCCGGCTCGGAGCATCGAAGGCCTTGAGCATAGGGTGGAGAAACTGCCGTTGCCAGTGGATGTAGAGGGCGCGGCGCCATTGGCGGAGATCGTCGTGATGCCGGTATTCTCTTTCCGGGAAGTTGAGATGCCGGTAGTAGCCGGCGGGTTGATAGGGTTTGACGCTGGCCCCGCCAATCTCAGGCTGGAGAAGTCCGGAGACGGCGAGGGCGTTGTCGCGCACCGCTTCTGCGGGAAGGCGATAACGGGATTGGCGGGCATAGAGCCGGTTTTCGGGGTCGCGGGTCTGGAGCGAGCTAGGTTCCAGAGAAGACTGGCGGTAGGCCTGGCTGGTGACGATGAGCCGAAGGAGGTGTTTGATGTCCCAGCCGCATTCGACAAACTCGAGAGCGAGCCAATCGAGAAGTTCGGGATGCACGGGCGCTTCGCCTTGGCCCCCGAAATCATCGAGCGCCTTGGTTAGTCCGTTTCCAAAACAGAGATTCCAAAAGCGGTTGGCGAAGACGCGGGCGGTGAAGAGGCCCGCGCCCTTTTCGGGGTGAGTGATCCATTCAGCGAGGTCGAGCCGGGTCAGGCGCGGCGCGGGGGGATCGGGAGCCGCTTCCGGGAGGGCGGCCGGATTGCTGTCGAGAAAGTGCGGAAGAGCTGGATCCATCAAGGGGCCGCTGTCGTCGAGCCAATTTCCCCGGGGAAGAAGGCGCACGGGCCGGGGGCTGGTGGACACGGAGACCATGGTTCGGCGGGTGGAAGCGGCGAGAGCAGCCCGGCGGGCTTCAAGATTCCGGAGCCGATCCCGGACCGGTTCGGGAGGGGCGGATCCGCTTCCCGTTGGCGTCAGCGCGGCAATCTCCAGATCCAACTGATGGAGAATGCGGCGATCCTTCGCGCTCAGAACGTCCAGTTCGGGGGGACGGGCCGTGGGGAGTTCGTTTGATCCTTCGGAGAAATGCCGGGCCTCGTCGATGTCGGCGAAGAACGCTTCCAGGGCGTAGAATTCCCGAGAGGAGATGGGATCGTATTTGTGGTCGTGGCATTGGGCGCAACCCACGGTCGCGGCCAGCCAGACCTGAGAAACATTGCGGACGCGGTCGGCGGCGTAAATCGCCAGGTATTCCTTCGCTTGTACGCCGCCTTCGTGGGAGGTCTGGAGGAGACGGTTATAGCCGGAGGCGATTTTCTGGTCGAGACCGGCTTCGGGGAGGAGATCCCCGGCTAACTGTTCCCGCGTAAACTGATCGAAAGGCAGGCCGGAATTGAAGGCTTCGATAACGTAATCCCGGTAGGGTGAGATGTTATGATCCTGGTCTCCGTGATAGCCCACGGTGTCGGCGAACCGGACCAGGTCGAGCCAGAAGGCGGTCAAGCGCTCGCCGAAAGCGGGAGAGGCGAGGAGGCGATCGGCCAGGCGTTCCCAGGCGTCGGGGCGCGATTCGGCGAGATAGGAGGCGATGTCCTGCGGCGCGGGCGGAAGTCCAGTTAGGTCGAAATAGAGTCTGCGGACGCTTGTGACTGGATCCGCTTCCGGCGACGGCGCAAGCGCTTCCGCGTCGAGCCGCGAGAGGAGGAAGCGGTCGATCCATCCACGGGACCAGCCGGAATCTTCCACGTCGGGAACGGGGCTCCTGCGGGGCGGAGCGTAGGCCCAGTGCCGGGCATAGACGGCTCCGCTTTGAATCCATTCGCGAATCCGTGAGATTTCCTGAGGCGTCAGTTCTTTTCCGGTCTCCGGCGGAGGCATCCGCTCTTCAGGATCCTGGGAAGTGATGCGAGACAGGATTGCGCTTTCATGCGGATGGCCGGGACTGATGGCGCGATAGCCTCCGAGATCGGCCGTTGCCGAGTCTGCTCGGTCGAGCCGGAGCCCGGCTTTGCGTTGCGCTTCATCGGGGCCGTGACAGAAGAAGCAGTTTTGGGAGAGCACCGGACGGATATCGCGGTTGAAGTCGATTTCTGGGCTTGAGGCGGCTCCGGCCGGGAGTGTTGTTCCGGGCGCTATGAGGGCGGCGGCCGCGAGGGCAATGAAAGCAACGGGGGCCTTCATAGGGGGAATGAAGGATGATCTGGGGAAAGCGAAAGGCAAAAGAGGGCGAATCTGTGTGAAACTGGTAGCCCTGGGCCGGGTTCAATGGATAGAATCGAGCCTCAATAAGAGCGAGCCGGCTCCGTCGCGAGAGCGGCTTCATCCGTCGCTTGTGGATACTCATGCGCCGTCCGGGATTTCAGACCAAGTTGATGTTGGCGATGACCGCAGCGATTGCAGCGGTGACCTGGGTGGTTTTGACGTTTACCGGGCGCGGCGTGACCGCGGCCTACGCTCAACTTTTTCAGGAGAGGTTCCGCGCGCAGGTGGACTATTTCGCGGAGCGGCGGGAGGATCGCGTGGTCATGCTGGAGGAGGCCTGTCAGCGGGTGGCGGAAGCTCCCGACGTGATCGAGGCGATGCGGCTCGATGCGAGCGCGGGACGGAACGAGGCCTTGCGAGTCCTTTTCAATGCGGGAGTGCGGAACCTGCCGTTTGCACAGCGGACAAACTCGGGGCGAGGTGAAGAGCGGGGGCCGGGTGGGCCGGGTGGGCCGGAGGCTCTGAGGGGTCCAGGCGGTCCGGGGCGTGAATTCGGTCGGGAGCCGCCTCCGGGTCCCCCGGGGGAAAGGACCAGAGGCGGACGCATCGAACTCGAAGGCGTCCCCGGCGAAGGGGGAAGGCGCGAAGGCGGACGGCGCGGGGAAAGGGATCGCGGCGATGGGGAAAGGCAGAGTGCCTTGAGGGAGCGGCGCGGGCCTCAAGGATTGATGGCCTGTATCGTGGATAGCGAGGGAGCGGTGATTCCGTTAGCGGGGATGAGGAACGAACAACCCGAGGAGCGATTGGCCGCATTCCGCTCCGTGGCGCGTGATGAGGATGCGAAAGAAGGTGGATTTGGTTATGTGGTGATCGAGTTGGAAGATGGGAGAAGCGAAGTGAGAGAAGCGGCGGCGACTCCTGTGATCGATCCGGGCGATGGGTCTTTGTTGGGAATGCTGGTGGTCGGCTTTCGGCCCGATGATCCCGTGGAACTCATGTATCAACGCTTCAGCCGGGATATTCAGGGTGCGGAAGGCGGCCGGAGCGGATTCCTCGTGGGCGGCCGCTTTTTTGGCAGCGATTTCACCCGGAATGAAGCGGAGGAGATTTCACGCGTCCTGGAGGAAGGCAAGAGGGCAAAAAGTGAAGGCGGAAACGGCGACGGCTTTGAATCACGCTTGGGAGAAACGATTTACGAGATTTTTTGGCGTGCCTTGCCGGCGGAAGGCGGCTTCCCGGTGGCCTATCAAGTATCCCTCCAGTCGGCCGAGCCTTTGCATCGGGATTTGGGAGCGCTGCGGCGGCGGATCGTCGGCGCCGGTGTGTTGGGGTTGAGCCTCGCTGCGGTTTTGGCCATGCTGCTTTCCAGGGGATTCGGCAAACCCGTGCAGGAACTTGCCAGGGCGACGGACCGGATCCGGCGGGGCGACTACGCCATACGGGTGCCGGAACGCGGAGCCGACGAACTGGGGGTGTTGGCGCGTTCCTTCAACGCCATGGCCGAAGACCTGGCGCTCAAAGAGAAGTATCGCAGTGTCTTGGACAAAGTGACCGACCGGGATGTGGCGGAGTCGTTGTTGACCGGCGATTTGAGGCTTGGGGGCGAGATGCGAACGGTGACGGTGTTGTTTTGCGATATCCGGGGATTCACGGCGATGACGGAGGCGATGACTCCGCAAGAAGTCGTGCGTCTGTTGAACGATCACATGACGGTGATGACGCGGCTCGTTTATGAGCACGGGGGTGTGGTGGACAAGTTTGTAGGGGATCTGGTCATGGCCGTTTTTGGAGCCCCGAAGTCCTACGGCAACGATGCCTTGAACGCCTGCCGCTGCGCCTTGGCCATGGTCGATGCTTGCTTGAGAGCAGCGGAATCGGAGTGTCTCCGGCGCGATCTGCGGATCGGTTTAGGCATCGCGACCGGGAAGATGGTGGCTGGGTGTATGGGGTCGGAAGACCGTCTGAATTACACCGTGGTGGGCGAGAAGGTAAACCTCGCCTCCCGGCTTTGCGACGTGGCTGGTCCCATGGAGATCCTCATCGACGAAAAGACGCGGACGACGGCGGGCTCGGAGATGACGGTGGAGCCGACCGGGACGCCCACTTTCAAGGGGGTGAGCCGGGCCATCGAGATATACCGGCTCGTGGATCCCCGGCGCAGACCTGCGGAGGTAAGCGGCCAACCGCTGGCGCATTGAATGTTCCTGCGTGATTCCCCCCCCCAATACATGAAGCCGTCCATCCCTGTCATTTGCGGAGTCTCCATCCTCTTGGCCGCGGCGTCCGCCCGGTCCGAGCCAACGGTCAGCTCCATCTCCCCTCCGCCTGGCTCTGCTGTTCCTCGTCTCGATGCGATCGAGGTCCGTTTCAGCGAGCCGGTTTCCGGGATCGATCCGAGCGATCTGGTTATCAACGCCGAGGCTGCCGCCCAGGCCTCAGGCTCGGGAGCCGGTCCCTACCTGTTTACGTTCACGCAACCTAACGCGGGCGAAGTCTCGGTCTCCTGGAGCTTCGACCACGGCATTGCCGGTACTGCGGGAAGCGGAGCCTTCGTCCCTGAGGACGGCTGGACCTACCAGCTCGAGGACACGGTTCCTCCGTCGATAGGCACGATGAGAGCGGGACATGCGATCCCGGCCATTGTGCCTCTGCCCGGTTCTACGGTCGATCACCTGACGCAGGTCGAAGTGCGGTTCAGCGAGCCCGTGACCGGGGTCGATGCGGCGGATTTGATCGTTCAGGCCGACGAGCAGGGGCAGGGCGGGACCCCGGCGGCTGAGGTCGAGGGAGCGGGCGAGGGACCCTATCTCTTCACCATCGTTGCCCCGGCGGCCGGCAGTGTGCGATTCGGCTGGGCGGAGGAGAACGGGATCACGGATGCGGCGGGGAACGCATTTCAAGCGGAATCGTGGAGCGTGACGCTGGCTCCCGGGGAGCGGGGGGAGATGCTTATCGCGGAGTTCGTGGCCTCGAACGCCAGCGGCCTCCTCGACAGCGACCAGGACAGTTCGGACTGGCTGGAGCTTTACAATCCGGGCCCGGGGACCGTCAATCTCGCCGGCTGGTCTCTCACTCCCGATCCAGAGCGCCCGGACTTCTGGGTCATTCCCTCGAAGACTCTGGCGGCTGGGCAGCGGCTGGTCATCTTCGCGTCGGAAAAGGATACCAACTCCATTTTCGGGAGGCCGCACACCAACTTCAGGCTGGGCTTGAACGGGGGTTATCTCGGGCTTTTCAGCCCCGAGTCGCCGCGCGAAGAAGTATGCGCCTTTGCGGATTACCCCGAGCAGCGGGTCGATGTCAGTTACGGCCTAACGGCCGAAGGGGAGCCGCGCTATTTCGAGGTTCCGTCCCCCGGCGAACCCAATCCGGAAACCGGCTGGACCGAGATCACCGCGGCTCCGGAGGTCAGCGTGAGCCGCGGATTTTTCGATCAGCCGTTCCATCTCATCATCGGTTGTCCCGATGCGGCGGCGACCATTCGCTTCACCTTTGACGGCAGCGAGCCGTTGGCGGAAAGCCCGGTTTACATGGAGCCCTTGGAGATTTCGGCGACGACCATCCTGCGCCTGGCCGCCTTTGCTCCGGGGAAAGTGCGCAGCGCGACCGTGACCCATTCCTACCTCTTTCTCGATCAGGCGCTCTCGCAGCCGGAGCCGCCCTACGACGACCCCGGCCGCGACGATGACGACGCCAATCCGGCATTGCCCGCCGTCGGCGACACCCTGTTTCCGATTCACTGGGGAACCCAGAGCGGGGCCGGGTTCCCGGGCGTCATCGGGAATCTTCAGCCTAACCAGGTTCCTGCGGATTACGGCATGGACCCTGAGATTGTGAACGATCCCACGCGCTACAACGACGACGGCGAAGAGGATCCGGCAGGAGGGCTTACCAATCGAGAGCGTATCGACAGGGCTTTTCGGGAGCTGCCCTTGCTTTCGGTGGCGATGGACAACGCCGACATGTTCGGACCGGCAGGGCTGCACCCTAACTCCATGCAGAAAGGCGACCGGTTCGAGATGGCTTGTTCTCTCGAGTTGCTGTTGCCTGACGGAACCACAGGGTTCGACACGACTTGCGCAATACGCCTGCACGGCAATGCCAGCCGCGAACCGCGCAAATGTCCCAAGCACGGGTTCAAGCTCAATTTCAAGAGCGCCTTCGGAGCGGCGCGGTTGGACTACGCCCTCTTTCCGGACTCGCCGTCTCGCGAGTATGACGACATCATTCTGCGCGCCGACTTCAACTCCAGTTGGCTTCATTGGGACGGCGGTGTGCAGCGACCCAAGGGCACGCGGATGCGCGACGCGTTTTGCAAGGAAACTTTCCGCGACATGGGCCGCGCCGCGGGTCACCACCTTTACGTGCACCTCTTCATCAACGGCATTTACTGGGGACTTTACGACGCAACCGAGCAGGAGAACAACGGTTTTGCCGCCAACACCTTCGGCGGATCCAAAGACGACTACGACGTGGTTGAGCAGGGAATCCTCAAGAGCGGTTCTCGCGCCGCTTACGACTCCATGTTGGCGATCACCGCTCCCATAACGAATGAGAAGTACGAGGCCATGAAAGAGGTTCTCGACGTTTTTTGGTATGCTGATTACATGCTGATGCATTTCTACCTCGGACATCAGGACTGGGGCGACGACATAAACAAGAATTGGTACGCCGTGCGACACAAGGACGGCGGGCAGTTCCGGTATCTGCCTTGGGACATGGAGAACCTCATGTGGGAGGAAACCGTCGATCGCACTGGAGTGGGGGGTCCACCGTCCGGCTTGCACAGCAAGCTGGCGTCCAACCCGCAATACCGGCTCGACTTTGCCGACCGCGTTCACAAACACCTGGTGGCCCCCGGCGGGGCGTTGCAGCCCGATGCCGGGATCGCCCGCTGGAGCCGCTGGCGCTCTCTGATCCAAAATGCCATTGTGTGCGAGTCGGCCCGTTGGGGAGATTACCGGAGAGACGTCCATCGTCACGAATCCGGGCCCTATCCCCTTTTCACCTGGACGGATCAATGGATCGCCGAGCAAGAGCGGATTACGGGGACATGGTTCCCCAAACGCCCCGATCAATTGCTCCGTCAGCTCAAGACTCGCGGGTTGTATCCCGGGGTCGAGGCTCCCCAGTTTAGGGACGCGCACAACGCTTTGACCGGATCGCGGCATGTGTCCGCCGGGTTCGAAGTGAAGATCGTGCCGCCGTCGATTTTCGCGGCATCGGATATTTACTACACGACGGACGGCTCCGATCCCCGCGTTTATTACGATGCTTCGGGCGCGCCTGCGCCCGGAGCCCGGCCCTATGAAGGGCCTGTGACGATCACAGAGTCCACGACCTTCCGGGCTCGCGGGTTGCGAAACGGGGAATGGAGCGCCCTCAACGAGGCCGTCTTCACTGTGGGCTCGCCCGTCCCAAGCGTGCGGATCACAGAGATCCATTACAATCCCCGCGGCAGTCTGGGCGGTTCCGCCTTGGAGTTCATCGAACTGCTCAACACCGGCTTGCTCCCTGTTAGTCTCGGCGGGTGGTCGTTTCGCGGGGTGGAGTTTGTTTTCCCGTGGGACACCGTTCTTCCCGGCGGCGGGCGCTTGGTGATCGCCAGCAACGAGGCTCCCGGCATTTTCCATGCTCGCTACCCTGGAGTTTCAGCAGCAGGCTATTTTGGCGGCAGACTCGACAACGGCGGAGAGCGGCTCACGCTGCTCGATATCGAGGGAAACATGGTGAGCAGCGTCGAGTACGGCGATACAGATCCATGGTCTTCTGACGCCGACGGCGGCGGGCCGTCGCTCGAGGTGATTGATCCCAGCGGGGATCTTCAGTCGCCCTTCAACTGGAGGTCTAGCATGCAGATCAACGGCAGTCCGGGATTGGACAATGGAGCCACGCCAAGTCCTGCGGTCGTGATCAACGAGGTTCTGGCGCGCAGCGGTCCTGAGCAGAGGGATTTCGTGGAAGTGTGGAACCGGGGCCCGGTGGCGGTGGATCTGAGCGGCTGGACCCTGGCGATCCGGGGTGAGGAAGCGGTCCCGCTAGGAGAAGACCTGACATTGAGCCCGGGTGAAATGGCTGCCTTCGAAGTTCCGCTGGCCGGTTCCTGGGGGGAAGTCTCGGTTAGGGATGACTCCGGCGTCATTGTCGACGGACTTCGTTATGGAGTGCAGGCGGAAGGTTTTTCTTTCGGCCGGACTGCCGAGGGCTGGGTGCTCGGCAGCCCGACCCCCGGCGCGGAGAACGCGGCCGCGGCCACGGCTCCCCTCACCTCTTTGCGCATCAACGAGTGGCTGGCCAATCCCTCGCCGGGAGCCGAAGACTGGCTTGAGTTGGTGAACACCGATGAATTGCTGCCTGTTTCGCTGACGGGGTTGCACGCCCGCGCCGGCGGAGAGGTTTTTCAGATCACGGCTCCTTCGGCGCTGGAGCCCGGCGGGTTCGCCCGGCTTTACTGCGACCGCGGCGCCCGCCGGGCGGATGCTCTCCTCTTTCAATTGCCCGCGGCTGGCGCGAGACTGGCCCTCAGCGACGGTGCCGGGGTGGAGTTTGACTCCATTGCCTATGCGCTCCAGGCGGAGGAGATCTCCGAAGGCCGGATGCCGGATGGTTCCGGTGAAATCGTCCGGCTGAAGTATCCCAGCCCAGGAATCTCCAATCAGCCCGAGGCGGGTCCTGACGTGCGACTCAATGAGGTCGCTCTGTTGAACCCCGCTGGGCAGGCCGCCTGGATCGAACTCTACACTCCGGGTACGGCGGAGGCCGGCCTCTCCGGTTGGAGCCTGCGCAGCATCGGGGATTCTCCACAGTCCTGGACGATTCCGGACGGAGTCGTTCTGCCGGGCGAGGGATATCTCGTCATCGCTTGTGATCCAGCCGCGCAGGCCAGCGCGGATGCCGGGCCGGATCTGAACAGCGCCTTGCCGCTGGACGCCAGTTATGCGCACTGGGGCGTGGAGCTGGTCAATCCCGCGGGCCGCATTGTGGATAGAGCGACATGGGGCCTGCAAGTGAGTGGATGGACCGTCGGACGGTTAGGCGACAACGCCTGGGGCCTTTTGCAGTCGGCAAGCCGGGGCTCGGCCAATGCCCCTCCCGCTGCTCTCGGGGATACCAGCGGTCTCCGAATCAACGAATGGTTTCCGGCCGGTCCCGAATCCGCCGGAGACACTTCCTTTATCGAGATTCACAACAGCGGACCCCTCCCCGTTTCCTTGGAAGGCTTGTGGCTGAGCGACGAGCCGAGTGAAGCCGGACGCATAAAATGGCGGATTCCGCCCTTGACCTTCATTGCGGCGGGCGGGCACGCCGTGTTCTTCTCGGGCTCCGGAAGCGCCCGGCCTAACTGGTTCTCCTTCAATCTCGCGCGGGGAGGGGAGCACGTCTGGTTGGGGGCCGGGGATGACGGCTCCCAGGCCGTCGACGCTCAGGGCTACGGCCGATTCCCGGGCGGGGAGCAGTCGCAAGGACGGCTGCCCGACGGCGGCGAGGTGATCGCCTTGATGATCCCCACGCCGGGCTTCGCCAACTCGGGGGATGAACTGGTCCCGTATGCGGAGTGGGCCGAGGGTTTTGGCCTGAGCGGGCTTGACCCGGCTGGCGACCCGGATTTCGACGGGTTGATCAACGTCATCGAATACTTGTCGGGGACCAATCCTCTGATCCCGGCAACCGCGGCAGAGCAGGAAGCTGCCCGAAGCGAACCGGAACTCACGGAGTCCGGCGGTCAGCGCTTTCTGAGCATGGAGCTGAGCATCTCCCGCACCGCCGCCTATTCCGAACTGACCGGAGAACTCTCCGCTTGGTTAGGAGGGGATTGGACAGGCGTCGCGCCCGCCCGGGTGGACGTGCTGGGGGAGACTGCGATTGGAACCAGGCGGATGCGCTTCGAGTTCCCCGTTCCGGCCGATGCCAAGGCGCACTTTTTGCGGATGAGAATTGTGCCGTGAGAGTCCGGGAGTTTTTCACAGGGGGATTGGCTGCTGGCGGATTGACGAGGGCGCTGGCTTTTCTCAGATTGGAGCCGGATGAAAGCGAAGTGTTGGAGGCGATGGGCTGCTGCGGTGTTGCTGCTGGGAACTGGCGGCGCCGAGGGCGCGCTACTCGATCCGGAAGAACAGTTGGGACGGCAGGCGTTCTGGGACAACCAGGATTTCGCGTGGTATGCAGAAGAGATCCCGCTCTTTGAGAGCCCGGACGCCGAGCTGGACACCACTTACTACTATCGGTGGGACCTGATGACCAAGCACTTGGTCTACGGGTCGCCGGAGCACGGCTATGCTTTCACGGAGTTCATCGACCGGCCTTTTTGGTCGGGAACCTACGGGGCGATCAGTTGTCCGTCGGGCTTGCAGCTCTACGATGTGCGCTGGTTTCGCAAGGACCGATTCGCGCGCGATTACACGCGCTACTGGTTTCGCACGCCCGGAGCGGAGCCGCACCGTTACAGTTGCTGGCTGGCGGATGCGGCCTGGGCCGTGCACACGGTGCATCCCGGCGCCGCCTTCCTGGCCGATCTTTATCCCGATCTCGCAACCTACTTTGCGGAGTGGAAACGGCTCCGCTGGGACGCGGAGCAGGAAATGTTCTGGCAGATTGGGCACGACGACGGGATGGAGACGAACATCAACAGCCGCCAGACGCAGGACGCGTTTCGCGGCGCTCCAGGTTACCGGCCGACGCTGAACAGTTACCTGTTCGCCGACGCGCGGGCTCTCGCCCGGATCGCGCGGCTGGCCGGTAAAAGAGACGAGGCGGAAGCCTTCGATGCCGCGGCGGACCGGCTGCGCGCGCTCGTCCAATCGCGGCTGTGGGATCCGGAGCGGACCTTCTTTTTTCACCTGTCGCGGCAGGCGGAGGAGAAGGATGGTCACCGGGTGGAGCCGTTGACCTGGACTCACCGTAGCGGGCAGTTCGTGGGATCGCCGCACGGGCGGGAGCTGATTGGTTATGTGCCGTGGCAGTTCGGGCTGCCGGAAAAAGGGAAGGGATTCGAGGAAGCGTGGAAGTTCCTTATGGATCCCGCTTATTTCTTTGCGGCGCGCGGTCCGGCGACGGTGGAGCGGAACGACCCGCTGTTTTTCATTTCACCGGCCTGCTGCGTGTGGAGCGGCAATTCCTGGCCCTACGCTACGACGCAGACGCTGGCGGCGCTGGCCAATGTGCTGCACGACTACGAGCAGGAGTGGATCACGCGGGAGGATTATTACCGGCTGCTGCAGATTTACGCGCGGACTCACCGCAAGGACGGCAAACCCTACCTCGCCGAGGCTTGCCATCCCGATACGGGTTCCTGGGAAGGGCACGACAGCTTCAATCACAGCGAGCATTACTTCCATTCGGGATTTATCGATCTCGTGATCAGCGGGCTGGTGGGATTGCGTCCGGGGGAAGGCGATGCTTTGATAGTGCGTCCGCTGGCTCCGCGGCACTGGGATTACTTCGCGCTGGATCGCCTGCGTTTTCGGGGCCACGAGTTGGCGGTTTTTTGGGATCGGGATGGAAAACGCTACGGCCGGGGCCCGGGTCTTCAGGTATGGGCGGATGGAGCGCTTCTGGCGCGAGCGGACAGCCTGGATGCGGTGACCTGCCGGCTGGCAGCAGTCGAGGAGGAGGAGGAAGGCGCCGGCGAGCGTCGTTTCAATTACGCGGTGAACAACAGCAACGAATACTTCCCGCGGGTGCTGGCGTCGCACACGCATCCGGAGTCGCCGGGCCACCGGGTGAACGACGGGCAGTATTGGTATCTGGAGTCGCCGCCTAACCGATGGACGCCGGAGGGCTCAGGGCAGGCGGAGGACTGGTGCGGGGTGGATTTTGGGATCGAGCGTCCGGTGGACGAGGCGCGAGTCTACCTGCTGGACGACGGACCGGGTTCAACGCTCCGGCCTCCGGCGGGCCTGCGGATGGAGGCCTGGAGCGACGGGAAGTGGGAACCGGTTCCGGGCCAGGCAACGGAAGCGGAAACACTCGTGGGGCGCGTTGCGCATTCCGTTCGGTTCCCGGAGATCCGGACCCGGAAACTGCGGGTCATGCTGCGCCACCCGGAGGGGGCGGTGGCGGGTCTGTCGGAGTTCGAAGCCTGGGGTCCCGGAAGCCTGCCGCTCGAGGCGCCGACGGCGGCTCCGGACAATCTGGCGTTCAACGGCCGGGGCGAGGGATTCCCGAAAGCCAGTGCATCCCATACCTCGCGCTTCGACCGGGTGGAGGAAGTCCACGACGGCAAGATCCAATACGGAGCGCGTTCGCGGAACCGCTGGACGGCCTACGAGTCGCCGCGGGAGGAGGACTGGCTGGAGATCGACTTCGGACGGGAGACGGCGTGCGACGCCGTGGATCTCCACTTCTTCGATGACGGCGGGGGAGTGCAAGCGCCCGAGGACTACCGGATTGAGTATTGGTCGGAGGGCGACTGGCGCGCCGTGGAGGAAGGGGCGAGGGATCCGGAGCGGCCGGTGGGCGGGGTGGCCAACAGGGTGCGGTTTCGGGAGGTGGGGACCGCGAAGCTCCGGGTGGTGTTCGAGCACCGTGGGGCATCACGCGCGGGCCTGACCGAGATCGAGGTCCGGAACGAGAGGCGCTGATCCCGGCCGCTCCTTCGGAAAAGCAGGAAAATCGTCTGGATGGGATGGCGGCGAGGCTCGGTTAGGCGGAAAAAGGCTGCCCTATTCGAGAAAGTGCAGGCGATTACGAAGCATCGGCATTCGATTTCGATAGAGATTCGTATTTCGATCCCGAAAAGACGAAGTCAGGGAATAATCGCGGGGGAATGCGCGGGCAGCCGTTTGACCAGGGCAGCCTCGGCTTGCGAAAGGGATCCTTTCTGCGTGTATTGGGGGAACCCACCAAACGCTATGAAGCAATCCCTGTTCCTCATTCTGGCGACCCTCCTTCTCATGGGGATCACGGAGAGCCCCGCTCAAGAGTCCAAGGCCTCCGGCTCCAAACACGTTCTCTTTCTCGCAGGCGCCAACTCGCACGGGTGGGGGTCACATAAGCACATCGCGGGGAGCATTTTGCTTTCCGAGGCGCTTCCAAAGGGTGCGCCGGGGGTCACCACGGACATGGTGCGCGAATGGCCAAACGCAGAGCAACTGGCGGAGGCCGACGCCCTGGTGATCTATGCCGATGGTTGGCGCTCGCATCCAGCTAACGGACATCTCGAGGAGTTGAAGGACTTCATGGATGGGGGGAAGGGTTTGGTGGTCCTGCATTGGGCGACCGGGATCGAGGCCGCCGAACCCGCAAAGAATGAGCAGGGGAACGATCCTCACCGCATCGCGTGGCGGAAGTTGATGGGCGCTGATTTCGAGGCTTTCTACTCGATTAGCAATTTCTACACATCGGATTTTCATAAGCCCGCGGACCATCCGGTCATGAATGGGGTGACGCCGTTCCAACTCTACGACGAGTGCTACTATCATCTGCGCGAGTGCGGGGTGGAAGATGGGAAGATCGAGCGGCTCTTGCCGCTGCATCCGCCTTCGAGCACGATCGAAGAGGGACTCACGCCTTATCGCGGGAACGATTTTGCGCGGGAGTCCATCGAAAAAGAGGAAGAGCAGTTCTGTGCGTGGGCCTTCGAGCGGCCGGGCGGGGGCCGCGCCTTCGGCTTCACTGGGGGTCATTTCCACTGGAGCTGGGCCCGCGACGAGGTGCGCAAGATGGTCATGAACGGGTTCGTGTGGGCGGCGGGCGGCGAGGTTCCTGAGGGGGGCATCGACACTCCGCGGCCGGCTGCGGCGCAGATGCTGGAGAATATGGGCGTGCCCAATCCCGGGTGGACGGAGGAGGCGTTGCAAAAGGCGCTCGATTTGGCGCAGGCCGGGACGCCGGTCGCCTGGGGCAAATACGCGCGGGGCGCGCTGGACATCGAGGAAGCGGCCGGGTTGCAGTCGCTCTTTGACGGCAAAGGGCTCGAGGGCTGGGACGTTCGCGCGGGGGAGGAGAAGTGGTGGCGAATCGTCGACGGGGTGATCGAGGGCGGCTCCATGGCCGAGGCCGTCCCGCACAACACCTTCATCACGTGGCCTCAGACGTTCCAGAATTTTGAGCTGAATGTGAGATTGCGACTGATCAGCGGTGAGGGAGACGGATTCAAAAACTCGGGGGTGCAGATTCGCAGCCGGCGCGTTCCCGATCATCACGAAATGACGGGTTATCAGGTGGATGCAGGCATCGGTTGGTGGGGCAGGCTCTACGATGAGTCCCGGAGGAACGCGGTGATAGCGGAGCCGGCTGATGCGGCGGCGGTGACCGGCGCGGTGCACGACTGGGACGAGTGGAACCACTATCGCATCCTCTGCGAGGGCCCTCGCATTCGGAGTTGGGTCAACGGCGTCGCCGCGATCGACTACACTGAGGCGGACCCCGAGATCCCTCTCGATGGACTGATCGGCCTGCAGGCCCACAGCGGCGGCAAGTTCGTCGTGCAGTTCAAAGACATCACCATTCGCGAACTGCCCCCGACTCCAGGGGCGCCAACCTGGGAGGACGCAGATTCGCAGGAGTGAGCGGAGTCAGCGCCGAGGGCGGATTTGGTTTCCTATTTGCAGGGCCGTGAGCGACTGGCGAACGCAGGGAAATGCGGGCTCATCACCAGCAGAAGGCTGGCTCGTTTTGATCCTGCGTTTAGGCGGACTCATGATGCTGCTGGCGTTCTTCGCGGTGTTTCTTCCGGTCGAATGGATGGCGGCGGCTCACCGTTGGCTGGGCTTGGGAGAATTCCCCGCGGCACGACTTACGAACTATCTGACCCGTTCCGTGGCAATGATCTACGCCGTTCACGGCGGGTTGCTGTTGGTGCTATCGACGGACGTTCGCGGCTTGCGCAGGGTTATTTTCTACATTGGCTTCGCCAACGTCGTTCTCGGTCTGGTCTTGCTCGGAATTGATGTGTATGCCAGGATGCCGTTCTGGTGGTCTGCCTTGGAGGGTCCGCCGGTAGTGCTGTTTGGGTTGGTCATCCTTTGGTTGCTTCGGACTATGGCTGGCAGGCAAAAGGGATAAACTTTGACGGTTTTCTGGTCGCGGACTTCGCGGATCGCCGGGGTTTCGGCCATGGATTCAGAACTCCTGATCTCAGGGAATCGTCATGAGCCGCCAATCAGGGAATGGGAACGAGGGAGACCTTGAGGGGCACTGTTGTAGCGGAACTCGTGAGAGTTCCGAAGGCCTGGCTGGCAGTCTGCATTCTTGCGAATGCAGCTACGGGGAGGGCGCTCCGCGCCGGGAGAGAGCGGCGATGCTCGCCGCAGTCCAAGGGCCTCCGGCGGTCCTTGGCGTTAGAGCTGGAGCGGAACTCGTGAGAGTTCCGAAGGCCTGGCGGGCCAGTCTGCATTCTTGCGAATGCAGCTACGAGGACGGCGCTCCGCGCCGGGAGAGAGCGGCGATTCTCGCCGCAGTCCAAGGGGCCTCCGGCGGTCCTTGGCGTCAGATTGTAGCGGAACTCGTGAGAGTTCCGAAGTCCTGGCTGGCAGTCTGCATTCTTGCGAATGCAGCTACGAGGACGGCGCTCCGCGCCGGGAGAGAGCGGCGATGCTCGCCGCAGTCCAAGGGCCTCCGGCGGTCCTTGGCGTTAGAGCTGGAGCGGAACTCGTGAGAGTTCCGAAGGCCTGACTGGGAGTCTGCATTCTTGCGAATGCAGTTGCGGGGACGGCGCTCCACGCCGGGAGAGAGCGGCGATGCTCGCCGCCGTCCAAGGGCCTCCGGCTCACTTTCTTTCCTTCATCTCCTTGGATCCGCCCGCCAGATCAGGAGTTCTGAGCCTTTGTCACTTTTCGCCGTCCTCCGCGTTGGGTTGGGTAAGGGCTGGGCGATGCCGAGGGAGGCGGATGGTGAAAGTGGTCTGGACGCCCGGGACGCTTTCGAGGGTGATCTCGCCCCCGTGGGCTTCGACGGCGCGGCGGACGATGGATAGACCGAGTCCGGTGCCTTTGACTCCGGACCGGGGCTGATTCTCCGAGCGGTAGAAGCGGGCGAAGACGAAGGGAACGTCCTTGCGAGAGATCCCCATCCCGTCGTCACTGATGCGGATGACGTCGGCTTTGTCGCCGGGAAAGAAGGAAACGGCGACATTGAGAGGGCCTTCCTGATTGTACTTGATGGCGTTCTCGAGGAGGTTGAAGAAAATCTGATCCCAGTAGAAGCGGTCGCCGACGATGTGGGCTTCGGGGGGAATCTGGATGTCGATGTGGATGCGATCGGGCGGGATTTTTGGCGCCAGCCGGTCGATGACCTCCTCGACGCAGGAGCGGAGGCCGAAGGGTTTTCGCTGAAGAGAGGCGGAGGCGGATTCGAGTCTTGAGATGGTGAGCATGTCCTCGATGATGGAGGCGATGCGTTCCCCGTGTTTGCGCATCGTTTCGAGGAAGTGGCGGGCGGTGGCGGGATGCTCCAGGACGTCGCTTTCCAGGAGGTTCTCAAGGTAACCGTTTATGATCGTTAGGGGAGTGCGCAGTTCGTGGGAAGCATTGGCGACGAAGTCCCGCCGCACCTGTTCGGTTTCATGACTGACAGTTTCATCGCGCACGATCAGGCGGAAGCGAGTTCGCGGGCGGTCCAAGGCGGCGGCGGAGGCGAGGAAGACGCGTTTGTGGGGGCCGGGGATTTCGATATTGCGTTTGGCTGGGAGGCCGGAGCGGATGCATTCCTCGGCGAGACCGACGAGACCTTCATGCCTAACGAGTTCGATGAGGAGGCGGCCGCGGGGTTCGCGATGGAAGGGGAAGAGTTCGAGGCCGCGGAGGTTGATGAAATCGACGCGCTGTTCGCGGTCGAAAACGATGACGGCGTCCTCGAGCCCGTCGAGGATGTTTTTCAGAAACGCCTCCTGGCGAGCCCGGGATCTGGTCTTGGTTTGGGGTTCCGTCAACTCCATCAGACCTTCCTTTCGGTGAGCCAGAGGCGGCGGGGCGGCCAGGTTTGGAGGACGCAGGCCACTAGCTTCAAGGTTCTTTCAGGCAATAGCCAATACCTCGGACAGTTTGGATCCAGTCGCTATAGCCGTCCAGTTTTTCGCGGAGACGTTTGACGTGGGTGTCGAGGGTGCGGGTATGGCTGAGGTCGCTGTAGCCCCAGATTTCCCGGAGGAGATCCCTTCGGGCCTGGGGCTGGCCCAGACGTTCCATGAGAGCTACCATTAGCTTGAACTCGATCGGAGTGAGATCGAGCTTCTGGCCTCCGGCGAAGAAGTGGAGAGTGTTCTTGTTCAGGTGAAATGGGCCGACGGTGACGAGGGTGTTTGCGGGCGCCTTGTGAGAGCGGCGCAGGAGGGCGTGGATGCGGAGCACCAATTCTTTGGGGCTGAAGGGTTTGCTCACATAATCATCGACGCCGAGTTCCAGGCCATTGATGCGGTCTTCCAAATGACCTTTGGCGGTGAGCATGAGAACGGGGATGTCGCGAGTGCGGCTGTCGGCGCGGAGGTCGCGAAAGACTTGATAGCCGTTGCGGCCGGGCATCATGATGTCGAGGACAATCAGGTCGGGAGAGTGGCGGAGGGCGGCCTGGAATCCTGAGATGCCGTCGGATGCCTGAGTCACTTCGAAGCCGGACCGGTTCAAATTGTAATGGAGTAGCTGCCGAACGTCCGGTTCGTCGTCGACGAGCAGGATCTGCGCCTTCATCGCGGCTCATTTGACCGAGGATTGGCGCGGGGGCGATGGGGATTCGGTCACAATCCCGTCACGCCCTGCGATGGAGAAGGGGGATCATTCGAGGTCTTCGCGGCCGCCGTGCCGGATATCGGTGCCTTTTTCGATAAAGACGGAGTCTTCGGCGATGTTGACGGCGTGGTCGCCGACGCGTTCGAGGGCTCGGACGATGACGAAGAGGTTGAGGAGGAGGGGGGCGTGGGCGTGTCCTTGGGCGAGGGACTCCTTGATGCGGGCGATGAGGCGGTGGTGATGGGCATCCAGCTCGCTGTCTTCGCGGGTGACGGCGAGGGCCAGCTCCACATCGCCTTCGATGAAGGCGCTGAGGGCCCTTTTCATCATGGCTTGAGCGATGTCATAGAGGGGCTCGATGAGCTGCACCAGCGGCAGCGGGTCGGCGAGCACGATGTCGCGGGCAAAGCGGGCGACGGTGACGGCCTGATCGGAGATCCGTTCGAGGTTGTTGGAGACGCGCATGGTGGCGGTGACCTTCCGAATCTGGTAATCCTTCGGCTGGAAGCCGATGAGGATCTGGAGGCCTTCCCGGTCGACGACCTTTTCGAGCTGATCGACGTCCGCGTCCTCTTCGATGGCGCGGTTGCAGAGGTCGAGGTCGCGGTGGAGCAATCCGTGCATGGCATGGGACAGATTGCGTTCCGCGAGGCTGGCCATCATGAGGATGGACTGTTGGAGTTCGCCGAGGGCCGCATCGAAGCCGGCGCTATTGTCGCGGGGACCGTCATGATGCATTTCGGCGGTGGATAGCTCCGGTGAATGGGAAAAAGGGGGGCGAGGACGCTTACGAGTCGGCGTCGAGAGGGCGGCTCGCGATGTCTGCCATGTTACAATTTTGTAACATGTTGACCCAAAAGCAATGTGCGGCATGGTTCGGCCCCGGAGTTGCTCCTGGCCGCGGACAGACTGACCTCATCGTGTTCTTGGGTCGAGCCGTGAGCTGTGCCACAATCGGGGCCTGCCAAGCCTAAGGAATAAAGGCGGGCGACATTATGATGGAGAGCGCGCATGATCATTGGCTGGGTTTCGATCTGGGAGGAACCAAGATGTTTGCCGTCGTCTTTGACGGGAACATGCAAATGGTGGGGCGTTTCCGGCAGAAGACGCACGGGCAGCGGGGGGAAGACGAGGGGGTGCCGCGGATTCTGTGGTGCATCGAACAGGCCTTGGCCACGGCTGGATTGGAGCCTCGGCGGCTGGCGGGGATCGGCATCGGGTGTCCGGGGGTGGTGGATTGGCGGGAAGGGATTTTGGTGGATGCGCCCAATCTGGGTTGGAGCAAGGTCCGGCTGGCCGCGGCGGTGGAGGAGCATTTCGGGGTTCCGGCGCGGCTGGTAAACGACGTGGATGCGGGAACCTATGGAGAGTTCCGGCAGGGCGCGGGGCGGGGAGCCGGGACGCTCCTGGGGGTGTTTCCCGGCACCGGACTGGGGGCTGGATGCATTGTGGACGGGAGGCTGCTCCGGCATCGCCGCTACAGTTGCATGGAGCTGGGGCGGATGCGGATTCCGAGCACTTCACTGGTGGGGAATGACTGCGGGCTGATACCGGTGGAAACGGCTTGCAGCCGCTTGGCCATCGCGTCGGCTTGCGCGATGGAAGCCTATCGGGGCCGGGCTCCGACGGTGTTTGAACTGGCGGGGACAGACCTGCGCAAGATCAAGAGCAAGGTCCTTTCCCAGGCTTGGGCACAGAAGGATCCGGGCGTGAGACAGGTCGTGGGGCGGGCCTTGGACTATCTGGCCATGGCCGTGGGTGCGGCGGTCGAGTTGCTGGGACCGGACCGGGTGGTGATCGGCGGGGGTTTGATCGAAGCGCTTCCCGACGTGTTGGAGCCGCTGCGCCGGAATCTGGCGGCCTATGTGACGCCGACCCTCTGGAAGGATCTCACGGTGGCTGCTGCGGAGTTGCAGGATCTCGCCGGCGCGGTGGGCGCGGCCTGGTATGCCAAGGACAGCATTAGGGAATCGTCCTCCCACTGAGACGGAAGAGGCTTGATCTATGAGCAATGAGCTTTTCCTTGACGATTCCGTATTTCGCAGCAAAGAGCTGAGTTGGCTTTCGTTCAACGCCAGGGTCTTGCAGGAGGCCGAGAACCCGGAGACGCCCCTCATGGAGCGGGTAAAGTATCTCGGCATCTATTCCAGCAATCTGGATGAATTCTTCCGGGTGCGGGTGGCCACGTTGAAGCGCCTGGAACGGTTGGGGCGGCACTACCGCGAACTGCAGATTCCCGATCCGGTGGGGACCATGCGGCGGCTCAATCAGCAGTTGGTGAAAGACACGCGGCGCTTCAACAAAGCTTACGCGCGGATCTTCGAGCAACTCCGCAAGCACAACATCCAACTCATTACCGAGCGCGAGATTCCGGGTGAACTGCGAGAGTACCTGGACGAGTATTTTTTGCACCAAGTCAAACCGCGGATCATGCCGATCTTTGTGAAGGCGAGTTCGCGGCTGATCGGACTGAAGGATATTCCCATGTATCTGGCGGTGCGCATGACGCAGAAGAGCGGCAAGGGACGTCCGGCGCACGCGTTGGTGGAGATTCCCGACGATCTGCCGCGGTTTCTGGTGCTTCCGGAGGTGCAGGAGCGCCGTCTGGTTATGTATTTGGACGACATTATCCGTTTTGGGTTGGCCGGGGTTTTCGCTGGGCTTCCTTATGATGTGTTTGATGCCTACGCCCTCAAGTTCACGCGGGATGCGGAGATGGAATTCGACGACGACTTTACGGAGAGCACCTACGACAAAGTGACGGAGGGGATTCGGGCGCGAGAAGCGGGCAGTCCGGTGCGCATCAACTACGACGCGGACATCCCGGAGGACTTCCTCCGGATGGTGATGAAGAAGCTGCGATTGTCGGACCGGGACACGATTTTTCCCGGGGCCAGATATCACAACCGGAAGGACTTGATGCGGTTTTCTCAGTTAGGCGATGCGGCGTTGAGGTTTCCGGAGCTGCGGACGATCCGTCCGGCGCGGCTCTCCGAGCCGACGATTCTCCGGTCCATGCGCCGGAAGGATATACTGCTGCATTTTCCCTATCACTCCTTTGAGCTGTTTATCGATTTGCTCCGGGAAGCTTCGCTGGACCCGTTGGTGCGCTCGATCCGGGTGACCCAGTACCGGCTGGCGCGGAATTCCGCGGTGGCCCGGGCGCTGATAAGCGCGGCGCGAAACGGCAAGGACGTGATGGTGATGGTCGAGCCGCAGGCCCGGTTCGACGAGGCGGCCAACATACGTTGGGCCAACGCTTTTCAGGAAGCGGGCATCCGGGTGGTTCTGGGCATCGCCGGCCTCAAGGTGCATGCCAAGATTTGTTTGATTTCACGAAAGGAGAAGGGAGCGACGCATTACTATTCCTGCATCGGCACGGGCAATTTCAACGAGAACACTGCCGACCATTACACGGATCACCTGTTGCTCACGGCCGATCAGGAGATCGGCAAGGATGTGGCCCGCATATTCCGTTATTTTACCAACAGCTATCAGCCGCCTGCGCTCAAGCATTTGGTGGCGGCCCCTTTTTCGCTTCGTGAGGAGGTCGGGCGCTGGATCGAGAACGAGATTCGGCTGGCCAAAGAAGGGAAGGAAGCTTCCCTGCGGCTTAAGCTCAACAATCTTTCCGATCTGGAGATCGTCCACGCGCTATACCGGGCCTCTGCGGCAGGGGTGAAAGTGCGGCTCATTGTGCGGGCCATGTTTTCACTTGTTACCGAGCAACCGGGCTTGAGCGACAACATCGAGGCCATCGGGATCGTCGACCGTTACCTAGAGCATTCGCGCATCTTTATTTGCGGGAACGGAGGGAAACCCCGGTATTTTTTGTCGTCGGCGGACTTTCTTCCGCGCAATTTCGATTCACGTTTCGAGGTGGTGTGTCCGGTTTACGACCGGGAGTTGCAGCGAGAGTTGGACAAGGTCTTCGAGTTGCAATGGCACGATTGCGTCAAGGCGCGGGTCTTGGATCGTGAGTTGAGCAACGAGTTTCAGACTCCTCCGGAGGGGGTCGAAGTATTGCCGGTCAGCTCACAGAATGCCTGGAGGGAATTCCTCGAGGAGAAGGCCCGGGCGCCCTCGCGTTGAGGGAAGAAGCCAACGCCTGTCAGGCCGGATGTCCGGCCTCGTCTTGTGGGATGAGGCTCCGCTCCGCCTCCCGTTCGAGGTCGCGTTGCTTGAGCCTGACCAAGGATTCCAAGATGAGGGCTTCGTCCATGGTGTGGACTTCACGGGCGCGCCCGATGTCTTCGAGCAGGGTGATGGTGAGGGCTCCGCCCAGATGTTCCCGGAATTCATCGAGGCCATCGAGGACGACGAGCCGGCCCTGGTTTGTCTCTTCCAAGGCGGCGTCGTAGAGGCGGAATCCCAGGCGCTCAAGCAAGGTGAGGATGCGCTGAGCCGTGGAGTCCGGCAGCAAACCGGCGAGTGAAGAATAAAGGATGTCGATGGCCATACCCACGGCAACGGCTTCGCCGTGAAGGAGGCGGAAGCCGGTGACGGGCTCGAGTTTGTGGGCGGCCCAATGTCCGAAGTCCAGCGGCCGGGCGGACCCCAGTTCGAAGGGATCGCCGCCCGTGGCGATGTGCCGGGTGTGCCATTCCGCGCTGCGGCGGACCACGGGTTCGACGGCTTCCGGGCGCAGCGCGGCGAGGCCGTCGGCCATGGATTCGATTTGATCGTAGAAGGCGGCGTCGCGAATGAGGGCCACTTTGACGGCTTCGACCAAACCGGAGCGGCAGGTTCGGGGAGGAAGGCTTTGCAGCAGACTCAGGTCGTTGATGACGGCGAAGGGCACTTGGAAGACGCCTACCCAGTTTTTGCGGCCAAAGCGGTTGACGCCATTTTTCACCCCGACCCCGCCGTCGGCCTGGCTGAGGGTGGTGGAAGGGAGGCGGACATGGCGGATCCCGCGGTGGGCGGTGGCGGCGGCGAATCCGGCGAGATCAAGGAGGGCCCCTCCTCCCACTGCGAGAAGGTAGGAATGACGGCAGAGTCCGTGGCGATGGATTTCCTTCCAGAGACGTTCAACGAGCGACCAGTCGTTTTTGGCCTGCTCACCGCCGGGCAGGACGAGGGGTTCGCTGACGAGCTGGAGTCCGGTTCTGTTCTCGAACCAGGCTGGAATGGTATTCAGCAGGGCGGGTTGTCCTTGGGAGAGACCCGAATCCAGGCAGAGCAGCACTTTTCCCGAGGATGGTTGCGATCCCAGCACTTCGCCCAAGGTGGGATTGTCCGGGTGAAACACCTCATGCGTGAAGCGGACGCAATGTTCGAAGCTCAGCGCGATGTGGTGATGGATCATGAGCCGAGGCCATCCTCCGCAATCCGGGGCCGCGGTCAAGGGATCGCGGACGGATCGGCTTGAGGGCTCGAGCCCCACTGCGGGCGGATTACGTGGCGGGAATCGAGCGCTGCAAAACCAGGGTGAAGCCGAAGAGGGCGGCTGCGGCCGGCAGCAGTGAGGGTGCGCTTTGGGAGAGAAAGAGAGAGTCGAGCAGGATGAATCCGGCGAGGAGGGCGGCAACACAGCGTCCGATGCGGTCCGGATTCGAGCCCCGGAGACGGGCGAGGGCGGCGATGGTCCAACCCAGAAGAGCCGCCGCGGCGATCCAAAACCAAGGTTCAGGGGGAGTTTGCAGGGCGAACGCCGCCGGCAGCGGAGCCATGAGGAGCAGGAGCGGCCAGCGGCGAAAGGGTCCGGGACTGCTTTCGCTCCGGGCGGTGTAGGTGATGGCTGCGGTATGGACGAAGAGAGCGCCCGCATGCAGGAGGGTGGCTGCGCCGGGGAAGGGTCCGGGTGCGGCTGCCGAGGCGACGACGCAAGCGAGGAGGGCGCGGCAGGCGGCCATGATCCACACCGCTCCGATCCAACGTTTGTGGATGGCGTCGTAAAGGAGGATCGCTGCGGCGAGGGCTGCGGCAAGCCCGGGCGAGGCGCGCCAGGCGAGCAGAGCCGATCCGGTGGCGAGGGCCAGGAGACCGGCGATCCACACGGCGCGGGTGGAAAGCACTCCAGCGGGGATGGGACGTTCCGGCCGGTGGAGCCGGTCGAATTCGACATCGAAGGCGTCGTTGAGAACGGTTCCGCCGGAATACACCAACGATCCGCCACAGAGCAAAATCCAGAGGGAGGCGGAATCGCCCCCTTTTCCGCCTGCGAGAATCCAGGCGGCGAGGGTGTTGGTCCAAACAGAGGGCAGGTTGGAGACGCGCGCGAGCCGGATGAAGGCCGCAGTCCGGCCTGCGGCGTTCATGATTGGGAGGAGGCGGCTTCCAGGCCCCTTTCCCGCAAGGCGGCCAAGGTCCATTCGTATTCGCGCACGAGCTGATCGACGACGTTGTGTTGGCGCAGGGCTTCGGGGAGGACTTCCCAAGTGTAGGTTTCCATTTCGAGGTGGCGGCACCAGACCGGGCCGCCGGCCAGGAGATCAAGGACATCGATGAGGTGATCGCGGGTGCTGGCCAGACCTCCGGAGGGCTCGTGATGCAGGGGGATGTGAAAGTGGACCCTCCATTCGTCGCCGGGATCGATTCCCGGCTGGCCGGCGAAGGCGAAGGCGGGCGCGAGATCTTCGAATCGCTGGAGGTCGCCGTTATCCGAACGGATGACGACCTGATGCAGGTAGACGGGGTCGTCGAAGGCCCGGAGGCGCTCCAGATTGGCAGGCGTGGGCGCCAGCCGCAGCGCGGAACTGAGGTGCAATTTGCTGATGCGGATTCCCGCGGCGTGGAACCGGCCGATGGCGCTGCGGGCATCCTCGAATTCCACGGCGAGGTGGCAGCAATCATAGTTGACGCCGATGCGGCGGCGCAAGAGGGCTTCGTCGGCGGGATAGGCAGCGAAGAGGCGCAGCAGGAAGGCGACGGTCTCCTCGCTGGTCTCGAAATAGCAGAGGGGTTCGGGTTCGAGTCCGAGGTGGAGGTCGTGACCCGTCTCCGCGCTGAGTTTTTCGAGATGCAGGGCGCAGGCATGGAGATGCGCATGCATCTGGCTTTCGGCATCTGGTTCGAGGGGAAAGCTTTTGAATGACCCGGGACAGGTGCTCACGCTGCCTTCGGCGCCGGGCGGAAGCATCCGGCTGAGGAGGTCGAATAAGAGGAGCGTGTAGGCGAGACGTTCCGGCCGGGTCCAGTCGGGCCGGTAGACCTGCTCCTTGACCCGGGCTCCGTGGAAACTGCCGTAAGGGAAGCCGTTGATGGTGAATACGTAACAGTTGTGTTCCTCCAGCCACTGGAGAAACTCGGCGAAGAGGGCTGGTTCGGAAAGTTCCGCGGCAGCCCGGGCGCTGAGGCGCAGCCCGATGGCGAAACGGCGCCCTGGGGAAACGGCGTCTCGCACGTGAAGACAATGCTGCAGACCGGCGAAGGTCTCCGTCCAATCCTCTCCGCGATGGATGTTGGTGCAGTAGGCGAGGTGGAGGCCGCTGAGGAGTTCCATGGAGAAAGCGGTGCACAGAAAAGCTCCGCGCGCCTATGGTCAGGAGAAGCCGGAGTTTGTCGAGAAATCGTTGTGGGAAGTGTCGTTGGGGAACGAGACCGAGGACAAACTTGGACGCAAGGCGACGACGTTGACGCTGGAGCAGAAGCAGAAGCTTTGCATGTTCGTCTCGCCTATTGTCCTTGCCAGTTGTCTGTTTGCCTGTGCCCGAAGGTGGTTGGACAGGGCTGGCGATCCGGGAGTATTGGTTGCACAAGGACCGGGAGGATGCATACCGGACGTGTCGAACCAAATAGTTGTCCCCAAACGGTATCCCCTGTTGCTCGGCGTGTTCACGTTGCTGTTTCTTGGCCGCGTCGCTGGGCAGGCGCTAGTCGCGTTCTTCGATGTGGCGTGGCTGCCGCCGATGGAGCGCTGGTTCTCCGGTTTGTTGCCGTATGTGGTCTTGCTTCCGGTACAGGTGGTGATTCTCGCGCTCATGTTCCGGATCGTGAGCGACTTCGCGCGTGGGTATGGCTACTTCGTCGTGCCGCGGCCTGGCGCCGCACGCTTCATCAAGTGGTTTAGCTGCATCTATTTTGTTTCCATGATCCTGCGCTATGTCTTCACCATGTGGCTGCAGCCCGAGGTGCGCTGGTTCACCGGGACCATTCCAATCTGGTTTCACATGGTGCTGGCGGCGTTCTTGTATGCCTATAGCCGCTTTCACCTGCGCGCCACTGCCACATGATTTTGCGCGCTAGGGATCCGAGCCACAACGACCGGGAGGCCATAATGCCGACACGACGTGAATTCCTCGAATTGATCGGCGGTGGTGCATCGCTGACGTTGGCGCCGGCGGCCTGCCGGCGCGAATCCGCCGGCGTGTGGGTCAACGACGTGCACTCGGGGCTGAACGCAACGCAGGTACGCCGAGACGTCGCGATCGATTCGGTGGAGGCGTTGCGCGCGGCGATTAAGGCTGCGCGTGCCGAGGGCAAGGCGATCAGCATTGCGGGCGGGCGACACGCCATGGGTGGACAGCAGTTCGGGGCCGGCTCGGTGCTGCTCGACACGCGCCCTTTGAAGCGCGTGCTTGATTTCGATGCCGCGCGCGGCCACCTGCAAGTCGAAGCCGGCATTCAGTGGCCAGAACTGATCGATACGCTGCTAGGCCTGCAGCAGGGCGCACCAAAACAGTGGAGCATTGTGCAAAAGCAGACCGGCGCCGACCGCCTTACGCTTGGCGGCGCGCTCGGCTCCAACATTCACGGCCGCGGGCTGCGCTTTCGGCCGTTCATTCAGGATGTCGAGTCGTTTACGCTCATGGATGCCAACGGTGATTTGCGCGTTTGCAGTCGCAGCGAAAATGACGAACTTTTCCGTCTCGCCATCGGAGGCTACGGCCTGTTCGGAGTCGTGACCGGCGTGCAGTTGCGCCTGATGCCGCGCACGAAACTCGAACGTGTGGTCGAGATCGTCGACGTGGGCGACTTGATGGAGAGAATCGGTGAGCGAATCGACGCGGGTTATCTCTACGGTGATTGCCAGTTTTCGACGGACGTTCCGTCGCCGGGTTTCCTGAAAACCGGCGTGTTCTCTTCCTACCGCCCGCTGCCGGAAGACACACCGATGCCCGCAGAACACAAGGAGCTTGGGGAGGCGGATTGGCGCGAACTTTACTATCTCGCGCACGCGGATACGAAGAGAACCTACGAAACGTATTCGTCCTATTACCTATCGACCAACGGCCAAAAGTATTGGTCGGATACGCATCAGTTGAGCACTTACATTGACGGCTATCACCGGGAGGTCGATATGCGCCTGAGCGTGAAGACGCCGGGGTCGGAGATGATCACCGAACTTTACGTGCCGCGCGCGGCGTTGCCGGCGTTTCTCGATGAGGTGCGAGAGGACATTCGCCGCCACGGAATGAAGCTGATCTACGGGACCATCCGGATGATCGAGCGCGACGGCGAATCATTCCTTGCCTGGGCGCGCGAGTCGTGGGCCTGTATTGTCATGAATCTGCACGTCGACCACGACGCCGGCGGCATTCGCAAAGCCGAAGGCGATTTCCGTCGTCTCATCGACCGCGCTATCCGGTTCGGCGGCAGCTATTTTCTCACCTATCACCGTTGGGCGGAGCGGGAGCAGGTCGAAAGCTGCTATCCGCAGTTGCCGGAGTTCTTGCGCATGAAGCGCAAGTACGATCCGCTGGAGGTGTTTCAAAGTGAGTGGTACCGGCACTACAAGGCGATGTTTGCGGATTCGTAGCCGGGAAGCCGGCTAATGGTGGAGTGAAAGACGGCAGGAAGGCGGAAGCCGCCGAAAGAGAGGGAGTCCGAGAATCCGGAAACAATTCCCCTGGCCGGACGGTGAAAATGGGCGGTCGCCCCATAAGTGGGGGGGTAAGCTCAGAGCCTCACGCGGACGCTCATCGCCTTCGCTCATCACGGCGCTCCGCGCCTTATAGAGAGCGGCGATGCTCGCCGCAGTCCAAGGGCCTCCGCCGTGGCTCGACGAGGCCTCTTAGCATCGCCGCTTTCGGGCGAGCACAGAACGCCGCCAATCCTAACGCCGCCTTGGCCTCCCAGAGACTCCACGTCCCTATCGAAAGCCCCAGAGGACTGACGCACTCTACAAGCTTCCGCAGGCACGGCGCTCCGCGCCTTATAGAGAGCGGCGATTCTCGCCGCAGTCCAAGAGCCCTAGCCGGAAGCGGCGCCGCTTCCCAAGGCCGGCGCGTTGCCCTACGGGCGGTACTGCCGGACCGAGCCGTTGAAACGGTCGATTTGGATACAGACGAAGTTATTTGGCGATCCGCCGGTTTGGGGATCGTGTTTCTCATCGACCAGCGTGAGGAAGACGTACTGGCGGCCCGCGAAAAGTTCGCCGCTGAGGTTGGTGGACCCGTTGCCTAAGAAATCGAAGGCGATGAAGCGGGCTTGCAGCGTGTTGTTGTTGCCCCAGTTGACCGTTCCTTGGTGCTCGCCCGCGTTCATCAGACTGGTGTAGGTGGCGTTGCTGGTCATGATGATCGGATCCTGAAACTTCACGAGCTTGTCCACCGGCTCCAGGGAGGATCCGTCCTCGTTCTCCGGGGTATAGCGGTCCACGTTGAGGTCGGAACCCGCGTAGCGGAAAACCTGCATGGCCCGGTAGAGGGATTCGCTCCCGGGAATGGACGGGTCATCGTAAGCGTAAAACCGCACCTGAACCGGGCGGTTGGTGCGTTGGGCTTCCCCCTGGGCTTTGGCGAGTTCTTGGACGATCCGGTTTCCTTCTCCGGTGAGGCGGTTGGCGCCCATGGCCTGGTTGATCGCCGGCACGGAAAACACCATGAGGATGGCCATGATGGTGATCACCACGACCAGTTCGATCAACGTGAAGGCGCACTCCTGCGCCGGGGCAAGGCGGCGGCGAAGGGGGGAAGGGAAGCGGTGGGTATTCATAGCCGGAGCGGCAGGCGCTGTGGGGAAAGGTTAGGCTTTTTTGGGGAGCTGCGGTGTCCGGAGGCAGAGCCGCCGGCCCGAACGCGCGTGGCCCGCCCGTCAGGGTTTACCGGGTCTTGGTCCATTTGGCGGCTCGCATGGGAATGGTCGCCGTGAACACGCGGTAGTTCACGCCGAGATCTTGAAGATGGGATTCGACGGTGCGGATGTCTTGGTCGATGTTTGAGGCCCGGGCAAACACTCCCGCAGGAATGAAGTTAGGCGCTGTTGCGGTGCGGTCCAATTGCGCTGCGCTGCGCTCGTCGATGGCGACCATGGTGATCTGGATGAGTGGGGGAAGCAGGTGCAAAAACCGGGCGTTGATCGCCGCGGCGAAACCGGTTTCCCCCAAACCCTGGCGGCTGTCGTAGCCGAAAGTCGGGGCGATGTCGGTCGGGGCGACATCGTTCTCGTGTTCGGACGTCCGGGGCGAGATGACCAGGGCGACGATGTTCTCAGCGAGGACCCGGGTGGGCGCTTCGAGCCCGGCGATATGCGTGGCGAACCATTTGTTGTCGTCCGTGCGCCGGGTGTTGCGCCGGACTTCGGCTTCCTCATAAATCTCAAGTTCTTCGGCCGGGCGCCGGAACTCCATGAGCCGGTAGCGGCTGCGGGGTTCGACCCGGCTTTGCAGGAAAGGCGGCATATCTTCGCGGTTGTCGCCGAACTCGATGAAGTAGCCCCAGGCATTCATCATCTCCGTAAAGTTCTCGTATTCCCGGTTTTCCGAGAAACCCAAGGGCGCCTGGAAAAAGATGCCGTGGGTGGGGTAGGCAGAGGCCTGAACCCCGGCAATGTCGTCCATGGGACCGCAGACGAAGTGCAGTTCCGATTGCCGGATGTAGGCTTCGGGCTGGTTGCGGCTGTTGAACCGGTAATCCCAGTAAGTGTTGAGGGTGGATTGCCGGATGCGCCGGGTCATGGCTTCGAAGGAAACCCGGGCCTCTTTGAATTGGGAGGTGCGGGAGGAAGCTTGGGCCCAGGTTTCCTGGGTTTGGTCCACCATGGAGAAGACCATGAGCAGGAGGATGGCCATGACCGTGATGGCCACGACGAGTTCGACGAGGCTGAAAGCGCCGCGGCGGGAGCGGGGGGGAAGCTGGATGTTCATGGGATCGCTGTGCGCAAGACGAGCACCGGTTAGGGTCAGGGAGTCTCCTGTTGGGTAAGCCGGGCCAGAGTGGCGGAATAGGTATGCACCTTCCGGTTCCCTTCAATGTTGACGAAATCGAAATTGGAGTCGCGAGTTTCGGCGATGTGGATGGTCAGACGGCGGGTGAACTCATTCGGGGCGTCCGCCCCGGGCACGGTCACTCCGTCTTCGGACAGGAGAATCTGGGCGGCGTAAAGCAGGCGGTTTCGATCGGCCTCGAGGGTCTTGGTGATGTCCCCGCCCTCGTCGTCGAAGTAAAGGACGGCGCCGTCCATGTTATCGAGCATCTTCTGCCAGTCGGTGAGCTGGGCTTCACCGACGATGGACTCGGCGATGCGGGCCTCGGTCGACATGGCGGCGGCCTGGCGCATCGTTTCGAGGCTGGTGGGGAGCAAGGCCAATAGGGTGATGAGCACCGTGGCGCAGATCCCCATGGCAATGGTGACTTCGACCAGGGTGAAGGCGCCGGAACGCCGGTTCCGGGCGCGGGCAGGGAGAGAGGAGATAGTCATGGCTGGCGGACTCAACGGCTTAGGACTGCGCGATCGGATATTTACAATGAACATACAGAAAGAGTTCAGGCAAGGCAAAAGAAAAAGGTGAGGAGCGCTGATTTCGCTAATCGCACTCCCGTTGAAACCGGGCCGGCCGTTCTGACCCGTTTTCCTGGGCCCGCCCCGGGGTATTTAGCCCAAACCGGTGGATTCAGGCGGGGAAAGGAGCGCGGAAAGCCGGAGGGAAGGCGGTCCCAGCAGCACCGGAGGCGGCTCGCGGCGGACCATGAAAAACACATTTTTTGCCTTGATACGCGTTTTTTTGTTGTGTTCCGATGTAAATGCAATGTATTTATCGGTGATGATCGCGGAAGAGCGTGGCGCCGGGCTGACAAGCAGCGGTGTGGGCCTTTCCGGAGATTCATAAAAATCCAGCCCTCTCTGATCGCCATGAAACTTCCTCGAATTCTCCGGCACAATGGCGGCTTGCCCAATGGAAGTCCGCGGGGTCGCAAGCGCGGCATCGCCCTGATTACGGTGATGTCTATCCTCGCCGTGTTGACCGTGTTGATTGTCGCCATTCTCACGCTGGCGGGCAACGAGTACACCGCTTCCCGGGCGTATGCGGAAACGGTGCGGGCCCGGCGGCTTTCCGACACGGTGGTCAGCCTGGTCATCGGTCAGATCCGGCAAGGCACGCGGCCGGACGCGAGCAAAGGGCTTTTTGGGAATGTCAATCCGACGCTGTGGGCTTCGCAACCTGGGGTGATCCGGACCTACACGGGCACAACGGGCTTCGACAAGGCTTACAAGCTCTATTCGTCCTCGCGAATGGTGACCAAGGACAAGAAAGAATTGATCGAAGACATCAATGCTTTGCGGGGCTGGCAGACCAATCCGGCGCGCTTTGTCGATCTGAACGCCCCGGTGGTCAAATACGACATCAATGGCACGGAGTTGGCCCGGTATTTCCCAATCATGGATCCGCGGGCCTTCACCCTGGACAAAGTAGAGGGTTTCCGATTCGACGAGACGGCCATGCCGGGGACGGACGAGGAAAAGTACCTCCCGATGCCGGTCGAGTGGCTTTATTTCTTGGAGGACGGCACCATCGGCACGTTGACCGAGGACGGGAAGTTTCAGGGGGCGCGGCCGGCCACCAAGGAGAATCCCATTGTGGCCCGGGCGGCGTTCTGGACGGACGACGAGAGCAGTAAGATCAATGTCAACACGGCCACGGAAGCGACGCCATGGTACGTGCCGCGAGCGGATACCAAGGAGGACCGGGACTATGCCACGATGCAGCCGGTGACCAATGAAGTGCAGCGTTACCCTGGGCATCCAGCGACGACCTGCTTGAGCAGTGTGTTCTTCCCGGGGCGTTATCCGGATGCCTCGACGGGGGACGACGAAAGTCTCATGGAAGAGCGGCATTACCAGGCGATCTACGAATTGGGGCCCAAGACCGTGTTTGGAGGATCGGAAGGAGGAAAGAAGAAGGGGCGTGAGGAGTTGGTCTTCGACAAAGACCGCTTGTATCCTTCGGTGGACGAGCTGCTTTTCAACATCAAACGGGAAGAGAACCAGCTCCTCCAAGTCCTCAAAGAGGAAGCGCAAGGGGGCGCCAATCCGCTGGAACGGTTGGAACGGTCGCGGCATTTCCTGACGGTCTGGAGCCGGGCTCCGGAGGTCAACGCGCACGGGCGTCCGCGGATCAGTCTGTGGCCCGTTCATGAAACAACCGGACAGAACACCCGGACAACATTCGACGAGACACTCGTCTTTTGCACGACGCTGCGTGGCGCGCGGGATGCCTACTTCTTCAAGCGCCGGGAGCACCATTCCCGGCACGCCGAGTTCTATGTATTGAACAGCCGGAACAACGTGAACCTGTATCAGTATCTGATGGCTCAAGTGTATCAGCCGCTTCCGGGATACGGGAAAAGCCTGGCGGAGAAATACGGCGCCGAGAAGAAGGCGCCTTTCAAGACGGACTATTACCGGGACGACTTGGAGTACAAGCGCGATCACTTTCAGATCGCGCTGGGGATGATGGATTACATCCGCGGAATCAACATCCACGATGGGAACGTCCAGGAACCTTATGCCCGCTTGAATACCTCCGCGTCTTTCGGGCAGATTGCCGGGATCAACTTGATTGGACGGAACCTGGCTTCCGACAACGGCTCCAGCCAGCAGGATGCGAGTTGGCACCGGCCGACTTTGGAGCCCAAGGGCCCGGGGCGGCTCTACACGATATCGGAAGTCTCCTTGGTCTTGCATTGCTCGGCGGAGGTTTCCTTTGACGGGACAGACCAGGCCGGACGGCCGCGTTTCACCAACCGCGGAAGCGGGAACGGGTCCGACCACGAAGTGATCAAGAGGGTCGTTCAGGGGCAGCATCCGGACTATCCACGTTGGCGCGCCCGGGATTTGGATAAGATTGACTGGCAAAAGAACGAGCAGGGCACGCGCTGGAAGTTCATCGAAGTGGGAATGATCACCGAGATGTTTGCGGTGGCGCAGGGCTACCACCAGATTCACCCGACGCAGACCTTCCGCCTGTTGACGGGGGGGGCGGGATACCGGGGCGGATTACACGACCAGAATCAGGGGAGCCTGCGGGTCAATGGGGTGCCCTTGGTGCACTGGGGCCAGAGCGACGGCACACCGGAGGGCCCGATTGTGACGACGGCGGAGAGCTACAACGCCGTGCGGGGCAACCTGCCCGCAGGTTGGTATGGATGGGGTGGAAGCGGCGGATACCGGCTCATGCGCTTTGGCGATTTCACCCTCCCGGCGACACAAGGAGGCGTGCCGGTGCGGGATCAGTTTTTGGCCAATGGCCGCGGCCCGCTCCGGGCCTGGTATTGTCAGACCGGGGTCATCGTGCGTGCGGACGAGAATCTGGAACTTACGCAGGATCCGGAGCACCCCGTGCAGATCGTCGTGTACGATCAGTTGGAGGCAGGCGCGTCGATCGGCAACCTGGTGCAAGTGTTCAACCTCAATTTCGCGCCGGAGGGTGTGGCCACGTTTGAGGCGCCGACGTTGAACACTCCCGATTACGCGGGTTGGACGCGCCGTTTCAGCCGGGCGGCTGCGGGGAACGCCCGGGACAGACCAGTGGACGTGCTGGAGCCGGGCGCAAACCGGGAATGCGTGAAGAGTCTGATCGTGGTGCACGGCGATTACCGTCATGTGGCGAACAAGCGCAACGTGCCTCAGGAGTTGATGAAGCCGCACCCGAGCTACCTGGACGAGCGCCGGGCGCATTCGCTGACCTGGTCCGGGCCGCAGGGGGGCAATCTGGCGGCGGGAGTAATCTTAGCCGATGATGTCTACGGCCGTAACCTCGTGGCCGGAGCCAACTACGACAAGGGCATCCGACCGGACTTCACGTTCCAGGCTCCGGGGACCAATCCGGCCTTGGCGCGGGAGTTCTCGCCGCTCATGAGTCCCGGCTACCGCTTTTCGATCGATCCGTCGATCACGCGGGACTTCGACAACGGGACGGGCGGAGCGCCCGACGGGGCCTACATCAACAAGGCGGACGACGGCGCCGACGATGTGCCCGGCAGCAGCATCTTCAACCAGAAGTCTCCCTATTTCGATGTCGCCGAAGTGCAAGACTTCCGCTACGAAGACCGCTTCACCTTCAACTTTGCGCCGAACCGGATGGTGGCGGGGCCGGTCTGTTTCGGCTCGCTGCCGAGTGCGGTGCAGGCCAACGCGCCGTGGACCTGTCTGTTGTTCCGGCCCAACGTGTCGGACGAGAGCCCGCATCTGGGCGAGCCAGGCAATGGGTTGGATTACACCGGCGACATCACCTCGCGGGACGGAATGGCGACGCCGCAATTCAGCAGCAAGGAGGGAGACCCGCAGATTCCGGGCGATCATCTGTGGCTGGATTATTTCTGGATGCCGGTGGTGCAACCCTATCCGATCAGCGAACCGTTCTCGACGGCGGGGAAAGTGAATCTGAATTACCAGATGATTCCCTTCACCCACATCACGCGGGCCACGGCCTTGCACGCGGTCTTCAAAGGGGAACGGCTCCTGGCCATCCCCACCAACGCGGGCGGGTCCTACAAGACGCGGACCAATCCGGCAGGTTGGCGGAAGAAGATCGACGCCGACGAGACTCTGGAGCAGTGGGAGGAGAAGTTCCGGGAAGGGGACATCTTCACCTCGGGTTCGCAAATCTGTGAAATGTTCCTCTACCCGAAAGGGGAAGGCGTCACCTACGATGCGCAGGGCCGGAGCATCCGGAACTTCTGGGAGGAGCACGGTCTGACCGGAGACAACACGCTGGAGGCGCCTTACAACGGCATCTACCCGCGGGTCACGACGAAATCCAACGTGTTCAAGATCTACATGACCGTGCAGGCCGTGCAGAAGGCGCGGAGCACGCCTCCGGATACTTTCGTGGCGGGACCGGGCAACGATACGGTCAATGCGGAGTACCGGGGCTCGGCGGTGATCGAGCGCTATATCGATCCCGCCAGCGAGGACATCCCCAATTACAAAGCGGATCTGGCGATGCGCGAGACGTCGATCGACTTCTTCTACCGGTGGCGCGTGGTCAACGTGCAGCAGTTCTCACCGTGATGCAGATGGGCTGAAAGGCGGAACGTGAGTTTTCTTTTCGGGTTGTTCCTTCGACCCCGGAACCAGCGGAAAGGAGAGGTCGTTGCGGCCTCTCCTTTCTTGTTTTTTCCTTCAGTCCATCGCGAAGCGCCCGGCATAGGCCTCGCGGTCGAAGGCCTCGGCTCCCGGTTGCTCTTCCTTCCGTAAGACGCAGTTCTCCATGACCAGCACATCCATCCCCGTCCCTAGAAAACAGCGGTAGGCCTCGGCTGGTCTACAAACGATGGGCTCACCCCGCACATTAAAACTCGTGTTGATCAGCACGGGGCAACCGGTGCGCGCCTCGAACTCCTGCAACAACAGGTGAAAACGCGGATTGCGTTCCCGGTCCACGGTCTGAATCCGCGCTGAATAGTCCACGTGGGTCACGGCTGGGATCGTCGACCGTTCCAGGGCGAGCTTGTCCAGGCCCTGGGCTCCGCCCAGATCACCGGGCGCCCCACGCCGCTGTTCCGCACGAACCTCGGCCACGAGCAGCATGTAAGGACTTTCCTCGCCTTCCCTCCATTCGAAATATTCTGCGGCGCGTTCCGCGAGCACGGCCGGTGCGAAAGGCCGGAACGATTCCCGGTATTTGATCTTCAGATTCATGAGCTGCTGCATGGCCGGCGACCGCGGATCGCCGAGAATGCTGCGATGGCCAAGGGCCCGGGGACCAAACTCCATCCGGTCCTGGAACCAGCCGACCACGAGCCCGGCCTCCAGGTAGCCTGCGGTCGTGGCGCAGAGTTCCCGCTCGTCCGGGATCCGGGTCCACACCGCTCCCGCTTCTTTCAACCAGTCTTCGATTTCTGCGCCGGAATAGGACGGTCCAAGGAAGGACCCGCCCTGCGAGTCCAGCGACGAAGGCTTTCTCGGACGATCCAGAAGTTGATGCCAGACGAAGAGGGCGGCTCCGAGGGCTCCTCCGGCGTCTCCGGCGGCCGGTTGGATCCAGATTTTTTGGAAAGGCCCCTCTCGCAAGATGCGCCCGTTGGCCACGCAGTTCAACGCCACGCCTCCGGCCAGGCAGAGGTGGGGCAGGCCCGTCCGTTCGTGAGCGTGGCGGGCCATGCGCAGGAGGATTTCCTCCGCAGCCGCTTGGACGCTGGCCGCCACATCCATGTCCAGTTGCTCGACGGCCATGTCTGGCGGTCTCGGCCCCCTTCCGAACAAAGCGTAGAAACGCTCGTTGGTCATGCGCAATCCCTGACAATACGAAAAGCATTCCATCTGCAACCGGAATGACCCGTCGGCTTTGAGATCCAAGAGCCGGTCGAGAATCACGTCGCGATACTTCGGCGTCCCGTAGGGCGCCAAGCCCATCAGCTTGTATTCGCCGCTGTTGACCCGGAATCCGCAGTAATAGGTGAAGGCGGAATACAACAGACCTAACGAATGGGGGAAGCGCTGCTCCTCCAGCATCTCGATACGGTGATCCCGGCCGCGTCCGATTGTCGATGTGGACCATTCACCGACGCCGTCCACGGTAAGGATCGCCGCCTCTTGAAAGGGACTGGGAAAGAACGCGCTGGCCGCATGCGCTTCGTGATGTGCGGTGAAGACGTAAGGCCGGCGATAGGCCCGGCTCAGCGCCGAGTCCATGGTGCGGGGTAGAAACAGTTTCTGCTTCAGCCACAAGGGCATGGCCCGGCAGAAGCTTCGAAAGCCCGCCGGTGCGTAACTTAGGTAAGTCTCCAGGAGCCGCTCGAATTTGAGAAGCGGCTTGTCGTAAAACACCACATAATCCAGATCCCCTTCCGCGATGCCCGCTTCTTGCAGGCAATATGCCACCGCCTCGCGGGGAAAGCTTTCGTCATGCTTCTTCCGGGTGAATCGCTCTTCCTGCGCCGCAGCCACAACCACTCCGTCCCGCACCAAGGCGGCAGCGGCATCATGGTAGAACGCGGAGATTCCCAGGATATGCATGAGGCGTCGGCGGACTGGACCGGGACGGAGGCGGAAGTCAACGATACACTTCGGGACCGGAGCCAGACCGCAATTCTCTGCCTCCTTTTCGGCTGCGGCGTCGCGGCGCAGCAGAAAGGGCTAGGTCTGGAACAAACTGGAGACGGATTTGCCGCGGTGGATGCGGCGGATGGCTTCGGCGAGGAGGGAAGCGATGCTGAGGGGAGAGACCCGCGGGCCTTTGGCCATGGGCACGCTGTTAGTGCAGATGAGTTCTTCGATACAGGAATCCTCGATTCGCTTTCGGCCCATGTCGTTGAGCACGGCGTGAGAAACCCCGGCGCGGATGGTGGTAGCGCCTTCGGCCATGAGCAGCTCCGCCGCGGCTGTCAGCGTTCCGGCGGTTTCGGTCAAATCATCGACCAGCAAGACATTGCGGCCTTTGACGTTGCCGATCACGTTGCGAGCTTCGACTTCGGTGGCGCTCACGCGGTGCTTGGCCACGATGGCCAGATCTGCGCCGAGAGCTGTCGAATAGGCATGGCACATCTTGATGCCCCCGACATCCGGCGAAACCACCACGAGATCCTCGTGGTGGTTCTTTCGGATATGATCGAGAAGGACCGGGGCGGCGTAGAGGTGATCGACGGGAATGTCAAAAAAGCCCTGAATCTGGCCGGCGTGAAGGTCCATGGTCAAGACCCGGTCGACTCCCGCGGCGGTGAGGAGGTTGGCTACGAGTTTGGCGGTGATCGGCACCCGGCTTTCGTCTTTGCGGTCCTGACGGGCGTAGCCGTAGAAGGGAAGGACGGTAATGATCCGCTCGGCCGAGGCGCGTTTCACCGCGTCGACCATGATCAGCAGCTCCATCAGATTGTGGTTGGTCGGCGGACAGGTGGGTTGGACGATGAACACATCGAGGCCGCGGATGTTCTCGTTGATTTTGACGAAGGTTTCTCCGTCGGGAAACGCGGTCACATCCGCATTGCATAGGGGAATTTCGAGTTCGGCGGCGATCTCGAGAGCCAGCTCGGGATGCGCATTCCCGGTGATCAGCTTGAGGTGCAGGGGTTCTGGCACGGGACGGGAGTCTGGAGCAGAAAGCCTTAAAGCAAAAGGGGAAATCCGCGTTTACCCGGGTCTTGAGAGTTTCCCTCCATGGAGCGGACATCGTAGCGGAAGCGGCAAAGCTTCCGATGGGCTGGAGAGGGGGACCTCGGAACTCTCACGAGTTCCGCTACGTGGAACGGGAGGCTTCGTAGGGGAAGCTGCAAGGCTTCCGATGGGCTGGAGAGCGGGACCTCGGAACTCTCACGAGTTCCGCTACGTGGAACAGGAGGCTTCGTAGCGGAAGCTGCAAAGCTTCCGAAGGGCTGGAGAGCGGGACCTCGGAACTCTCACGAGTTCCGCTACGTGGAATAGGAGGCTTCGTAGCGGAAGCGGCAACGCTTCCGAGGGCTGGCCGGAAGGATCTCGGAACTCTCACGAGTTCCGCTACGTGGAATAGGAGGCATCGTAGCGGAAGCTGCAAAGCTTCCGATGGGCTGGCCTATTTGCCTTTTGACTTTTCCCTGGCGACTCCCGAGGTTTCCCGCCGGTCCTATGGAAGTTTCCAGCACCCTCGGTCCCTTTCTTCACCGTCAGCTTCGCACTCCCGCGACGGCGCTGGCGGCCTTTCTGATCCTCGCCGCCCTCACCCTTTTCTACGGGATTGTCCCCTACTTCCATCACAGCTTTTCCGTGGCGGAATGGGCTTGGGATGCCTGGAACCCCAAGAACGACTACGAACACGCCCGGCTGATTCCTTTGGCCATCCTCTTCCTCGTTTGGCGCGGGCGGAAGGAATTGGCGGCTTGCCCGCTCCGGCCGGCGGCCTTGGGGTTGATCCCAGTCCTCTTCGGCATCCTCTGTTTCATCGCGGCAGTGCGCACCTTGCAGCCCAGGGTGGCTCTCTTCGGTCTCCCCTTCGTCCTGTTTGGCGGAGTTCTTTACCTGTGGGGCTGGCATGCGGCGAGGAAGCTGGCCTTTCCTTTTGCTCTGATCTTTTTTACCATTCCGGTGCCGGGCCTGACCCAGGCGACCAACGGGCTGCAGTTGCTCGCTTCCAAGGTGGCCTTTTCTCTTTCCTCGGTCCTGGGGGCGGATGTGGTCCAGTCGGGCAACAACCTGGCCTCGTCTTCCGACGCCTGGGGGTTCAACGTCAGCGAGGGCTGCAGCGGCATTCGCTCCCTGATGGCTCTGACCTTGGTGGCGGCGGTCTATAGTTATCTCACTCAGAAAAAGCTGTGGAAGGGGCTGGTTCTCTTTGCGGCGTCGGTTCCCATCGCCATCGTTGCCAACGCCCTCCGGGTCACCACGATCATTCTGATCGCCGAGTATGGGGATGCGGAACTGGCCGGAGGCATCTACCATGACTGGTCCGGATTCCTCTTTTTTCCCCTCGGGCTCGCCGGCCTGATTCTGCTCGATAAGGCGCTTAATCCGGCCGGGATCATCGTGCGAAGACAAAAAACCCGCACCGGTGGCCCGGAAGGGGACGAATCCCTCGTGTCTGATCACTAACTAAGCCATGCCTCGTCTTCTCGTTCTCCTGCTCCTCTTGATCTGCGGCCTCGGATCCGCATTCCTGCTGCCCAAGGCTCCGCCCATCCGGGAATCCGCCGTGATCATGAATCTCCCCCTGCTTGTCGGCGACTGGACGGGAATTCCGGTGGCGGCTAGCGCCGAAGAACGCAGTATCCTCGCCGACGACACGGAGTTCGAGAAGAAGGATTACCGGGGCGAGCTGCGCCTGCCGATTCAGGCCGGAATCGTCCTCTCTGGTTACGATCTCAACAATAGCATTCACCGGCCGGAGCGCTGCCTTCCAGCTCAGGGGCATATCAACCTGAGAACCGGCGCCGGCAGCGTGCCCCTTCAAGATGGCAAGGAGCTGGTAGTGGGGCGCATTCGGTCCGATTATCCCTACCTAGATCTCAAGGAGGAATCCAAGGTGGGGACGTCAGTCACTTACTACTGGTTCGTAGGCTGCGAACGGCTGACCCACAGTCATTACGGACGCACCTTTATTGACATGAGCGACCGGTTGTTCCGTGGCTTCAACCAGCGCTGGGCCTACGTCACCATCGCCGCACACCTCCCGCAGATCGACGATCCCGGCGAACAAAAGCGAGCCGTTGAATTTGCCGACAGTCAGATAATGGAGTTCATCAACGAAGTGTACCCCGACATCATCGACACAGACCGGAAGCCTGGCCGGACCGAAGGATAGCGAGGACCTTCGGAAATGTGGGTCAATCTTTCGAGGATCTTGGGTCGAGGGCGTCTCGCAGGCCGTCGCCGAGGAAGTTGAGAGCGAAGAGGGTGAGAGAGAAGAAGATCGCGGGAAAGATGAGGAGCCATGGGAAGACGTCGACCTTGTCGGCTCCATCCTTGATCAGGGAACCCCAGGAACTCATGGGCGCCTGGACGCCGAATCCGAGAAAACTCAGGATCGATTCGAAGAGCATGACCGCGGGAATGGTCAGAGTCGTGTAGACGATGACGGGCCCGAGCACATTGGGGAGGATATGACGAAAGAGGATGCGGGTGCGGGAGAGGCCCAGGGAGATGGCGGCCTCGACAAACTCTTGCTGGCGCAACGACATCACCTGACCGCGGACGATGCGCGACATGGTTAGCCATTCGACGGCTCCAATGCACAGGAAGATGATGTAGAGACTGTATTTGGGGTTCCGCTGTTCCAAAGCGGACATGATGACGATGACCAGCATGGTGAAAGGAAGGGCGTAGAGGATGTCCACAATGCGCATGAGAAAGGCATCGAGCCGGCCTCCGGCAAAGCCGGAGACGGCGCCGTAAGTGACGCCGATGATCAGAGCCGTCGCGGTGGCCACCAGTCCGACGGCGAGGGAGACGCGCCCGCCCTGCAGGACCCGGGTGAAGAGATCCCGGCCGAGTTCGTCGGTGCCGAAGAGGTGCAATACGCCGTCCTGTTTGGAGAAGGGCGGGACGGCGCCCAGAGTGGTGTTTTGCTCCTCGAATCCATGGGTGCTGAGGAACGGCGCCAAAAGCGAGAGCAGGGAGATGAAGATCAGGAAGATGAGGCTGGCCAAGGCCATGCGGTTCTTGACCAGGCGGCGCCAGGCGTCCCGCCAAAGGCTGGATCCCTTTTCCAAGGTCTGGGGAACCTGGGAATCGCCTGAGGCCGGTGCGGCTCCGGATGGGACCGGCTCTGCGGAAGGGGCGGTCGAGTTCATGAATCGAAGCGGAGTCGTGGGTTGAGCAGCACTTGAATGATGTCGGCCACCAGATTGAGCATGATCAAGAGCACGGCATAGAACAAAACCGTTCCCATGATGACGTTGTAATCGCGGTTGAAGGCGCTGGTGACGAAGAAGCGGCCGAGCCCGGGAATGAAGAAGATCGTTTCGATCACGAAGGAGCCGGAGATGATGCGGGCGAAGGCGGGTCCGAGGAAGTTGACGACCGGCAGGAGGCCGCCTTTCAGCGTGTGTTTCCAGACGAGTTGGAGAGGAGGAAGGCCCTTGGCCAGGGCGGTCCGGACGAAGTCCTGGTTGAGGATGTCCAGCATGCCGCCCCGGGCCAGCCGGGCAACGTAGGCGGCATAGAACAGGCCCATGGTCAGGCAGGGAAGGACGCGGTCGGAGGGTTCCTCCCAGCCGAGAGGGTTGAACCACCCCAGGCCAATGGAGAACAGCAGCAGGAGAAGGGGGCCGAGGACGAAGGTAGGCAGGCAGATGCCCAGCATGGCCAAAGTCATGGCCCCGTAATCGATCACGGTGTTGCGCTTGACCGCGGCGATGACCCCGGTGGGGATGCCGATGAGAAGTGCGATGAGGAGGGAGTAAAGACCGAGTTCAAGGGAGACCGGGAAATGCTGGGCGATGATCTCGTTGACGGTGAACCCGGTTTGCTTGGTCGAGGGCCCGAGATCGAGCTCGAAGACGGCGTGATAGAGCCAGCGGAGGTATTGCTCGTGCTTGGGACGGTCGAAGCCGAAGTGCTCCTTCAGTTGAGCGCGCACCTCCTCGCGAACGGCCTTGTCGGTGGCGAAGGGGTCGCCGGGCGCGGAGCGGATGATGGTGAAGGTGAGGACCGAGATGGCCAGGAGAGTGGGGATGGCCTGCAGGAGGCGCCAGCCGATGACGCGCAGCAATGGGAGCCAGCGCGGAGGGGAGGTGGTCCGGGGGGAATCGGGCATGAATTCAGCGGGAAGAAGCTCTTGGGTCCGTCCGGTTCCGCCATCTCAAGGCATTCGAAGAGATACGTATTTGATAGGGTGCCGGTCCAGAAGATTCGCTTCCCAGCCAAGGACGTGAGGATGAATGGTGCGTTTGGAGACGTAAAAGTAGATGGGAATGATCGGAAGATCTTCGAGGAGGATGCGTTCTGCTTGCTGAAAGAAGGTCATTCGTTCCTGATGATCGGAGGTGCGGGCGGCCTGACCGATGAGTTCGTCGTAGCTGGGGTTGGCAAAGCCGGTCTGATTGTTGCCGGAACCCGAGAGCCAGAGGTCGAGGAACGTGTTGGGATCGGCGTAGTCGCCAATCCAGCCCGCGCGGGCCAGGTCGTACTCGAGCTGTTCGACGGTTTGCAGGTAGACTTTCCAGTCCTGGTTGAGCAATTCGATTTCGATGCCAAGGTTTTTGCGCCACTGTTCCTGAACGATCTCCGCCACTTGCTTGTGGGATTCGAGAGTGTTGTAGACGATCTGGATCTTGGGGAAACCGGATCCGCCCGGGAATCCGGCTTCGGCGAGGAGTTCCTTGGCCGTGTCGAGGGCTGCCGAGAGGGTATAGTCCGGCTGGTAACCTGCGGCATTGGGAGGAACAAAAGAATAGGCGGGAAGCTGACCTCCGTTGAGGAAAGTGCAGATGGCTTCGCGGTCGAGGGCAAGGTTGAGCGCGCGCCGGACCCTGGGATCCTGCATGGTCCGGCGAGCTGTGGTCTTGCGGGAGCTGGCGCCCGGATCGGGATCGCTGATGTTGATGCGATAGTAATAGGTGCCAAGGTAGGGATCGAGGCGCAGGGTGCCGGGCATGTGTTGTCGCGTCCAGTCGATGCGATGGACGGGAAGGTCGGAGGTGAGATGGATGAAGCCGCGGCGGAAAGCTCTTTGCTCCGACTCCCCGTTGTCGATGGGATGGTAGTGGACGCGCTGGAGTTTGACTTTGCCGGCGTCCCAGTAGTCGTCGCGTTTCTCGATGATGAGGTGGTGATTGAGCTTCCATTCCACCAGGCGAAATGGACCGTTGTTGACGATGTTGCCGGGCCGGGTCCAGAGGCTGTCGTATTTGAAATCGCCGCCGTGTTTCCGGATGGTGTCGCGATGGACGGGGTACCAGGCATAATGATTGAGGACGCCGAGGAAGTACGGGGTGGGCCCGCCGAGTTGCAGTTCGAGGGTGTAGTCGTCCAGGGCTTTGGCTCCGACCTCGCCGAAATTTACGGTTTTCTTCGTGTTGAAGGCTTCCGCATTTCGCAGGGGATAGAGCATGTAGGCGTTTTGGGCGGTCGAATTTGGATGGAGAATACGGTAGAACGAGTAGACGAAATCATGGGCGGTGACGGGATCTCCGTTGGTCCAGGTGGCGTCGCGGCGCAGGTGGAAGGTGTAGGTGAGGCCGTCCGGCGAGATGTCCCAACGTTCCGCCGCACCGTCGGCAAGCGGTTCGAGAGTCTTCGGGTGAACACCGGCCAGTCCCTCGAAAAGGGCGGCGATGATGCGATTCTCGGGGACACCCGTGGCAATGTGGGGGTCGATGGATTGGGGTTCGGTGCCGTTGCCGATGAGGAGGGTTTGGGTTCGGACGGCTCCGTCGATGCGGTCCTCGCGGGAACAGCCGGGCGAGGCCCAGGCCAGAATGAGCAGGAGGATGAGCGTGGCGAAGCGGGTCATGGGCGGGGTGGAATCCGGGCGAGTTGACGAGGATTGTCGGATGGGGCGGGGCGATGGGCAAGTCCCGGGCGCTGCAGACGCACGGGATCCGGCGCTCCTCAAAGCGGGGACCCGGATGGCCGCTTTACGGGGAAGAGGAGATCAATACCGTGCCACGATGCAACACTGCGGCGTCTTTTCCTTGCGGCTTGTCGGAGCGCTTGTGTTGGGCCTGATCCCGGGCTTGAGCGGTTGCGGCAAATCCCCGGAGCCGTCGGTTTATGCTGCGCTCGTGATCAGCGAGACGGAGGAACCGCGTGTGACGCAGGAGAACTTCGGGAAGATAGCGGAGGGGATGACCCAGGGGGAAGTTCGGGAGATCTTCGGAAACGCATTGGCTCCGGCGATCGCGGATCCCGTGCCGGGGGAGGTTTATGAGTTGTCCTGGGAGCAGGCCACTTCGCGGATTCGCGTCCAGATCCGGGACGGCCGGGTGATTGGCAAATGGATCGAGGAGAACCACTGATGTTCCGGCTTGCCTGGCGGCACATTGTCCGGAGAATCGGATGGATGGAAGGCTTCTGGAGGAGATGGCCCCAAATGGCGATCCTGGTCAGCCTAACCGCGATCGTATTCGGCGGCGCAGGTTGGGGTCAGGAGGCGGACCGGCCCAACATTTTGTTTTTGTTGGCCGACGATTTGGGTTGGTCGGATCTGGGCTGTTCCGGCAGCGCTTTTTACGAGACCCCGGCATTGGATAGCCTGGCGGCGGAATCGATGCGTTTCACCGCGGCGTATGCGGCCTGTCAGGTGTGTTCGCCGACCCGCGCGAGTATTCACACCGGCAAATACCCACAACGGCTCGGGATCACCGACTTCATCCATCCAGGAGGAGGCAATCAACCGGAACGCTGGACCGCTCCGACGGCCTTGCTGCCCGCAGCCTACCGGGACCGGTTGCCGCACGAGGAAACGACTTTGGCGGAAGCGCTTCGGGAATCGGGATATGCGACGTTCTTTGCCGGGAAGTGGCATCTCGGTCCGGAGGGATTCTATCCGGAAGATCACGGCTTCGACATCAACCGGGGCGGGATCGAAGCGGGCGGGCCCTACGGCGGGAGTAAGTATTTTTCGCCCTATGGCAATCCACGGTTGGCGGACGGAGCGGATGGCGAGCATCTGCCGGACCGCCTGGCCCGGGAAACGCTGGCATTCATGGCGGAGAACCGGGAACGGCCGTTTTTTGCCTGCCTTTCCTTTTACTCGGTGCATACGCCCTTGATGGCGCGCGAGGATCTGGAAGCGAAGTACGAGGAAAAGTCGGGCTCGGTGCGGCCTTCGAGCGGAGTCTGGGGCGTCGAGAGACAGCGCAAGGTGCGGCAGGTGCAGGACCACGCGATTTACGGGGGAATGGTGGAAGCCATGGACCAGGCGGTGGCGACGGTGCTTCGCGGTTTGAATGAGTTAGGATTGGATGAGCGCACTCTTGTGTTTTTTACTTCTGACAATGGAGGATTGTCGACTTCGGAGGGGCATCCGACCTCGAATCTGCCTTTGCGGGCGGGTAAAGGCTGGGTATACGAAGGCGGCGTTCGCGTCCCGTTGATCGTGCGATGGCCGGGAGTGACGCCGAGGGGCGTGGTCACGAATTCTCCGGTGACGAGCGTCGATTTTTATCCGACGATTCTCGAGGCGGCGGGACTGCCGCTGCGCCCTGGGCAGCATCTGGATGGAGTGAGTTTTGTATCTCTCTTGCGAGGACAGGATTTCGATCGTGGTCCGGTGTATTGGCATTACCCACACTACGGCAACCAGGGAGGAGCGCCGTGCGGAGCGGTGCGAGACGGGGGATGGAAGCTCATCGAATGGTATGAGGATGGGGCTCTGGAACTTTATCGCGTGGATGAAGACATTTCGGAGAGGGTGAACCTGGCTGCGCGCGAAATGCAGCGGAAGGAGGAGTTGTTGGCGATGTTGAAGAATTGGCGAGGAGAGGTGGGAGCGTCGATGCCTTCGGTGCGCGAGTAGCGGCGAGTACACCCTTGTTCAAGCCCGAGGCAAGCGGGAACGCAGGCAGGATGGGGTGCAGCGCGCCACAGCAGAAAAAGGGTATGAGAAATGTGGGTCTGGCGCCGTGGGCTGATCCGTGTTTTCATGGCTGACGTTCTATTTCGTCTCCTGGGAAAGGCTCCCCGGGACGGCTGTGTCCTGGCATTTGGCCGCTTGTCGATCGGCGAGGAACCGCAGCGATTGGCGGACGCTGCTTTCGAGCGATCCGTTGGCGTCGATGACCCCGAGCCGGTGCGGCGGCAGTTCCGCCGGAGCTTGGCAACGGTTAGCCAGAGCGGTGAAATCCTCCAGCCGTGCGTCGGAGACCACGTCCGCCTGCGATTCGCGCAGCGCCAGGCGTTCGCGGATCACTGAGTCGGCGGCCTGGACCTCAAGGAAGCAGTGATCCGCTGTGCATTCGGAGAGCATGCTGCGGAGCCGGTCACGGTGGCTGCGGCTTCCGAAGGTCGCGTCCAGCACGACGCTGCGCCCTTCTCGCGCGTGTTCGTCAGCCGCCTTCAACAGGGCTTCGTAGGTTCTCTCCGACATCTCCGGAGCGTACAATTGTTCGCGGGCAGAGGCTGTGCCGCGCCCGAGCAGGGGAATGCCGGCCAAGGTCTTGCGCATGCGGTCCGAGGAAAACAGTTCCCAGCCCAATTCGTCCGCCAGCGCTTTGGCCAATGTGCTCTTTCCCACGGCAATGCGGCCCATGACCACAAGGACGAGCGGGTCCGAGTCCGCCGTTGCGTAACGCAATGCGAGGCGGAAGTAACTCTGCGCTCGTTCCGCGCTGGCCTCCTTTTCCTCTTTGGGCGCGGCGTGCGCCACACTGTGAAGGCACTCGACTTTGCCCCGGACGTAAGCGCGGTAGCACTTATAAAAATCCATTAGATGGCTCATGCGAGCATCCTCCAACCGCTCGGCTATTCGCTCCACGAGGCATCGGGAAAGATCCGGCCGCCTCCGGAAATCCAGATCCATCGCGAGAAAGGCGACATCGTTGGCGACGTCCACATAACGAAAGTTGTCGTTGAATTCGATGCAGTCGTATATGTTCAGCGTTTGCGGGCCGAGGTGGATGTGTTCGAGATGCAGGTCGCCGTGGCAGTCGAGAATCCGGCCTTGCCGGACCCGTTCCTCGAAGAGAGCGCCATGGCGTTCATAGAAACGCTCGGTGTAATAGCGGATCGCGTCGTAGGCCGCTGGGGAAAGAGCGCTGCCCACAAACTCTTCGGTCTGGCGAAAGTTGCCATCGGTGCTCTCCCGGACCGCCCCTGGCAGTCCCCTCTCGGCAATCTCCTTCCCCGGATCTTGCTGGGCGTAGAAGTTCGTCAGCATTGCGACGATGCGGTCCAGGTCCCTCACCGTGACCTCGCCCCGCTCCAGCCTCCGGTCGAGGAATCCGTCTTTGGCAAGAAGGCGCATCTTTACGGCGAATTCGACGGTTTTCCCGTTCTCGCCGAAGTGGAATGTCCCGCTTGCTTCCGAAATCGGCAGCACTTCCAGGTAAACATCCTGGGTGAGCCTCCGGTTCAGCGTGATCTCCCGTTCACAGAAATACCGGCGCCGTTCCAGGGTCGAGAAGTCGAGGAATCCAAAATCAACTGCCTTTTTGATCTTGTAGACGTACGGCGGCGCCAGGAAGACGAAAGATGCGTGCGTTTGAATCAGTCGCACCGAGTCCGGATGGTGCGGGTAGGACGCAGGATCGCTCAGAAACGGCAACAGCCGCTCCTGATCAAGCTCCCGCTTCCGGTCCGTCTCAATCATCCGGCGTAAATCGCCCGCGTGGGCTGGGTCCCCCCGTACGCTCAGAGGCAGGCGCGCTTTGCTCTTCCGCCGGCTTTGGCGAGGATGAGGGCGATCGGCAAACCGGTCACTTCTTTTTCGAGTCTAGCACAAATGTCAGTTTGGCGTTGATGCGGTATTTCGTGACCTTGCCATTGTCCACCAGGGCGGTGATGTTTTCAACCCAGACGCTTTTGATGGAGTGGAGGGTCTCGGCGGCTTGTTTGACTGCGTTTTCGATGGCCTGTTCCAGGGTTTTGCCTTCAGCAATGACTTCGATGACTTTCGCGGTGGACATAATATTGATTGGGTTGGTTTGCATGGGATTCCCGGGACCAATCTGGAGCGGTTTGCAGGCCCGTCAACGCACGCTTGTTCTGGCGGTTCGGTGGTTGCGGGACCGGCCCGGCGCGCAGCCTCGCCGCCGTCATCGCCCTCGGCGGTTGAATTGGGCCGATCCTGGTTGTCCGCTCCGTGAGTAGCCCTTGGCTCGGATGCCGCGGCCCGGACGCAGTGGCGCAAGGGCTTTCGTGTGCTCGTAGGCAAGCCCACCTGGTCCTGCCCTTTGTCATACTGTTTCGTCGCCAGGGGGCCGGCGAGCCCCGTGCAGACCAGGCGCGCGCAGCCGCAGGCGCAAAGCAGGGTGAGCACAGCCTGTTCAAGCCTGAGGCAAGCGCAACGCAGTACCATGGGGCGTAGCGCGCCGCAGCAGAAAGAGTATGAGAAATGCGAGCCAGCGTTAAGTTGGCCGGCGCAACCGCAAAGCCCGATCCCCGCCGTTCATGAATCACCACGCTCAAAGGAGAAGCTTCCCGGCCCTTCGATACGGAGGTCGAACTGCTGCGGGCGTCGCAATTCTGGCAGTTTCTTTCTGGTGGGAGGCCGGAGCGCAGGAAGGAGGATGGCGGGACCGGCGGGACAACTACACTGAGTGGGCCATTTACCGCGGCGACAAGAAGGCCAATCAGTATTCCGAGCTGGACCAGATCCACGCGGGCAACGTGGACCAGCTCGAGAAGGTCTGGGAATACCGTCACGGCGATCCGCAAGGTCCCTCGATGTACAGCAATCCCATCGTGGTGGATGGTTTGCTTTACTTCACGACGCCCAGGGTCAATGCGGTGGCTCTCGACGCCGCGTCCGGAAAGGAAGTTTGGGTGTTTGAGTCCGCAGCCCATCATCCGCGCCGGGAAGAGTTTCGGGGCCGCAACCGGGGTTTGGTTTATTGGGAGAACGAGAGCGGAGGGCAGCGGCGCATCTTTAATTTCGTGAAGGATCGGGTCTACGCCATCGATGCCCTCACCGGGGATTTGATCAAGTCCTTTGGGGACGGCGGTTCGATTGACTTGCGCCAGGACTTGCCGGTGGACCCTTCCCGCGCCTCAATCGAAGTGACCACGCCAGGCATTGTTTACCAGAACTTCCTCATTGTCGGATCGCGAGTGCCCGAAGGGAATCGATCCACGCCCGGAGACATCCGGGCTTACGATGCCGTCACCGGCCAGTTCCGGTGGATTTTTCACACCATTCCGCACGAGGGCGAGTTGGGATATGACACGTGGATCCGGCAGGATGGCTCGGTTTATGGCGGGGCCAATCCTTGGGGAGGTTTTTCTCTGGACGAAGAGCGCGGTTGGGTGTTCTGCGCGACGGGAAGCGCCGCGGGCGACTTCATTTATGGGGGGTCTCGTCAGGGAAGCAATCTGTTCTCGAATTGCGTGTTGGCCTTGGATGCAGCGACGGGGGAACGCCAATGGCACTATCAAACGGTCCACCACGATATCTGGGATTACGACAATCCGCCGCCGCCCATTTTGGCGACGATTCCTTGGGAGGGCGGATCCAGGGATGTCGCGGTCCAACTAACCAAGATGGGGTTCACCTTTGTGTTGGACCGCGACACGGGAGAACCCCTGTTTCCGGTCGAAGAGCGGCCGGTTCCGGCATCGGATGTGCCCGGGGAATCGGCCTGGCCGACGCAGCCTTTTCCGTCCAAGCCTCCGCCGCTGGTTCGCTTGGCCACCTACGAAGCGGACCTCAGTCGCGTTTCACCAGAGGCCCACGAGGCTGCCCTGGAACAGTTTCGGAAATACCGCACCGGTCCCTTATACACTCCGGCGTCTCTTGTGGGGACGATCACTACCCCCGGGCATCAAGGAGGCGTCGAGTGGGGCGGCGGCGCTTTTGATCCGGAAACCGGAGTCTTGTATGTCAATGCCAACGAAGCGCCCACCATTCACCGGTTGGAGCCCCTGGGGCGGGCAGACTTTCCGGATGCGACGCCGGTAGAGCAGGGGGCTGCCGTTTACCAACGAAACTGCACCTTTTGTCATGGTCTCGACCGGGCCGGCAACCCGCCGCTCTATCCGCCCCTCAACGTGCGGGAAGTCAATCCGGAAGACTTGCGCACTCTTCTTCGGGAGGGGAGGGGAATCATGCCGGCCTTCCCACACCTTTCAGCGGAACAAGCGGAAGTGCTGATTGCCTACTTGATGAGCGATCTGGCCGAAGCGGAGGAGGGCGGAGCCCGGGCGCCGTCTGTGGAGGTGGGCGGCGTTCCGGAGTACGCCCAGATCGCGCCATTCTTTGCCGACGCGCAGGGTGTGCCGCTCGTCTCGCCTCCCTGGGGGACTCTCAACGCCGTCGATCTTTCCAAAGGAGAGATTCTTTGGAAAGCCCCGCTCGGCGAGTATCCGCACTTGGCGGCGCGCGGCATTCGCCACACCGGAGCCAAGAACTTCGGAGGGCCCGTCCTCACTGCCGCCGGACTCCTTTTCATCGCCGCAACCCCGGACGAGAAGATCCGCGCCTTCGATAAGTATTCGGGCCGGGTGCTCTGGGAACATGCTTTGCCCGCGGCCGGCTACGCCACGCCGAGCACCTATTTGATCGCAGGACGGCAATTCGTGGTCATCGCCGCGGGGGGAGGCGGCAAGTTAGGCACGCGATTCGGCGAATCCATTGTGGCTTTTGCCTTGCCGGAGCCTGAAGTGGGAGAAGCTTCCCTTCCCGTTCCCTGATTGGCGGCTCATTCAGATTCCCTGAGATCAGGAGTTCTGAGGCGGGATCGGAGATGCGTGTTTGGGCGGAGGCTCAGAACTCCTGATCTGGCGAGCGGAGACAAGGAGGCCGAGGAAAGAGGATGAGCCGGAGGCCCTTGGACTGCGGCGAGAATCGCCGCTCTCTATAAGGCGCGGAGCGCCGTGCCTGCGGAAGCTTGTAGAGCGCGCCAGTCCTCTGGGGCTCTTGGATGGGGACGCGGAGTCCCTGGGAGGCCGAGGTGGTGTTGGGATTGGCGGAGTTCCGTGTGGGCCCGAAAGCGGCGATTCTCGCCGCAGTCCAAGGGCGGCGGCCAAGCCGCCGCTAAGATGCCCCGTCGAGCCACGCCGGAGGCCCTTGGACTGCGGCGAGCATCGCCGCTCTCTCCCTCGGCGCGGAGCGCCGTCCCCGCAACTGCATTCGCAAGAATGCAGACTGCCCGCCAGGCCTTCGGAACTCTCACGAGTTCCGCTACACCAGTCACCCTCAAGGTCGCCCATTCCCTGATTGGCGGCTCATGATAATTCCCTGAGATCAGGAGTTCTGAGGCTGGATCGGAGATGCGCGTTTGGGCGCAGGCTTCTTTGGGCTAGGACGCGGAGGTTCTGCGCGCCGGGCCGGCCTCAATCCCACTCCAGCAGGTGGAGCGAGACTCCTTGCCGGGGCAGAGTCAGCGAGAAGCTGAGGCGGCCGTCGTCACTCTTCGAGAGCTCCGGTGGCCCGGATTCCGTCAGGCGGGAAGCCTGCTCAAGCGCCGCAATTTCCTCGGCGGCCGGATCCTGGGGCGAGCCGAGGGAGAGCCAAAGAGTGAAGGCGTTCGAGTGCGTTTCGTCGATGCGGTAGTGCTTGACGGTCGCGGGCAGCGAATCCGGCGCTCCGGCCAAATTGATGTGCACCTGTGCATCCGGGCCTGGGAGATCGTCGTCGTGGTAGTGCCAGGTGAGCACGGCGACCCGGTTGCCGTCCCGGCTGGCCAGCGAACTCACGTCAGGGCGCCCGCGGACTCCGTCCGCCAGGATATCCTCGAGGGGCACGGCCCCGTCGCTTGTCACTGGCAGTCGTTCGCCGGACATTTTTGCGAACATGCGAAAGACATTGAGCACGGGTTTGTCGATCCCGTTGGTCGCCAGGGAGCGGAATCCTGCGAAATAGGGCTGGTCTTCGAATTGGAAAGCCCAAGTGAGCGCGCCTTCCAGGTTCACGCCGTGCTTCGCGGCGAGATCGAGTTTTCGCGGGAAGCTCGCCGCGGTATAACTCGAATACATCGTGCCGTTCCGGTAGGCGAGTTGCGGGCCTTGGCAGGCGGCGCAACCTTCGGGATCGGACTCGCCGATGATCAAGGGAGTGTCCTGGAGCATGGGGTAAGAGGCGATGACGGCGAAGGCCCGGTCGATGTCGCGGAGCTGATTGGCGATGCCCATTCGAACGCGTCCGTCCACGGTCCGGGGGGCTCCTTTGGCGTGGAAAGCGACGAAATCGAGGGGCGTGCCGGTCTCGCCGGTGGCGGCGTTCTTCCCGTCCAGGCAGTGGTCCAGGAAACTCTTCAGGAAATCTCCACCGGGCCCGCCGGCAACATCGGGACCGCCGGCCTTGGCTCCCGGGATGGCGCGGCGCACCGCATGGATGGCGTGATCGTGAAGCTTGAAGAACTCTTCCCTGCTGCCGCGCCAGTATCCGATGTTCGGTTCGTTCCAGGTCTGCCAATACCAGTTGAGCACTTCCTCTTGGCCGTACTTTTCCGCGCAGTGTTTCGCCCATTGGTAGACCAATTCCTCCCATTTGCCGTAGTCTTTCGGGGGATAGGCCCAGCCTGTGTAAATTTCATCGTACTTTGCGCGCGGCGTCCACTGGTGACGGTAGGGATGAGGTTTGATTGATAGCGCTTCGGGCATGAAGCCGATCTGAACGTAAGGCCGGACTCCGTTCTCGAGATAGGCATCGAAAATGCCGTCGATGATCTCCCAGTCAGAGACCGGCCGGCCGCGGCCGTCTTCGCCGTAGATGCCGGTAGAACCCCATTTGAGGGCGGGGCTTCCATCGCCGCTGGTCATGAGGTTGTGGGTGCGGAAGAACACTTGCCTTGGCTTGAGCGCCCCCAATTCTCCGAGCAACTCCCGGCCATGCTTCATGGTCGCGTAGTTCGGTTCGTCCGCCCCGAAAAAGCGCCAGATCGGCTTCAGGGCGCCTATGGAGCCCGCCGCGTCCATGTGGATGTGGACGTCGAATTTGTCTTCCGCCGTCACAGGGCTCGGGCCCAGTCCGAGTATGAGAAGGAAAGTTGTGGTTTTCATCATGCCGGTTAAGCAAGAGACTCCTGGCGTCCCCCTGGATCGGTTGTTTTCCCGATCATGAACGAAGTCCGGCGCCCAGCGCAATCCTGCTTTCTTCGAGGGAAGGTTCGGAAGAAGGGACAGCCCTCAAGTCAATCCCGGTTCTCCGTGTGATCCACGGCGGATGTTCCTTTTCTGCCGGCCCGAAGGTATGAAGAGTTTGCTGGCGCATGACGAGCCTTTCACCCTCCCGGTCTTCGGGTCTTACGTGCACTTGACGGAACGGCCTGTCCGCTTTGGAGTTGAGCCGAAATCAAGAGAACACCTGTCATGCCGCGGTGGCTTTTGTGGACCTTTGTCGCGCTGTTCTCTTGGGGCGTATGGGCGGTCTTGTCCAAGGCGCTCGGCCCGGCGCTCTCGGCCGGACAAAGCCAGGCTCTCTCGACGATCGGGTTTCTCCCTATTGTCCTGCCGTTGGCTCTATCGGGCCGCAGGGTGCTTCGGGGAGCTTCGAGGAAGGGCCTGCTGCTGGCGTTGGCGGGCGGAGCCGTTTCCTGCCTTGGAAATATCCCTTACTACGCCGCCGTCGGGCGCGGGGAGAAATTCGCTACGGTCGTTTCCCTGGCGGCCATGGCTCCCGTGGTCACGGTGCTGCTGGCGATCGTCTTTCTGCGGGAGCGATTGAACCGGCTGCAGTGTGCCGGCTTGATCCTGGCGGCGACGGCGATCTGGCTGTTCAATGTTTCGCAGGGGGCGGGCCTGCTCTCGCCGGCCGTGCTCGTGGCCCTGCCGCCCATCGTGCTTTGGGGACTTTCCGCCTTCTTGCAGAAAGCCGCCACGAATCATGTTTCGGCGGAAGCATCGGCGCTCGTTTATCTCGGCGCATTCCTGCCGATGGGCGTCTTTTACGGCCTGAGCGAACCGTGGCCGGCCGCCATCACGGCGCAGACGTGGACGGTCGTGATCGCGTTAGGTTTCTTCCTGGCATTCGGCAATTTTGCGGTGCTCGCAGCATTCGCGCGCGGGGGCAAGGCGGCGGTGATCTCGCCGCTGGTCAACCTCTTTCCGGTGGTCGGCATCGGCCTGGCGCTTCTCTTCTTGGGCGAGACCATCGGAAAGAGGGAAGCAGCCGGCATCGCCTGCGCCCTTGCCGCCGTGGCGGCTTTGTCGATGGAAAGGCGGTCTTCGCAATGAAGAGCTTGGACTCGCAATGCCAACCCGCCTGGTCCTCATATCTGTTCATCCGTGATCGGGAGAAACGCCTGACGGTATTCAAACGCGGCCATAGGCGAGCCAGGATGGCAGATTCTCCTCACACCAGCGGCGGTAGCCAGCCGTGGTCTTGAGAACCCGGAAGGACGCATATCCAGCACGGGTTTGTAAGTGTGAATAAACGCGGAGCGGAAGCGGGTGCCGAGCGGGCGCCTGGCGGCCGCCTCAAACTCAGCCCACCACTGGGCAGGAATCTCACTCGTGTTCCCACCGGCGCTTTTGGCCGGGTCTTGTTCGTCGTGGTTTCAGTCCTCATTGAAGGCGGCGGCCTGGCATGCTAGGAACGGGGCTGGCAACCATTCAGGGAACCTACGAGCCGCCCGCCTGGAGGGCAAGGACGGGTTCGAGAAGCGCGGGCTAGAAGACACGCGCGGTAAGGGCTTCACTGGCGGCCTCCGGTGCAGTGAGGTTGGCGGGACTTGACGCCGCGCCGCGGTCACGCATTGTGCGGCGGAGCCGGGCAACCGGAGTCCTTCCCTCTATAGGCCATCGCAATCGCAATCCTCACATGAAGATTTCCAGAATGATCGGAAGCGTTGCATTCGCTGACTGGTTCCCGTTGGCCCTGTCTGGCGCGGTCTTTACGATCTTGGGGGCAGTCAAGCTTTGCGGGTTGAAACGTGGAATCGTGGGCGGCAAGGATAAGCCGGCTCTTCAGAGGTTCTGCGGGACTTGACCCACATGGAGCAGCCGTAGTTTGCGGCTGGGTTTTCCGCTGGTCTTGCTGGGCATTGGTTTGGGTGAGTTCGTTTGGCTTGCCTGGACGATCTACATACGGTCACGATGAGAGAGATTGCGATGCCCCGGTTTGAGTTCGCCGAACCAATACAATCCAACGAACAGCGAACAGGACCCAAGGAGCCATGAAACTCACGGCATGACGCCCATCACGGAACTCCTGCAATCCGGGCGGGTCGTCTTGGGCGACGGCGGCTATCTTATCGAACTCGAGCGCCGCGGATATGTGGACAGCGGCTCGGGCCGCGAAACGGTCGGAACCGGGCGTGGAACAGGGCAATTCACTCCCGAGGTCGCGATCGAGAATCCCGGAGCCCTGGGCGGACTGCATCGCGAGTTTCTTCAAGCCGGCTCCCAGGTGCTGCAGGCGCTCACTTTTTTCGGTACTCGGGAGAAACTCGACCGGGCGGGATATGGAGCAGAGACGGAACGCATCAACCACGCCGCCGTGAGGCTGGCCCGGGATGTCGCAGGCGATCGCGCGCTCGTGGCGGGAAGCGTGTCGCGCACGCAGCTCATCGAACGCGAAGGCATGGCGGCGCTGGAGAAGGCTCGCGATCACATCGCCGAGCAGATCCGGCTGCTCGACGATGCCGGTGTGGACTTCCTCATCCTGGAGACGTTTTTTCATCTGGCGGAGATGAAGGTTGCCCTCGAATGCGCGGCTGCCGCCGGATTGGCCGCCGTGGCTACGATGAGCTTCCGTCCTCTGGTTAGCCAATGCAGCGACGGCCATACGCCTGCGGAATGCGCCAAGGTCATGGCCGGCCTCGGCGCCATCGCCGTCGGAGCGAACTGCGAGCAGGACCCGCGACAGATGCTTCCCCTGCTGCGCGAGATGCGGCGCGCGGTGGATACGCCTCTGGCGGCGCAGCCGGCGGCATTCCGCACTACGGACGCCTGTCATTCATTCACGCGGCTCCCGGCTTTCCCCAACGATCTGGAAACGATACAGGTTTCGCGGCGTGAGTTCGTCGAGTTTGGGGAGGCGGCCCGGAATGAAGGCATCGGTTATGCCGGCGGCTGTTGTGGCTGCAATGCCGCTTACATCCGGGCGCTGGCTGCGGGTCTCGGCGAGGAAGCAGTGCAGAGAGATGCGGGTAAGTGAAATGCGGGTAAGCATCCACTCCAGCGCGGAAGTCGCGAACGCGGCGGCGGCGGAATTGTTTGCCGGATGGCTTGCCGGGCCCGGAGTTTGCAATGTCTTGCTGGCCGGCGGCAATACGCCGCTGGATCTTTACCGGCGCATTGGCGAACGGCGTCTATCTTTGAGGCATCTGAACGTCTTCGCCCTGGACGAGTACGTCGGGGTCGACGAAGACGAACCGCACAATTGCGCCAACCTGATCCGCCGGACCGCCGTCGAGCCCTGGGGTGTGTCCGCGGGGCGTTATCACTGCTTGAGTTCCATTGAGTCCGGCGCAGCGGCGAGCTTACGGCAGCACGGACAGCGGATCGAAGCCGCCGGAGGCATCGATGCGGCGGTGCTCGGACTCGGGGAGAATGGTCACCTCGGGTTCAACGAACCCGGCAGTGCGGAGAGTTCCGGCGACCGGGTGTTGGATCTCGATCCGGTTTCCGTCGAGGCCAACCGCATCTGGTTCGGCGGCCGCTACGCTCCCTCCCGGGGAGCCACCGTTGGAATGAGGACGATCCTCGGCGCGAGCCGTATCTTGCTTCTGGCCTTTGGATTTCACAAGGCGGCGGCGGTGAAGGCCATGCTGGAGGGACCACGAAGCGCGGATTGCCCGGCGTCGTTGCTCCAAGGTCACCCTGGAGCGAATGTGTTTCTCGATGAGGCTGCGGCCAGCACGATGGAAAGGTGATATGATGAGAGTTCTACAGGAAGAGACGAAGGGTGGGATGAGAAGGACCCGTCGTTTGCTCGGATTGTTCCTGTGAACACCGGCGTTTGTTGCATCGGGATCGATGTGGGCGGGACGAAGATCGCGGCGGGCTTGTTGTCGGTTCCGGAAGGACGGCAGCTCACCAAGCACATTGTGCCCACGCGGCCTCTAAGGGGAGGCCGGGCCGTCTTAGAGGATGTGCTAGGACTTGCGCGGGAATTGGCGTCCGAAGCCGCCGGCCTGGGGCGGCGTGCCGGAGCCATCGGACTTGGGGTTTGCGAATTGGTGGACCGTCGCGGTAGAATCGCCAGCAGACACTGCCTTCCATGGGATGGGCTTTGGGTTTGCGAAGCGCTTTCCGAGATCGCTCCCGCCGTTGTCGAGGCGGACGTCCGTGCAGCCGGACTGGCGGAGGCGCTTTGGGGAGCGGGCAAACCTTACGGCGCGTTTCTCTACATCACGGCCGGCACCGGCATCTCCTGCTGCCTGATGATCGAGGGCCGGCCCTACCTCGGTGCGGAGGGAATGACCGGCACGATGGCCAGCAGTCCGATCCAACTCCGGTGTGAACGATGCGACCACGTCAACACCCGCACGTTGGAGGATATTTCGTCTGGTCCGGCTCTCGCGGCGCGTTTCGAGGCGTTGCGCGGACAGGCTAGCTCGGGTCAGGATGTGGTCGAGGCAGCGAACGGGGGAGACGCTGTCGCCGCGCAGATCGTGCGGGAAGCGGGTGAGGCTTTGGGATCCCAGACCGGGCTGCTGGTGAATGTTCTCGATCCGGAAGCCGTGATCCTGGGCGGCGGGCTCGGATCAAGCGCGGGACTCTATTGGGATGAGTTCGCGGCAGCGACTCGGCGGAGCATTTGGTCCGATAGGAGACGCGGTCTGCCCATCCATCAGGCCGCGACCGGCGCGGATGCCGGATGGATTGGGGCGGCTGCGCAGGCCTGGCGGCGGTTCCTTGCGCGATGACCGGGGCGTTTCGGAGACCGATGGCGGGTGGAGTCTGGACTGTGTGGCGACCGGCCGCTCCCCGCATGAGGGATCGCGCGTTGGTTTCGCCTTGTTCCGGCATGCGACATGGGGGCGCTCGACACTTTTCAGGTCTTGAAGCAAGGGAATGCTTGCTCCGGGAATCTTTAACCGTTAGACGACAGAATCCAGACGATCCCCATCATGAGCAACCACGCATCTCTTCCTTGGAGCCGCCGTGACTTCGCCAGAAACACTCTGTTGACCGGAGCGGCTGTCGCGGCCGGCCCCGCAAGCCCGGCTGCCGCGCAAGCCGAAGGCAAGCGAGTCCGGACCGGGGTCATCGGTTGCGGGAGCGTGTCTCAGTCCTATTTGCCGGTGCTGACGGAGTCCCCCTTCGTCGAAGTGGTCAGCCTCTGCGACATCCGCTACGAACGCGCCAGGAAGCAGGGGGAACGATTTGGGATCTCCAACACTTACCCGCACATCGATGAGATGCTGGCGGGCGAACCATTTGATTTTCTTGTGACCCTGACAGACATGCAGGAGCATGAGCGCCTCAACCGCCAGGCCCTCGAAGCGGGCAAGCACGTCTGGAGCGAGAAGCCGATCGCCAACTCACTGGCCGCGGGGCAGGAGCTGCTGGGCCTCGCCCAGGCGAAGGGCATCCGCCTCTGGGGAGCGCCCATCACGGTGGAGAGTCCGCAGTTTGCCTTTATGGCCAAGCAACTCGCTGCCGGTAAGCTTGGACGGGTGGCGGCGGCGCATGCCCACTACGGGCACGAGGGCCCGGGCTGGTCGGCTTTCTTCTACGAAGAAGGAGGGGGGAGCATGCCGGACCTCGCGGTCTACAACCTCACGTCGTTGACCGGTCTCCTCGGTCCTGCGAAGCAAGTGACCGCCATGCTCAGCATCGTCACACCGGAGCGCACCGTCGATGACAAGGGCCTCATCCAGGTTGAAGCGGAGGACAACGCCATGGTGCTCATGGACCACGGGCAGGGAGTGATTTCCCACGTGCAATCGGGCTTCAATTATTTCAATCCGCATGGGCACGATGGGAAGAACGAACAGCGTTACACCATCGACGTGGTGGGTTCGAAGGGATTCATGGGAATGGTGGGTTACGATTGGGCTCCCTTGGGTGTTGACCTGGCCACGGAAGAGGCTCGCGAACTTGCGCGGCACGCGACGGATCCCAAGGGGTACTCGTGGCCAATCGGAGCCGCTTTGGCGGCGGAGTGCCTTGTGACCGGCAAAGAGCTGCTGGTCACTCCTGAACACGCGTTGCACGTGCTCGAGATCATGACCGCGGCGCGACAGTCGTCGGCGACAGGGGAACGCATCAAGATCAGCTCGACTTTCACGTGGCCGGTTACGACATAGAGCATCTTGAAATCTTCCGGCGGATCGCGGCGGAGACAGGCGCACAGTTTTCGAGAGCGCGCACTCCTCACGCTGACACAACTTCATCATGAGCGACAAAGTCAAAACCGGCCTGGTCGGATCTCAGTTCATCACGACCATCCACGCCGAAGCGCTTCAGGCTTGTCAAGCGGCTGAGATCTGCGCCGTGGCCTCGCCGACGCCGGGAAATGCCGAGGAATTCGCCAGGGCGCGCGGCATCCCGCAGCATTTTACGGATTACCGGCGGATGCTTGAGATGCCCGAGATCGACATGGTCGTCATCGGGGCGCCCAATTACACCCACTGCCAGATCACTTGCGACGCGGCGGCGGCAGGCAAGCACATCGTGCTGGAGAAGCCCATGTGTTTGAACCTCGCCGAGGCCGACCGGATGATCGAAGCCTGCCGCCAGGCCCGGGTGAAATTGATGTATGCCGAGGAGTTGTGTTTCACGCCCAAGTATGTGCGGTTGAAGCGGCTCTTGGAATCCGGGGCGCTCGGTGAGCCGACGCTGCTGAAGCAATCCGAGAAACACGATGGACCGCATGCGCCGCACTTTTGGGATGTCGATCGCAGCGGCGGAGGCGTCACCATGGATATGGGCTGCCACGCCTTCGAGTTTTTTCGTTGGATACTCGGCCGTCCAAAGATCAAGTCGGTCTATGCTCAGATGTCCTTGCAAGTGCATAGGGACAAGACCCGCGGCGACGACAACGCGCTGATCATTCTGGAGTTTGAGAACGGCGTTATTGCGTTGGCGGAGGAGAGTTGGACCAAGCTCGGCGGTATGGACGACCGGGCGGAAGTGCACGGTTCGAAGGGCGTGGCCTTCGCCGACCTGTTGCACGGCAATGCCATTGAAGCCTACAGCCTGGACGGTTACGAATATGCCGTCGAGAAGGCGGGCTCGACCAAGGGTTGGTCGTTTCCGATTTACGAAGAGTCCTGGAACTATGGCTTCCATCACGAAATGGCCCACTTCGTCGATTGCGTGAGGCATGACAAGGAACCGCAGGTCACGGGCGAGGACGGAAGGGCCGTGCTCGAAGTGATTTTCGCCGCCTACCAATCCGCCGGCTCCGGCCGCAAGGTGTTGCTGCCCTTCGAAACCAAGGCCGCGAAACCGATTGATCTCTGGGTGCAGCCGGAGACGATTGGTTAGGAAGGGTTAGCCCGCGGACTGTGCCGCCGGAACTCCCACTCCGGATCAACGCTGGTCGATGGGAACGACCGGTTGGGGCGGTTCGGGGCCGATGTATTCGGTGAGGGGACGGTAAAGGCGATTGTCGGCAAGTTGTTCGAGAACCTGGGCCGTCCATCCGGCGGCGCGGGCGATGGCGAAGATAGGAGTGAAAAGATCTGTGGGGATGCCCAGCGAGTAATAGACGGTGGCCGAATAGAAATCGACGTTGGCGTTGAGACCCTTGCGTTCGAGCATGATCTCCGCGATGCGCTCGGACATGCGGATCCATTTTGGTTCGCCGAGTTCCTGCGTGAGTTGGACCGCCATGCGGCGCAGGTGAGGAGCCCGAGGATCGAGGGCCTTGTAGACGCGGTGGCCTATTCCCATGATCTTCTTCTTTTTGGATAACCGATCCTCGACCCAGGCATCGACCTTGTTCTCGTCGCCGATTTCGCGCAGCATGCGAATGACTCCTTCGTTGGCTCCGCCGTGGAGGGGCCCCTTGAGGGTCCCGATGGCGGAGGTGATGGCCGAGTAGAGATCGCTGAGGGTGGCGATGGTGACCCGGGCGCTGAAGGTCGAGGCGTTCATGCCATGATCGGCATGGAGGATGTAGGCTACATCGAGGGTCTTGGCCGCATCGGGCGTGGGAACTTCGCCCGTGACCAGGTAGAGAAAATGGGCGGCTTCCGTGAGATCGTCGCGGGCGGGCGGCAGGGATAGCCCGTGGCGCGCCCGGTGAAAGTAAGCGACGATGAGGGGAATACGGGCGCAAATGGAGGTGGCGCGTTCTTCATTGAGGGTGCGGTCTTGGTCATTGCCGCGCGAGTCGTAGAGCCCGAGCATGGAAACACCGGTGCGGAGGACATCCATGGGCAGCGCGTCCTTGGGCGCCGATTGAAGGAAGTCGAGGACTCCCAGTGGAAGACTCCGTTCTCTCCGAAGGGCCTGGGAAAACTTGGCGAGCTGGCTCCGATCCGGGAGTTTGCCTCTATGCAACAGATAGGCGACTTCTTCGAAGGTAGTATGCTCGACAAGATCATCGATTGTGTGACCCCGGTAACTGAGTTTTCCCTGTGCGCCCTCGACCTTGCTGAGTGCTGATTCGTTGGCGACGATGCCTTCCAGTCCTTTTGCTGCTATGGTCATGGAGGAATTGTGAGGGTCTGCGTTGCCGGCTGGTCCGGGGTGGAAAACGAGTCGATGCTATGACGGGCCATCAGACGCCCATCGCTTTCAGGAGGGTTTCGCCAATTTCGGCGGGAGTTTCGGCGACGTAGATTCCGGCCTCGCGCAGGGCTTCTTTTTTGGCGGATGCCGTGCCTTTGCCGCCGGAGATGATGGCTCCGGCGTGGCCCATCCGCCGGCCGGGCGGCGCGGTGGCTCCAGCGATGAAGGCGGCGACCGGCTTGTCGCAATGTTCGCGAATCCAAGCGGCAGCCTCTTCTTCTTCGGAGCCGCCGATCTCCCCGATCAGAACAAAGGCGTCGGTCTCGGAATCTTCGGTGAACATTCTGGCGGCATCGAGGTGCGTGACTCCGTGGACGGGATCGCCTCCGATGCCGATGCAGGTGGATTGTCCTTGACCGCGGGAGGTGAGCTGCCAGACGGCCTCGTAGGTAAGAGTGCCGGAGCGGGAGATCACGCCGACCCGGCCCGGTTTGTGGATGTAGCCTGGCATGATCCCGATCTTGCATGCCCCGGGCGTGATGATGCCGGGGCAGTTAGGGCCGATCAAGACGGAGGAAGCGCCGCACATGGCCGCTTTGACCCGAATCATGTCGGCGACCGGAATGCCTTCGGTAATGGCCACGATCACTTCGATCCCCGCGTCAGCGGCTTCGAGAATGGAATCCGCGGCGAAGGCGGCGGGCACGAAAATCATGGTGGCGTTGCAGCCGGTTTGTTCGCGGGCTTCGGACACGGTGTCGAATACGGGGACACGGTCGCGGAAGGTGTCTCCGCCTCGTCCCGGCGTGACTCCGGCGACGACCTCGGAGCCGTAGTCCATGCAAGCGGCGGCATGAAAGGATCCGGCCTTGCCGGTGATGCCCTGCACCAGCAGTCGGGTGTCGTGATTGACGAGGATGGCCATTGAAAGATCAGTTGCTGGACAAAGCGACCGGGAACGGGGCGCACCCGGATTCAGGACGGGGTTCCCTTTCCTGCTGCTGCGACGACTGCGCGGGCAGCTCCGGCGAGATCGGCAGCGGTGATGAGGTTTAGACCGGAATCCTTCAGGAGCTGGCGCCCTTCTTCGACCTTGGTGCCTTCCAGCCGGACGACAACCGGAACCGGAAGTTGGATTTCCCTCGCGGCTTCGATGATCCCTTGAGCGATCACGTCGCAGCGCATGATCCCGCCGAAGATATTGACGAGAATGGCTTGAACATGGGGATCTTTGACCAAGATGCGAAAGGCTTGCTGGACCTGGGATTCGCTGGCTCCGCCGCCGACGTCGAGGAAGTTGGCAGGATCGCCGCCGCAGCTCTTGATGATGTCCATGGTGGCCATGGCCAGGCCGGCGCCGTTGACCATGCACCCGATGTTGCCGTCGAGCCCAATGTAGTTGAGATCGAACTCGGAGGCTTCCACCTCGCGGGGATCTTCTTCGGAGGGATCGCGCAGGCTAGCAATATCAGGATGCCGGAACAGGGCGTTGTCGTCGAAGTTGAACTTGGCATCGAGAGCCAGGACATCGCCGCCGGGAGTGAGCACGAGGGGATTGACCTCGAGGAGAGAGCAGTCGCAGGAGGAAAACAGCCGCCAAGCGGAAAGAAAGAGCTGTGCGGCCGCTGCGGCGGGTTTTGCAGTGAATCCCAACTGAGCGGCGATCTTCCGGGCTTGAAAAGGTTGAAGGCCGAGCAAAGGGTGCAGCGGCTGCCGGATAATGCGTTCGGGACGCGATGCCGCGACCTCCTCGATGTCCACGCCGCCTTCGGCACTGGCGACGACGACGGCGGCTTCCGCGGCCCGGTCGATGAGAATGGCGAAGTAGTGCTCCTGAGCGATCTCGACTGATTGTGCCACGAGGACGCGGCGGACAAGTTTGCCTTCGTCGCCGGTTTGGTGAGTGACGAGGACCTGTCCGAGCATTTTTGAGGCCGTCTCGCGCACGGCTTCGGGGGAATCGCAGAGATGTACGCCGCCCTGGAATCCATTTTTGAAACGGCCTTTCCCTCGGCCTCCGGCGTGGACTTGAGCTTTGACGACGAGGCCCTTTCCGCCGAGGCGAGAGGCCGCCTCGAAAGCCGCCTCGGGCGAGTCCACGGCAATTCCAGGGGGATTTGCAACTCCAAATCTCTCAAAGAGTTCCTTGGCCTGGTATTCGTGGATGTTCATGCCTGCGGCTCCCGGCCGGGGAGCCGACGGGCCCGGGCAGAATAGGAAGGGGCTCCGGTAGCGTCAAGGTGCAATAGGGGCTAGAATTGAAGTGCATCAATTTAAGTATATAGTGTCAGACACTATATTAAAAAGATTGACGGGTGGTTTGGGCGGCTCCAGGATGGGCTCATGAGAAAGCTGCGCCAGTTTTTGCTCGGCCCCAAGGGGCAGACCCATTGCTATCACGCCGTTTCCCGGTTCGCCGGCCGTCATATCGTCTTCGGCGAGGCCGAACGGGAGTTCTGCCGCATCCTGCTGCGCAGGCAACTGCGCTTTAGCGGTCTGCGCTGCCTGGCCTGGTGCTGCCTGGGCAACCACTTCCACCTGCTGCTGGAAGTCCCCGATAAAGAACAGGCCCTGGCCGGCTGGACTCAGGAGGACCTCCT
>JBGTBW010000006.1:0-6303 GCA_041749135.1 Verrucomicrobiales bacterium
AAATTCCAAAGCCACGTCTTTGAACTCATCGGTGTGAAACCGTAAAAGAAAGGTGTAGCCAGAATCCAGCCAGTCCGATTTCACGTGAATCACTGGTACTCAACCCCTTATATTAAAAACCGTGGAGAAAGTTCGGCTTAGAATTCCCGCTCTTGCGAGCGAACACATGGGATCAACCAGACAGGATGGCAGCAGTCCAAGTGCCGCGGCTTGATCCTCCACTGCACCGGGTGCGCCCGGGCGAATCGCAGAACTTTCCTGGACTGACGGCTCATCAGAATTCCCCGAAGTCAGGAGTTCTGAGGAGGGAAAGCTCCGGCTCCGGACTTGGTCAATGCGGCAGGTGCTCGCGCAGGAAGCGCAGCAAGTTTCCGTGGAAGATGGCTGCGATTTCGTCCGCTGTGTAGCCACGGCGAGAGAGAGTCTCTTCGAGTTTTTTGAGATGGGAGATTCGATCGAGGCCAATCGGCGTCTGTTCGTTACCAAAGCCTCCGTCGAGATCGCTACCGATGGCGGTGTGGCGACAGTTTCCGGCGAGTTGGCAAATGTGATCGATGTGGTCTACCACGGCTCCCAGATCGACGGCATCCCGGGAGGTTTCCCCGAGGATCCAACCGGGGCAAAGCATCCAGTTGTCGAAGGCCGTTCCGAGAATGCCTCCACGGTCAAGAACGAGACGAATCTGTTCATCAGAGAACTGGCGAGGGCCCGGGACGAGCGCCCGGCAGTTTTGATGGCTGGCGAGCACGGGTCCCGGAAAGAGATCGATGGCTTCGAAAAAGCTGGTGTCGCTGAGGTGGGTTAAATCAAGGATGATCCCCAGTCGGGCGAACTCCGCGAGCAGGTCGCGGCCGGACTGAGTGAGGGGTCCGTCGTCGCCGGTGCCCACCGCGTAGGCGCTGCGGCCGTAGTGCACGAGCCCGCCGCAGCGAAGTCCATCGCGAAACCAGGCTTCGGCTTGTGCGGGTGCGATGATGGGATCGCAGCCTTCCATGGCCAGGACGATTCCGATGGAGGGCGGCGGGCCGTCGCTGGCTAACCACGATGCCCAGTGTTCGTCGAGATCTTGGACCGTGAGGAGGAGTCTGGTTTCGCCGAGTTCCGAGAGCAACCGGTAGTAAGCGAGCTGGCCCTGAGCGAAACTGTAAGCCTGGGTGTGGGAAGGGAAGTCGAGACTATCGCCGTGCAAGGAGACGCGGGCTCCATACGGCACGCGGCCCATGAGGGTCGCCAAACAGAGCGCGACGCCGCCGCTGCGCATCTCGGGCAAGGACACGGTGGCGCGGGAACGGCCGGGTTCAGCAGCCCGGGCAGTCTCTGTCGCGTTGATGACTTCCAGCGCTTGGGTGAGATCGCGTTTCCAGGCCAGGGCATTCCAAGCCAAGTCGAGGTGAGAATCGATGATCAGAGGCATAGGGGATGCGGGCCGAAGGGAGAGAAGATTGAATCAGGACAGCGCTCCACGGGTGTCGACGAGAACCGGTTCAGGAGGACTTTCGGGGGTTTCCGTCCACCAGAAAGTATCCTGGAGATTGACGCAGGGGCAGATGTGATTGGGGATGACGGCGACGCGTTCTCCGAGGGACGGGACGCGGGCACAGGCCCGGACATCGACCTGGCCGTGTTCCTCGCTGAGCTTCACGATTTTGGCCTCCGGGTATCCGACGAGATAACCGAAGCCGGAGGAAGGAGCGGGTCCACAGGGATCGTTGGTCAGGGTCTTGCTTCCGGAATCCAGGACGATCTGACCGGGAACGGCATCGCTCACCACGGTGGCGACGATGCGCGCGGCGCAGTCCTCCAAGCGGCAATAGCCTCCGTGAACGGTGTTCATGTCATTGAAGATATTTGTGCCCGGGCGGATCTCGGTGAGGCCCGAGACGAGATGCGATTGGAAGCACGAGGGAGTGGAACCGCCGGAGACGATGGGCGCGGCGAGTCCCTGGGTTTCCCATAGCGCCAAGGTCTCCTGGATCAGATCGCCGACCGCCTGCAGCATGGGGGCCTGCTCCGCCGGTGGGCAATTGATGTGGCCAGGATAGACGAACAGGCCCGCCAACGCGACGGCAGGCAAACCGTCGATAAACGAGGCGAGATGGAGCGCGTCCCGGGGCGATTGCAACCCGGTCCGGTGAAATCCCACGTCGAGGTCGACGAGCAAGCCCATGGTGGAGCCGGCGGCCTCGGCGGCAGCGTTCAAACGCTCGGCGGCAAGGGCGGAATCTATGGCGACGAGGATTTCGTGATCTCGCGCCAATTCGGCGCTGCGCCGGCAGCGTGCGGGATCAAGGATGGGATAGGCAATGAGCGTGGAGGCGCACAACGGGGCCATTCGTTCGGCCTCGCCCACTTTGGCGGTGGTCAGACCGCAGGCTCCATAGGCGATCTGAAGCTGGGCCAGGCGGGTGGACTTGTGCGTCTTGGTGTGCGGGCGCCAGGCCAAAGCATGGGTGTTGGCGTAGCGGGCGAGCGTTTGCACGTTCCTTCGGACGATGGCCCCGTCGATGTGGAGAAAAGGGGTGGGCAAGGTATCGAGAGCCACCGGGGAGAGGGTCGGGCTGATGGAGTTCACGGCGGATGATATGCGGGTTAGGAACCTTCAGGGCACTCAGCGGCGATCCGTTCATAGGCGGCGATGGCGCGGTCATAACTTACTCGCGCTTGCTCGCGCTCCCCTTCGCCGATGAAACCGTGGCGGTTCTCCCAGAGAAGGCGAGTGGACTCGGCGCACCAAAGGGCGCTGCGCCGGGAAGCGCGGAGAGGTTGACCGCCGACCAGGACGGTTACCGGGTTGGAATGTAGTTGGGGAAACTGGCGCAAGGCGATCCATGAGCTATGTTCTAAAGGGATCTCGAAGCGCAGGGGATGGGAGCGGCCATCTCCGGGGACCCGGGCTGAGGCTACGGGCAAACCATTGACGATGATTTCGACGGTGTGCTCAGGAGCCTCGACGGATCTGTCGCTCCGGGGCAGATGCAATTCGATGGTGTCTCCGGCGACCCGTCGTCCTTGCGGGGCTTCGGCTGTTCCGTGGGCGACGGCTTCCGGGATTTCCGGAGCGAAGGCGACCAGGGCCTCGACGATGACGGAGGCAGGGGCGTCGAGCGAAAGGGGATCGGGTCCGGAGGGGAAGCCGTTGACGGTGAAAGACAACGCGTGGGCATAGCCATCTGAAACGTAGGACCGGCCCGCGGCGAGTCCCGCGCACCAGGCGGAGAAATCTATGGCGTCAATTTCACCTAACTGAACATAGACCCGCCCCTGGCCGACGCGGCGGCTGCTCATGCAGGGGAAATCGGTTTCGCCGCTCAACTTCACCGGAAAACCGCAATTCATGAGGTGGTACCAGGTGTTCCACTCGGGAATGCGAGCGGTATCCATGGCGCTGATGAAGTCGCAGACGCCCTCCACGGCGCTCACGAAAATCTCCATGGCCCCGGCTCCGTTCATGGCGGGGATGGCGTAATTTGGCAGTTCGGCGGCAGCACGGCTGGCGGCGTCTTGCAGTTCCGCGCCGGCGAGCATGCCGTTGGCGTCCCGGTCGATGGTGGAGAATGCGTAGGGAAGAAGCTGGTCCTCGGTTTCCGGTCCGCTGAGATGGCCGTCGGCGTCGCGATCGAAACGGCGCAGCAGGCGAGCGGATTCCGCGGGTGGGTCAATGGCCATGGCTGAGTGAGGATAGCCGGCGACGCCGCCCTGTTCTTTGCACCATCGCATCACCGGCACGGTCCAGGTAGGCCAGCCTCGGTCGCTTGATCCTTCGGATCCTGGGTAGGTTTGGTCGGTGAGATTGAGCAGGCAGACGTGCCCCAGCGCCGCCGATCTGAAGCCGCTGATCTCCAGGTCGTATTTGAGGACGGCAAAGGGGCGGCTGAGTTCATGAGCGACCGGAGAAAAGTACCTGCGCTGGAAATCGAAACAGGGCCCCCAAGTGAGCACGCAGCCGACATGGAGACCTTCGCCCAGGATCTGAGGAAACATGTCCTCCGGGCGGACCCCTTGGGTGGGCGAAGTGTAGTGGGAACAACCGGCGGCGTGGATGTGGTGATCGCCGCTGTAAAAGCCGTAAGAGGAGGGATCGACCCAACGCTCCAGACGGATGGCAAGAACAGGTTCTCCTGCGCTCGGAATGGACACCGTTTCCCTGCGGACCCGGTATTCCGGACCACGGCAGGACCGGAGTTCGAGTTCCCCCGGAGGGAGGAGGACACTTTGGCCGTCCTGCCGGTAGACTTGTGGCTGGAAGAAGAGATCGGGTGCGACGCGCTTGGCTTGCGGCGGATAGACCTTTCCCAGCCTGTCGCGAAATTCGAGGCGGGCGGCGGAGGACGTTCCGTCAGGTTCCCGGATGTCGAGCCGCACAGCGACGGCGGGGCGGACGGTGAAAAGAATGGGGAGTTCGTTGCGGAAACCGAGATCTTGCGATCCCGGTCCGACGCTGGCCATGATGGTCGCTTCACGTTTCCCAGCCTCGGAGCTGGAGAGAAGGGCGATGCCGTATTCCACTTCAAGCCCGCTGAGTTCTGAAGTCATCGGGGGCGAATTGAAGGGCTCGATGTCGAAAAAGCGTTCCTGCGACTGCTCGTGATTCTCGTTCTCCAGGAGTTCGGTTTGGGCTTGACGTTCGAGGATGGAACGGCTGGCGCCCGCGTAGACGGGTCCGCTTTGCGGGCTGGAGAAGTTGAGTGAAGCAGTGGAGACGGCTTCGTTGAAGACTTTGAAGAGGACGGCGGTGTAGCCTGCCTGTTGGATGTTCGCCGGGGCGGGTCCCCGGGCCAATTTGACTCGAAGTTCCGGGTTGATGGAAATGGAGAAGAGGGCCAGGGGATCGAGTAGCCTCTGAAGTTGCTCGGCGTCACGTTCATCGGCGGCTTGCTCGAGGGCAACGGCCGCGCCGGGGTCGAGGGGCTGGCCGAGGAAGTCCAGGCTGCGCATCAGCCGCCGGATGTTGGCGGCCAGGGGTTGGCCTTCGACGGAGGCCACGGGCAATTCCGCCGCGGGAGCCTGAGGCGCCGCAAGCACCGCGGCCAAAAGGAATGCAGCCACAGCCTTTTCCGGATGACGAAAGCGATAGAAAAATCGGGGAAGCATCTGGGCTGGGGGATCCTGGGCCAATTCGAGCCGGGAATCCAGCACCTTTGGGTGGGAAGCACATGGGACGTTTCGAAGGAACGCAGTCAGATGCGGGAAAGGATTGGCGCGAACCTTGCTCGCACACTCGCTCAGGACGCTCAGGAGAATCCCTGTCCAGAACCGCATTGAACGATTGTCGCGTGCATTCATCTAAGAAAGCGACTAAGGGAGCGTCTCAAGTTTGTATGGGGAGTATGATTCAGCGAAAACCATCGGGGATAATTTGGAAATCCGCGGTGCTCACTTTGATCGTGTTGGTGGTTTGTGTGCCGGCGGTGGTCTACGAGCGCGGGCGAGTGACCGCTTCAGCCTGGGAGCACCGGCTCCAGCATGGCGCGGAGCGCATTGAACTGAACGCTCTTACGGCATTCCGGTGGACCCGGGTTCATCTGATCGGTCCTTATGCTTCGGAGGATGCCGTCCAAAAGGAATTGGGCTTCCGGTGGGACGGATTTCGCCGCTCCGCTGTGTCGCACTCCGACTTGGTGGTTTTGGTCGTGTTCGTCGATGGGAATCGCGTGGTTCACTGGTTTGATCAGGCGCGGGCGGATGCGGATTTCGTGAAAGCCATCCGGCCGGGAGGTTACGGCCCGGAGGATGCGGTGTTCCGGCGGGAGCGCCATGGAGATCAAATCCATCTCGTGCGGGAATCCGAGAGCTTGTCTGAAGGTTTTCCCGGCGAGGAGCCCCGGCCTTCTTTGGCGTCCTGAGCGAGGATCGTTTCTCGAGAGAGCGGCGCTTTGCGCTGCCGCAGACACGACGGCGCGCGGCGAACGCGTAGCGGCTTGGAGTGCGGTAGTCCTCTACCGCTTTTTGTCCCGCGAAGGGTCTCCATCCCGGGACCAGGCCGTCACGGAGGCCGGCCCTCCAGGTCTGGTCTGACAGATTGGTTACGCTATCCTGGAGGGGCGGGCTCCCGCACGCCCTGTGCCGCCATGGGTCTCCATCCCGGGACCAGGCCGTCACGGAGGCCGGCCCTCCAGGTCTGGTCTGGCAGATTGGTTACGATATCCTCAGAACCCCTGACCAATCGAGGGAGATCATGGACAGGGAGGAAAATCGCTGAGCCGAAGCGAGACCGCCTCTCGGCAGATGACGCCCTACTTGTGGGGCGGACACTCCTGTCCGCCGATGGAACCTGAAGAGTTCGGGGGCAGGAGTGCCCGCGCC
>JBGTBW010000007.1:0-11864 GCA_041749135.1 Verrucomicrobiales bacterium
GCCGCCGAGCAGGAAGGCCGCCGCCGCCAGGCAAGCCGTCACACCCACCGCCAACGGGGTGAGATGCAGATTCCGGAGTCGCGGGAAACTTAGCCGCGTGCGGGCGCCGCCGCTTGATGCGACCGCGTGGGCGCCCGTTGAAAGCGGAACCCGCCCGGGACCGGCAGCCGTCACTGCGCCCCACTCCAGTTCGGCGACGAGCTGCATCATCATCAGGTAATCTCGGCGGGCCTCCGGCGACTCGCGGAGGATCGCCTCCAACCGGCGAATCTGTGCCGGCGTCGGCTGACCGTCGCACACCGCCCCGAGGAGTTCTTCCCAGTCCGGGCTGATCAGGAAATGCGGCTTGTTCATGTGTCCGATCCCAGCGCCTTCTGCCGGGCCAAAGTGCGCTCGATGCAAAGTCGCAGGCTGCGGCGAATACGCTGCAGCGCTTTGTAGATGGTGTTGAGCGGGCGACCCAACTCCTCCGCCAGTTGCACCGTGGTGAGGCGCTCGCCATACCGCCGTTGGATGAGCGCATGGTCGTCGTCCCGCAGCTTCTCCGTGCACTCCTGCAGCGCCCGGCGGCGATGATCGCTCCGCGCCGCGTCCTCCTCCATCGCCTCCGCCATCACCGCCACAACGTCTTCGCCCAAGAGCAGCGTCTCCCGCCGCCGCTTCTTCTTGCAGAAGGCCAGCGTGCGATACCGCGCGATCTGCCGCGCCCACGCCCCGAAATCTGTTCCCGTGGCAAACTGGTCAAAATGTTCCCAGAGCGCGATGCAGGTCTCCTGGAAAATTTCCTCGGCGTCCTCGCGTTGGAACAACAGGCTCCGGATGTAACCGTACAGGGCGCGCTGCTCGCGGTTGTAAGCCGCGAGGAACTCCGCCATTTGCTGTGGGTCGCCCGGCATGCGTCACGCTTTCTCCCATTGAAGTGCCGCCGTCGCGCAATCTGGTATCGGAAAACCGGGCACGCTCCAAATGCACAGGCTGGCCGGGGCGCACCGAACCATACTCACCAGCTCCCGGTTTCTGAACAAAGGCTCATCGAGAAAACATCTTCCTCCCCCCTTTGCGCTCTTAGCGAGAGATGCATCTTCTTCATCGGTGTTCATCTGTGTCCATCCGTGGTTTCCAAGACCAGTCCCCAGGCGGGCTCTTGAGACAGCTTGGGCCAGCAGTCTGCATTCTTGCGAATGCAGCTTCGAGGACGGCGCGCCGCGCCTTGAGAGAGAGCGGCGATTCTCGCCGCAGTCCAAGGGCCTCCGGCGTGGCTCGACGGGGCATCTTAGCGGCGGCTTGTCCGCCGCCCTTGGACTGCGGCGAGACTCGCCGCTTTCGGGCCCACACAGAACTCCACCAATCCCAACCCGCCTCGGCCTCCCAGAGACTCCGCGTCCCCATCGAAAGCCCCAGAGGACTGCCGCACTCTACAAGCTCAGACCTCCTGATCTCGAGGAATTTGGATGAGCTGGAAGGGTATGTGGCGCGGGCACTCCTGCCCGCGAACTCTTCAGGTTCCATCGGCGGACAGGAGTGTCCGCCCCACAAGTAGGGCGTCATCCGCCAAGAGGCGGTCTCGCTTCGGCTCAGCGATTTTCCTCCCTGTCCATGATCTCCCTCGATAGGTCAGGAGTTCTGACCTTTCCGCTACAGCCCGGTAAGCTCAAGCCAGCCGCTCAGCCAAACCGGCCCTCCAACTTCCAAGGCGGGTTCGCTGATGGCCGCAGAACGAAGGGCCCTCCCTCTCCCCTGCGGGGAAATGCGCGCTCAGGCCAGCGGCGCTTCCCGGACATGGGCCCACACATGCACGTGGGGATCACCGCGAAAATACCAGACCATGGAAGGACCCTCAATTTGCCACACATCCCACACCGTGTCCCCGCCGACATTCTCGTTCCGGTAAAACGCGATGTGCAAATGGCCGAATCCGTTGGCCTCGATCAGTTGCATCGCTTCCTCGGCGTCCTCCGGACGGAAAGGCGCCAACAGATCCCGCAATACCTTCCGGGCGTGGTCTACTTGATCGCCGCTCATCTCCGAAAAGCGAAGGCCTGGCAGTCCTTCCGTCTTCCCTGATAATTTCACGGTGTCCGTCCCGTGTTCACCGCGGCTGTCTCCTAGCAATGCCGTCTCCCGCTGTTTTCCATCAAGCATCTGATACAACTCGTTGGCACGCTTGGCTTGAAACCAATATGCGTTCCCAGGATGATCCGGCTTTTCATTGAACCCTTCCGCAGCATGCCCGTAAAAAATCGGGCCTCCGAAAGCCGCTCCCTTTACCGTGTTGCCATCGCAGCGCCGGGTACAGTGCCGCCCGGTCAAAACAAACTCAAACCCGGGTGAATCCGGTTCGCCGAAAAACGCTGCCGACGACGCGCCAAATCCTTTCTCTCCACTGTCGTGTTCCACCTGCTTCATCACAGTTTCGGCATACTCCTCACTGTGCATTTTGAGAAACAACTCGCGGATCATGGCCTGCTGATCCGCCTGGAAAAACTCCGCCACGGTCTGCTCCGTGATGTTCCAGTTGTTGTCCACCTTCTGCCGCAGGGGATCATCAAAAGGAAACACCAACGCCTTCCGCTGCTCCTCACTTAAGCTGCGGAATAAGGTCGCCGCCAAGGTTTCCGAGGCAGACTCCGGTTTCGGAGCCGCGGTCAGCAACCCAGGAAAAGCGCCGCCCGCCGCGCCCGCCGCGATCACTCCTGCGCCGCGCCGCAGAAAACCCCTCCGCGTTACATCTTCATTACAATCTCCACAAACCTGAATCTGAATCGGACGATGCGTGCTCATGACCGGAGAATAACCGGCTTCTGCAGGGCAAGTCGATCGTAAACTTCCGATGATGCCGGCGCCCGTCGCCCCGCGCATCCGCGCTCCTGCCCCCACAGCAGTCGAAGCGTAAGCACCGCCTCCGAGAGCACTGTCTCCCTACCCGCCTCCTCCTCAGAGCCCCGCCGCCTCGTCCAGCAGCGATCGAAATACCCGTAAATCGTCTTCCACCAACTCCCTGGACTCGCGCGCCTCTCCCTCGCCATCCAAGAACACGATCCGCACTCCATCCCGGGCAGCAAAAAACTGGGCTTCTCCGCCATATCGCACGTCCCCCAGTTTCCCCACCAGCACACCCTCCGCCGCCCCGCCCAAGATCGCATCGAAATAACCGTGCAGGTCACGAATCAGTTGAGCCAATGTCCTCGACCGGCCGGATCGCAGCGTGATCTCTGAGCGTTGACGGTTGACCGAGTCGAAAGTGTAACCCACCGACGATACCGACAGTCTCAACTCCTGCTGAGCGGTCCCCGCGCTCGGACGGCCGGTGGCGCTCACCGTATAAACCGTTTGTCGAGCGCCGCCGGCGACGTCTCTCTGAGCCAGAACCACCGGCAAAGTCTGCCCCCCAGCCGGGCCCGCCTCCCGGCCTCCCGCACCTTCGCCGCCGCTGGCTCCCGTATCTTCCGGTCCGCTGCAACCCAACGCCGCGACACTGAGGAGCAGCGCTCCCCCCCACCCCAGCAACACCCTGATGCCATGGTCACTCTCTCCCTGGTCCCGTAACCGCGCTTTCATCGTCTGCCAATCGCAATAGGCGCCGCTCTTGTCAAGGCCATGCCGGAGAAGGAGAAGTTCCCCCCAACTCCCCGGCCCAGCCGTCCCCTCCGCAAGCAATCACTCCGCGGACGATTCTCCCTGCCGGACAATTCTCTTGCCGAAGCCTCAGAACTCCTGATCTGGCGGGCGGATACAAGGAGATGGAGGAAAGAAGGTGAGCCGGAGGCCCTTCACGGGTCTCTCTGCTCGTCCATAACCGGCGCCTCCTCCAGGAGCGGCTCCGTTTCTTCCGGAACAACCGTCTCCTGATCCTGATCCTGATCCTCAAGCTCCACCTCGAGATTGGCGGGATCCTGGAAGTCCAAACTGAAATCGAAGTCCGGCGCACCTCCGGACACACTATCCAGTTCAAAAATGCTTCCGGATTCAGCCTCCGGAAGGTCTTCCCAAGCCTCAAAGATCTCCGGTTCCTCCAGAATCTCGGAAACTTCCCCCTCGGTCGCGATGGGAGGCGGACCCGGCATTGGTCCGGCACTCACCGGTCCCATCGGCATAACAGGACGCGCCGAGGAAACAAAAAGCGCCACCCCTCCAATAAACAGACCCCAAATCACCACCATCACCGCTCCGATCCCCATCCCCACATAACCCAGGATCATCCCCGCCTTGGCCAGGGCGATCCCACCCAATTTGCCCTTCGAGCGGCCAATCTTCCCCTGCGCCAAATATCCAAAAACCACCGCCGGAACCGCGGGCAGGATCGCCACCGGAGCGATCACCCACAGAATCAGAACGGTAAGAATGGCGAGAATTCCCAGCACCAGACTGGCGATGGCCATCCCGCTGCAAGGCGGAGCCGAATACGCCGCCGCGGTCCCCGCACTGGCGGCAACGCCCGGCGCTACTGGGAATTGCGGCTGACCCGGATATATGGCGGGGTCTCCCGCTTCCGGATCGGGCGTCCCGCCGCTCCCCCCGTATCTGCTGTCCTCCTGCATCGGCTTTCTTAGTCCGGGTTCTTCATGCTCTTTCGTCGCCAAGCGCCAGCGGACCCCATGCGGCCAACGCGCCTGCCGCCGAAGGCGGCAGAACTAGGACACCCTGTTCAAGCCCGAGGCAAGCGGAACGAAGGGAGGATCAGAACTCCTGATCTGGCGGGCGGAAACAAGGAGATGGAGGAAAGAAGGTGAGCCGGAGGCCCTTGGACTGCGGCGAGTCGCCGCTCTCTCTCGGCGCGGAGCGCCGTCGTGAGCGCTGGCGCTTTCACCCGGGTTAGGGACTGAATCCGGCGCGCAAGCGGCGAAGGATCGCGCCGCAGTCCAAGGGCGACGCCTTCCGCCTCCGCTGAACTCAGTGACCCTCAAGGTCGCCCATTCCTTTCCCATTCCCTGCGATCAGGAGTTATGAGGATGAAGCGCGCGGCAGGAGAAACAGTATGAGAAATGCGGGATAGAATTGTGGTTCACCCCATTCCCGGTCCGCTGATACGACGCCTCTCCTCCATCGGCGCGTTCTACTGCCAGTTGGTGATCCAACTCTCCGGCTTCTGCCCAGTCTCGTCGTTGCCCCAAGACCAAAGATCGTAGGTGGGATTCTGCGTTTCTACTCCATCCCCAGCCTTCTGGTAGCGGTAAGGACGCCCCCAGGGATCCTGCAGATAGTAGTCGGCGTGCACAAAACCCCGGTTGTTCCGCCGCACTTTATCCCGGTCATATATCGCCGTATCCAGAAACACCAGACCATCAGTGGCTCTTCCTGCCTCCCCGGTGGACCGGGACCCGCCGGCGGAGCCTTCGATCTTATCCGAACCGTCTCCGGACAACGCCTGATAGAGACACTTCGCCATCTCCTCCGGATCCGTGCTCCCCCCAGCAACGGAAGGATACTCACCAAATTCCGCCCGGTATCTCTCCAAGGCCAAACTCATGGCTTGGATCTCGGCTCTAGCCCGGTTGATACTCGCGCGTCTGGGATCAAGAATCCGCTCCACTAAGGGCGGCGGAGACGTCCCAGGACTCGCGACTGCCGGCGGAGCCGGCGGCAGACCAGGCCTAGTCGAAGACATGAACACACCCATTCCTGCGAATACGAGCACGAAAAACAAAGCCATCAGCATCCCGAGCCCCATTCCCACGTAGCCAAGGATCATTCCCGCCTTCGCCAGGGATGCGCCGCTCAAGGCGCCCCCCGAACGGCCGATTCTGCCTTGAGCCAGGTAGCCGAACACAATGGCAGGCACCGCGAAAAGAATCGCCAGGGGACCAAACAGTGTGATAGCAAGCATCGCGAGAATTCCGAATACGATGCTCGCGACAGCCATCCCGCTGGACGGAACCGCGGAAGTCTGCCCGGCAACCCCCGTTCCAGTCCCCAATGTCGCCGGCAGAGTCTTCCGGGAAACGCTCTGCGTTCCTGGCACAGCGACGATCATCCCGCCGTCCTCAACGGTGCGGCCGGCTCCCTCACCCTCCTCCATCGGCGCGTTCTACTGCCAGTTGGTGATCCAACTCTCCGGCTTCTGCCCCGTCTCGTCATTGCCCCAAGACCAAAGATCGTAGGTGGGATTCTGCGTTTCCACTCCATCCCCAGCCTTCTGGTAGCGGTAAGGACGCCCCCAGGGATCCTGCAGATAGTAGTCGGCGTGCACAAAACCCCGGTTGTTCCGCCGCACTTTATCCCGGTCATATATCGCCGTATCCAGAAACACCAGGCCATCAGTGGCGCTTCCTGCTTCCCCTGTGGACGACGCCCCGTCGGTGACCCCGTCGATCATGTCGGAACCATCCCCTGACACCGCCTGATAAAGGCATTTCGCCATGGTTTCCGGATTCGTGCTCCCCCCCGAAACGGCAGGATACTCCCCGAACTCCACCTTGTAGCGATCCAAGGCCAAAGCAATGGCTCCGATTTCCACAGCGGCTCTTTTCCGGTTGGCGGTGTGCCTGGTTCCGGAAATGACCGCAATCATGATCCCGGCCAAGACGGCGACGATCGCCACCACCATCATCAATTCGATCAAGGTAAACCCCGAACGGGAAGCCCGTCCGCCGGAGGAAATCTTCGTGAGTTGCATGAGGGGAAAAATGTGAATCAGGGACTCTCCGGAGCCAGCGCCGGCCACCGTCTCAGGTCGCTCCGGCTTGCAGGTTCTTGATGATCTCGACGAGGGGCAGGAACAAGGCAAGCACGATGGTCCCAACTACGAGGGCGAGAATGACGATCATGATCGGCTCGAGCAACGAGGTCAGCGCCGCCACCGCGTTGTCTACTTCGTCGTCATAAACATCGGCGATCTTCAAAAGCATCTCGGGAAGCTGACCGGTCTCCTCGCCGACATCGACCATGCTGATGACCATGGGCGGAAACACCTTGCTCGCTTCCAACGGAGCCACGATCGATTCCCCCTCCTTCACGCTGGCGTGGACCTTGTCGATGGCGCTGGAAATGATCACGTTCCCCGCTGTGTCCCGGGTGATGTTCAGCGCTTGCAAGATCGGCACACCGCTGGTCACCAGCGTCCCCAACGTCCTGGCAAAACGCGAAATAGCGCTCTTCCTCTGCACGTTGCCGAATACCGGCATCCGCAACTTGAGGGAATCGATAAGGCGACGGCCGAATTTCGTGCCCGCGAAGAGCCGGAACAAAATGAAAAAGACCACCGTCCCTCCCAGAATCAAAAAGATGTGGTCCTTGACCGACCGGCTCAAGCCCACCACCTGCTGCGTCAGCCAAGGCAACGGTTTGCCTTGCAACATGTCGGCAAAAATCTTCTCGAAACTCGGCACGATCACCGCCAGCAAGAAGATCATGATCGACACGGCAATAAAGAGAACGATCGACGGATAGACCATCGCCGAGACGATCTTGTTCTTCAGTTTCTGCGCCTTTTCCTGATATTCCGCCAAACGAATGAGCACGACCTCGAGCACACCGCCGAGTTCGCCCGCCTTGACCATGTTGATGTAGAGCTTGTTGAAAATCTTCGGGTGCGACGCCAGACTCTCAGAAAAGGTCGATCCGCCCTGGACGGATTCCTCCAGCGTCTTGATCGTCCGCTTGAGAACCGGATTGGGTTCCTGCTTGCTCAGCACCGTCAGCCCGCGCAACAACGGCAATCCCGAATCAATGAGGGTCGCCAACTGCCGGGTAAAGATCATCAGGGTCTTGTTGTTGACCCGTCCTCCTCCGCGTTGCGTGCGGGTGCGGGCCCGGGCCTTCACCGCTTTCTTCTTGCCGCCGATGCTGCCCTTGCCTTCCTCCAGAACTTTGGTCGGATACAACCCCTGACCTCGCAGCAGCGTGATCGCCTCCGCATCGGTTCCCGCGCTGATCTGACCTGTGGTTTCCTGACCCTGAGAGTCAAGGGCGATGTAATTGAAGCTGGCCATGAGACGTCTCCGAACGGTTCTGGTAAAAAATTCTAGCGGGATCCGCTGGTCTTGTCTACGCCCTTCTTTAACCCGCATTTCTCATATTGCTTCGTCGCGAGGGGCACACGCAGGCAGGATGAGGTGCAGCGCGCCACAGCAAAAAGGGTATGAGAAACTCGGGTTAAGTCCGCAGCCAAGGAGATCCGCCTCGAAATCAGGTGTACTTCAGCACTTCCTCAATAGTGGTCGTCCCCACGTAAATGTTCCGCAACCCGTCCTCCCGGAGCGTGCGCATCCCCAATTCGATGGACTTCTGCCGCAACACCACCGTGGGGGCGCGTTCCGTGATGAGGTCGCGAAGCTGATCCTTGATGTCGAACAGCTCGTAAAGACCCTTGCGGCCCTTGTAACCCGAGTGCCCGCACACGTCGCAGCCCACCCCCGTGTAGAAATGCTTGTCCCCCAACTCGTGCGGAGCCAGATTCAACTGCGCCAAGATGGCCTCCCCGGGCTCGTAGGGCTCCCGGCACTCCCGGCAAATGGTCCGCACCAACCGCTGCGCCAACACCGCCTCCAGGGACGCGGACACCAAAAAGGGTTCCGCTCCCATATCCACCAGGCGCGTCACCGCTCCCGAAGAGTCGTTCGTATGCAAGGTGCTGAACACCAAATGCCCCGTCAGCGAAGCCTGAATGGCGATCTGCACGGTCTCCCCGTCCCGCATCTCGCCCACCATGATCCGGTCCGGGTCCTGCCGCAAAAACGCCCGCAAAACCCGCGCAAACGTCACTCCAATCGCGTCGTTGGTGGGCACCTGGATGATCCCGTCGATGTCGTATTCAACCGGATCCTCCGCCGTGAGCAGCTTGCTGTCCGTCGTGTTGATCCGCCGCAGGCAGGCATACAGCGTCGTCGTCTTGCCCGCGCCGGTCGGCCCGGTCACGATAAAAATGCCGTTCGGCTTGCGAATGGTTTCCTCAATGAAGTTGAAAATCTCCGGGGGCAATCCCAAATGCTCCAGATCCAGGTTGACCGAGGAACGGTCCAGCACCCGGAGCACCACGCTTTCCCCATAGACCGTGGGCAAAGTCGATACCCGCAAGTCCACCGGCGTCGAGCCCACCATCTTCTGAATGCGGCCATCCTGCGGCAACCGGCGCTCGGCAATGTTCAAATTGGCCATCACCTTGACCCGGGAAATGATCGCCGGAGCCAGATGCAGCGGCGGCGGAGACATCTCGAATAGGGCTCCATCCACCCGGTAGCGAATCTTGAAATCCTCTTCGAAAGGCTCGAAGTGGATGTCCGAACCCCGCTCTTTGATAGCCTGCAATAGGACCAGATCCACGTAGCGAACAATGGGCGCCGCGTTGGCCTCCGCCTCGAGATCTTCCACCGACATGGGGCCGTCCTTGGACCTGTTGTCCAAAAGTTCCAAGATGTCGTTGAAATCGCTCTCGGTGCCGTAGAGCTTGTCGATCAAATACTGGATCCGGTAAAAGTCGCCCATCACCGGAATGACGTCCTTGTGTAAAGCAAAGCGCAGATCCTCCAAGTTCTGGGCGTTGAGCGGGTCGGTAAAGGCCACCTGAATCCCGACATCGGTGAGACCCACCGGCAGAGCCCCGTAGAGCCGGGCCAAATTCGAGGGAACGAGCTGGAGCACCGCCTCGGGCGGTTCAAACCCTGTCAAGTTCACTACCTCCGCTCCGATCTCTTCGGCGAGAATCCGATACAATCCATGCCGGTCGGTCACCCCGTGGTCATTGAGCACTTCGATGACGTCTTTCCCCGTAGAAGACACCGCGTGCAGAATCTCCTCCCCCTGTTCCTGGTCAAGGACACCGCGGTCCTGAAGGACATCGACTACGCTATGGGCATTCATGAATGATCGGCTTGGCTCGGAGTCGTTCGCTGAAGGGACACCCTCTCATCAATGGCTGTCGGACATCGTCACCCGCATCACCTCGGTGGCCGTGGTGATCCCGGAAAGCACCTTGCGCACCCCGTCCTCCCGCAGGGTCCGCATCCCCAACTCCCGCGCCCGCCGCCGCAATTGCACCGTGGTCGAGCTTTCGTTGATCATGTGCCGCGCCTCATCGTCGATCCGGAAAATCTCGTAAATCCCCATACGCCCCTTGTAGCCCGTCATCTTGCACAGGTCACAACCCTCACCCTTCATCGCGTCAGAATCCACCACCCTTCCCGCATCAATCCCCAGCATTTCCATCTCCTTCCGCGTCAGTTCGGAGGGGACTTTGCAGCGTTCGCAAATCTTTCGCACCAGCCGCTGCGCCATGATCGCTCGCACCGCACTGGCCACCAGAAACGGTTTCACTCCGATGTCCACCAGACGCGCCACCGCCCCCGGCGCGTCGTTCGTGTGCAACGTGCTGAACACCAGGTGCCCAGTCAAACTCGCGTTGATGGCGATCGTCGCCGTTTCCATGTCCCGGATCTCCCCAATCATGATGATATTGGGGGCCTGTCGCAGTATCGAGCGCAAGGCCGCTTGAAAGGTCATCCCAATGCTCTCCTTGACCATGACTTGGTTGATCCCGCTCAACTGATATTCCACCGGGTCTTCCACCGTGATGATCTTCCGGTCCGGCGTGTTGATGTGGTTCAGACAGGCGTAAAGCGTCGTGGTCTTGCCCGATCCCGTCGGACCCGTCACCAAGAGAATGCCATCGGGCAGTGCAATCAGTTTCTCGAAAATCTCCTGGTCGTCGCTGAAAAAGCCCAATTGAGGTAATCCGAGCAGCAGGCTCGACTTGTCAAGGATCCGCATGACCACGCTCTCTCCGTTGCTGGTCGGAACGGTGGAAACCCGAAGGTCCAACTGCCGGTCGCCGAGGCGCACCTGAATCCGGCCGTCCTGCGGCACCCGCTTCTCCGCGATGCTCATGGTGCCGGTCATGATTTTCAACCGGCTGATAATCGAAGGGAGAAGCTTCCGCGGGTGCTCCTCCATGATGTGCAAGGTGCCGTCGATGCGGTAGCGGACTCGGATGGACTTCTCCAGCGGCTCAATATGGATGTCGCTGGACCGGTTCTTGAAGGCTTCCGCCAGCGTGTTGGAAACAATCCGGATAATCGGAGCCTCCGGATCCTCGGACCCCTGCCCGGCATCGGCGGTGCTCAGCACCAAATTGTCAAAACGCCTCTCCTGCCCCGGAGCCGGCGCGTTGTAATACTCTTGCAGCGCCCTCTGGACTTGCTCCTGAGAGGCGCACACAACTTCCAACTCGTGATGAAATACGTGCGGCAGCGTGTCGATCGTCTCAAAATCGTAAGGATCGGCGATCGCCACCATCAAACGGTCGTCCTGAAAACCCAGTGGAATCACCCGGTAGCGGATCGCCGAAGGCTCGTCGATGACATTGATGACCGCCGGATCGATGTGAACCTCAGAGAGGTCCACATATCCCAAACCCGCGTTGGCCGCCGCCGTCTGGGCCACCTGCTCCGAAGTCACGTGACCCCCGTCCACGAGCACCCCAATCACGCTGTCCCCCTTGCCCCGGGCCTCCGCCACCGTTTCCGCACTCACATAACCGGCATCGGTCAGGGCTTCGATAATATAGTCTTCGTTGGCGAACACGCTGGGGAGTCTGGGTAACTTCGGGTGGAACGAGCGTAGACTCGGGAAATCGCCCCTGTTTGTCAACGCCCCGCCTCCGAATTCCCGGCCGGACTCCCATCAAGCCCGGATTTCTCATACGGTTTCGTCGCGAGGGGCCGGCGAGCCCCGTGCGGATAAGGCGCGCGCAGCCGAAGGCGCAGGGCTGGGTGAGCACACCCTGTTCAAGCCTCAGAACTCCTGATCTATCGAGGAAGATAATGGATACAGGGGAATAAGAGTGAGCCAAAGCGAGACCGCCACTCCGTGAATGACACTCTATTTGTGGGGCGATTTGTGGGGCGGACACTCTTGTCCGCCGAGTGAGCCTA
>JBGTBW010000008.1:0-28826 GCA_041749135.1 Verrucomicrobiales bacterium
CCACAGTTTGGAACCTGCTTACGCAGAGTGGTTACCGGCCGCAGAAACTGACGGTCGAGGTGCTTCCTGCTATTGTAACGCACCTGAGCCGTGATGGATCAACGCTCCGGGATTTTTTTTAGCTCAGCCGGTTCCGATTCGCGTAATACGCGAGTCGTTCTTCGCGAGAGAGCGAAATGTACCACTCGGTCCATTCGCAGCGGTAAAGATTCCAGGCATCCGGTCTCGAAAAACGCGGATTCATTGCTCGGTTACCTGCTTCGGTCCAGTTCACCGACCGCTGAATTGTCTCGACTCAGGTGCTCTCCACCGCCGCGCTTTAGGCCGGCGGGCGAAATGAACGATGTCGGTGTGACCGCTGGCAGATTGGCAGCCGGGTTTCACTGCCGAGGTGGATTGGAAGTCAATTGGACCAACGCGCGTTAGTATCAAGTCAAGGAGAGCACAGACCAAGATAATAAGACTTGAATTTCCCAACTTCGCTTGCGTCCGCACCTCGTTCTGAACATGATGCGGGTTGTAATGAGAGAGCTGTCGCTGCCCACCGCGATGCTCAGGAGCACCTGATGTCTGAGCCGGCCGTTGCCCCCGTCGAGATCGCCCAGGACCAAGTGCGGACGTTCGCCGAGCGCGTCGCCGAGATTCGCCGCAGTTTGCACGAAGTCGTCGTCGGCCAGGATGAGACAATCGATTTGCTCTTGAGTTGTGCACTCACCGGTTCGCATGCGTTGCTGGTGGGTGTACCCGGCTTGGCGAAAACGTTGATGGTCAAGGCGCTGGCTGCGGCGTTTCATTGGAAGTTCTCGCGGATTCAATTCACGCCGGACTTGATGCCTTCCGATATTACCGGCTACGAACTCTTGGGCCGCGACGGACAGGACGGCACGCCTACGATGAAGTTTCGCCGCGGTCCCGTCTTCGCCAACCTGGTGCTGGCGGATGAAATCAACCGGGCGGCCCCGAAGACCCAGTCGGCGTTGTTGGAAGCGATGGCCGAGCGGCATGTCACGGTCGGGGGTGAAACGTACTATCTGGAAGAACCGTTCGTCGTGGTCGCGACGCAGAATCCCATCGAGCAAGAGGGGACGTATCCGTTGCCCGAGGCGCAGTTGGACCGCTTCATGTTCTCTATCGAGGTGCCGTATCCGGGCCGCGAGACGGAAATGGAAGTGGTGCGCCGGACTACCCAGGGGCAGTTGCCGGAGCTGCGGACGGTGGTGAGCCGGGAGGAGATCCTGGGGGTGGAGCAGCTCATCCGGGCCATGCCCGTGGCGGATCACGTGCTGGCATACGCGGTGGATTTGGCTTGCGCCACCCGGCCGGGAGAGCCCGGTGCAGCGCAGATCGCGAGCGAGTATTTGGAATGGGGCGCCGGGCCGCGGGCCAGTCAGTCCTTGGTGTTGGGGGCAAAAGCGGTGGCGCTGATGCTGGGGCGAGCCGCACCGGAGACGCGGGATGTGCGGCGGGTGGCGGCGAGCGTGCTCTCGCACCGGATTGTTCCTAACTACAGCGCGACAGGCAAAGGCTTGAAAGCGGGCGCGCTTGTTGCGGCCTTGGTTCAGGAAGTCGCCGAACCGAAGTATTGATCCCTTACCCCCGTCCGGTCCTGGTCATGCCGCTCAGCCGCACGTTGCGAGAAGCGAAGTTGTCCGCTGGGGAAGGGCGCGTGCGGCTGCCTGCGCGCCCGTCGCCGGCTGTTCCGCCTCCTTTGCCCGCCCGCAAGGCAATCCACAAGCTCCTGCAGCCGGAAGAACTGGAGGGCTACAGCAATCTTCTGCTCTTCGCGGAGGCTGTGGTGCAAGGGTTTTTCAGCGGCAAACACCGGTCTCTCGATTTTGGATCGAATGCCGAGTTCGCCGAATACAAGGCCTATCAGCGCGGCGATCCGGTTGCTCATGTCGACTGGAAAGTGTATGCCCGCACCCGGCGGCTGATGGTGCGCAAGCATCGGGAGGAGAAGGAGATGACGGCCTGGCTGGTGGTCGATGTCAGCGGATCCATGGGCTACAAGGGAGGGGCGCGGGAAGCCAAAGGATGGCGCGCCGCGCGGATCGCGGCGGCGTTGGCGTGTTTGATGCAGCGGCAACGGGACAAGTTTTCACTGACCTTGTTCAATACGGAACTCGGTTCGCATCTGGCTCCCGGCAGCACCCGGCGCCATTTCATGGAGTGCCTTTCCGCTTTGGAAGACCGGATGACGAAGCCCTCGGGGCAGACGAGCGTGGGCAAGGCGCTGGATCTCTGTTCGCCGATGTTCCGGCGCCGAGGCAGCTTGATTGTGCTTTCCGATTTTTTCACGGACCTGGACGCGCTTTTCGAATCGCTGTCGCAGTTTCAGCACCGCGGATTCGACATTCTGCTGCTCCAGGTCACCGATCCCGATGAGCGGTTTTTGCCGAATGTGGCCATGGCCCAGTTTGTGGATATGGAGTCGGGTTCGATGGTTGAAGCCACGCCTGACGAGATACGCATCGCGTACCAGCGCGAGATGGAGGCGATGATGGACCGGATGCAGGCCGAATGCCGGCGGCGAGGGGTGGCCTGGCATCTGCTGCGAACTGAGGCTCCTTGGAGGGAAGCGCTGAATGCCTGGCTCGGGCTGCGCGGGAAAGTCCGCAGCCGCACCGCCTGATGAACTTTTTGCAGCCAGGCCTGTTCGCCGCTTTGGCCCCGCTGGTGCTGCTGCCTCTGGCAGTGCATCTGTTGAACCGCAAGTTTCCGGTGAAACTGATGTTTCCTGACATCGAACGCATCCGGCGTTCGCTGGCGGGCCGGTCTCGTGTGGCGAAATGGCGGCACTTGATCCTGCTTTTGCTTCGCACCGCGGCGATCGCCCTGATCCTGTTGGCCTTTCTAGGACCGAGGCTGCCCCGATTTGGTTCGGAGAACGCGCAGCGGGCCGAAGCACCGGGCCGCAGGGTGTTGCTGATCGCCGACCGCTCATTGAGCATGGAGCATCAGGGGGGGACTCAGCCTTCCGCGGCAAAGGGTCTGCTGATCGAAGTGGGGAAGATCCTGGCCACGCTGAAGGGGAGCGACGTGGTCAATGCGATCCTCGCATCGCGGCAACCGGAGGCCTTGCTGCCGGATTTTACTTCAGCCCACAATCAGGTGCAGACCGGACTTTCCGCGCTGCCGCGTTCGATGGAACGTGCGGATATGGTCAAGGCTTTCGCGTTGGCGGGGACCATGCTAGGGGAGAAGGCGGGGGGCGCGGAGGTTTATGTGCTCTCGGACTTTCAGCGCTCCGGCTGGGCGGACATCGCGTTCGGAGGCATTCCGGAAGGGGTGCGGCTGTTTTTCGTCGACACGTCAGGGGGGACGCGAGAACGGGCGAACACGGCGCTGCTGCGGGTTACGCCTTCGGCAGGAGTGACGTCGGCGCGGGAAACCGTGCGATTGGACATCACGGCTGCTAACTACGGCCCGGTGGGAACGACATTGCCCTTGGAAGCAATCGTCGACGGCCGGCTGACCACGCCTGGCCAAGTGACGATCGGCGCTTGGTCCACGGTGCGGACGAGTCTGGAGATACCCGGCTTGGAGGAGGGCATCCATGGGATCGAGGTGCGGACGCCGGAAGACCAACTTGCCGCGGACAACCGGCGCTGGGTGCGGGTGGACGTCAGGGAGCGGGAAGAAATTCTGGTGCTCAGCGATTCTGTGGGGGACGATTCGGGAGCGACCTTTGTCGCCGCTGCTCTGGACCCTTGGGACGGCGCGAGCGGGCCATTCATCGTGCGCCAGGCTACTACGAGTGAAGTGACCGCGCAGGAGATTGGCGCGGCTTCCCGCATTGTTCTGACCGGGACCAAGAGACTGGGAGGCGATTTCGTGCAGCGCTTGGCGGCTTTTCTGGAGCAGGGCGGAGGCGTGCTCTGGTTCCTCGATGGCCAGAACGACGCCGCCAACCTGATGGAATTGGACCGCAGCGCGGGCGGAAGTTTTGTGCCTTTTCACTTTGCGGGCAGCTTGACGACGGAGGATCTGGGCGGGGCTCCCCTTCAGTTGGCTCGCGGCGACTTCGACTCCCGGTTTCTGCGCCTTTTCCGCGGAGCTGGGCGGCAGTCGCTGGCTCTACTGGAGTTCTATTCCGCCCAGCGGGCGCTCCCCACCGGTTTCGGCAGCGTGCTGCTTTCCTTTTCGGATGGAATGCCGGCTTTGGGTTCCGGCGACACGGGCCTGGGAACCGCTGTTTTTTGCAATTTCGCTCCGTCTGAACTGGCCAGCAATTTGGCGCGGCAGCGGCTGTTTCCCGCCTGGATGCAGGACATGGTCAAGGCATTGAAACCGGACCAGGCTCCGGATGTGTCGCAGGAAACGGGCTCTTTGGCGACGGCGGAGCTGTGGTTGCGCGACTTGGCGCAGTATCCTCTGCGGGCTCCGGATCAGAGCGAGGTGGCGACGCAGACGGCAGTGGAAGGCGAGCGGGTCACGGTCAGATTCCCAGCGCTTTTGCCGGGTCTCTACACGCAGAGCAACGCAGACGGTCTGCTTTGGGCCACGGCGGTGAATGTTCCGGCAGAGGAAGCGGACCTGCGGGGTATAGATCCCGACGAGATCCGGCGGAGATCCATTTCGGACAGCGGCCAGCGCGGTGATTTCGTTAGTGGAGCGCGAGATTATGTGGAGATCCACACGGGGCGCCCGGTGTTTCACTGGTTCCTTCTTGCCGCCGCTGCGGTGGTGGCGTTGGAGATGTTGTTGTTTCGTCCTTTCCTTCGGGCGGCGGGTCATCGTCAGGGATGAATGGGATGCTGGCAGCGGTGGTTTGGGATCCGGTATTTTCGATGCCGGTGATCCTTGGGCTGTGGCTGGCGGCGGCAGCCCTGGCGGTGTGGTCGACGTGCTTTTGCGGCGTGCGTCTGAGCCGGGGGCGGCGGGTTGTTCTGACCATGTTTCGGGTGCTGGCGCTGACGCTTCTGTTCTTGCCGCTGCTTCAGCCAGCGACGGAAGAGTCCATTCCCCGCTGGCGCCCGCAGCGTTTGGCTTTGGTGGCTTTGGACACCTCGCAGAGTATGGCGGAGAAGGATGCCGACGGGTCCACGCGGCTGGACGCAGCGCGGCGCCTCGTCCAGGAACACCAACTGACGGGCGAGAGTTCGTTGGGGATTTGCCGGGTCTACGCATTTGATGCGGACAGCCGCTCTGCCGTTCCGGAAGATCTCGACAGCCTCCAGGCCGCCGGCGAGACTACTTATTTCGACACTTCTTTGAGCGGCATCTTGCGTTCCCTAACAAACAGGGAGCAGTGCGTTGGGTTGTTTGTCTTCACGGACGGACATGATTTCGAAGGGGTTCCGCCGGAGCGGCTGGGCCAACTGGCGCGGCAGCACCATGTTCCGATCTATCCCGTTCCCCTGGGTCGCACGGTGCATTTGCCTGACGTCGCCGTGACCATGATTTCCACGCAACCCTCGATCTTCATCGGGCAGGGGACCCGGCTGGAGGCGGCCGTGCGTTTCCGATCCTGCGGAGCCCGGCAGGTGAGCGTGGAACTTCTGCGGGGCGAGGAAGTGCTGCGGGAACAGAGGGTCACGACCAGCGGCGATGAGGAGGTTTCGGTCGGTTTCGACGTTCGAGAGAGCGAACCGGGGCAGTATGAATACGCCATCCGCTGTTCCGGATTGCCCCAGGAACGCGATCTCGAGAACAACATGACGTTTACCTACCTGAACGTGACCGACGCGCGGATTCCCCTTTTGCTGTTGGAGGGCGAACCCCACTGGGACACATCATTTCTCCAGCGGACTTTGGCGAGGAACGAGCGGATGAGTTTGGATGCCGTCATTGCAACGGGGCCGGACAACGTCCATCGCGTCCGCAGCGATGCGACCCTGCCGAGTCTGGGCGACATCACTCCCGAGGAGTTGCACCGGTATCCAGTGGTCGTTCTCGGGCGCAGCGTCGAGCGTCTTCTTGACGAGGAGAGCATCGCGGCGTTGAAGAAGGAAGTGGAGGACGGCGGGCTCACGCTGATTTTTGCGCGCGGGCGGCCCGGGACTTCGGGTGTTTGGGAGGAACTTTCGCCGGCTCCGTTAGGCGACGGTTTTGCTGGTCCTGTTCAGATTGCTGCGGGGGGTTCCCGGGGATCGGTCGCCCCGTTGGAGGTGCTGGAGAGTCTGGCAAAGGACAAACTGCCGGAGCTTCCCGCGACGGCGATCCTCGGCGAACCGAAGACGCTCACTTCGGTGGAAGCGAGCGCTGCGGATGAGGCCCAGAGGAACGTGATGCCGGCGATGCTCTTGCGGCAGGTGGGTTCGGGTCAGGTCTTTGCCGTGGCGCTGGACGGTCTATGGAAATGGGCTCTCCACGCGGGAGCCGAATCCGAGAACAACATTTACGACCGATTTTGGAACCAGTTGCTCTTGAATCTGATCGCCCGGTCCAATCGTCTGCCCTCCGACCGCTCGCAACTCACCGTAGCCAGGGCGAATGTACAGACCGGAGAACGCATCGACTTCTTGTTGCGGGTTCCGCCGTCGAAGGATGGACGGCCCTTGGAGTTTCCGGCTCCGCCGCAGATCCGGATTGCCAGGGAGGGTCAGGCTGCAGGCACGGTCGAGATGCAGCGCGAGGCTGCGTCCGCTCCCTGGAGCGGCGCGATGGTGGCCGAGCAGAACGGAAGATTTCGCGCCGAGTCCACGCTTCCGGGCGGCGAGACTGTGGCTTGCCGGTTTGGAGTGTATACCCCGCAGGGCGAGACGACGGATGTGGCGACCGACGTCCAATATTTGCGGAAACTGGCGGCGGTCAGCGGGGGACGGGTGCTGGATGCAGCCTCGCTGCCGGGATTGTTGGAGAACCTCGAGCGCGCCGCGGCGGCGGAGAGCGCCGCCCCTCCGATCGTTCGCCGATCAAGTTTGTGGGACACGGCTCAAGTTTTCTGGCTTCTCTGCGGATTGTTTGGTGCGGATTGGTTTCTGCGGCGCCGCTGGGGGCTGGTGTGAAGTTTTCTCCATTTCCCAATCTTCTTCCAGGCCGTATGATGAACAGAGGCGAGATGAATCCGGATCCGATCCTCCGCAGGTTGAGGGACGCCGAACGCGTTTGGCTCCGGGGTATGGCGCTGGAGCGGTTTTTGCGCCTGGTTAAATGGGGATGCGCCCTGCTCTTGTTCTGCGTGGCGCTCGATCTCATTGCGCAGCTCGGAAGTGTGCCGCGACTGACCCTGACCATCCTGCTGACCTTGGGGGCGCTGGGGGCCGCGGCGGCGACGTTGTGGCGGGGGTGGGTTCACCGGGGCCCGCTGCTGCGGATCGCCCGGCTTTTGGAGAGCCGCGATCTCACTCTCGGATCGAAGTTGATGAACGTGTTGCAACTCGAGGAACAGGCGGATGACCCTGCGGTCCCGGGGCTGACTCGGCGCTTGGCTCGGAGAGCGATCGACGACGCCAGTGCGGATATGGCGGATCACGCGTTTCGGCCCCTGGTTCGCTCGGCGACTCGCGGCCGCAGCCTGTTGCACGCCGCCGTTCCGCTGCTGCTGATGGCGGCCCTGGTCTGCGCCTTCGGGAGTCGCCTGGCGTCAGGCGCTGCGGTTTCTCGATCCATTCGGGGATCATCCGCCGTTTTCCTTTACGCAATTGACCATCGTCACTCCGGCACGCGATGGTGAAGGCGTCCTTTATCGCAAGCCCGTGACCGTGGAAGCTCAGTTCCGCGGTCACCGTCCGGAGGAACTGTTTCTCATCGTTTCGGGCGGGAGCGAAGCTGGAGGAGAGACGTCGGCGCCGATGCTGCCGCAGGGCGAGAACGGCTTCGTTCACCAGATTCACGAGGTGACCACGGACTTGAGCGTGCGGGCGGCGACGGCGGGCCGGCGTTCGATCAGTCAGGCCCGGCGCATACCCGTCGTGCTCACGCCCCAGTTGGAAGGGAGCAGGCTGCGGATCGATCCGCCGGCCTATACGAAGCAGAAGTCCCGCGAGTCCGAGATTCCGTTAGGCGAAGGGGCTCTTCCGGCGCTGCGAGCCTTGGCCGGGAGCACACTGACATTCACCCTCAATTCGAACCGGCCGCTCGGGTTGGGTGCGGCGGCTTTTCAAGGCTCCGCCGCTCCGGCTGAGAAGGCGGTTTTGCAGCCCGGCTCCGGCGAGGCGGACCACACGGCGACGGTTTCTTTCACGGCCAAGGAAAGCGGCAGACTGACCTTCGACCTTCGCGACAGGGGAGGACTTCAGGCCGATCGCGAACTTGCCGCCGCCCTGACGGTGACGCACGATCTGCCGCCGCAGATCGAGATTGCGGAACCGGCGCAGGACGGTTTTATCGTGGATACATTCGAGGCCGGATTTGCAGTGCGGATCAGCGACGACCTTGGAGTCCTCACCACGCGACTGCATTCGGGCATGAACGGCGAATGGAACGAGCCGAAAGCCGTCGCGGCTCCGGATGATCCGCCGCAGCGTGAGGGTTTGGAAATGTTGCGCGTGCATCCCGTGGCCATGGGAGCGAAGCCCGGGGACGTTCTCACTTTCTTTGGAGAGGTCATCGACATCCGGCCCGAGCCCCAAATGGCCCGCACACGGACGCTGACGTTAGAGGTGATCAGCGAGGAGGAGTACAACGAGTTGCTCCGGCTCGAGACGGAGATCGGCGATTTGCAGGAGAAGTACGCTTCGCTGCACGATGAACTGGATCAGCTTGTTCACGAGCAGCGGAAGCTGGCCGAGACGGCCGAAGAGGCCGCAGAAGCGGCGGCACAAGAAGGCCAGAGCGATCCGGCGAAGCAGGAGAAGCTCGCGACGCAACAAGATGACCTGAATCAACGTTTGGTGAAACTGGCGGAAAAGATGGAGACTACCGGACGCGACCAACCGCTCTATGATCTGGAACGTAGCTTGCAGGAGGTGTTGACGCGAGAGGCTGGGGTGATTCGTGAGAGCGTGACGCAGAACGAGCAGGACGCCGCTACGGGGGCTTCTCCGCAGGAAATCGCGCAAGCTGGCCACGAGCAGGCGGACAGATTGGGTCCCGCCTCAGAGGAAGGCCGGGAGGCGATCGAGCAAGCGCTGGCCGACGCGCAGAAAATGCAGGACTTGCTGAAACCGCTGACCGCCTGGCAAGAACTTTACGAGCAACAGAAGGATCTGGCGATTCAGACCGAGGCGTTGAAGCAGCGAGAGCAGCTCTCGCGAGAAGACAAACTGGCCTTGCAAGACATGGCGGCCCGGGAGCACGCCGTCGGAGAAGGATTGCAACGGATCGCCCAAGAGCTGCGGGAGAAAGCGGACGCAGCGGAGGAGATCTATCCGCAGGCGGCGGACGATGCGCGTGAGATTGCGGAGGCCATCGAACGGGCCGGGCTGGAAGGCATGGCGGACAGGGCTTCGCGAAGCATGCTCGCGGGGCGGAGCGCCGAGAGTCACGATCGAGCCGAGGCGCTGCGGGCGGCAATGGAGAAGCTGATGCCGCAGTGCCAGAGTTGCCGGCCGGGGATGGGAGGTGAGTTCGCCCAGCGCCTTTCCTTGGCACGTTCCATGCTCGCGGGCAACACCTTCGAGCAGATGGCGATGAGCCGGAAGTTTGGGTTTGGTCTGGGTCCACCTGGGATGGGGATGGGGATGGGCTCGGGTGGAGTCGGCGGTTGGATGGCCTGGGGAAACACGGGCAACCGTCCGCAGATCAGTTTGCTCGGCAGCGAAACGCGGCTGGGACGGCGCGACGGGCCGGAGTCGGTCACGGCCTCCAAGGGCCAGGCTCAGGGTGCGGCCGCTCCCGGAGCGGCGCTGGCTGAAGACGAAGGTTCCCCGGCTGCCTCGGGAATTACGACGGCGAGCCGTCCCTCCACAACCGCCGCCACCGATGCTGCGGCCGAGGAATACCGCGAACTTGTCGATGCTTACTTTCGGAAACTCACCAAAGGTTCACCATGACTCCGATCCGCATTCTTGTTCTTCTGGCTTTGACTGGAATCCCTGGTTCCGCAGGCGACTTAAGCCCTGCGGCGTTTGAGCGGGCGACAGCGATCCGTTGCGGGAACCTTATCTACGGCGGGGCCAAGACCTCGAGTTGTTTCGCGGACAAGTTCTTGCAGACCGCAGGGAAAGAAACGGGACTGACAATCGTCCCAGGTTTTCAACCGGTTCGGCTCGACTCCGATGAAGTCTTCGATTCTCCCTTTAACGTGATTTCAGGAGAAGGCCCGTTCAAGTTCACGGAGAAAGACCGGGCCAATCTGGCCCGGTATCTCAGGTGCGGCGGGTTTCTGCTGGCCAGTCCGGGCTGTTCGGACGAGGAATGGGATCGCAGTTTCCGCAATGAACTGAAGGCGATTTTGCCGGAGGCCAAGCTGGTCAAGATTCCCATGAGCCATGAGGTTTTCTCCACGGTATACAAGATTCCCTCTCTTTCGCTGAAAGGGGGCAGCTCCACGCTTGTGGAAGGAGTGGAACTCAATGGGCGCCTGGTCATGATCTATTCCACGGAAGGGCTGAACGACGTCGGGAACGCCAAGGGTTGTTGCTGTTGCGGCGGCAATCAGATTCGAGAGTCGGAGCGGGTCAATGTGAACATTCTCATGTACGCCTTGCTCCACTAGAAATGCGACGTTTCCTGCTTGCCTTGGCGCTGGCGGCGGGGGGACTCGCGGCGGGGTGGTTCATTCTTGATCAACGCTCCGCGACGGCTGAGGCGAGCGCTTTGCCGCTGGATATTTGGTTTACCTGCGACACCAATGGACGCATTGAACCCTGCGGTTGTTTCAGCGGGCAGTATGGGGGATTGACCCGGGTGAGCACCGTGCTCGCGAGCACCTCGCGGCCGGGGCTGAAGCTGGAGATAGGCAACGCGATCGCCGGCGGCGAAGACTATCACATACTTCAGTTTCGCTACCTGCTCGCGGCTCAAGGAAGGCTGGGATACGCGGCATTGAATTTGGGGGCCCGGGAAGCTTCTCTTTCCGCAGAATCCCTGCGCACTCTCGCGAAGGATTCGCCCGTGCCGTTGATCAGCGCCAATGTGTTGGATGCCGCGACGGGGAATCCGGTGGTGGAGCCTTGGAGGGTGGTGGAAACGGGCGGGTTGCGCGTCGGCTTGATCGGAGTGGTTCGTTCGTCGAAAACCGATACGCATGAGTCCGTCCATATCGAGGATGCTTTCGAAGCCCTCCGCCGGGTCATTCCCACAGCGAAGGAGAAGTCGGATGTCTTGGTGTGCATGGCATTCACCGATGAAACGGGGTTGCAGGAGATCGCCCGGGCGTTTTACGAGCTGCCGATCATACTTGGCGGCGATGTGAGCCAACCGTCGCAGTCGCTGGAGCGAGTGAACCAGAGCTGGATTCTGGCTACGACCAACGAGTCTCGCGCCCTGGGCGAGATTCACACGAGCTGGAATCCCCGGACGAAGTCGCTGGGGCCGGTCGCGGGCGAGATCACTCTGATGCGCGACAGCATTCCTGAGGATCCTGTCATTGCCGCGTTTTCCCGCGATTACCGCAAGGAGATCCGCACGACGGAGTTGGACATCGACAGGCCTGGGTTGGATGAAGACGTCATCCAAGGGGCAGTGCCCGCGGCCTCTTACTTGGGCAGCGAAGCCTGCGCTGGCTGCCATCCCAGCGCCTATGCCTCGTGGAGGAAGACGCAACATGCGCATGCCTTCGATTCCTTGGTCCGGAAAGATTCAGACGCTGATCCCTCCTGTATAAACTGTCATGTTATGGGTTTTGGCGAGCCGAGTGGTTACCGGCGCAGCCTGAAAGGGGAGAGATTGGTGCATGTGGGATGCGAAAGCTGCCACGGACCTGGGAGCGAGCATGTCACGGCGCGCGTTTCGGTCGTCCCGGGTGAGGAAGTGTTTCAGAAAATGCGTCCGGTTGGGCCGGGATTCTGTGTTCAGTGTCATCACGGGGAATTCAGCCGGCCTTTCCGGTACGAGGAGTTTTGGCCGTTGATCGAGCACGGCAAGGAGGTGAAGGCGGGAGGGGACTGATGGGTGGATGGCGCCGCCCGGCGCAGCTCGGGGAAGTGTGGCTGATGAATCGACCTAATCGCGGCGCCCGTCCGGCGCATTAGGTGTGCGGCGACGAGGCGCAGAACTGGATGACGGCGGGGTTTCCGGGGCCTCAGGACCTGGGCGCCGGCCGGGACGGCAGCAAAAAAATCTCGCTGCCAGCCCGAGGATGGGGTATGGAGATTTCATGACCCGCCCCTACCCAACTAGAGAGCTTCCACGAAGTGGCATCATAGGCGACTGTGGCTCATAACAGTTCCTTGCATCCGAGGGTGAAGACGCTTTCGGTGGGGGGGCTGCCGCTCATTCTTTTCGAGCTGGTTTCTCTGTCGTTTCACGCCGCGATTCACCAGCCGGTTTTTGATTCTATCGGATGTTGTCGTAGCGTTGTTTCTCCATGAAGTTCGAGCTTTCTCACATCGTGGGCGAGAACGGCGAGGCCGGAACCCGGGCCACCGTCCGCCTCACTTTCGAAACCAAGCTGTTCGCTGGACAGTCGTTCGCCGTGAACCTCCGCTACTGCCCCAATCCCTGCTGCTCCTGTAGCGTGGCCGGGTTTGAGTGCGTTCCCGAGGCAGAGCCGGAGGAGCAGTATCGTTTCGACCTCGACGTGACCGAACGGCGGATCGACGAGGAGGTCCGTTCCGCACCCGAGGAAGTTGCGCTCGGGCGAGCATTCCTGGCCGAGGCGCAGGAGGAGCATTGGGTATGGCTCCTCGACTGGCTCATTACCGCCAAACGCCGGCTGATGGACACCATGGACTTGGATGCACTGGAGGTGGATTTGCCCGCGGAGGTAATGGCTGGGGAAGGAACGATGGTGAGCTACAGCGAGGTATTTCCGTGGGCGACGACTCCCCGCTTCACCTTCGATGCTGCGGAATGGTTCGTGGACGACCAGCATTGCGTGCGGCCGGGCTGTGACTGCACGAAGGCAGGTCTGGGATTCTTCCCCGTCCGCGTCGAAAGCGTGCAGCCTGCTCCGGTCGTCAAGTCCAGCGCATACCTCTTCTTCGATTATCGCACAGGAAAATCGAAACTGATTACAGTCAGGCCCGGCAGTCCCGCACCGAGTAGGTTGCTCAAGGCCCTGCTCAGTTCGGAGCGTGATCTCGCCGAAACGCTTCGCCACCGGCACGGGCAGTTGAAGCAACTGGGCCGGCGCCTGATGCCGGAATCCGTTCACAACTTTTCAGCGGGATTATCGCCGGCAGGGGGGAAAGTTGGCGGCGCTGCCAACGGCGACGGGCTGCTGCAACCGTCCACGCCGCAGGTCCAACGGGCGCTGCAGGAACCCGGACGCAATGACCCGTGCCCGTGCGGCAGCGGAAGAAAGTTCAAGAGATGCTGCGGCGGCGCATGACGGCAATCCGCTCATAGCAAAGCGCAAATCTGTTGTCAATTATGTCCACAGAGGGATTCCATTTGTACTTTCTGAAGATTCCGCAGGCGGCGCTCGCGAAATGCGCGGGTGAGATTATACTTGAGTCCCCGACCTTGGCTGCACAATGACGGCTCAGGACCAAAAAGAGCGTTAAGTGCAGGTTCCGAACATCTCGAAAAGGCTGTTGCGTCGCATGTCATGGCGACATTCAGTTCATTGGCAAGAATCGCGGAGCAAGTCTGGGGAGGAACCGCCGCTTCGATCGGAGCTTTTCAGCATCGATCATCTCGAGCGGCACGCCAAGGCGATTGCGACGTCGCACTCCTTGGCCGCAGGCCGGGCACGGGACAAACTGTTGCCACGACTCGAGGAGAACCAGCGGATACTGATTGAGACCTACGATCTCGTGACGGCGGCGGCCGACCAAAACCGCCGGATCGAGCCGGCGGCCGAATGGCTGCTCGACAATTTCTATCTGATCGAAGAGCAGATCCGCGCGATCCGGCGTCTGCTGCCGCCATCCTTTAGTCGCGAGCTGCCGCGTCTGGCGAAGGGGACAGCGGCCAGTCTTCCGCGCGTTTATGACATCGCCCTGGAACTGATTTCGCACGTCGATGGGCGCGTCGATGCAGCAAGCCTCGACAGTTTCATCGCCTCCTATCAGTCGGTCCAGCCGCTCAGGCTTGGAGAATTATGGGCGCTGCCGCTGATGCTGCGCCTGGCGCTGATCGAGAATCTGCGGCGCGTGGCGGTGCGGATTGCAGCCGCCCGCCGCGACCGCGATCTGGCCGCGGATTGGGCGGACCGGATGGTCAGCGTCGTGGAGCAGAAACCTACGGACTTGATCCTGGTGCTGGCGGATATGGCGCGCGCCAATCCACCGCTTTCCGGCGCTTTCCTGGCGGAGTTGACGCGGCATTTGCAGGGACAGAACCCCAACTTCGCCTTCGCCAATAGCTGGCTCGAGCATCGCCTGGCCGATCAAGGCCTGACGACCGAGCAATTGGTGCGCGCCGAAGGGCAATCCCAGGCCGCCGACCAGGTTTCGATCGGCAACAGCATCAATAGTCTGCGGTTTTTGAACACCAGCGATTGGCGGCAGTTCGTCGGCGAGCACAGTTTGATCGAGCAGACTTTGGCAGGCGATCCCGCGGGCATTTATGCGAAGATGGATTTTGCGACGCGCGACCGCTACCGGCACGCGGTCGAAGGCATCACCCGCCGCAGCCAGCTTACGGAGTACGACGTGGCGCGCAAGGCGGTGCAACTGGCTGAGGTGCATGCGCGTGAGAACCCCGGCGGCCGCGCGGCACACGTGGGATACTACCTAGTCGATCGGGGCCGCCCCCTGTTGGAGCGCTTCGCGGAAATGCGGCTCTCTCCGGCAATCGTGTTTGACAAGCTGAGGCGGCGATTTCCGCTGACGAGTTACTTATCCGCCAGGGGGCTCATAACGCTCGCGGCCACGGCGCTGTTTTTGCACTGGGCGCACCAGCACGGGGCGGGCTGGTTGGCTCTACTGCTTCTGGCCCTGCCGGCTTTGGTCTGCGCCTCTCACTTGGCAGTGGCCCTAGCGAACTGGATGGCGACTCAGTTAATCAGCCCGAAAGCGCTGCCGCGCATGGATTTTGAGGAAGGCATTCCGCCCGAGCATCGCACCTTGGTTGTGGTTCCGACCATGCTCACGAGCGCGGAGGGCGTTGAGCAATTGCTAGATGCATTGGAAGTGCGGTATCTTGCCAATCGAGACCCGTGCTTGCACTTTGCCTTGCTGACGGATCTTGCTGATGCCGCGGAAGAGACGTTGCCCGGGGACGCGGAACTCGTGCGTCTGGCCCGTGAAGGCATCGAGCGATTGAACGAGAAGTACGCGCAGGTTCGGGCTGATATCTTTCATTTGTTTCACCGCTCGCGCCGCTGGAACGTCCAGGAGGGGGTATGGATGGGCTACGAACGCAAACGCGGCAAGCTGACCGACCTCAATGCCACGCTTCGGGGCGCCAGAGGCCGTTTCGCGGAAATCGCCGGTGAGACCGAGATCTTGAGAAGCGTGAGCTACGTCATCACGCTCGATACCGACACGGAGCTGCCGCGCGACGCGGCGCGCCTGATGGTGGGCACGCTGGCGCACCGGCTCAATCGGCCCGTCTTCGATGCAGTGCGCTGCCGCGTCGTCGAAGGCTACACCATTTTGCAGCCGCGGGTCGGCGTCAGCTTGCCCAGCGCCCTGCGGTCGCGCTTCGTGCAACTGAATGCGGGAGATCCTGGAGTTGATCCCTACACGCGCGTCGTCTCGGATGTCTACCAGGATCTGTTTGGGGAGGGCTCCTTCATCGGCAAGGGGATCTACGACGTTGATTCCTTCGAGAAGCGCTGCAGTGACTTTCCCGACAACAGGATCCTCAGCCACGACCTGATCGAAGGCGCGCACTGCCGTTCGGCGCTGCTCAGCGATGTGACGCTCTACGAAGAACATCCTTCGCGCTACACGGCGGACATGGACCGGCGGCATCGCTGGATTCGCGGAGACTGGCAGATTGTCACGTGGCTGGCGCCGTGGGTCCGTGGGCGATCCGGCCAACGTGTCCGCAACCCGATATCCGCCCTATCGCGATGGAAAATCTTCGACAACCTGCGTCGCAGCGTGACCCCGGTGGCGATGTTGCTCCTGCTGATGATGGCATGGCTCATCTCGCCTGCCATGGCGGCGTGCTCGCTCATTTTCGTTGCCAGCGTGGTCCTGCTGCCGACGGTGCTGGCGGCAGGGGCGGACCTGCTCCGGAAGCCGAGGGACTTGCCCCTGGGCCTGCATTGGCGCGTGACTTTGCAATCGCTCACGCGGCCTGTGGCCCACGGTCTCCTTGTGATCCTCTTCTTACCCTACGAAGCCTACATCAGCGCCGACGCGATTCTCCGCACCTGGGTGCGCATGGCTTGGACGAAACGGCGGCTGCTCGAATGGAAGACCGCGAGCGATTCGGAACGAGATTCCGATGGCTCCCTGGAGGATACGTTCCGCGTGATGGCCTTCTCGCCGATGCTGGCCGCCACGGCGCTGGGAGTGCTCGCTTTCTATGATCTCGGGGTGTTGCTTTGGGCGGGTCCCTTGATCGCGGCGTGGCTTGCTTCGCCGCTGGTCGCCTGGTGGCTGAGTCAGCCAATTCCCAGGCCTGCGATGCGGCTTTCCGCAAGCCAGCATCACTTTCTCGAGAAACTCTCACGGAAGACTTGGCGTTATTTTGAAGAGTTTGTTAACGCGGAACACAACTGGCTGCCGCCCGACAACATTCAGCAGAATCCTGGCCTGGCAGTCGCGCATCGCACGAGTCCGACGAACATCGGCATGGCGGTGCTGGCCGACTTGGCGGCTTACGATTTTGGTTACTGCTCGGCTGCGCAGCTCCTGGCGCGCACGCAGAATACCTTTGAGACGCTGTGGCGCCTGGAGCGCTACCGGGGGCATTTCTTCAACTGGTACGACACGCGTTCTCTGGAGCCGTTGTATCCGAGTTATGTTTCGACGGTCGATAGCGGAAACCTAGCGGCTAACCTGCTGGTGCTCGGCAGCGGCTTCGCGGAGCTGAGCGAAGCGCACATCTTGCCGGCGCGAATGTTCGGGGGCTTGCGCGATACATTGCGGGTGCTGCTGGATGCGGCCCGCGGAGCCAAGGGACCGCCGGTCAGCGCCGACGTGCTGCGCATGATCGAACGACAGATCGAAGATCTCGATGAGCCTCCTTCAACACTCGGAGCCGCCGCGGCCTTGCTATCGCGGCTGAGGGCGGAAGCCGCCGAAGTGGCCGCTGCAGCGGGCGGCGATGCGGAACTGGCGTGGTGGGTCAGCGCCTACGAGCGAAGCAGCCACGACCATCAAACCGACCTGGAACACCTCGCGGTATGGCTCACCTTGCCCGCGCCTCCGGCGGGGATCTGGGAGTCCGGCTCTGGCGAGCAAATCGAGCGGTTGGGCAAGTTGCGTGAGACCCTCGAGCGTCTGGACGGCGCCGCCACATTGGGGGATGTGGCGGGACTGGATCCGGAGGCGCTCACGCTGATCCAAGCCATCCTGCCCGCGGCGACTGCGGAAGCGAGAGACTGGCTCGCGCAGTTGAGCGCGGCGCTGGCCCGTTCTTCGGAGCACGCCAGCGCGCGAGTCCAAGTGTTTGAGGAAGTCGCTGACCAGTGCCGCGAACTGGCTGAAATGGATTTCCGCCTGCTCTACAGCTCCGCACACAAGCTATTCGCGATTGGCTACAACCTCAGCGAGCTGCGGCTCGATGCGAGCTTTTACGATCTTCTTGCTTCCGAGGCGCGGATGTCCAGCTATATCGTCATCGCACAGGGAGATCTTGGCCAGGAGCACTGGTTCGCGCTGGGTCGCTTGCTGACCCGTGCGGGCCGCGTTCCGGCGTTACTGAGCTGGAGCGGGTCGATGTTCGAATATCTGATGCCCCTGTTGGTGATGCCTAACTATGAGAATACGCTGCTGGACCGCACCTATCACGCCGTCGTCCGCCGTCAGATCGAGTATGGCCGGCAGCGTGGCGTGCCGTGGGGAATATCCGAGTCCGGTTACAACAGCTTGGATCAGCACAAGACATATCAATACCGGGCGTTTGGCGTTCCCGGACTGGGGCTGAAGCGCGGCCTGGTGGAAGACCTCGTCATCGCGCCCTATGCGAGCGTCCTGGCGTTGATGGTGGCCCCTGAGGCGGCCTGCCGCAACCTCGAGCGTCTGAATGCCGAGGGCCAGCAGGGGGCTTACGGATTCTATGAAGCGGTCGATTACACACCATCCCGATTGCCGCCGGGCGCGGAAAGCGTCACCGTGCGGCAATTCATGGCGCATCACAAAGGCATGAGCCTTCTGGCGCTGGCCTATGTGCTGCTCGGCAAGCCCATGCAGCGCCGCTTTCTGGCCGATCCGATGCTGCGGGCAGCTGATCTGCTGCTGCAAGAGCGCGTTCCCAAGGCGACCGCGCCGGTGTATCCCCATGCGACTGAAGCAAGCGCCACCCGCCTGGCTTCGCCGGAGGAAACCGGCAGTATGCGCGTGTTCACCGATCCGAACAGCGCGGCTGTGGAAGCTCATCTGCTCTCCAATGGCAGTTACCATGTCGCCGTGACGAGCGCAGGCGGCGGTTACAGCCGGTGGCGCGACCTGGCGGTAACGCGATGGCGTGAGGATGCAACGCGCGATAGCTATGGCAGCTTCTGCTATTTGCGGGATGTGGACAGCGGCGCGTTGTGGTCGAACGCTTGGCAGCCGACCACGAAACCCACCAAGGCCTATGAAGCGATCTTCACGCAAGCGCGAGCTGAGTTTCGCCGCATCGATAACCAGATTGAAACCTACACCCAGATCAGCGTCTCGCCCGAGGATGACATCGAGCTGCGACGCGTGACCCTGACGAACCGTTCCGAGGCGCTGCGCAAGATTGAGATTACCAGTTATGCGGAGGTCGTACTGGCTCCGCAGGCGCAAGACGACGCTCATCCGGCGTTTAGCAATTTGTTCGTGCAAACCGAGCTTGTCCGCGGGCGCCAGGCAATCTATTGCACTCGCCGTCCCCGGTCGGCCGAGGAACGGCCCCCTTGGATGACGCACATGTTAAGGGTGGGGGGCGCCGTGCTTGGCGAGCCGTCCTTTGAGACTGATCGCATGCGGTTCATCGGACGGCATCGGACGCTTGCGTCCCCCGCGGCTTTCGACGGCAGGCTCCCCCTTTCCAACAGCGAAGGTCCGGTGCTGGATCCAGTCGTAAGTATCCGTCAGGTAGTGCTGCTGCAGCCGAATGAGGCGGTGCGAATCGACATCGTCACTGGTGTCGCCGAGTCGCGGGCCGGTATCCAAACGCTGACTGAGAAGTATAGCGATCCTAGCCTGGCCGATCGCGTGTTCGACTTCGCCTGGACGCATGGCCATATCCTATTGCAGCAGCTTAGCGCCTCGGAATCGGATGCGCAGGTCTACGGCCGCCTGGCCGGCTCGATCATTTATGCTTCGGCCCAGCGGCGGGCCCGGGCGAGCATTCTCGACCGCAATCGGCGGGGGCAATCGGGACTGTGGGGCTATGGCATCTCGGGGGACATGCCGATTGTATTGGTGCGGATTCGCGACCATGAGCAGCTCGTGCTGGTGCGTCAGGCGGTGCAGGCGCACGCATATTGGAGATTGAAGGGGCTTGCTGTCGATCTGGTGATCTGGAACGAGGATGACTCCGTGTATCGGCAGTCTTTGCAGGACGCCATTGTCGATCTCGTCGCGGCCAGCCCTGAGGCGGCGCTTATCGACCGGCCTGGCGGAGTTTTCATCCGCCGCGGCGAGCAGATGTCGGAGGAGGATCGCGCGCTGTTGCAGACCGTGGCGCGCATCGTGTTATTGGATGATGGTGCGACCCTGGCGGAACAAGTTGAGCGCCGCGGGCGGGCCAAGTTATCTATTCCGGCTCTGAAGCCACTCATGCGCCGGCCGGAGCCCGTGCCCCAGGAGCCGCCGCAGCGTGATCTGGCCTACTTCAATGGACTGGGCGGTTTCAGCCACGACGGCCGAGAGTACGTGATGATTCTGGCCGCCGGCCAGACCACGCCCGCGCCGTGGGTGAACGTGATTGCCAACGCGCAATTCGGCACGGTTGTGTCGGAAGGGGGCAGCGCCTATACCTGGGCGGAGAACAGCCATGAGTTTCGGCTCACACCCTGGCGCAACGATCCAGTCTCGGACATCTGCGGCGAAGCCATCTATCTGCGGGATGAAGAGACAGGGCAGTTCTGGTCCCCCTCGCCGCTGCCGGCGCGCGGGCAGAACTCCTACATCGTGCGCCACGGTTTTGGTTATAGCATTTTTGATTACACCGAGGATGGCTTGACGACGGAGCTGTCCGTCTACGTGGCTACGGATGCGCCAGTGAAGTTCTGTAAGGTTAAGATCATCAACCATTCGGGACGTCCGCGCCAGTTGTCGGTTACCGGCTATTGGGAGCTGGTCCTCGGCGATTCGCGGAGCAAGTCGGTGATGCACGTGGTGACCGAGGCCGATGCGGCGAGCGGCGCGATTCTCGCGCGCAACGTGTATAGTCCGGAGTTTGGGGACCGGGTGGCGTTCATCAATTGCAGTGAAACGAAACGTACTCTCACCGGGGACCGCGCAGAGTTTATTGGCCGCAATGGCAACCTGGGCAATCCAGCGGCGCTGCGGCGGGTGCGGCTCTCGGGCCGCGTCGGCGCGGGATACGATCCTTGCGCCGCCTTTCAAGCGCCGCTAACCTTATTAGACGGACAAGAGCGGACAATTACCTTCACCATCGGCTCCGCGGATTCCGTGGCGGAGGCCAAGGCACTTGCTCAGCGCTTTCGCAGTGTCGACAGCGCCCATCGGGCTATTGAAGCGGTGTGGCATTACTGGAGCCGGACGCTGGGCGTGGTCTATGTGGAAACGCCGGACAAGGCGTTGAACTTCCTGGCAAACGGCTGGCTTGTTTATCAGACGTTGGCTTGCCGCATGTGGGCGCGCTCCGGGTTTTATCAATCAGGAGGCGCGTTCGGTTTCCGCGACCAACTCCAGGACGCGATGGCCCTCGTGCATGCCCAGCCGCAGTTGTTCCGGGAGCACCTCCTGCGCGCCGCGGCGCGCCAGTTCCGTGAAGGAGACGTGCAGCACTGGTGGCATCCGCCGGTGGGGCGCGGCGTGCGAACCCAGTTTTCCGACGACTATTTGTGGCTGCCCTTGGCTATTTGCCGCTATGTCAGCATGACGGGAGACACCGGCATCCTGGATGAGCGCGTGCCGTTTTTGAATTCGCGACTTTTACGTGAGGACGAGGAAGCTAACTATGACTTGCCGCAGGTTTCCGACGACGTCGGCACGCTTTACGAGCATGGCATTAGGGCGCTCGACCATGGTTTGCGCTTTGGCGTCCATGGCCTGCCCCTGATGGGCAGCGGGGACTGGAACGACGGCATGAATCTCGTGGGCCAGCACGGCCGGGGCGAAAGCGTGTGGCTGGCGTTCTTCCTGTTTCAAGTGCTCAATGATTATGCCGGCCTGGCGCGGCTACGCGGCGACTCGACGGCTGCGGACCGCTACACGATCGAAGCGGGCCGGCTGCGCGGGAATATTGAGGAGCACGGCTGGGATGGCCAGTGGTATCGCCGGGCCTACTTCGACGACGGCAGGCCTCTGGGCTCGGCAGTGAACGAAGAATGCCAGATCGATGCGATCTCACAAAGCTGGTCGATTCTGTCGGGCGCCGGCACGCAGGAGAGAACCACCGCGGCGCTCGAGAGCGTCTACCAGCGCCTGGTCCGCCAGGAGGCCCGCTTGATTCTGCTGCTCGATCCTCCGTTCGACAAGTCGGATCTCAATCCTGGTTACATTAAAGGCTACGTGCCGGGTGTGCGAGAGAATGGAGGCCAGTACACGCACAGCGCCATTTGGACTGTAATGGCCGCGGCCGCTATGGGGAACAGCGAGCGCGCATGGGAGCTGTTTTCGATGATTAATCCCATTTCCCATGGCTCTACGCCGCAGGAGATCTCCACCTACCGCGTCGAGCCGTATGTGATGGCTGCGGACGTTTACGGTGTCGATCCGCACACCGGACGCGGCGGCTGGACGTGGTACACCGGATCGGCCGGCTGGATGTACCGCCTGATTGTGGAGTCGCTGCTCGGCCTTCGTTTGGAGGTGGATAAGCTGCGCTTCGCGCCTTGCCTGCCGGCGGAATGGACCGGGCTAAAGATTCACTATCGCTATCGGGAGACGTTTTATCACATCACCATCCAGCACACCGGCGCGGGCTCGACGGTCTGCCGCCTGACGCTGGATGGGGTGGAATTGACTGGCGACTTCGTCACGCTCATCGACGACAATGGGGATCACCACGTCGAGGTTGTGATGGAGCAGCGCGAGATGGCTACGCGGCAGACTTAGGGTCTCCGAAAGGAATGGGAGACCCTTGAGGGTCACTGGTGTCGCGGAACTCGTGAGAGTTCCGAAGGCCTGGCGGGCCAGTCTGCATTCTTGCGAATGCAGTTGCGGGGACGGCGCTCCGCGCCGGGAGAGAGCGGCGATGCTCGCCGCAGTCCAAGGGCCTCCGGCGTGGCTCGACGGCGCCTCTTAGCGGTGGCTTGGCCGCCGCCCTTGGACTGCGGCGAGAATCGCCGCTTTCGGGCGCGCACAGAACTCCACCAAACCCAACCCCGCCTCGGCCTCTCAGAGACTCCACGTCCCCATCGAAAGCCCCAGAAGACTGGCGCACTCTATAAGCTTCCGCAGGCACGGCGCTCCGCGCCTTATAGAGAGCGGCGATGCTCGCCGCAGTCCAAGGGCCTCCGGCTTTCCTTCTTTCCACCATCTCCTTGTATCCGCCCGCCAAATCAGGAGTTCTGAGTCTTGTGGGAGGCGTGAGCTTAGTCCTTCTTGACGAAGGCGAGACCGGGGTCTCCGGGAGGGCCTCCGGCGAGAATAAAGCTCATCTTTTCCTTGCCCTCACCGACGGCGGCGGCTCCGACCATTTGCGCTTCGGCAGCGGTGAGAACGAGAAGGCCCTCGTTGATCGAGGCCTCGCCGGAGAGTTCATTGGATTTTTCACCGCGGGTGAAGGTCCAGGTGAACTTGTCTTCCGGAGTGATCGCCAGGGTAATGGTTCCTTCCTCGCCGCGGTCGGCTACCCAGGCTCCCCGGAGGTCTTCCAATGCGGGCGGAGGGATCAGTTCCATCTCTTCTGGTTCCGCTTCTTCGGCTACGTCGCCGGTTGCGGACTCTTCGCCTGTGGCGGAGGATGAAGCCAACTGGTGGAGCTGTTGGGAGACGGAGTCAGCGGGATGGAGTTTCGAGGCGGCGCCGAACGCAATCGAAGCTTCCGCCATGAAGCCGGCGGTCATGTAGTGGTAACCGAGGAGGAATTGGGCATCCCCGGATTTTTCGTTGGAATAGGCGTAGTCTTCGAGGGTTTTGAGGTGCTCGGTGTAAGTCGATTGAGCATCATAGATGCCGATCATGGTCTCCCAGCCCCATCCTGGGCCGGAGGCGAGGACGGAGTTGAGGACGATGGCGGCGTCGGCGTATTTGCCGAGGGCGAAAAGGCAGAGGGCGCGGAACTCATGGATGACCGGGTCGCCAGGGTCGTAAGCGAGGGCCTCCTGGGTTTTGCCCAGGGCAGTTATGTAATCGCGATCCTTGAAAGCAGTGCGAGCGGCGTCGAGGCTTTCGAGCGCCTTGGTTTCGGCCAACTCCTGTTTCTCCTCCGGCTGCGCATCCATGACTTCCACGGCGGGTTGGGCGGCCATGGCCAGTGGTTGGGAGTAGTCGATGTTGTAGACGGGCGGAGGTGTGGGAGCAGAGGCAGGCGCGGGGGCTTCGTAGATGGCGACGTTTTGGGTCCGGTAGGGGTTGGAGTAGACCCGGTAACCGGTGTTGTAGATGATATTTCCGAGACCCCATCCGGCGAGTCCCCATGCGACCGCGACGCCCCAATTGTCGTCATCCCAGTAACCGGGGAAATGGTGGTAATGGTGGTGATGGTATTGCCTCCAATAGGGACGATGATTGTGACCCCAATTGCCGTGCCAATGGCCGTGATGCCAGTTGTTGTGCTGCGGGTGCCCCCACCAAGGGCTCGAGCCCCAGTGGCGCCGGTTGGTGGAGTAGTTCCAGTTTCTCCGGAAATCGTTGTCGATGTTGACGTTGATGTCGTTGCCGATGTTGACGCGGTTTCCGATGTTGTTGATGTCGCGATCGCGATCACGATTGGGTCGCCGGTCCCACCAGTCTCCCTGACCGCTGCCAGGCCGGTTTCCGGGACCATCAGCGATTCCTGGGCGATCTCCAGGCCGGCCGGGCCGGTTTTCGAAGTCTGGCCGGTTGATGGGCCGGTCCGGGCGATTATCCGGCCGGACGCCAGGGCGGTCACCAGGGCGGTCACCAGGGCGAACATTCGGCCGGTCGCCTGGCCTGTCGGCCGGTCGCGTGCTGGGGCGGTCGCCCGGGCGGCTCGGACGGTTCTCCGGCCTCGGGTAGCTGACATTGCCGGGCTTGGTTTCTGGCCGTGTTTCCGGCCGGCTGGGCCGTTCGGCGGGCCTGGTGGAGGGCCGGGTTTCGGGCCTTCCTGCCGGACGTTCCGCCGGGCGTGTGGAGGGCCGGGTTTCGGGCCTTCCTGCCGGACGTTCCGCCGGGCGTGTGGAAGGCCGGGTTTCGGGCCTTCCTGCCGGTCGCGTGGCGGGCTGCGTCGATGGACGGGTGGAGGGGCGTGCGGCCGGACGCGAAGAAGTTCGTGATGCCTCGCGCGTGGAGGGGCGGGACTGCGGCCGGGAAGCCGGCCTTTGCGTTGTTCGGGAGCCTGTCATCGGTGAGCGGGAAGGCTTGCTGGCAGAACGGCTCGCTCCGCTGGACCTGCCTTCCCCACCACGGGAGCCTTGGGCCGAACGAGCTTCGACGATGGGTCCGATGGCCAGCAGGGCGATGATGCCCACGATGAGGGCTTGGAGGAGCCGGGGGCGGAAAACGGAGAGTGCGTGTTTCATGGCTGTGGAGAGGCGGAGGGCATGACTATTTTGCGGAGACGCTCGGAGCGGGCGGCTGGCGGGCGAAGACGGCGACGGAGTCGGGAATCAATTCGTTGCCGATCACCTTGTCCATCACGGTCCAGCGGAAGGAGACCTCGTCGATTGGGGAGATGACATTGGTGCTGGAGGTCAGTTCTCCATCCGCGGTGTAGCCGTTCCATTTGATGATCCATTCCTTGTCGATCTTGGTCCAGCACCCGTGGTTGTAGCCGCCTTCGGAGCCGAAGGCCCAGGAGACGATGGATTTTCGGAGGCTGTCCCATCCGATACGGAGATCGGACCGGGTGGGTTCGATATCGGGGGACAAGAACTCGACGGTCCCGACCAGGAAAGCTCCGGATTCATCCCAGTTCAGGTTGTTGATTTTGACGGTCCCGCCGTCGGAGCGACCGATCCAATCTCCCACGAGAGCGGAAACGGCCTCGAGTTGAGCACCGGCCTGTTCGGCGACGAATTCCCGGTCGCGGGTGCTGGCGATAAGCCAGGAGCCGTCTTCCTGGAGAGCATAAAGGGCGGTGTAGCGGAACGAGGCCGGCTCTCCGCCGGCGGCTTCGGTGATGTGAAGCGCGCCATCCTCGACGGCAATGCTTGGGCACAGAAAGCGCACGGAATCGACTTCGAGGGCGGCCTGGGCTTCCGGACGGTCCGTGAAGACATCGTCGTAGTAGGCCTCGATTTCTTCGCGTCCCTTCAAGGTGAGGCCGCTGGACATCTCCATCTCCGCGTCGAGGGTGAACAACGTGCTGATGCCGGCAGTATTCTTGGCGTTGTAGGCCTCAACGAACTCCTGAGCGTTGCTCTGGAGGCTCTCCCACTCGGGAAAGGCTTCTTCACCGATGGCGGGGTCTTCTTCTTCTTGGGCCCGGCAGGATGAAGCCAGGACCAGGGAAAAGAGAACGGGGGTAAGGACCGAAGGGGAGACGGCCCTGCGGGAGAGCCCGAGCAGGCCCGGCTTGGGGAAAGAGGAACTCTTCATAAGGACAGGGACGGAAAGAGATGCTTGAAGGAGCAAAGGGGATTCCGCCAAGGCGATCAATCCCGGGCAAAGAGGAACTCTGCGGGGACAGCAGCCCTTGGCAGGGGGCAACCTAGTGCGGGATGCTTGCGAAGCAAATGGGGCCTTAAACCGGTTCGGTTATCGTGCGGATGGGGCGCAGTCTGTCGAAGCGAGGGGACGCCAAGGGCCCGGCGTGTTGGGAATTGCGCTTTCCCGGTTCCCGCGTTTGTTTTCGCTTTGGCGTGGGGAGAGATGAGCGAAGCGCGAATCCGTATCGGGGTGGCTGGGCTGCACCACGACCACCTGTGGTCGAATCTCGAGGAATTGCTGGCATTGCCGGGTGTGAATGTGGTTGGAGGCGCCGACCCCTACGATGCGTTGCGGGAGCGCTTTGCCGGCCGGACCGGCGCGCCGGTTTATGAAGACCCGCTGGAGTTGTTGGACACGGGTGCGCCCGAGGCAGTGCTGGTCTTTGGCGACAACCGTTGGAGCGCGGAGTGGGCGACGGAAGCGGCGAAACGAGGAATCCACGTTTTGATCGAGAAACCCATGGCGGCGGATCTCGATGGTGCGGAGGCGTTGTTTCGCACGGCGCGCGAGAATGCGGTGCGGCTGATGGTGAATTGGCCCTTTGCCTGGTGGGCTCCGCTGCACGAGGCGATTCGCCTTGCCGCGCAGGGAAAGTTAGGGAGAGTCTGGCAAGTTCGCTATCGTGCGGCGCATGGCGGCCCGCGGGAAGAGGGTTGTTCCGAGTGGTTTTGCGACTGGCTGTTTGATGCGCAGCGGAACGGCGGCGGCGCGCTCATGGATTACTGCGGCTACGGCGCGATCCTTGCCCGGGTGTTGCTGGGAATGCCGGAATCGGTGCAGGCGGTTGCGGGGACTTTGGTGAAGACGGATTTGGAGGTCGATGACAACGCGTTGTTGGTGATGTCCTATCCCGGAGCGATGGGGTTGGCGGAGGCCTCGTGGACGGAAGTAGGCAGGGCCACCTCTTACCGGGCGGTCATTTATGGGACGGCAGGCGTTTTGGTCGCGGATCCTTTTGCCCCGGATCCGCTGCGCTTGTCGGACGGGGAGAATCCGCTGGGGCAGCCTTTGCCGGTCCCAGAACTCCCTGCTGCGCTGCGATCGGCGAGCGCCCAGTTCTTGCATGGTCTGGCCAGCGGAGAAGCCTTTGTGCCTTTGTGTGAAGCGGAAGCGAACCGGGACGTGCAGGCGATTCTCGCGGCGGGAACGGAATCGGCGCGGTCCGGACAGGCGGTGGCGCCATGAGTCGCCAGTGAGGCGACAAAGTTGCACTTGAGAAAAAGTGTGCGTCCTATTGTCCGGATCACGCCCGCTACCGTCTCCTCGAACCATGAAAACAATCATCGCCTGTGTATCCCTACCTTTGTTGTTTTGTTGTATCGTGCCGGCGTGGGCCGGGTGGTCTCAGTGGCGCGGACCGGAACGGGATGGAGTTTCGCCGGAGTCGGGTCTATTGCAGGCATGGCCTGAGGGGGGCCCGGACCTGGATTGGACCATCGAGGGGCTGGGGCGGGGGCTGAGTTCTGTGGCCCTTTCCGGCGGGCGGGCGTATGTCATGGGCGGCCGCGGTCAGACCCAGGTAGCGGCGGCTTACGATCTGGCGACCCGCGGGGAAGTTTGGAATCTGGTGGTCAGCGAGAAGGAGGGGGAACCACGCTGCACGCCGACGGTCGCGGGAGGACGGGTCTATGCACTGAGCACGGACGGGCAGTTGGTGTGTTGCCGGGCCGAGGACGGCGAGGAGCTGTGGAGGAAGAGTTTCGCCGCCGACTTCGGCGTGGAGGGCGAGCCTACTTGGGGTTTCAGCGAGTCCCCGCTCATCGATGAGGACCGGGTGATCGTTGTCCCCGGGACGAAAGAGCATTTGGCGGTGGCCCTGAAGGCGGAGAGCGGCGAGGTGATTTGGAAGACGAACGCGGATCTGCAAGGCAGAGGTCATGAGGGCGCGGGATATACGGGGGCGGTGGTTTCCCGCGGGGGCGGGGTGAAGCAGTATGTGACCTTGGTGGGGAAGGGGGCCATCGGAGTGGCGGCGGAGGATGGCCGGCTTTTGTGGCACTACAACAACGTGGCCAACGGCACTGCGGTGATTCCAACCCCGCTGGTGTGGGACGACTATGTCTTCGTTTCCAGCGGCTACGGCACGGGGGCGGCGCTCCTCGAACTGAAGCAAGACGGGCAGGGGGTGCGGGCGGAAGAACGCTATTTTCTCGAATCGAGCACTTTTCAGAATCACCATGGAGGAATGGTGCGCTTGGGCGATCATATTTACGCAGGGCGCGGCCATAACAATGGCTTTCCGGTGTGTCTCGCCTGGAAGACCGGGGAGATTGTTTGGGACCAGGGCCGAGGCCCGGGCACGGAGAGCGCGGCGGTGGTCGCGGCGGATGGATGTTTGTATTTTCGCTATCAAGATGGGGTCATGGCCTTGTTGGCGGCGAGTCCGGAGGGATATGAACTGCGGGGAACCTTCACGCCGCCGCACAACGACGGACCAGCTTGGGCGCACCCGGCGATCGAGGATGGCAAGCTCTACCTGCGGTCTCAGGACGCGTTGATGCGTTATGACATTCGCCGGTAAGGGGAGTGGGGAGTGCGCTCCAGGTGGTACGTTGTCAGGCCATGGGCCAAGCATTGATCCCTGGATGGAGAGCAGACGATGAGTCAGGTTCGTTAACCACGGATGGACACAGATGAACACGGATACAAGGGAAGATCCACCCGGCCTGACCTGGAGGGCCGGCCTCCGTGACGGCCTGGTCCCGGGATGGAGACCTATTGCGGGACAGGGCGTGCGGGAGCCCGCCCCTCCAGGATCAGAACTCCTGATCTCGAGGAATTTGGATGAGCTGGAAGGGTATGTGGCGCGGGCACTCCTGCCCGCGAACTCTT
>JBGTBW010000009.1:0-4017 GCA_041749135.1 Verrucomicrobiales bacterium
CCACCATGGGAGGTCGCGGCAGGGCGGGCCGGCGGCAGGGCAGCTGAGGCGCCGGGGAACTGAGGCAGCGGAGGCGCCGGGACACGGCGCTGGGGCAGTGGAATCCGGACGAGTCGCTCAGGGCGCCCGGCGAGCACTCATCGTTGGGGATGGCCCGGAGGGCGGGGCGGCAGAGCAGGAGGCGGAGCCGGCGCTTGGACTCGCCGCGCAGGGGCCGGAATGGAAGGTCCTCCAGCTGCTCAGGCCATGCAGCGTGGGGGTACTGCCAGAGGATAGCGCTGCCGGGTTTGCTGCGGCCCAGTTCTCCGGGGCCACTTCGAACTCGAGGAACTCCCCAGCTGACTTCCTGGGCAATCTCCGCGCCCGCCGGTGAGCGCGCCACTTCAGGAAGCTCTGATAAGGGATTCCCCGCTGCCGGCAAAATGCCGAAGCGGCGATGCCTCTGTGCTCGCATTCCCGCACCAGCCGGGCCTTCTCCTGCTCCGTGTAGCGTCTTCGTGCCATGACCCGAGGCCGCCCCGGCCGTCAGACCCAGCCGATTCCAACGGTGGATCCTCGGACGCTTACACGAATGGCATAACCATATAGAGATTCATCTGAACGATTACGGGAGCGGCGCAAGGGTGGAGGCCTGTGCTTCAAGCTCATTGAAGCCGTTCTGAATCGCGAGGTGCAGGCTCCGGCTCCAGTAGTTCGGGCCGTGAAGGGGCGAGGAGTGCAGAGCCACCAGCCCGAGCTTCCCTTCCGGCAGCATCGCCAGCACCGGGTGCCCAGAGTCGCCCCGGATCAGGTTGGCGTGCATCGCCTCGGAGCCCGGCCACGGCTTGCTATACATGATATAGGACATGTCCGCGTTAGGGTAGTCGTAGCCCGGCAGTCCAGGGGCGTTGTTGCTGTCTTGGTAAGAGCCCGCGTGGGCGACCCGGGGGAACACCCACTTGACTGGTTTGCGGGTTGTCGAGCCCGGCGGAATGTAGTCGTAGAATTTGCAGACCAGGACCGTGAGTTTCTCCAAGTCCCAGAACGAGGAGAGGTGCGGAGCGGCTCCGTAGGTCGCGACTGTCGGTGGAGCGGCGTCGGCCAGCGTGATCAACTGCAGATCCAAACCCTCCATCTTTTTGTGTGCCCTGATCCGCAAACGGACCCGCTGCCCGGTGTCCCTGGTGTATACGTCGAAGGTGTCGGCGAGCCGGTAGGGGAAGTGAGCTACGGCGATTGCGCGGGTTGGCGAGAGAAGGCACCCGCCGCGAGGGTTGAACCAGTTGACCCCAGAGAGGTCCCACTCCATCCAAACGGGATTCCACACCACCTCGTTCGACCGCCACTTCAGGAATACCCGACGGTCTCCCGTCGCCACCGGAGCCGCCAGAGCACGGTTGGATTCCCGGCTGGCCATCGCGGAGTAGTCCCACGTCCGCGGTTTGCCGGACATCGTCCCGGAGACCGCGCCCCGGCCATGCCACTGCGCGGAGGCTGGGAGGACGAGGAGAAGAGAGAGGAGGGCTGTGCGGATCATGGCGGATGCTTACCCAATACGCGATCCGTCGAATCTCCGCCACTTTTCCCCGTCGGAGACACCGGCGGGGGATCTCGGCGGTCTTCCGCTGGCAGGCGCATTTTGACCATACCGGGCTGCATTGCACGAGTGTCCAGGCCAGGAACCGCAGCCCAATCGCCAGACTCCGGCCGTTTCGCCGCCCGCAATGCGCCTTCCAGAGCTGCTTCCGCCCGCAGGCGCTGCTCCGAACGTCAGCCTAAGTCAAAAGCAAATACGTTAGCCGCCCCGGCACGCTGCTGCGGGGTCCAACATGTTTGGCCTCGGTGGAGGGTGTTGCGAAAGAGTCTGAATGACCGTCGGACTCACCGGACGCTGCCGAAGAACCGGCGTCGAAAGGCTGGCGCTACGGGAAACCATGAGAGTCCGAAAGGCAGCGGCGCGCATCAAACCGGTCAACTATATGTCGGAGTACCAGCGAAATACGCGAGGGCGCGGTGACAGCCAAGGGATCGAATTGCCCGGTTGCCAGAAACGTTCATTCCCCTTGGTGTCCACAATAGCGATGGCTGGCGTATGGTACAGATTCACCGAAACGCCGCTGAACCATGGACCGAAACCGGGTGCGCTTTCGGTCGGATCGTAATTCAGGTTCGATGACCCAATGACGAGGGACGCCAGGGCCACGTAGTCAGTGTCGTCATCGGTCTTCCAGTAGCGCACGTTCTCAGCCGTAAAGACGCTATAACGGATAGTGCCGGAGCGCAGCATTCCTACTCTGATCGGAGCGCCAGATTCGATCGCTTGCAAGAGGCGACCGAGATTACCCTCCTCCGGCTGGGCCGGAAAGGGCGGATTGACGAATTCATCTAGGGGTGCTGCATTTGAATACACGAATTGCCACATTGGATTGTTCCTTTCTTAGGAGCGGTTATTAGAGGTTTGTCTAGAGAGTCACCTGGACGGTGCTGTAACGCCTACGATCAGCTCACCGATGGCGGCCCTCCCACGACCCCCGAATCGCCTGAAGGCGTTGCAGGGCCGCCATTCGGTGCAGCGCCTGGTTCGACACGGTTTGCGTCTGCCGTCCCCTTCGTGAAGCGCCAGACCAACACGGCTCCGCCAATCATGCAAGCGGCGATAAAACAATCAACGCCGACTACAACCCACGGCTTGGAGATCACTGGCCGCATATCAAGGTCAGAGCCGGTCGATCTGGCTGTGCCGAAAGCCAGCACACCCAAGCCACCGTCTCCCGGATAAGCCGACCGCCACTGAGAATACCGGAGAAGACCTGCATTGATGTCAGACTCTGCGACGACTGTGGCGTTCGACGATACGAACTTGCCCGACTCAAACCCGGAATCCCGGAGCCAGCGGTAGGCGTTGTAGTGGACGTAACTCGGAACTGCCTCGGGAGCGTTTGTGCCTTGCGGTCCTCCCCAGAGGACATTCCAGCTCTTGCGACCGAGCAGGCGGAGCAACGGCAGCGTGTCATTTGAGGTCGGAGGCAAGTGGGCCGCAACGCCGTAATCCAAGAAACCATCCCTGATCCACTCCTCCTGTGAACGGCCGCGGTTCGCGTCGGTCCACTGCGCCCACGAGGTAACATGCCGATTCGCCATCAACGCCAAAGCATACTCGGTGCAACCGCAATGACGGAAACTCTCAGGATTCCGAATCCGGTCGTCCAACCACAGGAACCACTGCTTGTCACCGTAGAATCCGATCCGATCACCTCGAAAGCACAAGTCCGGTGAACTTCCCAATCGTCTGTAATCCTTCTGCTCTTCCTGCCACCGCGCTGCCTCGGAATGAGCCGCAAGCCATGCCGGATTGGCCAGGTGACGCATCGGAGCCAGCTTGTAGTGCCACCAGTAGGCTGCCACTAGCCCCGCCGCGATGAGCACGAAGCCCACAGCAACAAGAACAAATCGAAAGTGGCGCTTTGCACGGGTCATGGCGACTTGGTCGAACGTCGAGGCCACTCACCCGCTACCGGGAGCGCCCCTCCGGTTCCTCAATTAGGGTCGAGTCGTCATTCAGCTTGGCACGCCGGGCGGGTAGCGGCTTGGAGTGCGCCGTCTGATTCTGTGTTGGTAGCCATCACCTCCCGTAAATCATATCGTGCCACAATCGGGCGGCCTGCGCAATGGGGATCGTTTGGCGGTGGGTGCTTTTCCGGGCCAACCGGGCTCCGGATGAAGTGAACGCCGGTCGCAACCGGAGGAATCCGCTGTGCCGTCGTCCCCCGGCCCGATACCATCCGCTTTCACCATCGTTCCACGGTGGTCCGCGGAAAAATTGTGGGGGTCCATCAAACGTGCCGAACGCAGTCATCGACAAGTTGACGATCAACCTGCCTATCTTTTTGTCACCGAACGTCCGAGGTGAGGCACGAGCTTCAACCCGTTGCCTCCACCGTCTCTGGTTAGGCAAGTGGCGGGTGGTTCCGAGTGGCTTGCACTGAGTGGCGACGAGCCTTGATTGCGGGAAAAACTCTGAACATGAAATAGCAGGTC
>JBGTBW010000010.1:0-16200 GCA_041749135.1 Verrucomicrobiales bacterium
AATCTCGCATTCAGAACGGTTGGTTCGGCGCTTTGAGTCAAAAAGTGATTCGTGCCGCGACACTATCAGGCGCTTATTCTCAATGACACGCAGTCTAGCAGAGCACGAAGCCGCTTCCTTTTTTCTCGCGCTTATTTTAGGCCTAGGGTGGGCTTGAGCGCCTACCACGACATGCCTTACGCCATCTTTCATTATCCGCCCGAGGCAGAGTTCGACCTCCGGACGGAGCTTGACCTGCTCGCCACACGCCTGGAGAACTCCGGGAAACGCGTGACACGGATCTCCCTCGCGGAATGCCTCGGGGCCGCCCTCGAAGCGGAGGGAATCACCGCGGCGGAAATGTTAGACAACGAGCCTGTTACCGGCGTCCAGGCCATGATCGAAACAGTCCACGGCATCCTTGAAGAGAGCCAACCGCTAGTAAATCTCGTCGCCGCCAGACTGCCGCCGGATCCGGACCCGCTGAAGGATGTCGTGTTTCTCAACCGCACCGGAGCCCTCTTCCCAGTCTATCGCACCCACGCTCTTCTGGAACAAATGCAAGGCCGGTTGCGGGCGCCCGCGGTGCTTTTCTATCCAGGCCAACTCGAAGGTCCCATCGGTCTAAGCTTTATGGGAGCCCTCGATCCAGACCCGAACTACCGGCCCCGCATCTTTTGAGCACCCTTCCACGAACCATCATGCCCGCCATCCAGGACCTGCTCGCCCGCAAGGTCGATGAAAACATCGAAGAGGTCATCAAGGTCGACCAGCAAGATGAGTCGATCATCAAGGCCGAGATCAACGAATACGTGGTTACCGACTCCATTCTCGACCACTACATCCGCATCCTCGAGCGGTATGATCAGACCCCGGCCAACCCGCACGAGGGCATCGGCATTTGGATCTCCGGCTTCTTCGGCTCCGGCAAGTCAAGTTTCGCCAAGGTCCTCGGCCTCGCGCTCGCCAACCACGACATCCTCGGGGCGCCGGCTGCCGAACTCTTCGCCGCCCGCCGTGGCGATAGCCCAAAGCTCAAAGTCCTGCTCAAGCAGATCACCGAGCGGATCCCGAGCGACGCCGTGATCTTCGACGTATCCACCGATCGCGGGGTCAGGACGGCAAACCAGAGCATGACGGAGATCATGCACCGCTGTTTCGTCCGCTACCTCGGCTACGCCGGCCACATCGATATCGCTCAGTTAGAGATCGACCTAGAATCCGCAGACCGCCTCGACGCCTTCAAGGATCGCTATCGGTCGGTGTTCAGTAAGGAGTGGGACCAAGAGAAAGCCAAAGTGGCTTTCGCCCTTAACCACGCCAGCCGCGTTATGCATGAATTGGAGCCTGCCACCTATCCGCTCGCCGATTCTTGGGTCAAGGGCGCGCAACACCGGGCCGATATCAGCCCGGGCGACTTGGCGGAGCGCTGTAGGGAGTTGATGAACCGTAGGCGGCCCAATCGCACGCTCGTTTTCGTGATCGACGAAGTCGGTCAGTTCGTCGCCCGCGACGTGCAGAAGATGCTCGATCTCCAGGCTCTCGTCCAAAGCCTTGGCCGCGTCGGCCGCGGTAAGATGTGGCTCATCGTTACGTCGCAGGAAAAACTAACCGAAGTGGTCGATGGCATGGACGATCGCCGGGTAGAACTGGCGCGGCTGATGGACCGCTTCCCCTTGCAGGTGCATCTCGAGCCGTCAGACATCTCCGAGGTCACCAGTCGCCGCATACTCTCGAAGAACGCCCTGGGGGAGGATACCCTGCGGAGGTTGTTCGATGCTCACCGTGGGCGGCTTTCTCAGTGCACGTCGATCAGTGCGGACATCCGCCTTCCCGATCTGACGACCCAGAGTTTTGTCTCGCTCTACCCGCTGCTTCCTTATCAGATCGACCTGATCATCAGTGTGGTTTCGGGACTGCGGACTCAGGGCGGGGCTGGTCACCATGTCGGAGGAGCCAACCGCACGATCATCAAGCTCGCTCAACAGCTCCTCATCCACCCTGATGTGGCTCTCGGCGGGCGCGAGACCGGGGCCCTGGTCCGAATCGACCAGATTTATGACTTGGTGGCCGGCAACATCCCCAGCGAGCTGCGCGGCAAGATCACCTACATAGGCCACCAGGTGATCCATCCGATGGCCGGGCCAGTGGCCAAGGCGATTTGCCTGCTCCAGTTCGTAAAGAGCATCCACCGCACCGCCGAGAACATCGCCGCATGCCTCCATCCCGCGGTCGACGCCGATTCGTGTCTCGCCGGGGTGAAGGAAGCCCTGGAAAAACTCGAAGCGGCCAAGGCGGTCCGCCGAGGCGACGATGGCTACCGCATCCCAAGCCCGGCCGAGGACGATTGGGAACGCGGACGCGACGGGTTCCAGCCGCGTCCCGCCGACACGAACGAAATCCTGCGCGAAACCATCCAAAAGCTCTGGTCCCCGCAGCCTGCCCACCAGTTCCTCGACACCAAGCTCTTCAAGGCAGCTCTGTTTCTCAACAATCGCCCGGCGCAGGCCGAAGGCGACGTGCCGTTCTACGTCGCGCTCTGCTTGAGCGACGACGAGTTCCGGTCGGAGTCCGCCGAGATGCGCCAGCGCAGCAAGGAGGAGAAAAAGCACGTTTTCTGGATCGCGCGACTCGGCGACAAAGTCGATCACCACCTTGTCGAGTATTTCCGCTCGAAGCAGATCATCGCTGCCAAGGAACGCGGCGCGCGCACCGTCGACCAACTCGCGCTCGTGTCCGACGAAAAGAAGCAAATGAGCCGTCACGCCGACGAACTGCGCCGGCTCGTCCGCGAGGCGTTGCTGGGCGGAACGATCTGGTTCCAGGGTAACGACCGCAGCCCGGGCGACAACGCAGCCGACGCCGGCAAGGTGGCGGAATCCACTTTGGCCATGGTTCTACCGGCAGTGTTCGATCGCTACGGAGAAGGCGCTGCACGTGTTGCGAAGCAGGATCTCGATTCGATCCTAACCGCCAGCAATCTCCACGGACTCACTCCTGTTTTCACCAAGCTGGGCCTGCTGCGCGACGAAGCCGGGCAAACAGTCCTGAATACAGACTCCGGCCCGCTCGCGGAGGTGCTGGCTCGAATCGCCAACCGCGCCAGCTACGGGGAACCAGCCACCGGCCGCTACCTCGCCGAGGAATTCGCCAAGGAACCCTTCGGCTGGGATTTCGATGTCGCGCGCCTGTTCGCCGCCTGTCTCCTGCGCGCCGGCAAAGTGGACGCCACCTCACAGGGCAAGGTCGTCGAGGCCGCCGTGTCGGTCGAGGCCCGCACTCTATTTGCTAACAACAATACCTTCCGGAGCGCAACTTTCCGCCCCAAGGTCGCCATCGACTTCGCCAAGCTGGTCGAAGCTAACGAGTGCTTCAAGGACGCCTTCGGCCACGAACTGCCCGACATCGCCAGCCAAGGAGCCGTGGCCGCCGAGATCCGCAAGGCCTGCGCCGGACCAGAGGACGCCGCCGCCGCCATGCACACGGTGCTCGTTTCCAACCAGCTTCCCGGCTCCCCGGTGCTGCAAGATGCCGTGGACCTGCTCAAGTCGATCCGCACCGGCAGTGAGGAACAAGCGATTCTCGCGTTCAACGCTGGGCACAAGCAGCTCAAGGAGGCGCGCAAACGCGTCGCCGACCTGCGCGATGCCCTCACTGAGCCCGCCCTCCTTATGCTGCAGAACGTCCGCACCGCCTTGGCCGGGGAATGGCCGGAACTTCAACAGGAAGCTGACCTCGACGCGGGCTTCCTCACCCACGCCACAGAGCTGAATGACCTCCTCGCACGCGAAACCTTCTACAAGGAACTTGCCGCCATCGACCAGCACGCAGCGGCCCTCAAAGCCGAACGCATCCGCCGCCACGGCGAGGCGTCGGCGAAACGATCCGAGGTCTACACGACAGCGCTGTCCAAGGTCGCCTCTGTTCCCGGCTGGGACGATCTGGTCCAGGACCAACAGGAACGCCTAGCGACACCGCTCACTTCCTGTTCCGCGCCCGCACCCGCGCCGGTCAGCCTCGCCCTGCTGCGCTCCGACATCGACGCCTGCCCCGGCCGCACGCAGAAGGTGATCGAGGAAATGCTCCGCCTCGCCGAGGGCTCCCGCCTCGTGCGCCTGGATGTCGCCACCTTCTTCTCCGGCGGCATCGAGACCACCGAACAGCTCGACGCCGCCATCAACGCTTTGCGCGAGGAGTGTGAACGGCAGCTCGCCGAGGGGAAGAGAATCCTGATTCAGTAGATGGATAAGGGTCTCCGAAACCTGCTCTACAACACCACCCAGGCGATCCGGCGGGGGTTGGAAGAGGAGTTTGCTCTGCAGTTAGAGGGCGTCTTCGACATCCACCGGGACGGGCGCATGGCCGAACAGCCCGGGTCGCAGCTCACGGAGGTCGAGAGCCTGCTCCGCGGCCGCATCGTGGCGGTCATCGACCACCGAAGGGCGAGTGGTGAGAGCGCCCGGGGGAGCATCGAAGGCTTCCTGAGAGAAACCGTCTTCACCTTCCTCAATCGCCTGGCCGCCCTCAAGATGCTGGAGGCCCGGGGGTTGGTCCTGCCGTGCGTCTCAGCCGGCGACCAATCCCAGGGCTTCAAGGAATTCGCTGGCCTTGCCCCCGGCCTGATCGATCTGCCCGACAAGGGCTACCGGCTCTACCTCGAATGCCTGTTCGACGAGATCGGGCGCGAGGTCGGCGTCCTCTTCGACCGCACCGATTCCGCCTCTCTTCTGTGGCCCCGCCGCAAAGCCTTGGAGGCTGCCCTGGAGAAACTCAATACCCCTGCTCTGTCCGCCATCTGGGCCGAGGACGAAACCATCGGTTGGATCTACCAATACTACAACGACCCCACCGAGCGGAAGAAGATGCGCGAGGAATCCGCCGCGCCGCGCAACAGCCGTGAGCTGGCCGTCCGCAACCAGTTCTTCACCCCGCGCTATGTCGTCGAGTTCTTAACCGACAACACGCTGGGCCGGATCTGGTATGAGATGTGTCAGGGGCGCACGCGGTTGAAGGAGCAATGCCGGTATCTGGTGAGGCGGCCGACGGAGGTGTTTCTGGCGGAGGGTGAGGAAGGCGGAAAGGAGAATTTGACTCAGGAAGAGCTTCGCAAGCAGCCGGTGGAAATCCCGTATCGGGCGCTCAAGGATCCTCGGGACCTTCGGCTGCTGGATCCAGCCTGCGGCTCAATGCACTTCGGCTTGTATGCGTTTGATTTGTTTGAGGCGATCTATGCGGAGGCGTGGGATATGCAGGCAGAGGCGCTGGAAGGCGGAGAGTATGGAAGGTTAAGTGATGATCGCCCGGCGCCAGGAATTCCTGACCAAAGAGCAGGAGGAGGAACTCCTTGCCCTCGCCTCCCGGACGGGACGTTTGATCCAGGGCCTGCTGAACAGATTCTCAAACGACTCGGCTGGCAATACGGCGAAGCCGTCTCCGCCTTCCGCCCTCTACCTTCCGCCTTCCCATCGCGGGACGCCTTCCTCAAGGCGGTTCCCGCGATGATCATAGAGCACAATCTTCATGGCATCGACATCGACCCTCGTGCTGTGCAAATCGCAGGATTAAGCCTTTGGTTGCGCGCCCAGCGGGCGTGGAGCCAAGCCGGCGTGAGGCCCGCCGGCCGACCACGCATCACTCGCTCGAATATCGTCTGCGCAGAGCCGATGCCGGGTGAGAAGGTGCTCCTCCGCGAATTTGTCGAACAGCAATTTCCGGCCGCCGAGCGGCCTATCTTTCTACACCTGCTCGAGACCATCTTCGACCGGATGAAACTTGCCGGCGAGGCCGGTTCACTTCTGCGCATCGAGGAAGAGATCAAGAGCGCCATCGACACAGCCCGCACCGCGTGGGAGAACCTGCAGGCGCGCCCGCGGGAACTCTTCTCGACGGAGGAACTCAATCTGTTATCCCGCGCTCCCGAACTCATCGGCCTCGATGCCGCGCTGGCTGCTCACCACCGGGCACTGACCACTGACTTCTGGCAAGTTGCCGAGCAGCGGATCTACGACGCGCTCGAAGCCTACGCCGAGCAGGCCGGGAACGGCGGCGGATTTCAGCGTCGGCTTTTCGCCGGCGACGCAGCCCAGGGCTTCGCCTTCATTGATCTTTGCCGCAAACATTACGACGTGGTGGTGATGAATCCGCCGTTCGGAGAATGGTCAGCCTGCTTCAAGGCCCAATCGAAGGCGGCTTACCCGGACAGCTACAACGACATCCTCGCGGCCTTTGTCGACCGTGGCGGACAGCTCCTCAACCCCGGTGGCCGGATCGGAGCCATCACTTCACGCACTTGCTTCTTTCTCTCATCCTTCTCGCGCTGGCGGGACAATGTCGTTCTCGGCTTCCTTCGACCCGAGTTGCTCGTCGATCTCGGTCACGGAGTGATGGATGCCGCCATGGTCGAGGCCGCCGCCTACGTCCTCGCCAAACCCTGCAGTACTCGCCCAGATGACTCCGCATCGCCCTGTTGTCCCTGATGCAGGAACACCCTCGTTATCCGGAACTGCTGACCCTGCTCCGCAAGGCCCGCGGCGACCTGATACGCGCCTGGAAGGGTCCAGTCTATCGATGCGTGGCGCTGAAATGGGCTCGGCCCCAGTATCTCATTTCCGGCGAGGGAACTCGCAGTTTCGGCGGCCGCTGGATGCGCGCAGGGCTGACCAGGGCAGTCTATGCCGCCTCCACCGAAGCCATCGCCCTCAAGGAATCGCGCAAGGTGATCAGGCACTTCGGGATCCAGCAACCTCTCGCGGCCCCGCGGGTGATCGTTGAGATGTGGGCCGACCTAGGCCCCCTGGCCGATCTCGCGAATATCGACGCCATCCTCCCCTGGCCCAGCCTGGATGAACTCCTCGTGGAGGACTGGGAACGGATTAACTCCGGCGGCTTTGAAACGCTTTCCCAAGCCTTCGGCCGCGCTCTCTGGGCGCTCCGCTTCGCCGGGCTGATCGTTCCTTCCGCCCGCGACCGGCGCGGCCGCAACCTGATCTGGTTTCCAGAAAACCTCAGGAGCGCCGACGGAATCCGCATCTCGGGCCAGACCGATCTCGACGACTGGATCGTAAAATGACATGCACAAGTGCATGAATTTCTTTGCGCTCACTCAACGCCTCAGTATTCTGACCTCGTGAAAGCGACCGAGAAAGCCCCGAAAAAACTCAAGAGGAATACAGCGAGGGCCAAGCGGATACCCTCAAGCGTCCTTTCCATGCCGCATCCCGTAACCGGCTTCAATGTTCAGACCTTCTGCCAGCGCTTCCACTTGGCTCGCCCCGACCTCACCCGGATGACCGGTTACTCCCTCCGCGCGGTGGACAAGTGGGCTGCCGGGGAGAAACCTGGCGCCTCCGCACAGCATCGCCTCAAGGAGTTGGATCGGCTCTTCGCAGCCCTCAGCGAGATCATGAAGCCGGCTTACGTGGGGGAATGGCTGAAAGCGCCTAACGATGCGTTCGATGGCTCGACGCCCTTGCAAGTCATCGAGCGGGGGGAGACCGACCGGATCTGGCGCATGATTTTCCTCGTGGAAACGGGCGAGCCCCTCTGACCTTCTCCCACGCCCCATGCTCTGCTTCCGCCTCCTCAGCGAAGACGAACCCGCTGCACCGCTGGCCGCCGCCGTGGAAGCCGTGCGCACCGGGAAGACCGCCGCGAACGTGTTCGACGTCGATCCCGTGTCTTTCCGCCAGATTCCTAACGCTCCCTTTTCGTACTGGGTCAGCGAGCGCATGCGACATTTATTCCGTGAGTTTCCGCCTCTGGGAAGATCCGTTTTGGTAGCGAGTGGGACTGGCACACTCAACGATTTCCGATTCCTTAGGTTAGCCTGGGAGACACATTGTGATACGCGAAATTACACCTGGTTTCCCTACGCAAAAGGAGGCGTGTTCTCACCATACTACTACGATTACTCTCTCTGCGTCCGGTGGGCTGACAATGGGGCCGAGATGAAGGCTTGGGTTGTCGTTCGCTATGGCGGCGGACACTGGGCACGGAATATTCGCTCAACAGAGCATTATTGTCGCCCCGGCCTCACGTGGCCACGGAGGACGCAGAGCGGGCTGGCTCTCCGGGCAATGCCGGCCGGATGCGTCTTCGCGGACAAGGGTCCGGCCGCCTTCGTCGAGTCTGACGATTCGGAGGAACTCCTCGGACTCCTCGCGCTGACCAACAGCCAGCCGTTCCGAGGATTGGTGGAAATCCAGATGGCCTTTGGCTCCTACGAAGTCGGCGTCATGCAGCGCACGGTCCTCCCGGCCACCACCGACCCGCACCTCGCCGCCCCCGCCATTCAAGCCTGGTCCATCAAGCGCAGCCGCGACACCGTCAACCTGACCAGTCACGCCTTCATTGCTCCCGCCCTGGCAAGACCCTCCGCCACCCTCGATGAAGCCGCTGCCGCCTGGGCTGCTTCATTGGCCGAGGCAGAGTCCAACCTGGCCGATCTCCAGCGTCAGATCGACGACACTGCCTACCGCCTCTACGGCATCGGTGACGACGACCGCCGCGCAATCGAGCAGATGGTGGGAAAAGAAGACGGTGGAAAGCGGGCAGAGGGCAGTCTCGGCGACGAAGAGGATGAAGGCGAGGACGAAGCGCCCCAAGCGGACGCTGCCGCGCTGGTTTCCGCCCTCCTCGACTACGCCCTCGGCGCCGTCTTCGGCCGCTGGGACATCCGCTACGCGACGGGCGCAAAGCTCGCGCCGCCGGAACCCGATCCCTTCGATCCTCTGCCCGTCTGCCCGCCTGGCATGTTGCAGAACTCCGCAGGTCTACCCGCAGGCGCGGGCGAAGTACCAACCGACTATCCGCTACGCATCACCTGCTCCGGCATCCTCGTGGATGACAAGGGTCATGACAAGGACATCGAGACCCGGGTGCGCGAGGCGATCGGCGTGATCTGGGGCGAACGTGCAGAAGCGATTACACAGGAAGCCTGCGAGTTGCTTGGCGTCGCAACGCTTCGTGATTTCTTCCGTAAGCCCACTGGTTTTTTCGCTGATCACCTGAAACGCTACTCGAAGAGCCGCCGCCAGGCCCCCATCTACTGGCCGCTGAGCAGCCCGAAGAACCTCTACACCGTCTGGCTCTACTACCATCGACTAACGGCCGACACGCTCTTCGCTGTGATTCGGGACCACGTCACCCCGAAGCTCCAGTTCGAGGAAGGCAGGGCCTTCGGCCTGCGGCAGGAAGCGGTGCCAAGCGCGTCGCCCTCTCAGCGCCGCGAGATCGCCGAGGCCGACGACCTGGTGACGGACCTTCGCACGTTCCGCGACGAACTTCAGCGCGTGGCTCCGCTCTTCAAGCCGGACCTCAACGACGGGGTGATCATCAATCACGCCCCACTCTGGCGTATGGCCGGCTTGCCGAAGTGGCGCAAGGACCTTCAAGTCTGTTGGGACAAGCTCGCCGGCGGAAACTACGAGTGGTCCCACCTCGCCATGCGTCTGTGGCCGGAACGAGTGACTCCCAAGTGCGCCACCGACCGCTCTCTGGCTATCGCTCACGGTCTGGAGAACTTCTTTTGGGAGGAAATCCCCGCCGACGAACTCCCCAAAACGAAGCGGAGTCCTGGCAAGTCCGCAAAACTCAAGCGGGCCAGGCAACTCGACCCGGGCCTCCTTGATCCTGAGCCCGCACCCGTCGATGAAGGAGAGGCAGCGCCGGACGCCTCCTCCTCGGGTGGTTCCGGCAAGTGGCGGCCCAAACCGGTCCCGGCCGCTGAGATCCAACACCTCATCGACTCCCGCACCTCCTCGGCGGTCAAGGCTGCGCTGCAGGCGCTCCAGTCCGCGCCGGCGACTCGAGGGACGAAGAGCGGCAGATCGAGACCGGGGGGAGCGGCCTGATGGTCATGGGGATTCCGTTGGACTCCGCGAGAAGTGGATTGTCTCGCCTGGAGCCAAAGACGACGGGAGGGGAAATGCTCCCAGGCTGCGGAAGCCCACGCCCGTGTCGAGAATCGGTGAAGACTGCACGTTTGGCGAAGGAACAAGAAGAGACGCCTGCCTCCCGACTGGCCTGATCCAGACTCATGAATGCATTCCCCTCCTACCTCCATTCCCAGGTGGCCGAAAAGCTGAAGAACCGCCACGTCGTGGTCTGGTATGACCCCAACCGCGAGTTCGCGCCTTTCGTCGACTCGCTAACTCCGATGGAGGCGGACGAGAGCGGACTTCCCCACGTTCAGGTAGGCGGAATCGATGCCCGGCTGGCGGTGTTTGGCGGTTCCTACTTCGCGTTGCGCATGACGCTGGAGCCGATGGTTTCCGCCAACCGCCCGCAACCGCTCCTGGTCTATGTCCCTGGCCAACGCCGGGACCGCTTTGGATCGCTGCTGATGGAGCTGGAATGTGCGGGGGAATGTTACGAACCTCAACTCAAGCGGCACGCTCGCAACGTGATGCGCAAGTCGTTCAGCGACGGGGTGATCGACGAGATGCTCGCGTCGGAGTCGCTCGGATACCCGGACATTCTTGCCCTGCTAGAGCAGGACGGCTCCTCGGGCGGGTCTCTGCTCAAGCTGGTCTACGATACCCGGGACAACGTGGTGGTCGCCGCCGGGTGGCTGGCGAAGCCCGATTCGGATAGCGTAGTGAACGACAAGGGCGCTGGTCCGGAACTGGCGAAGTTGCTCGCGTCGCGCGCCGGCTTTAATCCAGGCGCCACGGAGTTTGATGCCGGCACACGCGCGGCGTTTGCCCGCTATCTCCTCATCAACGAATTCCGGGAAGACCTGCACTGCGCACCACCAGGATCGGTAGCCATGGTCCCGGCGACGCCGCTCAAAGAACAGCGCGAATTCCGCGAGAAGGTGCTGGACCACTTGCGCTCACGCGAGCCGATGGCTTTCGAACACCTGGCTGACGAGGTCGAGGCGCAGTTCGGACTCGGCTCCGCCGGAATCGACGCCGCCGACCTCGGGCGCATCGACACCTTCCGGTTCGAGGAACGGGCCATGCTGCGGTATTGTGCGGAGCGGATCGCTGCCGGCGCTTACGCGGAGGGCCGGGAACTCGTGAACATTCACAGCCAGAGTTTCTGGGCTACGCGGGATCTGTCGAGACGCCAGGCTCAGTGGGAGGTCTGTTCGCTCCTGGCCGAACTAGGAATCGAAGTGGAGCGCGTGGGAGCTGCCCTGCAAGCGGAGCCAGCGTCCACATCCTCTGCCGGGTTGGTCGCTGCATACGCAGCCGCCGATGGCTGGCACCAGGTTGACCGGGCCCATCGCCGGCTTGAGACGCGGGTGGCGCAACTCGAGGAGGAGCCGGAGGCGGAGGAGGCCTTGGCGGTAATACGGGAAAAACTGGAAGACGTTCTGCGTGCGATGGCCGCCAAGTTCACCGCCGCGTTCCGGCGCGACCAGTGGAATGTCTCCGGCGTCCTGCACCAGACGCGCGTCTATCGGGAAAAAGTTCTCCCCCAGCCGGGAAGGGTGGCGTGGTTCCTCATCGATGCCCTGCGGTTCGAAATGGGGGTCGACCTTGCCCGTCAGATCCCGGAAGCCGCCGACATGGAACTGGCTCCCGCTGTGGCCGCGCTCCCTTCGATTACCCCGCTGTGCATGGCTGCCCTCCTGCCCGGGGCTGCTGCCGATTTTTCCGTGGTCGAAAGCGGCGGGAAGGTGGCGGCCCGAATCGGGTCGTCGGTGCTGGCCGACGTCAACGCACGGATGAGATTTCTCAGGTCCGAAGTCCCCGATGCCGGCGACATCAGCCTGGATGTGTTGCTGCAAGGCAAGCCATCCCAGGTCAGGGGCAAGATCAATGGCTGCCGCCTTCTGGTTGTGCGGTCACAGGAGATCGACTCCCTCGGCGAAAAGGCAGAGTTGCTCGCCCGAAACGTAATGGACACGGTGATCGGCAACATCGCTCGTGCGGTTCGCAAGCTCGGCGGTTTGGGGTTCAACCGGTTCATCATCACCGCCGATCACGGCCACCAGTTCGCCGGGCGCCGCGAGGAAGACATGAAGCTCGAAGCGCCCGCGGGAGGCACGATCGAACTGCACCGTCGCTGCTGGATCGGCCGGGGTGCGGCGGCACAACCGGGCGCCGTGGCGATCCCGGCTCCCGCGCTCGGCTACGACTCGAACCTGCAGTTCGTATTCCCGGAGGGCCTCGGGGTGTTCAAGTCCGGTGGCGGTCTCGCCTACCACCACGGGGGATTCAGCTTGCAAGAACTCGTAATCCCGGTGCTCTCGTTCCGCATGCGGGAAGCTGCCGCGCCGCCGGCGGTTGGCCCCAAGGCCACGATCTCCAATTTCCCGCTTTCCGTTACGACCCGGACCTTCGGCGTGCAGATCGAACTGGAGGCGGACTTGCTCACGACCGAGCCGATCGATTTACGCGTCGTGCTGCTCTCGCGCGATGCAGAATGTGGAAAAGCCGGGATGGCGGTGGGTGCGCATCTCGACCGCAATACCGGCATTCTCCGCCTGCTTCCCGGCGTTTCCGTCAGCGTCGCGCTCGTCGTCACCCGAGATGATGTCGAACAACTCCGCGTCCTTGTTCAGGACGCCCATACGGGAGCCGTCCTTGGGGAATCACCTAACCTCCCGGTCCACCTCAAACTCTGACTCTTATGAATGGTGAAACCAGCACGCTGCCCTCCATCGATCTGCTCGACGCCAAGGCCAACCGTGTCTTTGCCGGGCGCGTCGTCCGCAAGGACCTCGTGCGCCGCGTGAAGGTCGGGGCCAATGTGCCCGCCTTTGTCCTTGAATTCCTTCTGGGCAAGTACTGTGCGTCGTCCGACCCCATGGCCATCGAGATGGGGCTCCAAGTGGTCAACGATACCCTGCGCGACAACTACATCCGCCCCGACGAAGCGACCAAGGCGCAGTCAAAGGTGAAGGAACTCGGACGATTCACTTTCATCGACAAAGTGAAGGTGAAACTGGTCGACTCGGAGTACTGGGCCGAAGTGGTGAACTTTGGACGCGGCAATGTCCACATCCCAGACCATTACGTGCGCAGTTTCGAGCGCCTACTTACAGGCGGCATCTGGGCCCAGATCGAAATGGTCTTCCAATACGATGAAGAGACCAAAGGCAAACATCCCTTCTGGATCGAGAAACTCACGCCCATCCAGCTCGCATCGTTCGACATGGAGGAGTACCGGCGACTGAGGTCTGAGTTCACGACGGAGGAATGGACCGATCTCATTGTCCGCACTATGGGCTATGAATCCGGGCTGCTCGAAAGGCGAACCAAATTGCTTTACTGCCTGCGGTTGGTGCAGCTCTGCGAGCGAAACTTTAACTACGTGGATCTTGGGCCTCCGGGCACTGGCAAGAGTTACGCCGTGCAGGAACTCTCGCCCTACGCCGCTCTCCTCACAGGCCCGACCACGGTCGCCAACATGTTTGGTCACATGACCGGCCGAAGGAAGGGCATGGTGGAAATCTGGGATGCCGTCGGCTTCGATGAGGTCGCCGATCTCGAAAAAATGCCCAAGGAGGTGATCACGACGCTCAAGACCTACTGCGAGTCGGGCAAGTTCCAGCGTGGGCCGGAGGAGAGTGCTGGCTATGCCAGCATCGGCATGTTCGGCAACACCCGCCAGCCGGTCGACGTGATGGTCCAAAGCAGCCATCTCTTCGAGCCCATGCCCGACTCTATCCGCGACGACGTAGCCTTTCTCGACCGCATCCACTACTACCTTCCGGGTTGGGAATTGCCGGTGATGCGCAACGAACTTTTCACCGACCACTATGGGTTAGTGATTGACTACCTGGCGGAAGCTCTGCGCGAGCTGCGCAAGGCGAACTTCAGTGAAATGCTCGATCAGCACTTCTCGATGGGAGTGCACTTGAACGCCCGCGATCGCAAGGCCGTCCGGCGCACGGTATCCGGAATGATCAAGGTGCTTTATCCGCACGGCGAGGTGTCGAAGGACGACATGGCAGAGATTGTTGCCTTCGCCATCGAGGGGCGCCGCCGCGTCAAGGAGCAGCTCAAGAAAATGGGCTCCTTCAACTACTACCAGACCGCATTCAGCTACATCGACAACGCCACCGGTGACGAACACTTCGTTGGGGTGCCGGAACAAGGCGGACGCGATCTGATCTCCACGGATCCGCTGCCGCCCGGATCAGTCTATGCAGCAGCGGTCGACTCAAGCGGCACGGTGGGATTGTTCCGGATTGAGGTCACTGTTGCAGCCGGCAGCGGCAAGCTCAAGCTCGCAGGCGGAGTGAGCGGTTCCCTCAAGGAATCGATCACGAGAGCCTTTAGCTACCTTGTAAGTAACAAATCTCCGCTCGGGGTAGCTCGGGATGTGGACATCTCTGATTTTCACGTCCAGTGCATCGACCTGCTCGGCAACAAGGTGGACGCCGAACTCGGTGTGGCTTTCCTTGTGGCCTGCTGCTCCGTGCTTCGCAAGGTTTCCCCGCTCGCGGGCCTGCTCGTTATGGGGGACTTGAGCATCCAGGGCAACATCAAAGCGGTCCGATCCTTGGTTGAACCCCTGCAGGTTGCGATGGACAACGGGGCCCGCAAGGCGCTCGTGCCGGTCGAGAACCGGCGGCACTTCCTCGAAGTCAGTTCCGACATCATCGAGCACGTCGATCCTATCTTCTTCGGCGACGTCCGTACCGCCTTGCTGAAGGCGATGGAGATCGCGTAAAAGGGGATTCAGAGGTTGCTTTGCCATGCCTACCGTTAAGATCCCCAACGGGGATCAATAGGATAGCCCGGGGCTGAGCGCACCGATGCCCCGGGTTTGCTCGCATGCGAAATCACGCGCCCTGAAGGGGCGCAAGAAAACAACGCCGCGCTGCATCGGCGAATAATTCAACACGCCCTTCAGTCAGCACCCAAGATCTCGCATCTCTCTCAATTGCTCGGCGGGTGGGCATGCCCACATCTCAGAGTATTCTGCTCCAGATCTGGCGAACATTCTCCTGCGCGCTGTGACATCTCATCTGCGAGTCTCGTTCGGACAGCCCTCCAATTGTTGCATAAAATCCTGGTGTTTGGGTGACCCTCGCCCAGCACCTTCTTCGCGCCTTCGCAAGCCCTTCGGTACAAGGGCTCGGCTTCCTCGTAGTCTCCCTTCGCTTGCTGCAAACCCGCTAGATTGGCGACGCTTGACAGGGTATCGGGATGCTCCGCCCCCAACACTCGCTCCCTGGCCTCCAGCGCCCTCCGGCACAAGGGCTCGGCCGCCTCGTAGTCTCCCTTCCCTCGCAGCAAGCCCGCCAGATTGTGAACGCTTGTCAGGGTACAGGGGTGCTTTACCCCCAACACTCGCTCACAGGCCTCCAGCGCCCTCCGGTACAAAGGCTCGGCCGTCTCGTAGTCTCCCTTCGACATCAGCAAGTAAGCCAGATTGTTGACACTTGACAGGGTATCGGGATGCTCGGCCCCCAAAACTCGCTCCCTGGCCTCCAGCGCCCACCGGTACAAAGGCTCGGCCGTCTCGTAGTCTCCCTTCGACATCAGCAAGCCCGCTAGATTGGCAACGCTTGTGAGGGTATCGGGATGCTCCGCCCCCATCACTCGCTCAGAGGCCTCCAGCGCCCTCCGGTAGAAGGGCTCGGCTGCCTCGTAGTCTCCCTTCGACTGCAGCAAGCCCGCTAGATTGGCGACGCTTGACAGGGTATCGGGATGCTCGGCCCCCAAAACTCGCTCCCTGGCCTCCAGCGCCTTCCGGTACAAAGGCTCGGCCGCCTTGTAGTCTCCCTTCGCTTGCAGCAAGTCCGCTAGATTGGCGACGCTTGACAGGGTATCGGGATGCTCGGCCCCCAAAACTCGCTCTCTGGCCTCCAGCGCCCTCCGGTACAAAGGCTCGGCCGCCTTGTAGTCTCCCTTCGCTTGCTGCAAGCCCGCTAGATTGGCGACGCTTAACAGGGTATCGGGATGCTCCGCCCCCAAAACTCGCTCGCTGGCCTCCAGCGCCCTCCGGTACAAGGGCTCGGCCGCATCGTAGTCTCCCTTCGACGCCAACAAGCCCGCCAGATTGTTGACGCCTATCAGGGTATCGGGATGCTCCGCCCCCAACACTCGCTCCCTGGCCTCCAGCGCCCTCCGGCACAAGGGCTCGGCCGCCTCGTAGTCTCCCTTCCCTCGCAGCAAGCCCGCCAGCTTGTGAACGCTTGTCAGGGTACAGGGGTGCTTTACCCCCAACACTCGCTCACAGGCCTCCAGCGCCCTCCGGTACAAAGGCTCGGCCGTCTCGTAGTCTCCCTTCGACATCAGCAAGTAAGCCAGATTG
>JBGTBW010000011.1:0-21510 GCA_041749135.1 Verrucomicrobiales bacterium
CGAGGGAGATCATGGACAGGGAGGAAAATCGCTGAGCCGAAGCGAGAACGCCTCTCGGCAAATGACGCCCTACTTGTGGGGCGGACACTCCTGTCCGCCGATGGAACCTGAAGAGTTCGCGGGCAGGAGTGCCCGCGCCACATACCCTTCCAGCTCATCCAAATACCCTCTCCGCAATATCCACTGAGCAGCGCGAACGCGCGGCCTCCGCTGGCGTCTCGCTGAGCGAACTCGGTTTCGTCGATCCCTTCTACGCCTACTACGACAGCGCACTGCTCCAACGCCGCAGTCCCCATGTCCCCCTCGACAGGCTCGACCACGATCTCGCGGAATACCGCCGGCTCGGCGTCAAGGTTCTCGGGGTCGTTCCCCCCAGCCTCCAAAGCGAAATCTACGCCGCCCACCCCGAGTGGCGCCGGATTCCCACGAACACCACAGACATCCCGTCCGTCGACCTTGAACAACATCCCTACGGCGGCATGCTTTGTCTCCTCGGGCCCTACGGCGATTTCCTCATCGAACTTCTGGCGGAAATCTCCACCCGATCCCCGGACGTCGCTGCCTTCAGCTTTGATGGCCTCCACTACGCGGGAGTCTGCTACTGCGCCCCCTGCCGCGACAATCACCGCCGCGACACCGGTCGCGACATCCCCGATGTCGACATGGAGAACCCGGACTTCCGCCGCTACCAACACTGGGCAGACCGCCGCTTGGAATCCCTCGTCCGGCGCATGCAGACCCGTCTCAAGGGCATCCGCCCGGACCTCGCCCTCGTCACGTGGAGCACCAACGCCGGCCGCTTCGGGCATCTTCGCGACATTCCCCGGAACATGCCCGCGCGTCTCAACCTCCTTTTCGACGCCCCGGACCAGGAGTTCTGGTTAGACGAAACCAATCGCGGAGCCACGGTGGTTCCGGCCTTCGCAAACGCCTACGCGTGGGCGGTGACCAACCACCGTACCGTCTTCAGCGAACCCTATCTCATGTCTCACGGGAACCCCTACGGCAAAGACAGTTTTCCTACACACGAGGTTCTGCGCCGCATGCTGCTCACGCTGACTCACGGCGCGCTGCCCAGCATCGCCGTCGCTCAACCCGCGCCCCTTCAGGAAGCCGTCTACCAAGGCTTGGCGGAAGTCCAGAAACGCCGTCCCTGGCTGACCCACAAGAAACCCGAACCCTGGGCCGCTCTCGTGATGAGCGACAACACCCGCGTCTTTTACGGCCGCAGCCCCGGCCACGTCGAAGAGCGTTATCTCGCGCACGTCTTCGGCTGGTTCCGCGCCGCACTCGAAGAACATCTGCCCTGCACCCTCATCAACGACTGGAACCTCACGCTCGCCGATCTGGAACCCTATCGCGTCATCATCCTGCCCAACACCGCGTGCCTCGACGACGCGCAATGCGCCGCCATCCGGAATTATGTCGAGCAAGGCGGGGGACTTGTCGCTTCCCTCGACGCCTCGCTCTGCGACGCCTTCGGAGATCTCCGGCCCAATCTCGCCCTCGAAGACGTATTCGGAGTCCATCACGCCGGAGCCGCATCCGCCGGACCCACAGCTCCCGAAATCGACGTCAACTTCGCCCGCAACCTCGGTCCCGAGTATTGGGCGGCGCGGCAAAACACCTGGGATCTTCATGGGGCTTCCGCCGGCCCGCTCGGTTCGCCCGCCTTGCATTCCCTCATCGGCGATCTCCCCGTCACCTTCAAAGGTCCCGCCATCCACATCGAACCGGCCGCAGACGCAGTCGTCGCCGGCTCGCTAACTCCAAAACCTGGAGCCGAAGGAGCGTCGCTTCCCGCCATCTTGACACGGAGCTTCGGCAAGGGCCGTGTCGTCTATTTCGCCGCCGGGATCGACTCCGCCTACTACCTCTACGCCTATCCCTACCAGCGCGAGCTGCTCCGCAACTCCGTGGAATGGGCCGCCGGCGGCCCTCCGCCCATCACTGTCGAAGCCCCCCTGTGCGTGCACGCCGTGGCAATGCGTCAGAACCGTGACGGTGAACGTCTCATCGTGCACCTCTACAACGACGTGAACACCACAGCCTTCCACGGCCTGCCGGACCACGACGTGCCCCTCCGCGAAGAGGTGCTCCCCATCCATGGCATCCGCGTCGCGTTCCGTGGCTATCGCATCGCTCGTGTCCACCTCGAGCCCGAAGGCCTCGACCTCCCGTTGGAACGGGCGGGCCCCGCCCTCACCATCACTGTCCCCCGCCTCGACATCCACGCCATGGTCGTCGCAGAAGTGGAGCCATGAGCCGCCCCGTCTGACCCGACTGACCGGCCGCTTATGTTCTCTCCCGATCGACAGCAGCGTGATGGACAGCTCTGATGCGATCTCATTCGCGCGCGCCCGGTCCCAGCCCAATTCCTTCCGGCCCGCCAACAATTGCGAAAACCGGGCCACGACTTTGCTTTCGACCCCCGAGATACAAAGGAAGGATCAATGCGCGCTGTTCGCAGTCGAAGAAGAACGTGTTGCCGGCGGTGACCTCAGTCCGAAAGTCCGACTCGTAGCAATCTCGAACCGTGGCCATAAACGCCTGCTCTCCTGTTGCACGGCCGCAACGTCTCCCTACCCGCCCAAGGTGAACCGCTTTCTCCCAACTGCAACCTCCGTCCGGAGTCCCCCCTTCAGCGTGTTGATTTATTCCGTGGAGCTATCGGTTCTCGCGCTGCCGGGCCATCCTTCCCGCTAAGATCCCCAACGGGGATCCATTCGATAGCCCGGGGCTGAGCGGAGCGATGCCCCCGGGTTCGCTCTTACTTTTTCTCCCCTGTATCCATAATCTTCCTCGATAGATCAGGAGTCCTGAGGCTAAAACCGCCAAATCGCCCCAAATCAACTCGAACCAAGTGCTCTCCCCCGAAGAATTGTTGACTCTGACCATAACTCGGCTTAAACTGTCTGTGATGCATGGAATTCTCCCCTTCCTCCCCCAGAACCCCCTCTATTCCCGGGCCCAATGGTCACTGGGGGCCGGTGAGGCCCAAAGGCAGATTCCTATCAGTCAGTTCATTTCCCATGTCGAATGCCAACGCCTTCCAACAAGGAAATGAACCCTTTTCTCAGTGAAGTTTGCTTGTGGTTGTTATCATAAGGACACCACGCGTGCTTTCACTCGCCCTTTTTCTCACTTTGGGGATGATTTCTGGATGTTCCTCGCGCCAGGCCGGGGATGATGCCAGCGAGTCGATGCAGCAAGGCGCCCTTTCAGATTTAAAATGGGTCCTTCAGCACCATCAGACGGAGTCGCCCTATGCTTTGGATGAAGGGCAACTCGCGGCTACCGCAAACCCACCCGCTTGGATCTTCCAAGAGGCAAGCGGGATGCGTCAGAAGCATCATGTTCCCTCGCCCCCACAAACCGCCGATGGCTTCCAGTACAGCGTCGTATTAGACAAGCTGAGCCGGGAATACAGGTTGATCCGCAGTGGCGGCTATGGAGGGAAGCGTGTGGTCTTTGGACCAGGCCTGCTCCCGGTGACTGATGGATAGTGTCGAGAGTATGCAGAAGATCGGCCGCTAGACAGGCTTTCCATTCCGCGAAACAGCAATATTATCGAATCCCCAAACCCTATAACCTATAATTGTCGTGTCCACCATACTCAATTGTCCCTTTACAATCGTTCTGGCCAACGTGCTTGGCTTGGCAACATTGTGTGTCGCGCATGAACATCCGTTCACCATCAATGAGCCTCCGTTCACCATCAATGAAGAGGGCAATATGCCAACCGTCGTGCTGCCAAATCCTGACCATGGCACGACAACGATCGACCCTCGCGTCATACAGATCTCGGAGTGGTTGCATGAGCGCGTGAGGAACGCTCGCGGTGGCCATATAAAGATTCCAGCCGATGACGTGCCTCAGCAGGATCCTGCTATGGATGCGTTGGCAGAGCTGAATAACGCCAGCCATGGCGATGTGGAAGTACGCTATCGGCCGGGCGCCCCGGCGCCGATGATGGTGACTGGGCGTCTATTCTCCGCTGTGGAGCTAAAGGATGGGATGACCGAGCAAGAACGTGATGAATTCACCTCCCAGGCTTTCCTGGATCGTTATCATGCTCTATTTCGCATCTCTCAACCCCAAGCTGAACTCAAACAAGTCGTCTACGAAAAAGATTCGTTAGGGCATCGGCACGTGCGCTATGAGCAACGCTACCGGGGTTTGCGGGTCGCGCCGTGCGAGTTGATAGTCCACCTGGACGCAGATGGTAACGTCACGTGTGTGAATAGCACCCATATCGCGACTCCTGACATCGACATCGTTCCCGTGGTCGATGAAGCGACTGCAGCGGAAGTGATCTTTGACGATCTTGGCATTATGATCAAGAAACAGGAGATGACGATGGAGTTGGTCGTCTATGGTCCTGTCGATCGGCAAACCCGCTTGGCCTGGCGCGCCGAGGTGACGCCGAAGTTTGGCAAACCATGGCGCTATGTGATCGATGCGACTCGTCCGGGAATACTTTCCAAGTATTCGATGCAACACGAGGCCAATGTTGGTGGCGAGGGGAAAGATGGCCGCGACAATACCCGTGCGCTGAATGTGTGGCAGGACGGCGCCAAGTTTTACATGGTGGATACGAGCAAGCCGATGTACAACGCCGGCGCTTCGCAACCGCCGCATCAGACACAGGGGGCTATCATGATCTACGATGCTGCAGGCAAAAAACAGATCAATGATGTCAATGAGGCCGCAGGTCTGGTTCAATCCAATAATGCTGCATTTGGGTGGGATGCTGAAGGTGTGGGAGCCGCCTTTGGTCTTTCGACCACTCACGACTATTACCGCGATCGTTTTAATCGCAATTCGCTTGATGGAAATGGGGGAACGATTCGAGCCGTCGTTAACTTGGATGTGGTAAATGCCTATTGGCAGGGGGCCGCGAAGATCATGGTGTTCGGAACGGCCTTCGCTCGTGAGCTGGACATATCAGGACACGAATTGACGCACGGCGTCACCAATTCCGTTGGGAACGGTGGGATCTTGGACTATGAGTTTCAATCCGGCGCGTTGAACGAATCGTTCTCGGATATCTTTGGCGACTTGGTGGAAGCCTGGTTCAAGCAAGCCAACCCAGATTGGCTCAAGGTGGATCCTTTTGAGCCGAACAATCCAGCCAAATACCTTCAAAACTACGCGAATCCGAATTCGGTCATTCAAGGAGGCCTAATGAACCCAGCCAAAATGAGCCAGTTTTATCGCCTATCTATCGATCAGGACAACGGCGGCGTCCATATCAATAGTAGTATTACCAACCATTGCTTTTACCAGTTGGCGGTTGGGTTGGATGGAGCGATCGGACTCTTGGATGCGGAGCAGATCTGGTATCGCACTCTTACCAACTACCTACAGAAGCAATCACAGTTCGTTGACCTCCGATTGGGAGCTGTGCGGGCGTCCACCGACTTGTTCGGAGCCGAAGCCATCCAGACGCAGAAAGTCAAGCAAGCCTTTGATTACGTCGAGATCTTCGACGCGCCCACTTCGCCGTCGCCCGGGCCGGTGCCGTCTGTGAATGCACCAGACTCGACCCTCTTTCTTCGTTGGGAACCGTTTTTTGAGGGATTCCTGATGGGACGTCGTGAAGCGGCATTGAATGACGGTGTGGGAGGCGTGTATTTAGACACGAGTGATTTTCCAAGCTTCAAGCGGATCTCCGTTTCGGGTGATGGCAGCTTTGCAGCGTTTGTCACCGCGTCAGCGGACTTGGGCTTTTTGTCCACGGACGGACAAACCGTGCAGTTTGCGGGGTTCCCCGGTGAGGTGCACGCGGCGGCGATGTCGCCCGACGGCACGCGTTATGCCATTATCCTGGCGAATGCTTTCACCGGTCAGCCGACCAATCAAATGGCGATTGTGGACCTTGCCACCCAAACCGAACAGACGGTTCACTTGGTGGCGCCCACCAAAGATGGCCCCCCCCTCGACATTGTGCAGTTTGGCGATGCCATCGATTTCGCTCCCGATGGGCGTAGTGTCATCTACGATGGTTTCGTCTCCGTCCCCGTGCAAGGCGGGCAAGCGTTCACAGGGTGGACGCTTTTCCGCTACGACCTCGACACGCGGACCATTAGCACGGTGATTGATCTGAATGAAGGCTTTGACTTTGGCAACCCAACGTTTGCCCATACGCGTGGGGATCTCATCACTTACGAGGTCATTCCAAAAGCGACTCGAATCTCTGATGTCTACGCAGCAAGCCTCTCGACTGGGGCCAACGAATTGATTGCATCCCTGCCAGAAGCGGATCTGCTGGCAATTCCATCCTACACGGGGGATGATACAGGTATTGTTTTTTCCACTCGGGATAACAACGCAACCCGTGGCTCCCTGGTCATCCAGCCGTTGCAGACTGATGGGGTGACTCCCATGGGTCAGTTAGGTATTTGGTTAAGCGATGCGGTCTATGGGGCGGTTTATCGGCGGGGTCAATACACGGCGACCAATCAAGCGCCTGTAGCGATCATTGTGAGCCCAACCAACGGCGCGGAATTCACTGAGCCCGCCAGCGTTGAGATCAACGTGAACGCCAGTGATCCAGATGGTTCGATCAGTCGAGTGGGGTTCTATCTCGGTTCGGAGCTGCTTATCGAAGACGATCAAGCTCCTTATGTGCTTCGTTTGGACAACATGGTTGCCGGCGATCATCGCATCACCGTGCGCGCCCACGACAATGTCGGCGCGGTCGGGGACTCGTCCCCTGTCGCGATTCGAGTTCTCCCGGTTGGAGGGGGCGGGAATCACAATCCAAGTATCGCGGAGATCCCCGCGAAGACGGCGGTGCAGGGGCAGGAGTTGCGCTTTAATGTGCAGGCGAGCGACCAAGACTCGCCCCCACAGACGCTGACCTATTCTCTTGCTGCCGGCGCCCCTACAGGAGCGGCCATTGATTCCGCCACCGGTGTCTTTAGCTGGACGCCCTCCGCGGTGCAGGGGCCCGGGACGTTCGTCATCAGCGTTGTGGTTCATGACGACGCCGCTCCGCCAGGCACGGCTCAAAGAGATTTTCAGGTGACCGTGGAGCAAGGCGGAACCAACCATGTTCCTCAGCTCACGAGCATCCCGAATCAAACGATTGAACAGGGCCGGGAACTCACCTTCACCGCCACCGCCTCGGATGAGGACAATCAGCCGTTGACCTTTAGTTTGGAGCAAGGGGCGCCCGTGGGCGCCGTGATTCACTCGACGACGGGTGTGTTTACTTGGACGCCGAGCGAAGTTCAAGGCCCAGGGACCTTCGTCGTGATTGTGAAGGTCGCGGATGATGCGATGCCTCCAGGGATCTCCCAAGCAGTCGTGCAGATCGAGGTGACGGCTCCAATGCAAGTGGCGAACCGTCCTCCAGTCTTGGAACCCCTTCCCGCCCAGACGGTGACTCAAGGTCAGACACTAACGTTCTCCGCGCAAGCCAGTGATCCTGATGGTGCGGCGCAGCAACTCACCTTTAGCCTGGAACCAGGCGCGCCGTTGGGCGCCGCCATCGCTCCTCAATCGGGCGTCTTCCGTTGGACCCCTTCGTCAGTCCAAGGTCCAGGAACCTTCGTCATAGCGATCACCGTTCTCGACAACGGCGAGCCGCCCCTCAAAGACACCAAGAACGTCTTGATAACCGTGAACCAGCGAGTCGAAGTGCTCCGGCCTTCCATTTCCCTCCAGATCGCGAGGCTTCCCAATCGTCTCTTGGAACTTCGAATCTCGGGCGGCGAACCCAATGACATCATCCAGATTGAAGCAGCGCCTGGACTCGGACCCTGGGCGCCGGTGGGGACTCTGTTAAAAACGAACGACGTGATTCAGTTTGTGGATCCCGAGAGCAATGCCTTCAAATCTCGTTTCTATAGAGCGAAGATCCTCAAGCTAGAGTGAGCTGTAGGGGCTTGAGTCTCCCGGATCGGGCCGGAACGGCGCCCGCGCCGGGAGGCTTTCGTCCTCGGCCATAGGGTGGCGGTCTGGGAACTAGCTCATTCGTCATCTTGATCCTTCGAAGCTTCGGCATCGGCCCGCGCCGCGGATTCCTTGTTGGAAGCGTCCAGCGCCTGCACATAGGTCTGGCCTTCCTCCGTCAGCAGGGTAACCGGAAAGACCGATGGTTTCGTCGCTCCCGATTTCAAGATGCGGATCTTGCCGTCCTTGATCAGGGTCAATGGACGCGGCGCCTTGTCCACCTCCCCTTCTTCGAAGGCCAGCAGCGAGCCGGTGATCGTCCTGCCGTCCTTGCTCGTCCATTGGCGATCCGGACTCACGGCAATGAAGACGGTTTTCTGCACCGCCGTGCGCTTGACTTCGCTGACGATGACGCCAGCGCCGACGCCGGAGCCCACACCGCGGATCTCAAAACGGGCCGGATGCGAGGGGGTGACTGGAGAGGCCGTTTGAGCGGCGGCAGATCCCACGCCCGTGGCCGCCAGGATGGAGACGATGATCAGACGCATGACGAGAAGGTAACTCAGGAATGCTACGCGACGCAACCTGATTCTGAGCAGAACTCATGGCGTCGCTCATGAGCCCCAAAACTGAAGCGCGGGAACTATCGCCCGCGTGATTGGTCACACGAAGTCGTAGGCACTCACGCCGAATACGACAAGATCGACGCGACATCCATCTGACTCATCAAGAAAGCAAAGGTTCTAAAAACCAAACAGGAATACCCAATGGCGCTTGCCCGGGTAGACACCCTCATGGACGCGAAGCCCATCAAGTGTGAGAGCGTCCCTAGCTAGTAGTGATGGAGAAGCGGCTGGAGTGTCTTTGCACCGCGGGACTCAGGCGGCTCCTTGACGGCGTCTACGTTGTATACGACGCTCTCCTATGGCCAAGGTCGTTCAATCTTGCCGTATCGAAGCCGCCGACGCGGCGCTCTTGGCCCGCCAGGCCAAACGCCGGCATCTCGAAGTCTCAACCTTGAGCAGTCTCTATCTCAAAGAAAAGGCCCTCGAGGAAGAGTATCCCGGCATCGGGTTCCGGGACGGCGCCGGCGGCCGGGAGGCTTACGTCCTCGGTCACAGGGTGGCGGTCTGGGAAGTAGTCGATGTCGTGCGCCAGGTAAAGTCGGTCGCCAGAACCGCGGGACACTTCCGATGGCCGCCGTCGCTGGTAAAGTGCGCGATGGCGTTCGCGGAAGCCTACGCTGCGGACATCGAGCAGCAACGAAGCGCCGAGGCCAAAGGGTGAAACCCCGTTTGCTGGCCGACGAGAACACCTCGCACCGGATGGTCTCGGCATGCCGGCGGCTCGACGCGAAGTTCCCGATCGTTCACATCTCCGACTGGAAAAACGGAGCCTACCGCTCGGCGAACGACACGGCATTGCTCCTGGCTTTGCGGGAGTGCGGGATGGTTCTCGTGGGGTTCGACCGGGCCAGCATCCCACACCACGCCGGCGCCTTGACGCGTGGGGGGCTGGGGCACGCAGGGGTAATCCTGTTCCGCCGCTCAGTGCTTTCGACGGCCTACGGTCAGCAGGCCCGGCTGCTGGCCGGGTTTTGGGAGGAAGCGCAACGCTGGGACTGGGACGACCGCATCGAATACCTTCCCAGGCCCTAGCGGCCCTGTGCAGGGCTAGGAAGAGATCAACCAACACTTGGCCGGCCCCGCCTGGACGATGTATGTGATTCCGGGGCTGGCGGCGTGAAAGCGCAGGTGCAAACCATCTCCGTCGAGGTCCGGGACGGGGAGTTTGCCGTGGAGGTTCAGATGTGGATCGAGATTCTGTTTCACGTCGCCAAGTGCCGGGCTCGATTGTCAAATGTCGAGATGTGACCCCATGGTCTTCGCGGCGGTCCCGCAGAAAATCGAGAAACTCCAAGGCGCTTTCTACTTTTCTGATGTCGTCTCAAGTGGATGAAACCCGTTCGGGTGTATCACCTTGTACTGGTCATCACTTTTTTTCAGGTAGACACGAACATTCCCGCTTTTTTTGGGGATGTTTGAGTGACCTTGGGGTCCAGGGAAAGGTTGCTTTCGGCTCTCAGGCCTCCAGGCGACCACCACGATCACCTCACCCTTCGCGACGCCGGGGCCTTTCTTGACTTCCTCAATGCGCAAGGAAATCTCGTAAACGCGATCGGTGTTTCCCGAACCAGTGGCATTGGGAACGACCTTGGAGGTCACTTTCTCCGCGACTCCTGCAAGGATATGGGTCGCAGCTTTCTCGAGTTCTTCCGGCGAAAGCGGCTCTTGCGCTGCTCTGACAATGCCTACGCATAACACGAGCGCGGCGACGAGTGGGAAGATCGTTATTCTCATATTCTTACTGACTACTCCAACTATTGCCAAAAACCTAAAGAAACACACCCAATTTCTGCGGCTCCCGATGACAACGGTTGGTGTCCTCAACTTGAAAGCTCATGTCGCTCCAAGACACTTACCAACCAAGGAACGAAGCCGAGGCGGCACGAACGCTCACCCGCCTTCCAGCAGATTCTCCCCTCCTTCCGGATTCCGGGCTTTCCTAGCCTGTTCCTGGATCTCGCCGGCTTCACTGGCAAGATCGCCCTCGGCCTGATGCGCCGCCGGCTCTTCCGGCAAGCCCTCCGCAGGCTTCATCGCACGCGCTTGCTGCTCCTCGGCGCCATCACCTTCGGAAAGAATGCGCACCGGTACCCCGGCAGGGAATATGATCTCGCGCGGCTCGTCGGACATTGAGATCCCCGCTGCCTCAAAGGCCCGCTTCACCAGCCGGATCATCGCCGAACGGACCTTCAGCCCGCTGTGCACCCCGATGTCCGTCCAGAAATACACCCGCAAGTTGACGGTGGCCGCGCCGAGGCTTTCCGCCAGCACTAGCGGCTCCGGATCCGTCACCACCGCTTCGTGAGAGCGAAGCACCTCCAGCGCCGCCGACTGGGCCTCCGCGATCGAATCCTCGTAGCCGATACCCACTGCGAAATCGAAGCGCGCGTGGGGATTCGCCGTGAAGTTGACGATCGTCTCCTTGTAAACCGTCGCGTTGGGAATCTGCACGTGGTTACCCTCCAGAGTCATCAACAACGTCGAGCGCGTGTTGACCCTCTGGACGAAGCCCTTATGCCCCGTCACCTCGATTAGATCTCCGGTCGCGAACGGCTGCTGCATACTCAGCAATACGCTGGCGAGAAAGTTTTCCGCGATGTCCCGGAAGGCGAATCCAAGCGCCAACCCAATCAGGCCTGTCCCACCGATCACCGTCGCCGCCAGTCCCGTTAGACCCGAAACTTTCAGAACCACGTAAAGCCCAATCAGAAACACCAGCACCGCCAGCGTCCGCGCCGCCACGTGGCGCAGCAGCCCGCTGCGAAAGCGCCGGGCAAGCATCGCCGACGCCCCGCGGCGCGTCCATTTCATCGCCATCAAAGTGATCAGCACCAGGATGACACCCACGCCGATCAACGGCAGCGCTCGCACCACGTCGCCCGTGAGCGATTTCAGCTTTTTCCACGCCGGGGAAAGGTCCCACACCGCCGGCTCGGCCACTACCATCCGGTTCACCACGGCCACCACGTCTTGCGTCTGACCTGCCAGCCGGCCCGCCCATTCCTTGTGCGGCTGCGTGTCGGCCCCCCCAATCAAGAATACTACACCTTCGTCGACCACGACCTCGACGTCCTCGAACCAATCCGTGGCGTCCAAAATCCGGCTCAGCCGCTCGGCGATCTCTTCATCCCGCGCTACCGGCTGCACCTTCACCTCCGCCGCCGGACCATCCGATGGCGCCGGATCGGGATCGGCCGTCCCATTCTGCCCCGGCGCCACCATTGCCAGCGCAAGCCAACTTCCGGCGACCCATAGCGACATCATTCGCATCGCGACAACCTGGCGGGGCGGCACAGCCGGTCAAGGTCACGCTTCGATCAAAGCTCCTCGTCAAGCGGCTCGTCTTGTTGTCGTAGAATCGGTGGGGACGTTTGCAGACGCAACGGGGCGCTCGATGTGATCTCAGTCGGATTATCCCGACGATACGAGCACGGCCACCGGCGCCGGTTCCTCTCTCGGGCAGCCCGTGTGTCCTCAGCGCCCCCAATTAGGAGTTGGAGGAGCGACCGCCTGACCGAGAGCTTGTTCGACAGTTTAAGTACTTTTGCAGCACTTGGCAGAGTGCCGCGCCGGAACATTGCCTAGCTATGCTGCGGATGCATATGAATGCCGCAGCCTTCATCCCGGAACTCTACCAGGAGCTGGGAAATGAATAGCCGGACCTCCAAAAAGCCTGGCCTTTCCGGCTGACCAGGGTCATGGGTTGATGAGGGTTCAAACGTTGCCTTTCGGCCACGCTAGTGTTTCTCGTTCACTGGCTCGGGGGTTTCTCGCGGCGCACTTCCACGAGGCGCTGGCCCGATTCCAACTGGCGCGTGATCTCTGCTAAGAGCGGATCGAGCCAACTGAAGAGAGCGCAGTTGGTGCAGTTGCCGATTCGCAGCCAGACTACGGCGGGCGCGGCGGGGTTGCCGAGGCAACGTTCCACGAGATCCTCGTCCTGGGTGATGACCGTCCAACCGCCGGATGTTGCGTAGTTCCAAATGCTGCCGTCGTCGGAGTCGCGCAGGCCCACCTCGCGTACGGGAGTGGCGGAGAAGCCGTGCTCGCCTAGCCACCGGGCAAGGGCGGGCGGCAGTTGGGCGTCCACCAAGAAACGCATCACTCACAAGGGCGCGAGAACGGTGTGGTCTACGTAGCGGACAGCGTAGGCGATGCAGGCCTGGATGTCCGCCGCTTGAAGGTCGGGGAAGCCGGCGAGAATCTCCTCTTGGGTCGCGCCGCCGGCGAGCATGTCGAGGACATCTTTGACGCGGATGCGCATCCCGCGAATGCAGGGGCGACCACCGCATTGGTTCGGGTTGGTAGTGATGCGGTTCAAGGAGTGAGGTTATCCTACGGCAGAATGTGCTGCACTTCGCAATTTTCCTCCTTCGCCACGAGTTTGGGCAGCCCCTCGGCGACTTGCAAGAGCTGCCGCCCATCTCCCCAGTCATCGGCTACCCCTCCGAGAAACTGGCCACTGATGCTCAATGGTAAGGCGGCCGGCGATCGTCGACAGCACCTGCCTGATCGCCCTTGACCGGATCGATCGGTTCGATCTCCTCACTGAGATTGTCGATCCCGCAATCGCCCCGGTTGCTGTCGAATCAGAATTCTGCTTCTCAATGCCGATCCCGCCCCGGACGACGGAATCCCGGTGCACCGGACTGGATAGGCACGCCTCGGGAAGCGCCCAACGATCGCTCATTTTCCCTCGGGAAGCCGGGCGCGCGGCGGAGCTTCGCCGTGGAGCCCCTTCCTCAGCCCCAGAACCCATAGGATTTCTCTTGTTCCGAGGGAAGAATTCTCTTGAGCCTGGTTCCCGTGAGCTACTCTTAGAGTGTTGGGTGTCTTCCTCCCCCTGAAGCCCCACCAACTCTCGCCTCTAGGCAGCCGGGAAGGCAAGGCTGGAAGAAGCGAATTCCTGCTAGCAGTCCCCACCCCAGATCTCATGACAACTCGCCTTACCATTCCGCCCGCCATTCTGGTCTGCTCCTCCTGCATCCTCGCTCCCACCCTGCTGGCCGGCCAGTTCAAACGCATCCTCGTCGATGGCAGCTTCGACGATTGGCTTGGAGTGCCGGTCGCTGCGATGGATGATGCGGATGCAGCGGGAGCCTTCGATTTCCGGGACGTTGCAATCGCCAACGACGACGACTACCTCTATATCCGGATCCGCTTGCACGGCGCGGGCGACTACGCGGGCTTTCATCACCAGGTCCTCGTTGACACCGACGCCGATTCCCTCACCGGCTATTCCTGGGGCGGCCTGGGCGCCGAGCTGTTTGTCGAGGACGGCGTCAGCTACCAGCAGAAGAACGGTCAGTTCAACGAGGGCCAGGGATCGAACCTGGCCTGGCAAGTCTCTCCCGGCGGCTCCTCGCACCAGTTCGAGATGCGCCTCTCCCGGTCAACGCTCGACGCGGAAGGCCTGCCTTTCTTCGACGGCGACGAGGTCACGGTTGCAGTTCTCGCCCAGAGCCTCGCTTGGCAACTGACTGATTCAATCGAGGGCGTTCCCTACACCTTCGCCAACCAGCCGGAGATCTTCCATGGAGCCCGGACGCTCGTCGATCTCGAAAACACTTTCTGGTTCTATCAAGAGGTGGGTGATCCCGAGCCCGATTGGCTGCTCCCGGACTATTTCGGCGATGATACCTGGAAGGGCGGCAATGGTTTCTTCAGTTTCGGATTCGCCGGCGGCGCCTACCCGGCGGCAGTTCAGGTTCCGCTCGCGCCAGGCCGGACGACCTACTACTTCCGCACGCCATTTCTCTGGGAGCACGCCGCCGAGGGCGTGGCCCTCCTGGTCGATGCTCACTTCTCCGATGGCGCCGTGATCTATTTGAACGGAGATGAGGTCCGGCGTATCCGGATGCCGGATGGCCCGATCGATGGCGCTACCCAGGCGCTGGCCTCCGCGCCAGCCCCGGGCGTCGCGGAGAGGTTCAGCCTGCCCGCCGCCGCGCTCATCACGGGAGAGAACCTCCTCATGGTGGAAATCCATCAGGCCGCTGACTCACAGGATTCGCTGGCCTTCGGCTTGACCTTGACAGCGAACGACAGCGTGCCGCCGAGCCTAGAGGAGCCCGCCAAACCCGTCGACCGCGAAGTCGTCGAGGGCGAGTCCACCGTCTTCATCCTCGGCACGATCGCCGGCGCCGAGCCCTACGAATTCCAGTGGTTCAAAAATGGGGAGGCGATTCCAGGAGCTATCGGCGCCCGGTTGGAGATTTCCGTCGTCCTGCAGGAGGATGCCGGATCCTACTCGGTCACGGTGACCAATGCCTCGGGCAGCGTCCAGAGCCGGGAGGCTATCCTCACCACGAGCGCTCTTCCGGTCTCTTTTGCCAATGAGTCCTGGCCCGCCGATCAGACCCTGACGGAGGGCGAGACCGTCACCCTCCAGATCGACGCCCTCGGTTCTCCCCCAATGTCCTATCAATGGTACCGGGATGACGTCGCCATCGAGGGCGCCACCGCGGCCTCCCTAACGATCGATCCGGCCCGCCTCGAGGATGCCGGCCAATACCACGTCACGGTCAGCAACAGGCTGAACAGCCTGACCAGTCGCCGGGCCACGATCACGGTGAACCCAGACCGGATAATTCCCCAGGTCCAGCGGATTACCGCCGCTTCCGGCGCCGTCCGCATCGCCTTCACCGAGCCGATGAACGAGGCCTCCGCGACGGACCCCGCCCACTACGCCATCCCTGGACTCTCCGTGAGCGGGGCCACCCTCGGGGACGACGGCCGGACCGTCACTCTGGCAACCGGTTCCCTGACTTTCGGACAGGTCTATGCCTTGGCGATCGACGGCGTCGAGGACCTTTTCGGGAATCGCCTCTCCGTGACTCGATCGTTCCGCGCCACCATCCTTATCGACGGCGACTTCTCGGACTGGACAGGCATCGAACCGTCCGCGACCGACCCGCTTGATGGTCTGGGCGCCGCCTTCAATCGTTTCTGGGTCGTCAACGACGAGGATTATCTCTACCTGCGATTCAGCTTCCACGAGAATATCGGCCGGCTTCCCGTCGATTATTACTATCAGATCTTCATTGATGGCGACAATGATCCGGGCACAGGGCTCACCGTTTCAACCATCGGATCCTCCCTGATGATCGAGAACGGGAGCGGATGGCTGCAAACCGGGGGCGGGTTCAATGAGGGCAGCATTTCCAACGTCGATTTTCAACTCGCTCCCGAGACGGCCTCGGCCGAGTTCGAATGCCGGATCTCCCTCTCCAGCGGCAGCGCCGGAGTTCCGCTCTTTACCGCCGAAACCCTGGGAATCACCCTCAACCTCGTCTCGACCAGTTGGGCGGTGGTCGATTCCGGGCCGGCGGAAGCGATCTCCTACCCGCTCGCCGATCTCCCGCCCCTCGTCGATCCCGACCCTCCCACCAGCGCGCCGCTAACCATCCGCACCGTCGGCAACCAGCTCGAGGTCCTCTGGGAGCAGCGGACGCTGGAGACGAGCGACACCCTGCTCCCGGACAGTTGGGTTCCGGTGCCGGGCGCCACCAGCCCCTACCTTATCCAACCCGAAGAGGAGAGCCGGTTCTATCGGGGCCGAGACTGAGTGACGATGAATCCCCTTTCTGCAGCCTGGCGCGAGATGGTCATCCTCGCCATGGCAACGACTGGCATCACCGCGACCGAGATCACTTTCGTCGAGGACAAGACCCTCTTTCCCAAACCGGAGAGCGGATTCTACCTCTACGCGAACCTCGCCGGCCTAGGCGAGGAGGTGCGAACGATGCGCGAAAGGAACCTCACCCTCCTGTGGGGAAAGATCGACCTCCAGCCCTATGCCGAAACGGCCGAACTCCCGGAAGACTTCCTCCTCCAGCTCGAAGCGGGTTTCGAATCCGCTCAGGCTGCCGGCGTCAAGGTCATCGTCAGAGCCTCCTACGGTCACGCGGGGCCCGGGGGCGACTATCGCACCTACGAGGATCCCGAAATCGCCGTTATCCGCTCCCACATAGAGCAGCTCGGGCCTCTCTTCACCCGCCAGGCCGACCGGATCGCCTTCTTCGAGGCGGGATTCATCGGTCCGTGGGGCGAATGGCACACGACGACGACCGCCCAATCGCCCGAGGCGCGGCGGGACCTCTACTTCCACCTCCTCGATCACACTCCCCGCAATCGGATGGTCGCGGTGCGCTACCCGGCCCTGAAACAGTCGCTCTTTCAGTCCGCTGATCCGTTGGCCGATGAGGATGCCCATGACGGCAGCGCCCGGGCTCGGACCGCTCACCACAACGACTGTTTTCTCTCGTCGGCGAACGATGTAGGCACCTACAACCGCGACGGTCTGACCATGGTCGACGAGGTCGCCTACCTGGCGGCCGACACCCGGCGCACCCTTTTCGGAGGCGAGACCTGCGGTCTACACGACCGGAGCCTGCCGGAACGGGCCATCTCCGAAATGGAGAAGCTCCACCTCAGTTACCTAAATTCCTCTTATCATCCCGGCGTCCTCCGGCGATGGCGCGATCTCGGGGCCATAGATGAGATCGAAAGACGGATGGGCGCCCGTTTCGTCCTCCAGTCCTTGACGATTCCCGACAGGGGAGTTCCCGGCGGACGGGTTCCGATGGTCTTCACCCTAACCAATCGCGGATTCGCCTCACTTTACAACGAACGCCCGGCCGTGCTCGTGCTCCGCGATGCCCGGGGAGAGGCGAGCTGGCGCTTTCCCTTGGAGGAAATCGATCCCCGGCGGTGGGATCCGGGCCTGTGCATGCGTTTTGCCGTCTCAGTCACTCTCCCCGAGGACCTCCCCACCGGCGACTATTCATGGCATCTTCAGCTCCCCGACCCGTCCCCCCGGCTGGCCAGGGACCCGCGCTTCGCCATTCGACTCGCCAACGAGGGCCTGTGGGATGAGCAGACCGGCGAAAACCGCCTGATCGCCGCCTGGCCGGTGGTGAGGTGAGGGAACCAGCCCGTGCAGCCCGAGTATCTTCGTCGCTCTCGATTGTACACCGCCGATTCCCAGACTCTCGTGAGGGTCACGGGGAAGCTCCGGGCTTGAGCGTACAGATGCCGGCTGTAAGATGGCAGCATGCTCACTTCGGCGCCCAAGCTCTCGATCGCTGAGGTTCGCGAGATCCTCCGTGATCTGGCTCAGCGCGGCATGGTCATTCCAGAGCCGTCGAAGGTAGAGGTTGTTGCGGATGAGGACTTTGATGGGGATCCCGTTTTCCGTCTCAGGCTCGTGTTTCCGGCGGATATCCCGGCCGAGTCGGCGTCCTGGAAGCTGCTCAGACCATTACTGGCAAGGCTCACTGCGTTGGTTTCGGAGCGAAGCGGCTATGAGCGTCCTGTTCTGGACGAACTGATCCGCCTCTCGGAAACTGAGCAGGAGGCATGACCATTGCTCGAGATCTCCTGTTGCAAGGCCGCTACCTTGCCCAACAGGAACGTGGCCGGCCCACGCAGGCCAGCCTTCGCAGGGCGGTTTCGGCCGCCTATTATTCCCTCTTTCGATAGTCTCGCCTGCAAGCACCTGGGAGAAGCCTTTCGACGATCTGACAACAACGCCGCGGTTTGGTTAGCAAGGCAACACGGTCAACCCGGCGCCCTCTTGCCAATGGTCCTAACAACGGTATTAGCAGGAAGTTCACCACGGCGACCCAAAAATGGACGTTGACCGCCCTGGTTCTCAAGATTCCGAGCCTCGTCCGGGGGTCTGTCGCGCATAGCCTCTCGCGGCGCTTGAGACGTCCACGAGAGCCCTACCGGCCGGAATTCCCATCACCCCCTCTGGGGGGACGCATCCGGTCCACCGGCGGCACGGAGATCCGGTCTGCCGCGCCACTCTTCCTCCCCTCCTGGTATCCTCCCGCTCTCGATTGGGCATCGCCGATTCCCTGAGTCTCGGGCCAGTAGTGATGGAGAAGCGGCTGGAGTATCGTTGCTCTCCTCCGATCGGCTTGGTTGATGTGCACCCACTTGACGGCGTCTACGTTGTATACGACGCTCTCCTATGGCGAAGGTCGTGCAATCTTGCCGTATCGAAGCCGGCGATGCGGCGCTCTTGGCCCGCCAGGCCAAACGCAGGCATCTGGAAGTCTCGACCTTGAGCAGTCTCTATCTGAATGGAGGATGGTTCTCGTGGGCTTCGACCGGGCCAGCATGCCACGCCACGCCGGCGCCTCGACGCATGGGGGGCTGGGAAACGCAGGGTAATCCTGTTCCGCCGCTCAGTGCTTTCGACGGCCTACGGCCAGCAGGCCCGGCTGCTGGCCGGGTTTTGGGAGGAGGCGGAACGCTGGGACTGGGACGACCGCATCGAATACCTTCCCAGGCCCTAGCGGCCCTGTGCAGGCTAAGGTTCCCCTGGCGCTCACTCGTCCGTTGGCCATCAAGGGCAATGCGACTTAAAGTCGAGAAAGCGGGTTCCTCCTTGTGATCAGCCCTCTCCTGCCGAACATAGCTTGCGAAAAATAGACATTTATGTCATTTTAAGACGATGAAAATCACGGATCTGGCGGAGCGGGTTCCCTCTTGCGGACTGTTCCGCACCGGGCAGATCTTGGCGGGGCAGCGCGATGTGGCAGGGGTCCGGCGGCAGTTGGACCGGTGGGTTAAGGCAGGGAAAGTGGTCCGGTTGCGCCGCGGGGTGTACGTGATGCAGCGACCCTACGTAGCGGAGATCATCCACCCGTTTGCGGCCGCCAACGCACTGGCGAAGGCGTCCTACGTGAGCCTCCAGTCAGCCTTGGCGCACTATGGGATGATCCCCGAGTGGGTCCCGGTGACCACCAGTGTGACGACGGGCCGCCCCGAGGAACTCGCGACACCGGCCGGCCGCTTCCTGTTTCGTCATGTCGCACGGAAGCGGTTCTTCGGATTCCACGAAGCCGAGGTCGCGCGGGATCAGTGGGCGCTGGTGGCACGTCCAGCGAAGGCGCTCGCCGACCTGCTCTACCTGACGCCTGGAAGCGACGACCCAGGATACTTGCGGGAACTCCGCCTCGAATGGCCCGATGATTTCGACTCGGAATCGCTCCGCGCAACGGCAGCTCGAATGGGGTCCGCGAAAGTCGAACGCGCGGTGAGGTTGCTGAACGCCGGCTGATGTGAAAGAGCTGCTGTTGGAAATGCTCCGCGGGGAAGCCGGAGAGTTCCACCGCCGGAGCCGTGCGCGTGAGTATTTGCAGGCCCGGATCCTCCTGGCCCTTCAAGACCATGGGGCGTTCGCGAACTGGGCGTTCGTCGGCGGCACGGCCCTGCGATTCCTGTTCGGGCTCCCGCGCTACTCCGAAGATCTCGACTTCTCGCTCGCGGCTCCCGGCGACAACGCCCGGTTCGAAACGCTGATGAAAGCCGTGGAGAGTGACCTGCGGGGGGAAGCCTACGACATCGATCTCCGCCTGCGCGCCGGATGCGCGATCTCAGCCGCTCTCGTGAAGTTTCGGGGCCTGCCCCACGAGCTGGGACTTTCGCGGCATCGAGACGAGGTGTTCACGGTGAGGGTCGAGATCGACACCTGCCCGCCGGAGGGCGCGCTCACCGAGACCCGCCTGGTGCGGCGCTTCGTCATGCTCAACCTCCTCCACCACGACCGGGCCTCGCTCTTCGCGGGCAAGGTCCACGCGGTCCTGAGCCGCAAGTTCACCAAGGGGCGCGACCTTTACGACCTTGCGTGGTATCTCGCCGATCCAGGCTGGCCCGGACCGAACCTCGTGCTCTTGGCGAATGCCCTGCGCCAGACCGGCTGGAGCGGCCCCGCCGTCACCCCCGAGAGCTGGCGCCGCCTCGTCGCGGGGAAACTCGCGACCGTCGACTGGAACTTGGCGCACCAGGACGTGGGGCCGTTCCTCGAGCGGCCCCAGGACGCCGCCCTCGTGTCCGCATCGACGATTCTGCCGCTTTTGGACTAACTAAAAAAACTCGCTTCTCAAAGCTTGGTCTTCCCGCCTGCCCAGAGGCGCAACGGGGAGTTTGCCGTGGAGGTTCTGGTGTGGATCGAGATCCTGGGCGTAGACCGCGAGGAGGCTCACGCCTTCGCCGTTGAGGTCCTGGTCGGGGTCACGGTGATGTGCGGTGAGGGAAATGCACTTCAAACTTTGACAATCTTTGGACATGGGTCTTCTTATCCCATGCATGTTTCCCTCACGCCGGAACTGGAAAAGGCCGTCAAAAACAAAGTGGCCTCCGGTCTCTACAATAATGCGAGTGAGGTGATCCGCGAGGCACTGCGGATCGCCATGAAACAGGAGGTTGAGAACGAGTGGCTCAAGCGCGAGGCTGCGATCGGATTCGCGCAATTGGAAGCTGGCGAAACGGTCAGGGTGCGAACCAAGAAACAGTTCCTGGAACTCGCCCGCAGGCAGTCGTGACGCTCGACTTCACGGAAGCGGCGGTATCGGATCTGCAGTCGATCCGCAGCTATACCCTGGAGAGGTGGGGCCCGGAGCAGGAGCAACTCTATTTCGACTCACTTTGGGACAAGTTCGAGGAAATCCTTCGAGATCCGCAGAGATGGCGGCATCGCAACGATCTGTTCCCGGCGTGTCAGATCGCGGCGCAGGGTAAGCATGTCATCTTGTTCCGAATCCAAGGGAGGACCCTGCAGAACGTAAGAATCCTCCATGGGGCGATGGATTTTCCTCACCACCTTCCCGAAAATCTTGGGAGCGCGTAAGAAGTCTGCATTGGCGGCGCAGCCGGCACGTGGAAACCAGTGTGGTCAGGAAACTGCCGGGCAAGTCCCGAGAGATCCGATTGGTTTCCTGGGCGAGGTTGAGGGCCTACCTTGACCAAAAAACGCCTCCAACAGATGCCTGACACATTGCGCCAAAAATAGCGCTAACATCAGAACTCCTGACCTATCGAGGGAGATCATGGACAGGGAGGAAAATCGTTAAGCCGAGGCGAGGCCGCCTCTCGGCAGATGACGCCCTACTTGTGGGGCGGACGCTCCTGTCCGCCGATGGAACCTGAAGAGTTCGCGGGCAGGAGTGCCCGCGCCACATACCCTTCC
>JBGTBW010000012.1:0-13416 GCA_041749135.1 Verrucomicrobiales bacterium
CTAGGCTCACTCGGCGGACAAGAGTGTCCGCCCCACAAATCGCCCCACAAATAGAGTGTCATTCACGGAGTGGCGCTCTCGCTTTGGCTCACTCTTATTCCCCTGTATCCATTATCTTCCTCGATAGATCAGGAGTTCTGAGGCTTGAACAGGGTGTGCTCACCCAGCCCTGCGCCTTCGGCTGCGCGCGCCTGGTCCGCACGGGGCTCGCCGGCCCCTCGCGACGAAACACGATGAGTAATCCGGGCTAGCGGATTCCCAATTCAGCGAAAACGAGCCGGCCAGAGGCGGTTTGGTGGGTCCCGGCCACGACGACGGGAACGGTGTTGCCGATGTGTTCGCGGGCGTGATTGACCACGATCATGGTCCCGTCCGGTAGAAAACCGACGGCCTGGTGTCCATCCTTGCCTTCTCGCACGAGCTTGAGGTCGAGGAGGTCGCCCGGCATCAGTTCGGGTTTGAGCGCCTCCAACAGTTCGTTGAGGTTGAGGACGGTCAGGTTCTGGACGCGGGCGACGCGCCCGAGGCTGCTGTCGTTGGTGAGAATCCGCGCGCCCAGCCTGCGGGCGCAGGCGATTAGCTTGGCGTCAATGGTGGTTTCGTCTGGGAAGGTCTCCTCGTGCACGCTGACATGAAGACCGGGCCGGTTGCGAAGTTCTTCGAGCGTGTCCAAACCGCGTTGGCCGCGGCTCCGGCGAAGCGGATCACCCGAATCGGCGAGGAGCTGCAATTCTTCGAGGATGAAGGAGGGCGCCACGATGGAGCCGCCGATGAAGCCGGTATTGCAGAGGGAGAGGATCCGGCCGTCGATGAGAATATTGGAATCGATGAGAAGCGGGGTGTCCTGAGTGGAGTCCTGGCGGAGGCGGACGTAGGGAATGATGAGCGAGAACTCCTGGCTGTTGGAGCGGAGGGCGAGGGAGACTCCGAGAAACCCGAGCACAAGGTAGACGCCGAGATTGAGGAGAGACTGGGCGGTCGCTGGATCATCGAAGACGGCGTCCATCCAGGGTCCGCCGAGGAGATCGACCCGGTTGACGAGCCAGGCGCAGAGGAGCCCCACCAGGAGACCGAAAGTGGCGTGAGAGAATCCCCGGAAGGTGAAGTGGTGAAGGAGGCGGTCGAGGGCAGCGACAGCCAGGCCAAAAGAGACGCCGCCGAGGGCTCCAATCCAGGCCTCTTGGGCGAAGCCGACGGCGACGGCAATGCCCAGCAGGCAGGACATGGCCACAAAGAAGGCCCGGGCGATGTTGCTGGCCGTCGGCGAGATCATGGCGGCTGGTGCCGCACGATGCCGTGGGGGGACCGATGGCGCAAGGGCCCGTGTAGTGATCCGGTCAGGGAGGGAGCCCGAGCTATCCTGCGCCGCGCGAGGCCCACCACAGGCCGCTTTTTTTGAAGCCGGGGCATCACGAAGACGGTCAGGGGAGCTGAGACTGGCGGAGCGGGCCTTGGAAGCGCTGCGGGGGGCCGGGGGCGAAAATGTAGCGGAAGCTGCAAAGCTTCCGACTGGGTTGCAAAGCGCGATCTCGGAACTCTTGGTGAGTTTCGCTACGAGGGAGATCAGGGCGACGCAGCTATGGCGGCCAGGGCGACGTTCGCCTGTGAGCAGGTTTTCCGGTTGCCTCAGACGGAGAAATGGCGTCTCTGGAGGAGCTGCTTTAGTCGCTTTTTTTGAAGCCGGGGCATCACGAAAACGGTCATGGGAGCGGAGACGGGCGGAGCGGATCCTGGAAATGCAGGAGGACTGACACGGACCGCGTCTGGGGTCAACGCCGAGCCATTCCCCGAGATCAGGGCTTCTGAGCCTTCACGAACCCATCACGAACGAGGGTTGCTGGGCCGCGGGAATTCAGAATTTTCCATTTGACAGCAACAAGTGAGCAACGTATAAGGGCTCAAGTTATGGATTCCCCCCGCTCCCACCTGATGACGCTTGCGTTGGGTGACCTGCGACTTAGCAGCGCGGGGCGGTTTTTCTGCGCCTGAAAAAGGCCGGGCGGCGCTCCGCTTCAGGTTGGACTTTGGGAAACGCATCGGCGTTTCCGTCTCCCTCTCTCCTTACTTCAGCATCTACCTTTTTTATCCATGACAGATCACGTTCGCATTTTCGACACGACCCTGCGCGACGGGGAACAGTGCCCTGGCGCATCCATGAACTTTCGCGAGAAAATGGAGGTCGCCCATCAACTCGCCCGCCTCCGGGTCGACATCATCGAGGCCGGTTTTCCGGTCATTAGTCCCGGGGATTTCGAGGCGGTGCGCAGAATTGCCGCCGAGGTCCGCGGACCCATCATCGCTGGACTAGCCCGCTGTGTCCCCGGCGACATCGACGCGGCCGCGGACGCGGTCAAACCGGCCGGCGAACGGGGGCGGATCCACGTGTTTCTGGCCACCTCAAGAATCCATCGCGAGCACAAGCTCAAAAAGGCGAATGAGGAGATCATCCGGCTGGCGGTGGAGGGAGTGAAACGCGCTCGCGGCCATGTGAGGGACGTGGAATTCTCGCCGGAAGACGCTTCGCGCACTGAGCCGGAGTTCCTGGCCCGGGTGACCGAGGCGGTAATCGAGGCGGGAGCGACTACGGTGAATATCCCGGATACAGTGGGATACGCGGTACCGGAGGAGTTCGGCGAACTGATTCGTTATCTCTTCGACAACGTGCACAATATCGCCGATGCGGTGATCAGCGTGCACTGCCATAACGACTTGGGCTTGGCCGTGGCCAATTCCCTGGCGGCGGTACGAGCCGGAGCTAGGCAGGTCGAGGGAACCGTCAACGGAATCGGGGAACGCGCGGGAAACGCTGCGCTCGAAGAAGTGGTCATGGCTTTGCGCACGCGTCAAGGCGCGTTCGGTCCGGTGCACACGACGATCGAGGCTTCGGAGATTGTAAAGACCTCGCGTTTGGTTAGTCGAATGACCAGTCTCCTGGTGCAGCGCAACAAGGCTATCGTGGGAGAGAACGCTTTTGCTCACAGCGCTGGCATTCACCAGGACGGCATTTTGAAGAAGCGGGAAACCTACGAGATCATGGACCCGCACGACGTGGGTTGGGGCGAAACGGAGCTGCCGCTGACCAAGCACAGCGGGCGTCACGCCGTGGTGAAGCGGCTGAAGGATCTGGGGCACCACCTCTCGACAGATGAGATCGACTCAGTGTTCCTGCGTTTCAAAGAAGTGGGCGACCGCAAGAAGTTCGTCTATGACGATGATCTGGCGGCGCTGGTGGACGACTCCATCCAAACGGCCGGCGAATCCTACATGCTCGATTATTTGCACGTCAGCACGGGATCGACAACGATCCCGACGGCCACGGTGCGGCTGCGGCGCGGGGAAGAAACATTGGAGGATTCCAGTCCCGGCAACGGAGCGGTCGATGCGGCGATGAAAGCGATTGACCGGATCCTGCAGCAGCGCGGGCATTTGCGTGAGTATCACGTGCATGCAACGACCCAAGGGAAGGATGCCTTGGGTGAAGTGACGCTGAAATCGGATTTTGGCGACGGCGTTCTGGTGACCGGCAAAGGAGCCAGCACGGACGTGGTGGAGGCGAGCGCGCGAGCCTACCTGAACGCGGTGAACCGCTTCCTTTCGATATCGGCAGATCCGGCTCGCCTCGTGGAGATCGCAAAGGCGGGCGCCACAGGGCCGTAAGGACCGGTGAGTCCGTCTGCACGAAATGACGGCAAGGGCGCGAAGGTTTTGGGAAGCCTGCGGCGCGAGGCTCCGAACTCCTGATCTCGAGGAATTTGGATGAGCTGGAAGGGTATGTGGCGCGGGCACTCCTTCCCGCGAACTCTTGAGGTTCCATCGGCGGACAGGAGTGTCCGCCCCACAAGTAGGGCGTCATCTGCCGAGAGGCGGTCTCGCTTCGTCTCAGCGATTTTCCTCCCTGTCCATGATCTCCCTCGATAGGTCAGGAGTTCTGAGTCTTTTGGCGATTGGGATAGGGGGAGGGATTGAGGGGGAGGGGCGCTGGGTGTGGCGCGGAGCTGGGCGGAGGGCGGAAAGCGGTAGAGGACTACCGCTGCGGCCTAGAGCCGGGCGGCGAGGAGTTCGCGTTGGAAGACGAGTTCCTTGGGCAGATGGTCGTAAAGGCGCAAGTAGAGTTCGCCTTGGGAGAGGAGTTCGCGCTTCCATTCGTCGCCCCGGATGGCCATGACCGTGGCGAAGGTTTCTCGGGAGAATCCATCGAGACCTTCGGTGTTGAGTTCACCCCAATGAGGGATCCATCCGATGGCGGTTTCGTGGCCGGCGCCGCGTCCCCGGCAGCGATCGACGATCCAGTGGAGGACCCGGAGGTTTTCGCCGAATCCGGGCCAGAGAAAGCGGCCTTCGGAGTCCCGGCGAAACCAATTGACGTGAAAGATGCGGGGCAGGTCGGCGATGCGGCCGCGCATATCGATCCAGTGGCGGAAATAATCGCCCATGTTGTAGCCGCAGAAGGGGAGCATGGCCATGGGATCGCGGCGGACTTCACCGACTTTGCCGGCGGCAGCGGCGGTGCGTTCGGAGCCCATGGTGGAACCGATGTAGACGCCGTGGATCCAATTAAAGGCTTGATAGACAAGGGGCATGGTGGTGGGGCGGCGGCCGCCGAAGACGATGGCGCGGATGGGAACGCCTTGAGGGTTTTCCCACTGGGGATCAATCATGGGGTTCTGGGAGGCGGGAGCCGTGAAACGGGAGTTGGGATGGGCGGCGGGGCGTCCGCAGTCGGGGGTCCAATCCTGGCCGGTCCAATCGATGAGACGTTCGGGCGGCTCGGCGGTGAGGCCTTCCCACCAGACGTCGTCGTCTTCGGTGAGGGCGACGTTGGTGAAGATGGTGTTGCGGGAGGCGGCGGCGAGGGCGTTGGGATTGGACTGGGGGGAGGTGCCGGGAGCGACGCCGAAGTACCCGGTTTCGGGATTGATGGCGTAAAGGCGGCCGCCGGGTCCGGGCCGGAGCCAGGCGATGTCGTCGCCGACAGTGGTGACTTTCCAACCCTGGTATGGGGCGGGAGGCACGAGCATGGAAAGGTTGGTTTTGCCGCAGGCGCTGGGGAAGGCGGCGGCGAGGTAGGTCTTTTCGCCGTCTGGAGATTCTACGCCGAGGACGAGCATGTGTTCGGCGAGCCAGCCTCCGTCGCGGGCGAGGGTGCTGGCGATGCGCAGGGCCAGGCATTTTTTTCCGAGGAGCGCGTTTCCGCCGTAACCGGAACCGAAAGACCAGATGGAGGGGTCATCGGGGAAGTGGACGATGTATTTGGTGGGATTGCAGGGCCAAGGGACGTCGGGTTCTCCGTCAGCGAGGGGTTTTCCGACGCTGTGCAGGCAGGGGACAAAGCGGCCGTGGGATCCGAGATTCTCGAGGGCTGGGCGGCCCATCCGGGTCATGATCCGCATGCTGACGGCGACGTAAGGCGAATCGGTGAGCTGCACGCCGCTGAGGGAGGCAGGGGAATCGAGTGGTCCCATGGAAAAGGGGACGACATAGAGGATGCGGCCCTGCATGCAGCCCTGGAAGAGGGAGCGGAGGGCGGCCTTCATTTCGGCGGGATCCCGCCAGTGATTGGTGGGACCGGCGTCGGCTTCGCGGCGCGAACAAATGAAGGTGCTTTCCTCGACGCGGGCGACATCGCCGGGATCGGAACGGGCCAGGTAGGAATTGGGCCGGAGTTCGGGGTTCAAGCGGTGGAATGTTCCGCGGGCGAGGAGTTCCGCGCAGAGCCGCTCGTTTTCTTCCGCGGATCCATCACACCAATGGATGCCGCTGGGCTGGCAGAGTTGGACGACTTCGTCCACCCAGGAGAGGAGGACGGAATGGTTGGTGGGAGCGGCGAGAGAGGCGGCCATCGGTCATCATAGCCAGCCACGGGGAGAGGCCAGCAGGAAAAGGCGGGTGAGGATACTGCCGGCCTTGAGTTCGCCGAAGCGCCGTGTTACGGATGGGCGGAGGGAGGAAGAGCCCCTTGCCACGGATGATTCCGAGCCGATTCAGCGCCGGGGAACGGCCATTGTTTTACGTGGGCAATCTGCCGGTCCACGTCACGACGTTGTTGTTGGCGATTCACACCGCGGTGATGGTGGGGCTGGCGATAGGCGGTGAGCGGGCTTGGAGGGCTGGGGTGGAACTTTTCGGGTTTTATCCGGATGACGTGTTGGAGCAGGGGAAGATTTGGCAGCCGGCGTCCTACGTGCTGCTCACCTTTCCTTCGTTTGGATCGGCCATCGGGTTGGTGTTGTTTTTCCTTTTTAGCCGGCCGGTGGAGGGTTTTTTTGGTCCCGGCGTCTTCGTGAAGCTCTACGCGTTTTTGGCGGTGATCCCGGCGTTGTTGTTGCTGCTGGTGGATGCCGCGGCGGCGCGTGGTTTTGGGGCGCCGTTCATGCAAGGGCCAATGGCTGGACCTTCGATCGTGCACACCTGTGTTTTCCTTGCCTTTGCCTTTCTTTACCCCGGAGCGGTCTTTCTTTTCGGGCTGTTGGCGAAATGGATCGCGACCTTTTTTGTGGGGCTGCACACGTTGGTGTTGCTTTTCAGCCGGGATTGGCCGGGTTTGCTGATGCTGTGGTCCAGCATCGTCTTGACGTATTCTCTCCTGAGAAGTGAGGGGTTGACCTCCCGCTTTCCAGCGTTGGAGGCATCGCTGGGGCGTATACTTCCGTCGCGCGAGACGCGGGGACGCAAGAGATCGAAGAAGCGTTTGCGGGTGGTGAATCCGGAGGACCTTAAAGAAGAAGCGACGGGGGCGCCGGGGGCGCCGGGGGTGAAGGCGGCTCCGCGAAGCGGCGGACGAGCGGCGCTTCCCAGCCGGCGCACGGCGCGGCGGGAGCGGGCATCGGAGCGGGCAACGGAAAGCAGTGGGATCGATGATTTGTTGGAGAAGATTTCGCGGGATGGGATTCAGAGTCTCACGGAGGAGGAGCGGCGGAAGCTGGAGAGGGCCAGCAGCCGGCTGGCGCGGCGGGAACGCAGCGGGCCATGAGCGGCAGCGCTCCTTTGGTTCCTCCTGGCGATGGGGACCCGGTGCGGCGCTTGCAGCAGGTGGTGCGCTTGCTTCGGGGTCCCGGAGGATGCCCATGGGACCGGGAGCAGACGCATGCGAGTCTCGTTCCGCACCTTTTGGAGGAGGCCTACGAGGCTGTCGAGGCGCTGCGCTCGGACGACGGAAAGGCGATGGAGGAAGAGTTGGGCGACGTGCTTTTGCAAGTGGTGATGCAGGCGCAGATCGCTTCGGAAACGGGCCGGTTCGACCTGGATTCGGTGGCTGTGGGGATCGCGGAGAAGCTCGTGCGGAGGCATCCCCATGTATTCGGGGGAGCGGAGGCCGAGGATGCTTCCGCCGTCCTGCGTCAATGGGAGGCGATCAAGCGCCGGGAGAAGGGGACGGAAGAGAAGCCGTATCTTCACGGAGTCGGGAAAGGCCTGCCGTCCCTGATGACGGCGGACCGGCTGCAGCGGAGGGCGGCGAAAGCGGGCTTCGATTGGCCGAGTCCCGAGGGGGCGCTGGCCAAGGTTGGGGAAGAACTGGGTGAAGTCCGAGAAGCGCTGGAGCAGGGCGATTCCCGGGAAACGGAGGAGGAGTTGGGAGACCTGCTCTTTGCCGTGGTGAATTTGGTCCGGCGCAGCGGATTCGATGCGGAGGCGGTGCTGGCTGCGGCGAACGGAAAGTTTCGGAGACGGTTTGACGCAATGCAGTTGGCGCTGGCGGAGGATGGGATGGCCTTGGAATCGGCCTCACTGGAGCAGATGGATGCAGTATGGGACCGGTTGAAAAACGGAGAACGGGCAGCAGCAGCGCAGCGTTGATGGAGACGCGCGAGGACCCGGCCGCACCGGCCTTACCGGTGAAAACGGGGCCGGAATCGAGGTGGGAAGGCGAAATGGAAGGATGCGAGCGAGCCGGCGGCTTCGAGAGAGAAGGTGACCGGGATGAGCGGCCAGTGTATGTCATTGGACATCGCAATCCAGACACGGACGCGGTGTGTTCGGCCATTGGCTACGCAGAACTGCTGCGCCGGACCCGCCTGCCGCAGGCGACCGCGGCTTGTTGCGGCTCCGTGAACGCCCGGGTGGCCTGGGTCTTGCAGAGAGCGGGAGTGGCCCCGCCCCGGCTGCTGGCCGATGTGAGGCCCACGGCGCGGACGATTTGCCGCAGGGAAGTGGCGAAGGCATGGGAGTCCGAGACCTTTTTGGATGTCTATCAACGGATGCAGCGTTCGGGTTTCCGGAGTATTCCGGTCGTGGACGAGGAGGGCCGGATCTTGGGGATGCCCACGGCGTTGCATCTGTTGCAGTTGCTGGTTCCCTGCAGCGCGATGTTGGACCGGGCGCGGCGGGTCCGAACGAGTCTGCACAATATCGCCCGGGCATTGGAGGCCGAAGTCCAGGTTGAGGGGCCGGCTCCGGGGCTGGAAGAAGAGTTTTTGCTGACCGTCGGCGCGTCCAGCCTCGAGACGATCCGCTGCCGGAGCCAGCGCTACGTTCCGGAGCAGATCGTGCTGATCGTGGGGGATCGCCCTTCGGTGCAGGCCTTCGGAGTGTCGCACGGGGTGCGCTGCATCGTGCTGACAGGCGGGTGCCGGCTGGCGGAGGACCTTCTGGCAGAGGCTCGCAGGAAACGGGTGGCGGTGCTCATGACGGAGCAGGACACCGCTTCCGCGGGTCAGTTGATCCGGTTTTCCGCAAGGGTTGGCGGCGCTGTGGGTGAAGAGTTCGTGCAGTTTCCTCCCCATTCGCTGGTGGCGGACATCCGGCGGGCGGTCGCCTCGATATCTCAGCCGCTGTTTCCCGTCGTGGACGGGGAGACGCGGCAATTGGTGGGGGTGTTTTCCAAATCGGACTTGGTCAATCCCCCTCGGCTGCGACTCGTTCTGGTGGATCACAACGAGTTTTCCCAGGCAGTAACCGGGGCGGAGGAGGCGGAGATCCTCGAGGTGCTCGACCATCATCGCCTCAGCGGGAACCTCGTCACGCGGGAGCCGGTTCGCTTCATCAACGAGCCGGTGGGATCGACTTCGACGATTGTGGCGCGGCAATTTCGACAGGAGCAACTGACTCCGGAACGGGGTACGGCGGTGTGTCTCTTGGCGGGGATCGTTTCGGACACTTTGAATCTGACGTCGCCGACGACGACGCCGGCGGACCGGGAGATGCGGGACTGGATGGCCAGTCTGGCGGAAGTGGATGTCGATGAATTTTACCGCGGATTTTTTGCGGCGGGCTCGGTCCTGCAGGGATGTTCGGCCGGGGAAGCCTTGGGATCGGACCGGAAGGAGTATCACGAGGATGGGTGGAAACTGAGTATTTCACAGATCGAGGAACTGGGGCTGGGCGCCTTCTGGCCGCAAAAAGAGGCGTTACTGGATGAATTGGATCGATTGGCGGCGGGATCCGGTCTGGACTTGGCCTGTCTGATGGTCACCGACATCACCCGCAACGAGAGTTTGCTTCTGGTGAGCGGGAATCGGGTCTTGGTCGAGCTTTTGGGCTATCCTGCCTTGGAGCCGAGGGTGTTCGAGTTGGAAGGGGTAGTCAGCCGGAAGAAGCAGCTTTTTCCGGCGCTGAGCACGGTGCTGACGGCGGCGATCCGGCGGGGAACTGAGGGCTGAGTTCCGCAACTGCCCCGGGCCGGCGGGGTTCCCAAGACAATTCCGGTCTTGGGGGACGCCTGTAGGGAAGTCAGGAGAACCCGGTTGGCAATGGCGGCAGAACGAGTTTAGATAGCGGCGCGATGAAAGATCTCCTGTTGGAAGCCGCACGGGCGGCAGGCGCTGATGGCCTCGATAAAATCGAGAAAGTCATCGAGAGCGCGGTGTTTCAACAGCGAAGCGCCATTGACGACATCATCGACACACGGCTGGTGGATGAGGAGCGCTTTCTCGAGGAACTGGCCAAGAAGCTGAAGTTCGGTTGGGAAGACAAACTGGAGAAAGAGGAGGAGAAGCCGCGGCGGTTGCGGGAACTGTGTTCGGCACAGGTGGCGCTGAAGCACCGCATTCTTCCGATCGCCTTTGTGGAAGACGCGGTGGGTCCGCGCGAGGATGGGGAAGGGAAGGACGGGCTCGTGGGCAGCTCGGCGAATGGGGCGGGCCCGGGCACACTGGTGGTGGCTACCTACGATCCGTTCAACTTGCAGGCAAGGCAGGCAGCCGGCCAACTGATCCCGGTGCCCTTGCGGTGGAAGATCTCATCGCGGACCCGCATTGTGGGCGGTTTGCAGCGTCTTTACGGGGTGGGAGCGGACACCTTTGAGCAGATTTTGGCGGGCCGCACCCTCGACGACAACTCCTTCGACATGCGCGAGGAGACGAACATCATCGACGAGGACGACGAAGAGGCCTCGGTGGTGAAGTTCGTCAATCAGATCATTCGCGAGGCCTTGGAGCAGCGGGCGACGGACATTCACGTCGAGCCTTTGGAGCACAGTCTGCGGATTCGATACCGCGTGGACGGCATGCTGGTGGAGGTGCCGGTTCCCGAGAACATCAAATCGCTCCAGGACATGGTCATCGCTCGTCTGAAGATCATGTCGCGCTTGGATATCGCGGAAAGGCGCTTGCCGCAGGACGGCCGGATTGCCTTGCAGGTGGAGGGAAGGCCGATCGATGTGCGGGTGGCGACGATCCCTACGGTGGAGGGGGAGACGGTGAGTTTGCGGCTTTTGGGTCAAGAGCGTTTTACGTTGGACAAGCTCAATCTGACGGCCCGGCTGCGGCGCCTCGTCGATCAGTTGTTGGACATGTCCAACGGGATCGTGCTGTTGACTGGACCGACGGGCTGCGGAAAATCGACCACGCTTTACACGTTTCTTTCGGTCCTGAACAAGCCTCACACGCGGATCGTCACCGTGGAGGATCCCGTGGAGAACAAGCTAGAAGGGGTGATGCAGATTGCGGTGAGATCGGAGATCAATCTGACCTTCGCCAACGCGTTGCGGAGTATTCTGCGGGCCGATCCGAACATCGTGATGATTGGGGAGATGCGGGATTTGGAGACGGCGGAGATCGCCATCCGGGCGGCGCTCACGGGCCACTTGGTTTTTAGCACGCTGCACACCAATGATTCCATCAGCGGCATTACGCGTCTGGTGGACATGGGGGTGGAGCCGTTTTTGGTGGGAGCGTCGGTTCGCGCCTTCATCGCCCAGCGCCTGGTCCGCCGGCTCTGCGCGGAGTGCAAGGAAGCAACGGAGTATTTGCCGGATTATCTCGACAGCGTCGGATTTCCGAAGGGACACAGCGGACCGGTCTTCAAGCCGGTGGGATGCCGGGCCTGCCGCAACAGCGGTTTTCGCGGCCGAATGGCGATTTACGAGATTTGTTTGGTGACTCCGGCGATGCAGGAGTTGGTGACGCATTCCGCTTCTTACAGCGCGCTCAAGGAACAGTCGTTGAAGGATGGATTCATCCCGATGCGCGACTATGGGTGGACGAAGGTGATTCTGGGAGAGACGACGGTGGAAGAGGTGATCAGTGCGACGACGACGGAGATGCAGGCCACGGTGGACTAATGATGGGGAACCCGGCGTTGAGACGGCTGCCGCGGGTGCGGTAAGGGCGTTGCATCGGGCGGGGCAGGGATCAATCGAGGAAGCTTTGAGTTAGGATATGGCGGTCTTTCGTTACAGTGCGGTCAAGGGAGACGGTTCGGTGCTGAGTGGGGAATTGGAGGCCGTCGACCGGTCCGAGGCGGTGCAGCGTTTGGGCCGGCAGGGCTTGCAGCCGGTGAAAATTGAATCGGCGGATGCGGCGCTGGCGTCGAAAGGCGTCGTGGCCGGGCTGAAGGCCAAGGGGAAGGGTAAGGAGTCCGGCAAGGAGACCGGCAAGAACGGAGTTCCGAGCGGGCCGGTGAAGCTGAAGCGCTCGCAGGTAGTGATGTTTACCGAGGAACTGAGCGATTTGCTGGCCGCGGGATTGCAGTTGGAGCCGGCGCTCAAGGTGATGGAGAGCCGCGAGGAATTGTCGGCGCTCAAGGACGTCACCATTCTCCTGCGGCAACAGGTGCGGGACGGCACCAGTTTTTCCCGGTCTCTGCGCAGCGCTTCCCCGAGCTTTGGGGAGTTGTATTGCAACATGGCCGCGGCTGGGGAGATCAGCGGCGCGCTGCCGGTCATCCTGAAAAGGCAGGCCGAGTATCTCAACACGCTGCAAGACCTTCAGAACAAGGTGATCTTCGCCATGATCTATCCGGCCTTCTTGGTCGCTTCGGGGGTGGGGGTGACGGTGCTGTTTGTGACGTTCTTGATTCCGCAACTTATGAGTTTGTTGGAGTCCACGCAAAGCGGCGTCCCGCCGGCGGCTCAGGCCATGATATCGGCGTCGGATTTCCTCAAGAGTTACTGGTGGATATTCGTCCTCCTGATTGTTCTCGGGGTGACGACGGTGCGGATTCTCATTCGGGATCCGCAGCGGAAGGTCAAGTGGCACGAACTGCAATTGCACTTTCCGCTCACGGGGAAGGTGCTCCGGTCGCGTTTTTTCGTGCAATCGACCGAGACGCTGGCGAACTTGGTGGGGAACGGTCTTCCGTTGCTGAAAGGGCTCGAGTTGACCCGGGACACTACGCTGAACTTGTTTTTGCGGGACAAGATGACGCGACTGATCGGGATCGTTGGGGAGGGCGGATCGCTTTCGCGCGGCATGAAACGCGTGGGCTTTTTCCCGCCGCTGCTCATCGACATGATCTCGGTAGGCGAGCAGACGGGAGATTTGGAAGTGGCGTTGCAGCGGGCGGCCACACGTTATGACAAGGAATTGAGCAAGAGCATCGACAGGATGAGCGCCATGGTGCAGCCGTTGATCGTTGTGATCATGGCCAGCATTGTGGGGGTCATGGCTTACTTGATGATTTCCATCATCTTCGAGACCATTTCCGGGTTGGGAAGATAGGGAGACGCCGGGAGCACAAGACTTTTCCCGGGTTTCAGGGAATTGTCATGACCCGCCAATCAGGGATTGGGAAAGGAATGGGAGACCCTGGGGGTCACTGGTGTATCGGAACTCGTGAGAGTTCCGAAGGCCTGGCGGGCGGTCTGCATACTTGCGAATGCAGGTGCGGGGACGGCGCTCCGGGCCGGGAGAGAGCGGCGATGCTCGCCGCAGTCCAAGGGCCTCCGGCTTCCCTTAACGTCAGGACTGTAGCGGAACTCGTGAGAGTTCCGAAGGCCTGGCGGGCGGTCTGCATTCTTGCGAATGCAGCTACGGGGACGGCGCTCCGCGCCGGGAGAGAGCGGCGATGCTCGCCGCAGTCCCAGGGCCTCCGGCTTTCCCGATGGCCTGGTCTCGGGAAGGAGACCCATCGCGCGACAGGGCGTGCGGGAGCCCGCCCCTCCAGGATAGCGTAAGCAATCTGTCAGACAAGACCTGGAGGGCCGGCCTCCGTGACGGCCTGGTCCCGGGATGGAGACCCATGGTGAGACAGGGCGTGCGG
>JBGTBW010000013.1:0-24577 GCA_041749135.1 Verrucomicrobiales bacterium
GACACTCTATTTGTGGGGCGATTTGTGGGGCGGACACTCTTGTCCGCCGAGTGAGCCTAGAAAGTTCGCGGGCAGGAGTGCCCGCGCCACATAGTTTTCCGGCTCATCCAAATTCCTCGAGATCAGGAGTTCTGAAGCTCGGGTTGCGCCGGGCGTTCTCACGCGCCATGAAAGTGATATGCCTGCCGATCCGATCCCTGATCCAACCCTGGCGCCAATTCCTGGGCCGGATCAACCAGGCCTGCTGAGCGCCGGCGTGGATACCGCCAATCACACCATGACGATCGATTTCGACCCGCGGGTGCTCTCCGATGAAAGCGTGCGGAAGATCGCGGAACAACTGGCTCCAGCCGGCCACCAGCAGTATTGCAAAACGATTCTGCATCTCGAGGGCCGCGCATCCGGCGCCGCGGAGCAGAAGCTGGAACGGAAGGCTCAGAAGATCGAAGGCATCCGGCGCGCCAGGGCGACGTTTCTCGGCGGAGTGATGACTGTCGCCTTCGACGATGTGCGCCTGTCGGAATCCCAGGTGATCGAGAAGGTCCGGGAGACCGGGGCTCCCGTGAAGCCCTATACGGCCGAGCCTGAGCACAGGCCGAGCAATGTCAGTGAGTGGTTGAGGCTCTGGGCGTCCGGCGACCGGCTCGAAGCGGTCTGCATGGCGCTGACCTTCGTCTTCATGATCACCGGCTGGCTGACGGCAAGGTTCGGAGTCGCGTGGCACGATGTATTCTACATCGGAGCCTACCTGACCGGGGGCTACTTCGGCGTGCGCGCCGGGCTGCAGTCGCTGCGGCAATGGACGATCGATGTCGATCTCCTCATGGTCCTCGCGGCGCTCGGCGCCGCCGTCGTGGGCGCTCCGTTCGAAGGCGCGATGCTCCTCTTTCTCTTTTCCCTCTCCAACGTCCTCCAGGCTTTTGCCATCGACCGGACGCGGAAGGCGATCAAATCACTGATGAAGCTGCGCCCGGAGAAGGCGCTCGTGCGGCGCAATGGCGGGGCCCTGCTCCTTCCGGTGGAGGAACTCGCCGTCGGCGATGTGCTCGTGGTTCGGCCGGGGGAAAGCATCGCGCTCGACAGCGTCATCATCGAAGGCAGCAGCGCCATCGACCAGTCGTCGCTCACCGGCGAATCCATGCCGGTCCCGAAGAAGACCGGCGACCCCGTTTTTGCCGGAACTATCAATCAAACCGGCGGCCTGGAGGTTCGCGTAACCAAACTCGCGAAGGATTCCACCATTGAGAAACTCGTGCGCATGGTCGAGGAGGCGCAGTCCGAGAAGGCCGACACCCAGCGGTTCCTCGACCGCGCCGAGCAGTTTTACGCCGCCGGGGTGATCCTCTTCACGCTCGGGCTCATCTTTGTTCCGCTGCTTCTATGGAATGAGTCGTTCCACTCGGCATTCTACCGCGCGATGACGGTGCTGGTGGTGGCTTCGCCGTGTGCGCTCATCATCAGCACACCGGCTTCGATTCTTTCGGCAATCGGCGGCGCGGCCCGGCGCGGCGTCCTGTTCAAGGGAGGCGTCCACCTCGAACGCGCGGCCACGGTAAAGGTCGTGGCTTTTGATAAGACCGGGACCCTAACAGAGGGCAGACCAAGGGTCACCGACCTGTTGGTGGACGGCCGCACGGTTGATTTTCGCCAGACGCCCGATCCCGCGGCGTTGGCCCTGTTGGGGCTCGTCGGAGCCGTCGAAATGAAGTCCGAACACCCGCTCGCGCAGGCCATCGTGACCGAGTGCCGGAAGCGGGGTGTAGCGATGGAGGAGTGCACCGCCTTCCAGTCCGTTTCCGGCAAGGGCGCCAGCGGCCTCGTCAAAGGCCGGCGCATTGCGGTGGGCAACGCGCGTTATTTTACCTCACAAAACATCGCCATTCCGGACGCCTTCGCCGCACAGATCGCTGCCCTGCAGGATGAGGGCAAAACCTGCGTGATCGCCGGTGACATCGATGACAGCGCGGGCACGGCGCTGCTCCTTGGAGCCGTCGCCATTGCCGATGTCCTGCGTGCCGATGCCGCTCCCGTAATCGCCCGGCTCAAAGCGGACGGCATCGAACGCATTGTGATGCTCACCGGCGACAACACGCGCGTCGCCCGGGCCATCGCGAAGCAGGCCGGCATCGATGAATTCCATGCTGATCTTCTTCCCGCAGACAAAGTGCGTGTGATCAAGGAACTGCGGAGCATCGGGCCGGTGGCGATGGTGGGCGACGGGGTCAACGATGCCCCCGCGCTGGCGACCGCAACGATCGGCGTCGCCATGGGCGCCGCCGGCACGGACGTGGCGATGGAGACCGCCGATGTCGTGCTGATGAGCAACAACCTTGAAAACATCGTTTTCGCCCTCGCCCTGAGCCGCCGCGCCCGCCGCGTCATTTACCAGAATCTCGGGTTCGCGATGGCCGTGATCGTGGTGCTCGTCATCTCCGCCCTCGGCTTCAAACTGCCGCTGCCGGTTGGAGTGGTCGGCCATGAGGGCAGCACCGTCCTGGTGTGCCTCAACGGCCTTCGCATGCTGACCTTCCGCACGCCAAAGGCGCGGATCCCGCCAGGAGGATGACGCCCGCTCTAACTGCCTGCGGGGATTGGTTCGTCTCCCCCTCGTGGGCCGCGCCGCGCGTGGAAAGTTAAAAGTCTCTTTACCTCGACTCCTTTACATTTATGGTAAAACCATGACGACAACGATCAGTTCCAAGGGCCAGATCACGGTTCCAGTCGAGATTCGTCAGGCGCTGGGACTGGCGCCGGGGACGAAAATCGAACTGAAATTGGGACCGAAAGGCGCCTTTATCGGCAAAAAGGCCAGCGGCGGGAGCTTCTTCTCCAAGTTTCAAGCGATCGGGAAGGATGCGGAAGTTCCCTACCGGGACAGCCGGGAGGCCATGGATGTCTTGCGCGGGCCGGTTGAGAAAGGCGATCTGGACTGAGCTTATGAAGACCGCCGTCGATTCGAATGTCCTGATCGATTTGATTGGCGCCCGGACTTCTTTCACGAATGCCGCGATCGCGGCCCTCGATGCCGCCCGGATGGACGGAGCGCTGATCGTTTGCCCGGTGGTTGTCGCCGAGATCAGCGGACACTTTCCGGCCGCCGATGCCTTGGTCTCTGTGCTCGGACAAATGCAGATCGTGGTCGATGAGTTTTCTGTCGAGGCGCTTCATCTCGCAGGGACGGTGTTCGTCCGCTACCGGCAACGGAGTGCGAAACCCAAAGTTCGCATGCTCGCAGACTTCCTGGTGGGCGCGCACGCCCGGCATCAAGCGGACACGCTTCTGACCCGCGATCGCGGTTATTACCGGACCTACTTCCCAAAGCTGAGAGTCGTTGATGTGGGCGGGACCGGCCGGCTTTGAGGAGCAGATTCCTGCCCTTACTCGACGCCCGGATGTCCCCGGGCGACTGCGCCCACCATCTCATGGAAGAATCCATCTCCCCACTTACCCACTTATGGAGCTTCAGCGCCGCCGGATGGATTCTGGTCCCAGGTGGGACAAAGATTCATCGGATGAGATCGCGCTGTGCTGGGCGCGGGCGGAGCGCAAGGCTTGGTTGGACGCCGTGATCAATGATTCTCAGGCCCGGGGGGGACCACGCCACTCCGCGACATCGGTCTCCAATCAGTCCCTGAATTTCCTCGGGAAATGGAAACGGCATTCGTCTGCCGCCTCGTCCATTTTGCCGACACTCTCACCCTCCTCTCCCCCGGAAAGGAAAAGCCCCGTAAGGCGTTGACCTCCGGGGCTTTATGTTGGTTGCGGGGGCCGGATTTGAACCGACGACCTCCAGGTTATGAGCCTGGAGAGCACCAAGGAAAATACAGGGATTTTCGCAACCCCGTCTACAACCCCGTCTACAAAGTGCTTGCAATGGCCGTCTAAATGCAGAGAAATGCAGCGATGGGCAATCCTCGTGCAAAGAAGCGCGGCCAGCGACAGCCCGGCCGGCCATCTCCCGGAATCTCTATCACGGAGATGGAGGAAACCAAAAACGGGTATTCCTGGACCACCTACTTGGTTCAGGGCTGGCGTGAGGATGGCCGCTGGCAAAAGAGACGGTTCAAGGACAGGGCAGGGGCCGAAGCCTTCGCCGCGGTCAAGCGGGTCGAGTTGCTCAACGAGGCTTCGTCTCTGCGTTCGGTGGCGACCAGGCTGAGTGCAGACCAAATCCGCCAGGCTGAAGCCGCCTTCGCCCGGCTTGGATCCCGCTACGACCTCGAACAGGCCACCAACTTCTTCCTCACCCACTTTTGCGAACCGGACCACGTGATTGCATGGGGTGATGCCGCGGTCCAATACGACGGCGCTCAGGAACACTCAGGTGTGCGTCCCAACACCAGGCGCCAGACGCGTTCCGTTCTGACAATGGCGGAGATGGCCTTCGAGAATCCGCCGGTGCACGAAGTCACCCCTTCCACGATAGAGGCCTTCCTGCGTGGGCTCCGGGCGAAGGACGGAACCAACCGCGCGGCGCCGAAAACATGGAACAACGTCAGAGGGGAGCTTCATGCCTTTCTCACATGGTGCGCCGATCCCCGCCGGCGTTGGATCCCCGAGAACCCGGTCACAAAGGTCAGCCGGCTGCAACCGCAGTCGCGCGGGTTGCCGGAAGTTCTCACCGCCAACCAGGTGCTGCACGTCATGAGTTTGGCCGCCCGCTGGCGAGGCGGAATTTTGGCGCGCCCCTATGCCGTGCTCCTCTTCGCTGGCATTCGACCCGCCGGGGAGTTGCGCGCCCTGGCCCAGGATGAGAAGCGCTTTATCGACATCGAGCGCGGGGTGATCCACGTGGAACCCCGGGTTTCAAAGACCTCCCAATACAGGCAAATCCCCATCCGCCCGAACCTCGCCCGGTGGCTCGATGCCTTCCCCGGCCCATTGATCCCGCCGAACTACGACCGCTTGGCCAAAGCATTCCGGCGGCACTGCGAACTCGGGCACGACGTCGCCCGGCACACATTCATCAGCCACCACGTCGCCGCCTTCCGCTCGGTGGGATCTGTCTCCTTAGAAGCGGGAAACTCCGAAAGCGTCGTTCAGCGGCACTACCTAAACCTCCATAGTGCCACCGAAGGCTCGACCTACTGGCAGATCGTTCCGGCGCAGGACCGGCGCCGGGCGGTGATCGACACCGCCGCCCAGGTGGAAACTACCATCCGCCTGGCATGAGGGAATCGCGGACAGGCCGGTGGACTGTCTACGGGGCCGATGACGGCGGCGGGGCGCAACTCTGGGTGACCTCTCGCGGCGGCGGCTCCTACGACGTGGTATTGCGTCACGGGCAACCGAGGATTATCACCACTCAGGGGCGGAGACCGCCCGGACCCGGGGACGCCAGACTGGGAGCCATCCTGACCGCGGCGCGCAACGGGAGCCTCGCGGGATCGCGTGACGAGCGCTTGGAATCCATTCAGGAGCTTGGAGAGGAGTTGCTGACGGCCATCGAAAGGAAAGAGGAGGCTCTCCTCTTCCAGCGAATCGCACGGCTCTCCGCCGGCGCAGTACTTCCGGATGATCCCGAGACTGGGAAGATCACGGAAGCCGTCGCCACGTTGACGAAAGCCGGGGGCCGTCCGCCGTCGTGGCAGGAGGTTTTCACCAGGCTCTATCCCGACGAAGCGGCGGATTCCCGCTCACCATCGGAAGCCCCGAACTACCGGCGGTTTCGTGCGCGCTTGGTAGCCCTTCGGTTGGGCTGGCTTCCGGGCGAATAAGTCCACCTCCGCTCTCCTGACAGAAGTTGGCTTCAACCTCTGTCATGGATCCGGACGGCGCGGGGAAACATCCTGCGTGCGTATGGACACCATTCCCGCCCAACTCACCGACGCGAGAGGCTGCATTAAGGCAGCATTCGCCGAAGGATCCCGCCCATCGCTGCGCTCATTCCTCGACTGGAAGGCGAAGGGTTATGTCCCGTACAAAAAGATCGGCCGTCGCGTCTACTACGACGCCACCGAAGTGCGGCGGGCTCTCGACCGGCATTTCTCCGTGAAGGCCCGTGCGTGAACCAGCGGGGACCAATTCCCGCGGTTTCGCGATCGTTCGCCATCATTCAAAATCCCATCCGATGAAAGATTCCAACCAACCGGCCCCGGGTCCGCCGCTCCTAACCAAACGGCAGGTTGCAGCCCGGCTTCAGTTCACGGAGAGGCACGTGGACAACCTCGTGATCCGCGGGCTCCTGCCCGTGGTCAAATTTTCCCCTCTTGGGGTGTGCCGCTACCGGCCCGAGGCCCTCGAAGCCCTCATTCGTGGATCGGAGAAACCCTAAAGTGTTGAGGCTCCGGGTCGCCACCCGAAGCCTCGAAGGATTCAAACATGAAATCTCAGACAAATGGACCCTCCCACAAGCCGCCCGCCCGGGCAAGCTGAATGCAGACCTCGCCGGCGTACTCGAACCCGGATCCAGGAAGGCGCGCCCCTCTGGAGCGCTGCCAAGCTGCGGGCGGGCAAATATCGAGGACAAAGCCTCCTGGCGATTGTTGAGCACGACGCGGGGTATCTCGAATCCCTTCTGCGGCGCCCCCAGCATCCGCTCCTTCGCATTGCGATCGAGCGCACCCTCAAATGGGCGAGGGGCGAATGACTCCTAACCACGAACTCGATCGCGTCCGCGCCGAGATGTCGTGTGTCGCGATCCTCGCGGCTCGCGGCATCGAGCTTCGGCGATGCGGAGCGGAGCTTGTGGCGCCCTGCCCGTTCCATCTCGAACGAACGCCGAGCTTCTACGTCGATCCTGCCAAGGACTTGTGGCTATGCCGTGGCGCGTGCCAGGAAGGCGGCGACTCGATCCGGCTGTTGATGAAACTCGACGGTTTGACCTTCGCCGAAGTTTTGCGAAAGCTTGGTGCGCGGGAGATTCACGGCGGCGCAATGCACCACAAACCGCCGCGCCGGCCGTCCGCGCCGGCGGGACAATACTGGGAGCAACGCCTGGCCGAAGCCGCAGCGAAGTCGTTGCCGGAAATTCTCGAAACCCACCGGTGCGACCCGGTGGCAGACTTCTTCGACGAATCGCCGATCAAGCTAGACTTCCCGCCGGAGGAGGATGCGGCGCACTTCCTACGAATCTTCCCCCCCGCCGCGATCGTGTGGACTGGTGAACTTTATGATTCTGGCCGTCCCGAGCATGCGAAACATTTCCGGCCGGTCGAGGAATGGATTCAACACGGACCGGGGGGGAGCCGCATCGCTGCGGGAAGGTTCAAACCTGGCTCTATATCGCGTTCGCAGACGCAACTCGACGGACCGCCGCCGTTCGTTGTGATCGAGTGTGATGACCTGGTAGGCTTCAAACCCGATCCCAAGGAGCAACCGGAGGAATGCGCCATAAACAAGGCTCTGACTGGCGCCCTGGCGCGTTGGCTCCGCGATCGCGTAGGACTGCGCCTGTGCGCGGTTGTAGACTCTGGGGGCAAGAGTTTGCACTGTTGGCTCCACACCCCGCCCGCTGAGGTGCTGCGTGAACTCCAAGCCATCGCCGCAGCGGTGCATATCGACCTTGCCGCCTTTGATGGTGCCCATTGCTGGCGCCTCCCGGGTTTTCCACACGAAGCCACCGGAAAGCCGAGCAAAATCTTATACCTCGATTCCCTATCATGAGCATCATAGCAAAAGCGCTTGAAGTGGTTGACGAGCTGCCGCAGGAAGTAAAGGAAGCCGAGGCCGAAGTCTCGCCTGCCCCCGGCGACGCTCCCACTGCGATCTTCCCGCGGGACAGCATCCTGACGCCGTTCCTCGACCATGCCGCCGGCGTCTGTGAGGCTCCGCCGCACATCGTCTTAGGATGCCTTCTTTCAGTGTGTGCCGGGATCCTGCAACGGCGGGTCTCGGTGCTTTTCGACCGGCCCAAGTTTGCGAACTTGTTTTCCATAGTGGTCTCGCGGGCGGGTGGGCGGAAGGGGGGTGCGGTCTCGTTGGTTTCCACGCTGGCGAAGGAGATCCTCGGAACAGGGAACGTCATCTGCGGGTCCGTTTCGGAGGAGGCTTTGTTTGAGTCTTATGCGGACATCCCGGACCGCTTGTGGATTGAGTCGGAAGGCAACTCCTTGCTGCACAACTGGGGAAAAACGCATTACGGCGAAGGAGTCTCGCGGCGCGTGCTGAAGCTCTATGATTGCGAGGACTGGTCGCAGAGGTTCAAGGGTGGCAAGGCGCAATCGGAGGCGAAGCACATACCGGCAACCAGCACTTCCTTGCTGATTGCAACGACGTTCAGCGGTTGCCGGTTTAACGGACTCTCGGCGGGGGATGGACTGAGGCGACGCTTTCTCTACTACGTGGCCAGCAAGCGAGGAAGCCGCATTTATTGGCCAGAGCACCGGCAGCAAGCGGACTGGGAACGGGTCATTAGGCCGTTCCGGCAACTCGTCCACATCAAAGGCGAGTTTCCTGCGCTCAATCCATCCCATATGGTGTTTCCCCTCTGGCGAAAAATTCAGGATAAAATTGATGAGAGGGACGCGAAGCTAGGCCCGACGCTGGAAGAGGAGGCTATCGGGCATGCGCTGAACGAGGCAGCTTCGCACACATTGAAACTCGCCATGATCTTTCAAATCTGCCGCCACCTGGCAGACCGGAGCCGGCCGGCGCTGGACTGGGACGGAGAGAGCCTGCAACTGGCTTTCGATCACGTCATGCAATGCATTGCCGCCCAAGAATTCATCGGGCGGTATGCGGTGCGCTTCGCCACGGCAGAGGAGGCTGAGGCGGTCTATTCTGTAGTTGTCACTGAGGCGCCGGAGAAAGCGGGAGATCCGATCCTGCGGACCCAGACCGACTTGACTCGCCGCTTTGCCGCCAACCCGAGCCGGGCTGGGGCGATGAAGCCGTCAGATCTGCATGGCCGGATCATGCCATTCCTGATCGCCGATGGCCGCGCCACAATCGTCAAACAGGAGGGGAAGCTGACCGTTTACCGCTTCAACCCCGATTCCAAACCCGATGGATGACCACCTTTCCGGGCGGGTGTACCCTCCCGTTGAATTTGTTGAAATTGCCGAACTTCGAGGCTCGGGAGGGTCCGGCTTACAGCAAATTCAACATTTTCAACGCCATAGCCCCCCACCCTCCGGACCCCGTTTCCAGCAAATTCAACATTTTCAACGGCATAGTACCCCCCCGCCCGGAAGTCCGGCGGAATCCATCCGGATGCGAGTTTCGAGAACCCTATTTCGAGAACCCTCCGCGCGATCGCGCGCGCGTGCGCGCGAGGCCCTCGCCAGCAAATGGCAGCCCGTCAGCCGCGCAAAGCCCTCGCGGAAGGCTCACGGGACTTGAACGGCGACTGAACATCTCCCACGCTTACCCCATGGCGAAAAAGTCCGCTCCGCCACCTAAGAAACCCCGGTCCCGCAAAGAGCCGGCGAAGAAGGGTCCGCGGAAGAGGCCGGTGCGGAAGAAACCTCCTCCGGTGAAGAAGCCCGGCCGCCCATCGGCCTACACCCAAGAAATTGCCGAACTGATCTGCGAGGGCATTTCGGCGGGGTTCACGCTGAAACAATTGCGCGAAAAGTTCCCGGCCTTGCCCAGCACGCCGACAGTTTACCGGTGGCTCGACGAGCACCCCGAGTTTCGGGACGCCTACACAAGATCACGAAGGATCCGGGCCGAGGGCTGGGCAGACCGCCTTGCCCAAATAGGCGCCGTCGCTGTCCGGGATGCAAAAGCCCTTCTCGATACGGGGGGGGCCGGTCCCATCATCTCAGCTCACAAACTCGACGCCGACGCCTTGAAATGGCTCATAGCAAGGCACTCGCCGGCCGAATACGCCGAGCCGGTTTCGATCGACGTGCGCGAAGACGACTCCAGGCGCTGGGAGAAGGTTTGGTTGGCTCGCTGGAAAGCCGCCCTCGACGGAGAGACTGAGGACGAGAGCCAGGTTCCGCCGGGGAACCGGACTCTCCAGCAAATTCGGGATTTCAACGTCAGGTATGAGGCTTGCAGGCGCCGGATGGAGGGAGAGGCTACCTGAGCGCTGCACTGCACTGCATTGCAGTGCCCTGCGAAAACGATTGTGAGGGGTGCCCGCTACCGGTAAACTGCACACGTGAACAGCGAACTCGTCACCTCCACCGCCGCGCCAGCAAAGCTGGTATCCCTTACCGCCCTCATCACCAGCCTCGAAGATTTCCAGGGGCGCCTCAAGCAAGTCGAAAGTCTTCAGGACGATGCACACGCCCAACTGGAGGAAGCGCGCAACCTCGTCCGGCGTGCTGAAGAGATCGAGCTCGATCCTGGCACCGCTGCCGCGAAGGCCGCAGCCGAAACGAGCAAGTTGCGTGCAACCGCCGCCATTCTTGAAGCCCGTGCTTCTTCCTCCACCGAACTCGCCAGTGCAGAGGATTCATGCCTTGTCACTGACGTTCAGCAGGCCCGCTTCGGACTCCACGACGCCGCCAACCGCCGCGGTGCCGAGATGCTCAACAAGACCGTCGAAGCCTTCGGCGAGATCCATGGGGATGGATTCCCAATGGTGGAGGCATGCCGGGATCTCTGTGGGCAGCTTGAGCCGTTCGCCTCCCTCTCTCTCTTGACCTACTCCCGCGTCAACGACGGGAAGCCCAAGGACGCGCGCGCGGCACTGCTTGCTTTCGAAGAAGAGCTCGAACTCGCCAAGCCGCTTGACGGTTTGAAGAATGTCAGGCTTGAATTGAAACTCATCCGCTAATGAACACACCCGGCAGAGTCTCCCGAGAAAGGTTTGACAAATTGTCAGGCAAAGTCAGCCGCGAACGCTTCGAGCAATTGTCAGGGCTCGTCTCTTCCCGGCGCGTGCGCGAGCTCGAGCTCGAAGCCGCCGCAAGGGTCGCCCTCGGAAAGCTTCGCGTGGAACAGAGGCAAGCCGCCTCTCCAGTGGTCAGTAAGGAACCGCCAACCGTCGCGCGTTTCTACAACCCCATCACGCGAGGGGAGCACGTTCGGGGAGCCTTTCGCAATCCAATCCACCCAACTACCGCCGCCTAACATCATGTCAGCACCCGCCCCGCTAACACCTCATCAAGCCTACTCAACCCTAGCGCCAGTCGGAACCGCTGAAGAAGAGTTCGACGCGCTAACCGATAGGCTTGCGAGGATCAATGCCAACCGCGCCGCGGCCGAAGCCAGGCTTGCGTTGTTCACCGGCCGGCCTGTCACCGACAAATCGCGGATCGCCGCGAACTCCGAACTCGAAGGGGTCCGGGGTCAGGAACGCAATTTTGTTAGCCGGGCCGTTCACGTTTGTAGACAATTGGGAACTAACTACCACGATTTGTGGGAAGGAAACAATTGGCCGGCGAGTCCGGCCGCGGCTCTGGCGCTGGTTGCAGGCCTGATTCCGGATTAGCTTCTGTTCAATCATGCGGCACCGGGATTCGCTGCCCGGCCTCTGCTAGTCAGGCGCCCCGGTGGCCCAACCGCTGGGGCGCTTTCGTTTGCTGGCAGCTCATGTAAGCTCGGGAAACGGTGAGGCGCTGCCGCCCTTGGTGATCTCCGGGTGGAGACCGCTGGGGGCGGCGGTGGGAGCAGGCCCCCCGGCGGAAAAACGGCGCTCCCATTTCACGCAGGATCCCGTTTCCGGCCTGCCCCGGTCTCTTGACCCTCCGCCGCGGCGCCCGGCCACCGCCATCGGGACGGGACCGTGGTTTTCCGGACCCCGTCTACAGCATTGTAGACGGGGTTCGGAATTGAGGCTTGTGATAGGCCCGTCTACAACCCCGTCTACAAAAACTGCAAAAAGCTGCATTCTGGAGGTATTTTGCTGCATTTTGCACGATCCCACCCCGGAAAGGAAAAGCCCCGTAAGGCGTTGACCTCCGGGGCTTTATATTGGTTGCGGGGGCCGGATTTGAACCGACGACCTCCAGGTTATGAGCCTGACGAGCTACCGGGCTGCTCTACCCCGCAAAACAGCCTTCCACAGGCCGCATTTTTTGCAACTGCTTTTTCGCAAAACGCAGGTCAACCGGGTCAGCCGTTCTCCACCAGCGGCCAACACGCAGGAGAGTTGCGAAACGTCCTCGCCCAGCGGATGATCCCCGCTCCCCGCGCAGTGAGCCGCCATTTTCCCGTGCCCGAAACTCCCCTGCAACCGTCCTTTGACGACTTCCTCGCACTCTGCGCCGAAGGCAATCTCGTTTCGGTCTGGACCGAGCTGACCGCCGATTACGAAACGCCGCTCTCCGCCTTTCAAAAAATCAGCGACGGCCAGCACTCCTTCCTCTTCGAGTCTGCCGAGACGCGCGAAGACGCCGGACGCTACTCCTTTCTGGGCACTTCTCCGCGGCTGATCTTCGCCTGCCGCGACGGACAAATCACTTTATCGGGCCCAGGTCGCGAAACGGAATCCTATCCGGCCCCGAACGATCCGCTGGCGGAATTGGAGTCGATCATGCGGCGCTGCAAGCCCGCCCCCGCCCCCGGCCTGCCCGTCTTCCACGGGGGAGCCGTCGGTTACCTGGCCTACGACGCCGTCCACTACTTCGAACCCACTGTTCCCCTGCATCCGCGCGATGATCTGAATATCCCCGACTTGCTGTTCATGATCACGGATACGGTGGTGATTTTCGATCATCGCTTCCGGCGCCTGCAAATCGTCGCCAACGTCTTCCTCGAAGACGCTGCGGAACCCCGATCCGCCTACAATTCGGCTCGCGAAAAAATCGAGGGCGTCATCCGGCGCCTGCGCACGCCGTTGCACTACGATCCGGTCCCCACGTTGACCCCCATCCCCGAGCCCGCTCCCGTCAGCAACACCACGCGCGACGCCTATTGCGCCATGGTCGAGCGGGCCAAGGAATACATCCGCGCCGGCGACATCTTCCAGGTCGTGCCCTCGCAACGCTTCGAGGTTCCCTACGCGGGATCTCCCCTGAACCTCTATCGCGCTCTCCGGCATATCAATCCGTCGCCTTACATGTTTTGCCTGCAGTTTCCGGACGGATTCTCGCTCGTCGGAAGCTCGCCGGAAGTGCACGTGCGCGCCATCGACGGCCGGGTCGAGATCCGCCCCATTGCGGGGACCCGCTGGAGAGGAGCATCCGAGCAGGAAGACCAGGCCCTCGAAGAGGAACTTCTCGCCGATCCCAAGGAACGGGCCGAACATATCATGCTCGTCGATTTGGCTCGCAACGACGTCGGGCGGATCGCCGAGTTCGACTCCGTGCGCGTCACCGACCTCATGATCATCGAGCGCTACAGTCACGTCATGCACATCGTTTCCAACGTCGAAGGGCGGCTCGACCCTTCTCGCAGCGCTTACGACGTCATGCGCGCCACGTTTCCTGCGGGAACGGTATCCGGATCGCCCAAAGTCCGGGCCATGCAAATCATCCGCGAGTTGGAAATCAGCCGCCGCGGCGCTTACGCTGGAGCCGTCGGTTACTTTGGGTTTGACGGCAACCTCGACTCCTGCATCGCCCTGCGCACCGCCGTATTGCACGGAGGCAAGGCCTATGTCCAAGCTGGAGCGGGAGTCGTGGCGGATTCCGTGCCCGAGTCCGAATATGCGGAGACGGTGAACAAGGCCCGCGGTCTCCTCCGCGCCGTGGAATGGGCCCGACTCCTGAGCTGAGCCATCCCTCCCGCCATGCTGCTCGTCATCGACAACTACGACTCCTTCACCTACAACCTCGTGCAGTATTTCGGGGAACTTGGCGCGGAGATCGAGGTCCAACGCAACGACGCCATCACCGTCGCCGAGATTCGCGAACGGGGCCCTGAACGCATCTGCATTTCTCCGGGTCCTGGCACACCCTCGGAAGCGGGGATCAGCAGCGAGGTGATTCGCGCGTTCGCCCCGGAAATCCCAGTGCTCGGAGTGTGTCTGGGACATCAATGCCTGGGTGAAGTCTATGGAGCCAAGATCGTTCGCGCCGGGCGTCTCATGCATGGCAAGACTTCCTGGATTCATCACCGTGGACAGGGAATCTTCGCCGGTCTTCCCAATCCCTTTGAAGCAACCCGCTATCATTCACTTATCGTCAAGCGCGACACCGTCCCCGATTCTTTAGAGATCACGGCGGAAACGGAAGAAGGCGAAATCATGGGGTTGCGCCATCGCGACTATCCGGTCTACGGCGTGCAGTTCCATCCCGAGTCCATCCTGACCAAGGAAGGCAAGATGCTTCTGGCCAACTTTCTGAACATCCGCGCCTAACTCATTCGAAATTTGGCCGGCTCACTTATCCGGACTCGCGCTGGGAGTTGAGGCGGGAGCCGCTGCTCTCTCAGCGATTCGCGGCGCTCCCGCTTCCTCTACCGCTCGCCCCATCAACCTCTCGCCGCCAAAAAACGTTCGCAACCACATCTCCGTGTTCAGAATGGTCCACATCCATTCAGCGCTCGCTTGGCTGCCCTGGCCCGCGAGAAATCCTTTCAGCCTCCCTCTCATGGCCTGGAGATCCAAGAACTGAGCGATGGCTGGTTCCCTTTCGAGGAGCATCGCGTTCACCAATGGCCGCAAGGCGCCCCGCATCCAGTTGCTGTCCGGCCCGGAAAACCGAAACTTTTTAGTTTCGTTCACGATCGATGCGGGCAGAAGGCCCTCCATTCCCTCGCGCAGCACCCGCTTGGTCTTTCCATTTTTGATTTTGAGCGGATCGTCCAGCGCGAAGCAGTATTCCACAAGCCGGTAATCCAGGAAAGGAAGCCTGGATTCAACGGAAGCGGACATGCTGGCCCGGTCTTCCAGTTGCAGCCAGCGTGGCAAGATCCGTTCGAAGAAATCGAAGCGCAACTGCCGGTCGAGCGCGGTCTTCCCTGCCTTCCCCCGGGTCAGCATGGACCAATGGACAAAGGGATACCGCTGCCGCAGTTCCGGCCGAACCAAGCGATCCATTGCCGGATCGGGTTTGGCCCAGAGGTTGACGAGATTTCCCGGGCAGGCCAGCCAGAGCAAGGCCGAGAGCGTTTTTCCGCCTCCGCCTTTCGCCGCCTGCCGGGCTGCCCGCGCTTCCGCCCAGCCACTGCGCCAGTTCCCGCGCAACCACTGCTCTGCCGCTGCCAGCCGGCGGTAGGCTTCCCCGTAGCCGCCCAGCATTTCGTCGGGCCCGTGTCCGTTGAGCACCACCGAGACGCCCTCCGATTTGGCTCGCCGCATGAGTAAGGTCTGGACGATGGGCACCGAGTTCAGAAACGGCATCTCCAGACGTTCCACCACAAGCCGGTAGAGGTCGTCCAGCTCCGTTTCGCGATCGGGAAACACCTCGTGCAAGGTGATCCTCTCAAGGCCGCAAAGTTCTCGCACACGGGGCGTCTCGTCGTGGTCGCTCCCCGGATAGGCCGCGTGAAATGCCTGAATCGATCCGCCCAGCGAACGCCGTTCCTCGCGCATTCCGTTCGTCGCATAGCAATCGAGCATTCTGCGGATGACGCTCGTGGAATCCAATCCGCCGCTCAGCATCGTTCCTACCCGCACATCCGAGCGCAGCCGGAGCCGGACCGCGTCGCTCAAGAGTTCTCTCACGTGGTTTACCGCTTCACCGAAGCGCTCCTCCCCGATCCAGCGATCGTCAGGCAGTTCCCAATAACGCTCGCTGCCCGCAAGCCGTCCGTCCTGGAAGATCATCACCGTGCCCGGCTCCACTTGCTCCACTCCTTCAAAGAAGGTCTTCCCGGGAGGGGGCTGCAGATGCTGCTGGAGGAAGCGGAAGACGGCTTCTTCCGCAGGCCGGGAAACGACATCGGGATGCCGAAGAATCGTGCCGGCCTCCGATCCAAAAACCCAGTCGCTTCCCGCCCGGGAAAAGTACAAGGGCTTGACGCCAAACCGGTCTCGCGATGCCGCCAAAGTCTTCTCCAGAGCGTCCCAGATGAGTACCGCCCACATTCCATTGAAACGCGTGAAACAGCTCGTCCCCCACTGGGCGTAGGCGGTCAAGAGGACTTCCGTGTCCGTGGAGGTCCGGAAGGAATGCCCTAAAGCCGCCAGTTCCGCCCGAAGTTCGCGGTAGTTGTAAATCTCCCCGTTGTAGACCATCCGATACCGGCCGTCGCCGCTGACAAAGGGCTGACGGCCAGCGGAAGAGAGATCGACGATGCTGAGGCGGCGGTGCCCCATGGCCACCCCGTCGAGCCGAAATGGACGGGGCCGTTTATCGCGCCAGACCCAGCTTCCCTCCTTTACCGAAGCAGCGAACCCGTAGTCGTCTGGACCCCGATGCCGCAAGGCATGGGTCATGGTTTCCAGCAGGCGCAAGTCAAACTCTCGCCCGCTGGTTGAATAGAGAGCGGCAAATCCACACATGGTAAACGGGGAGCGCGCTTGCGCGTCTCAACTCCAGGTCCAGAGCTGCGCACTCTGAGCGAGAACGATCAATCCGGTCAAGCCTCGCAGACCGGATTACCGAATGGAAGGCGATCTATTCCTCTGCTCTCTGTGCACCGTCCTCCTCGCCTTCCGGGATGCCGGAGTCGTCCGGGATCAACAACGAAGCGGAAGCGCCCACTTCTTCACTGGCCGCTTCGGAGCCGGACTCCGGCAGCGGCGCTTCCGGGACGGCTGGAGCGGATCCACCACGGAACATGCCCGCCCGCCGCCGCGCCGGAGCCGTCCCGCTCCTCCCACTCAAACCGCCGCGGCCCGGCTGGCGAGTTCCGACGTCATCGCTGAGGACGCTGGCCAGCTCGCCGCTCAACAATTGGATGTCGGCCCACCCTCCTCTTTGATGGGAACGAAGAATCACCCGCTGACCCCGCGACAGACGGCCGTAAGGCAGCATTGCAGCGTCGTGGGCTGAAGTGATGTAATAAACGCAGGAGCGCTGCACCCATACGAATGAGGGATTGTCAGGAGGCGGCGCCGGCCGAAACAGGGCGTCCGCATCGACCGGCTTGGCGCGGCGTGGGGTGCGCGAAGCGGCACAACCCGCGGAGGCCAAAAACATGCCGCAGACCAAGGTCAAGCAAGCGCGGCGAGAAGGGAGCCCGCCCGCACCCGAAACCGCCGTCGTTTTCCAGCCCATCCCCACTCCATTCACTGCCGGCACTGGAAGAGGCGCTTCAACACGATCGTCCTCCCCGCACTGATGCTGTAGAGCGCCGGCCCACCCGCACCAGGGGAGGCAGCGCAGGTTCGAGGACTCCTCGCACTTTCGGCCACAGAAGAACGGCCTCGGCCAACAACCAGAGTTCCAGGCAAAAAACCGCGAGTGCTACTCCGACTAACAGATACTGCTCCCGGCTCCACCAGCGTTGCACGTCCGCAAGCATGGCCCAGGCTGGCAATACGAGCATGAAGAGCATGGGCAGGACCGTGCACCACACCGGAAGCCGCCGTCGCCATAACCAAAAGCTAACGACAAGAAAGGCCAAACCTGCCAACAACTGGTTGATGGCTCCAAACAGAGGCCAGAGGATTAAACCGCCCGTCCCGATTGTTTCCCAGGTCCAAGCCTCTCCCGGCTTGGGAAAAAGCGCCAGCACAAAGGCGGTGCTCACCGCAAACAATGTGGCTCCGTGCTTGTTGGTGAGCCAGACCAAGGGATGAAAGGATCGTCCCCGGACCATCACGCCCCGCTCGAACTCCGTATCGTAGCCCTCCGCGGCCATGGCTGTGGGCGACACGCGAGGGGCGAAAGTGGCGGCCAGTTCCTGCACGACGTAACGCTGCAAGCGCGTCGCCGTGTCCAGCGTGGTTCCCGCGAAGGACGCCACCAGGACTCCCATCAAGGCCGTGGCCATGACTTCCGGAACTCCGGTGGCTTGCAAAAAGTTCGCCGCTCCGACGACAAAAGCTCCGATGGCCGTTCCCGAGGTCACAGTAGACCAGTCCGCGTAAAGCGTTTGCCAGAGTTCGGCTCCAGCACTGCTCCCGAACCGGGCCGGCCAGCCAAAACCGATCCCCGCCGCCACCGCCAAAATCACCAGCGTGGCCAGGAAACCCTCCAAGAGCATGGATCCGTAGCCCACGAACTGGGCGTCGGCCTCGTTCCGCAACTGTTTGCTGCTCGTGCCGCTGCTAACCAGACAATGAAACCCGCTGATGGCTCCGCAAGCGATGGTCACAAAAAGAAAGGGAACCATGGGAGGAGCGTGCAGAGGATTCCAGTTCACCGCCGGAGCCGCCAGCTCGAGGGGCATCCGCTCTCCGCCGCCCGCAGGAGCCATCCCGCCTATGAATGCGGCGACCGCCAAACCAGTGAGAATCAACGCCAGTGAACTGATCAGTTGCAGGCTGTTGATGTAGTCCCGCGGTTGCAGCAAAACCCAAACCGGAAGCACGCTGGCCACATAGCAATACGACAGCAGGACGGCGACCCAAACCCAGACGGGCCACTGCGCCAAGGCCGCGTTGAGTTGCTGGATGGCTCCTCCCAACGCTCCGCCGGTCCATTCCAATCCCGGACAAGCCGCTCCAAACCACACCGTCAGATACATCAGCCCCAGAGCCGCCAGCGAAGGAGCCAAAAGCTTCCGTCCCTTCCGGTGCACGTTCATCCCGATCCACACCGCAATGGGAATCTGCAAAAAAACCGGCAGGATCGATTGCGGAAACATGGTGAACACGGTGGCGATGACCCAACCGAAAATCGCCAGCACGACCCACAAGGCGAACAGCAGGATAAACAGAAACAACAGCCGGGCGCGGGGACTGATCACCCGCCCGGCGATCTCGCCCACGGTCATCCCCCGGTTCCGCAGGCTCACCACCAACGTCCCCAGGTCGTGCACCGCCCCGATGAGAATCGAGCCGAACACCACCCAAAGCAGCGCCGGAACCCAGCCCCAGATGATGGCCAAGGCCGGACCGACGATCGGCCCCGTGCCTGCAATCGAAGTGAAGTGGTGCCCAAAAACAATGCTCTTCGAGGTGGGAACATAGTCCTGATCGTCGTCGACCTCCACGCTCGGAGTCATCGCGTTCGGATCGAGCCGGAACAGACGCCGCGCCAGCCACCGCCCATAGGTGTGGTAAGCCGCCAAATACAAAACAAACGCCCCCAGAGCCAACAGCAACGTCATCATTCTCTATCTTGGATACACGTTCAGGACGGGAATCCTAACATCTGCCGCCGCAGCAAATCCAGCGCTTTCTCCGATGCCCGCATTTTGAAGGTCTCCCGGTCCACTGGAAAAAAACCCTGCCTCACCACCGTCGGCAGCCCTTTGCCGGCCACGGCGATCCACACGGTCCCTACCGGCTTCTCGGCGCTTCCTCCGGAGGGTCCGGCAATGCCGGTGACCCCCAGGCCCCAGTCCGCCCCGGACGCAGCAAGGCAGCCCCGCGCCATTGCCTCCGCTACTTCCGGACTGACTGCGCCTCGCTCCCGCAACACCGCCTCAGAAACTCCCAGCAGCCGGCTTTTCGCCTCGTTCGCATAAGTCACAAAGCTCATGCCCAATACGGCCGACGCGCCCGGGACATTGGTCAGCCGGTGCGCAATCAGGCCTCCGGTGCAGGATTCCGCCGCACTCACCCACTCCCCCCGCTGCTTCAGCAACCCCACCACCACCTCTTCCATCGTCTCTCCATGGCTGCTTGCCGCTTGATACGGAAAGGTCTCCGCGACCGCAGCATCGGCTTTCTCCAGCAGTTCGGGCCTGCCGATTCCGCGCAGGCGAACGCTTGAGGATCCCGCGCAGTAGCCGACCTCAAGTCCTTCAATGCCGGCCAAGGCGGGCTCCAAGCGCTCCGCCAGCTCCGATTCTCCCAGCCCGGCAAATACCCACTCCCGGCATTCCACACCCCCCGGCCCACCCGCCAGCGCCTCGATTCGGGGCCGGACCTCCGCGGCGAACATGGGATAAAGTTCCCGCGGCGGTCCCGGCAACAAGAACAACGGCGAATGCCCAGTCCCGCCAGGGAAATAAAGGCCAGGAGCCGTCCCTTGGGGATTTGGCAAAACTTCGAAGCCGCGTGGAACCATGGCCTGCCGTCTGGCGCCCGCGTCGAAGCCTCGCCCCCGCGCCTCGTAATAAGAGCGAATCCAAGCCGCCGACTCCTCATGAAGGAGAAGTTCGCATCCAAACAGCTCCGCCGTGATCTCCCGAGTCACGTCATCGCTCGTGGGACCCAGCCCACCGGTGACGATGAGAAGGTCGCAGCGGCCAAAGCTTTCCTCCAACGCCTGCCGGATGCCGTCTCCATCCGGGATCGCCATCTGCCGCTGGAGCCGAAGCCCCAAAGGAAAGAGGGACTCCGCCACGAATCGGACGTGCGTATTCAACGTCCGGCCGAGCAGCAGCTCCGTGCCCGTCGTAATCAACTCAACGCGCACCGTCCCCGCCGCCCCCTGGCAACGCCTCCCCCGTGCGCCACTCCACCTCCCGTGCGTCCGACCAAAGGTCTTCCAACGCGTAATACTCCCGCAGGTCCCGGTGAAAAATGTGCACCATCACGTCAATGTAATCGAGGACGATCCAGAGGCTTTCCGCCACGTCTTCCCGGTGCGCCGGCCGCAGTCCCGCTTCCGCTGCCAAGCCATCCCGAACCTCATCGCGGATCGCCTTCAATTGCGGCAAAGAGGTCCCCGATGCGATCACGAAGAAATCGGTCAACTGAGAAATCCCCCGGAGATCGAGAACCCGCACGTCCTCCGCCTGCATCGCGTCCGCCCGCAGCGCACAACGGCAGGCCAAATCCATTCCTTCGAGGGATGATCGGCGCGCGGAGACCTTGGACATGATCACAGAGAATGCCCCGGATTACAGACGCGGCAACCCCAGGCGGATCCAACCGGCCGTCCCGCCTGCGGAAAAGACTGCGCACCACCCGTAGCGGATCGCTCGGGTAACCAGATTCGGGGCCGGGAAAAAGCCTTTGAGTTTTACTGCCGCCACTGCTAGACAGCCTCACCCTATGGAAGAACGGTTTCTGGGTCAACTCCTCCTCACCGGAATTCCGGGTCCCAGGCTCGATCCCGAAACCGCCGCCCGCCTCCGCCGCCTTCAACCGGGCGGCTTTATTTTATTTGGCCGCAATATTGAGTCCCCGGCCCAGCTCCGCACGCTGATCGACGATCTCCGGGATCTCTCCGGTTTTCCCCCGGTCGTCGCCATCGATCAGGAGGGTGGCCGCGTCTCCCGGCTGCGCCTCATCGGAAACGAGCCCCCCAGCGCCCGGCAACTCCGGGAAAAAGGCGAGCGCCGCCTCATCGAGGAGCACGGCAGGCTGACCGGCCGCTTGTTGCGCCTTTTCGGGTTCAACCTCGATCTCTGCCCCGTGCTCGACATCGCCTTCGACGATGAAGCCGACAATTCCCTCAAAGGCCGGTGTTACGGCGTCACGGCCAACGAAGTCATCGACAACGCCAGCACCTTCAACGCCGCCCTTCGCGCAGAACGCATCCTTTCCTGTGGAAAACACTTCCCCGGCTACTCCCGCGCCGCCGTCGATGCCCACGAAGAACTCCCCGTCATCCCCCTCACCCGCGAGGCGCTCGAAGAACACGAACTCGCCCCTTTCCGGGCCCTGGCCCCCGATCTCGACAGCATCATGACCTGTCATTCTCATTACCCGGCTTGGGACTCCGGCCGTCCCCGCTGGCCCGCTTCGCTCTCCCGGAATATCGTCACCGGAGTGCTCCGCGATCAACTCGGTTATGAAGGTCTGATCATGACGGATGACCTCGACATGGGGGCCATTCTCCGCGAGGTCTCGTTCCCCGACGTCATTCGATGCGCTTTGGAAGCCGGGAATGATATGCTCATGATCTGCCATCGCTTGGAAATGGTCGAGTCCGCAAAAGGCCATCTCGCCCATCTGCCCCATTCCCTGCTCGATGCCGCCCTCGAACGCATCGAGAAACTCAAGCGCCATTTGGCTCCTCCCATGCCCTTTTCCCAAGAGGCCTTCGCCGCCTTGGATCACGCAGTCTGGGATCTTCGCGTGAATACGCTCGGCCCACTCCCCGCCCTTGAGCGCAGCCCGGAAGACGGAAAACGCTCCCCTGTCGAAACCTACTGACCCCTTCAAGGCGCACATGCTGCAAGCCGTCGAGCAACTCCTCGTTCTCCAAGACCGCGACACCCGAATCCGCCGGCTTCGACAAGATCTCCAACGCCTTCCCCGCGAGGAGGAACTCGGCCGTTCTCGCCTCGCCGCCGAACAGGCCCGCACCGATGCCGCGCGCGATCGCCTCCGCGAAAACGAGGTGGCCATGAAAGCCCTCGAACTCGAAATCGAGACGCGGCGGCAAACCATCCTGCGCCTCAAAAACCAGCAGTTCGAAACGCGGAAGAACGAAGAATACCGCGCCATCGCTCACGAAATCGAACGCTATGAAAAGGACGTGTCTCAACTCGAGGACCGCGATCTCGAACTCATGGTAAAGGGGGAAAGTCTGCAAGCCGATCTCAGCCAGGCGCGCGAGGCCTTGGCCACCGTTCAAAGACAAGTCGAACTCGAACTCGCCGCACTGGAAGAGCGCCGCGGCGTCGAGGAAACCCGCCTCCGCGAAGTCGAAGAGGAACGAGCCAGCCTGGCCGCCGGCGTGGAAGAGACCGCCCTGCGCCTTTACGAACGCATCCTCAAAAGCAAGGGTGATTGCGCTGTGGTCGAACTCGATCCCGATTCGAGCAACTGTGGAGGTTGCCACATGAAGGTGACCACCTCGACCCTGCACCGCACCCGCGCCGCCAAGGAACTCACCCACTGCGAGCAGTGCGGGCGGATCCTTTACCTGCGCTTCGGTTAGGCAAGCGCGGCGCTTTTCCCGCTTCCTCATCCCCCATCCCGCATGGCGGACCCGCTCGACGCTCTCTCCGCCGAAGTCCGCCGCAATCTGCGCTGTTTCCTCCTTTTCCGGGTCTTCTTCAACGCCCGTTTCTACTACCCGGTCTACACCGTGCTCTTCCTCGATCACGGGTTGACCATGGACCAATTCGCCCTGCTCAACGCAGCTTGGGCGGCTTCCATCGTCCTGCTGGAAGTGCCCTCCGGGACCCTCGCCGACCAGTTCGGTCGAAGAACGCTTGTCGTCGCCGCTTCCGTTCTCATGGTTGTGGAAATGATCGTCCTGGCCCTCGCCCCAGTGGGAGGAGGCTGGGCTTGCCTCCTCCTCTTCCTGGTCAACCGCATCATCAGCGGCGCCGCCGAAGCCTCCGCCAGCGGAGCCGACGAAGCCCTCGCCTACGACAGCATCCCCCCGGCTCATCGGGTCCAAGTCTGGCCCCGCCTCATGAGCCGCATGATGCATTGGCAGGCCATCGCCTTCATCGGCGTCACCATCCTCGGAGCCTGGGCCTACGACCCCGAGACGGTGAACCGCGCCGCTTCCCTTCTCGGGCTGAATCTCCAGCTCACCCAGTCCGTCACCATCAAGTTCCCCATCTTCCTCAATATCCTCACCGCCTTCCTCACCCTCGCCGTGGCCCTCCAGTTGAAGGAAGCCCGCCATCCACAGCCCGGCTCTCAAACCCGCGGCGCTCTCTCTTCCTCCCTCCGCCGCACCATCGCCACGGGACGCTGGATTCTTCGCTCACCGGCCCCGCTCCTCCTCATCCTCTTCGGGATCACCTTCGATAGCTTCATCCGCCTCTTTTACACGGTCTCCAGCAACTTCTACCGCCTCATCGACATCCCCGAACGCCACTTCGGTCTCATCGGAGCTGCCGGTTCCATCCTCGCCCTCGGAGCCGCCTGGGCCGTCGAACGTCTGGCCCACCGCACCACTCCCACAACCCAGTTCTTCCTCGTCTTCCTGCTCGCCTTCGCCGGTCTCCAAGGCCTGGCCCATCCCGTCCCCCACTATGGCGTCGTGCTGATTGTGCCCCTCTGGATCGCCATGCGCTTCCTCCATTTCTTTCTCTCAACCCATCTCAACCGGGTCACCAGTTCCGAGCACCGCGCCACGGCTCTCAGCTTCCGCGGGCTTGCCATGAACGCCAGCTACGGCCTCATCATGATCCTTTACGGAGCCCAAACCCTCGCCGTCCGCGCCACCCAGCCCGGAGCGGACTCCGGCTCTCTCTCCGTCTTCGCCGCCTGCCTAAAGTGGTGGCCCTGGGCATTCCTCCTCGCCTCCGCCGCAGTCTGGATCTTCCTGCGCATCCACTGCCGCGGCCGTTCCCTCACCCGCCTCGTCGAGGAGGGCGCACAAGCCGTGGGAAAAACAGCCTAACCAATAATCCACGTAGCGGAAGACGCAAGTCTTCCGCCTGGAGTTTTTACATTTCTGGCTGGACGTTGCCCCAAACTTCAGTGGAACGACGTTCCGAGGCGCGAGAGAAGCCGGAGGCTCAGAACTCCTGATCTCGAGGAATGTGGATGAGCCGGAAAACTATGTGGCGCGGGCACTCCTGCCCGCGAACTCTCTAGGCTCACTCGGCGGACAAGCCGCCGCTAGAGAGGCCCCGTCGAGCCACGCCGGAGGCCCTTGGCTTTCGCAACTTCCTGTAAGTAAAAGGCCCCGCAAAATCTGTATCGTGAGAATATCACTTTTTGTTGCGCTATCCTGCGCTTTCCTGCTACATTGCGGCCGTGGCAAAGGGCATACGAATCAAGCCATCCAAACACCCCAGATACCCGTGGGAGGCCTCCTGGGCTACCTACGTGAACGGGATCCGGACCCCGCGGCGGAAGTATTTTCGCAACAAGAGCGAGGCGGTCGATTTCCGGGCCCGGCACAGCGCTGCCCTCCATTCCGCGGGTCCC
>JBGTBW010000014.1:0-2830 GCA_041749135.1 Verrucomicrobiales bacterium
TCCGTGAATGACACTCTATTTGTGGGGCGATTTGTGGGGCGGACACTCTTGTCCGCCGAGTCAGCCTAGAAAGTTCGCGGGCAGGAGTGCCCGCGCTACATAGTTTTCCGGCTCATCCAAATTCCTCGAGATCAGGAGTTCTGATTCTTGCGAATGCAGTTGCGGGGACGGCGCTCCGCGCCGGGAGAGAGCGGCGATGCTCGTCGGAGTCCAAGGGCCTCCGGCCCACCTTCTTTCCTCCTTCTCCTCGTATCCGCCAGCCAGATTGCCAGCCAGATCAGAGGGGAACCGGGAAGAAGAAGAGCGCTGCGGGTTCGTGGATGATCGGGCGATTTCGATTCTTTGCGAGACCATTTCGTGGCCGCGGAGTTCATGGAATCGGCAGGCAGTGCGCAAAATCGTCCGCAGCCGGCGCTTACTTCGATGACGGCCGGAAGGAGGTCAGAGCGGAGAGCCGAGAGGCGGCGGAGGGGCGGGCCGTGACAGCAGCCGGATTCGGGGTAGAATCCGGCTGTGCGGTCGAGAAGCCGCTGGATCTGCAAACCCACTTTTCCCTATCATGAAAATCCGAGTTGCTCCCCATAGCCGGCGGTCTTTGGCCGCGGGATTCACCCTGATCGAGATGGTGCTGGTGCTGGCCATTATTGCCCTGCTGATCGGGGCAGGCGTGATGAAACTGACCGGCGTCCTGACCACTGGACAGCAAACGACAGCGAAAATGGACATCGGCGCGGTGGAATCGGCGCTGCGTATGTACCAGATCGATGCCGGCTTTTTGCCGACAACGGAACAAGGTCTCGCAGCTCTGGTGACTCAGCCCAGCACGCAACCGGTGCCCAAGCGCTGGAAACAACAGATGAAGGACCATCCGACCGATCCTTGGGGGAATCCCTACCAGTACCGGCGCCCTGGTTTGAAGAACGCCGACGGGTTCGATTTGTGGTCCTGGGGCAAGGATGGCATCGAAAGCGCCGACGACATCGGCAACTGGGACTAAGCCGGGCCCGGTTGGGAGGTCCCAACCCCATTGCCTCCATCGCCGTGCACGCTTTCCGTCCTGCCGCCCGCTCCGCGGGGTTTACTCTCATCGAGATCGTCGTCACGCTGTTTATTGTCTTGATCATCCTCGGGACGGCAGTGTTGAGCATTGACTCGGTCATGAAAGAGAGCCGGTTGCAGAAGGAAGCCACCGCGGTAAAACTGGCGGCGAGAAAGTCGCTGCGGACGGCTTTGGCGGAGCGGCAATCCTACACCATCACCTTTCGCCCGACCTATTTTACCGTAGCGCCGACCTATCCCGCTGCGGTTCCCGAAGAGGTTTTGGCCGCTCGACAGCGGCGAGGAAGCCGTGGGCGGCAGGAAGAAGAAGTATTGCCGCCCGGAGGAGTCAGACACGATTTTGAGGAGGGAATGTTTCTCCAAGTGCGCCGGTGGGGAGAGGTGAACTGGCGGCCCCCGGGCGAGTTGGGAGACCGGTGGGTCTTCGAACCGAGCGGCATTTGCGAACCCATCAGCGTGCGGCTGAACCACGAGACTTCCTTCGTGGAACTGACCTTCAATCCCCTGACTGCGGCGGTGGCGCAGGAAGACGAGGTGCGTTATGTCAAGTAGCGGGTTTGTTCCAGCAGCAAGCGGGCGCCGTGGCTACGTCCTCTTGGAGGTGATTTTGGCGATGAGCCTCTTGAGCATCATCGCGGTGTCGCTGACGGTGGCATTGAGCCGGCTGGGGGAGGCCGCGGCCCGGTCTCAACGGGAGCTGAACGTTCTGCGCAATCTGGAGTCGCTCATGACCGAGGCGTTGCGCAATCCGGTGATCGAGCCGGTGGAACAGACTCTCGATCCGGATCCTTTCGGCGTGGTCTACGCTGTTCTGATCGAACCCATCGAAGGATTGGAAACGCAAAGTCAGGTCAGTTTGCAGGACCTTTTTGTGATACGGATCACTGCGCGCTGGCTGGATAACGGCGTAGTGCAGGAAGAACTTGTGGAGACCTATCGCTATGCGCCCCTTTACAGCAACACCGCGGGCTGAGCGGCAGCCCGGCCGGGGCGGTTTTACCCTGATCGAGGTCATTCTCGGTATGGCCATTCTCGTTTTGATTTTGGGCGGCGTCTACGCGGTGGCCACGGGCTCGGTGCAGTTGAGCACGTCGGTGTCGGAAGCCCAGCAGCGCGAGATATTGACGCACAACTTTCTGCGCCTGTGCCGCCGAAACCTCGAAGGACTTCCTGGAAACGCCACGGTGGCTCTGGAGACGCAGAACCGGCGCGGATTCGCTCTTTCAGCGCTGGTTTTCCGCAAGTATCCGCTGGCCTTCTCGTGGCCGTCGGCTCCAGCCACGACGGGGAGGGTCGTGCTTCTGACCGAAACCAGTGCGAGCGTTGGGATGTCCGTGCATCTGGTTTACGTTCCGGAGGAAGAGCAGGAGCAGGAGATTCAAGTGGACTACTGGAGCATCGTTCAGGGGCGGACTCCGGGTATGCATCTCCTTTTGCTGGACCGGATCGCTCATTTGCGGTGGCGCTTCTACGACCAGCAGAACCAAGAGTGGCTGGACATCTGGGAAGATCCGACGCGGCGGCCGAGCTTGGTGGAGATGGAGCTGTTGTTCGCCGGAGGTGATTTGGAGCGGGATCTCATTCGCACCGTGTTTTGGGTGCCCACGGTGGCCAATCCGGAGCAGCTTTTCGGCAATCCGAACGCGGGCATTCCCGGGCAACTCAACCAGCAACCCGGTGGGGCGGGCCCCGGGGGACCAGGCGGCCCTGGAGGACCAGGAGGGGTTGGTCCCGGAGGCCCGGGTGGGCCGGGCGGGCGCGGAGAGGGGGG
>JBGTBW010000015.1:0-15153 GCA_041749135.1 Verrucomicrobiales bacterium
TGCCGAGGCCGGGGCGGAGTGGACGCTCCCGGCGGCGGCGGCCCGCAGGTTCGCCCGCATCATGAGTCCAATAGGCGACCTGGGCCACCTCCCGCCGCGCCCGGAGGATGTCACCGATGTGGTCTTCACCGCAAAAGTGGCAGCCATCCGCGAAGGCGTCGCGGAGATTGAATACAGCGGCCGCATCGCAGCCACGCGGCGGCGCGAGGAGAACGCCGCCAGTGAAGCGTCGACGACGATGACGGGCGCGGGGACCTACAGCGTCGCAGCCGGCCAGATGGAATCGGTGACGCTGATCTTCGAAGGTTCCTTCAAGGGCTATCCGCCTTACAACGAGCCGGTCGAGACCGTGGCGCTTGCGGAGTGGCGGCGTGCCGATGGGTAGGACGCCGGGCGCTGGGGGTGAAGATAATCAATCCCATAGAATCTCGCGCTCCAATTGTTCGATCCACATGGGAGGGGACGCGACTCCCTTGATTTCATGACTTCAACTGGAGTCAGCTCGGCATCGGCGGCCGGTCGGGGCTGCCGGGGGCGGCGCCGTTTCGGGGCGGCGACAGAGACGGGCTCCTGTTGGATGCCGTCGCAAGGCGAATGTAGTCGCCAAGGAACATAAGCGCACCGATGGTTCCGAGGATAACTGTAACCAGCCAAGTGAGTTCGCGAACCAGATAGTAATTCCACCAATCGTTGGGATCTGGAGGGCCCTTCTGGCCGATGGTTTGGTCGAAAACGGCGATGAACAGGCCCGTCGCGCAGGAGATAACAAGAAGCAGCAGCGCCCGCGTCCGAAAGCGCTTGTAGGCTGGATACTGGTAGACGAGCAGCGCCACGCCGGTTACGACATACACGACGAATTCCGCGTCATAGAGCCAAGTGACGGCTTGCTCTGCAAAGGACTGGGTTTGGTCATCGTTCATCATTGTCAAAAGAGCACGCCCTCCTGGCCGAAGCGAATCCAAAGAATGTATGCGGCGACAGCCACGACAACGGCGGCGCGAATCGCCCCGGCGCGACTCCGGGGAAACAATGGGACTACGGGCGCTCCGCCGCGTGCCCGCCAGACTCGGAAGACCAAAATGATTCCGCCGCTCAATCCGGTGAGATAACTCGCGCCGTGAGCGAACCAAACGGCCATGAACGCGTGATGCCGTTCTGCCGGAACAACATCCGCATACCCAGCCGGAATGGCGATCACTCCACGCTGCGCGAGGAGGTAGCCGCACCAGCCCGACACGAAGGCCGCGATCGCCGTGGCGACGAGCAAGACCATCACGGGGCGGAGCAGCCGGGATGCAGGGAGCGGCGGTTCGCCGCCGGAATGGGCGACGAGCGCCAGAAGAACACCAAAGACCAAGCCGATTCCGATCGTAGAGGCGACTCCCCAACACAGCACGATCACGGGCGGAGACGTGACCGGAAAGATCGGAGGATGCGCAACCGTGAAGTACTCAATGCAGAGCCGCGCTGTGATCTGATCGTGCACAACGCCGTAGGCGACAGCGGCGGCAACGCACAGCAGGGTGATCTTGGCGCGGTTCATGAGGCGCACGTTTACTCTCCGGTCGAGTTCGGAAGAGATCAACAGAATCGCGGCAAGCCTCCTTTATCGACGACAAGAGGAAATGCGGAGCATCAGGGCCGGGCCATAGGACCGCGCTAGGCAACATCGTCAGGGCTCACTGCGCACCCGGTCTTGCGCGAAGGAAGCCCGATGTGCCGTCGCCGAAGGGGAAATCGGCCCCGGCGGCTCGAGTAAAACCTCGTCTCGGGACGAGAACCGCGGGAGCGCCAGGCAGACGGAGCGGCTGCCAGGGACCCCCTAACGAAGCCGCATGCTCGAGCACGGTTTCTCCATCGCTTAGGTTCCAAAGGTAAGCTTCAACGCCTCCGCTGCGGTCCCATACCACCGCTTTGGGCGCCTTAGGAACCGCATTCAGCTCGATATCAAAACTGAGATCGCTCGAATCGGGATCGGACTGATGAACGGAGACCGCCAGAATGTTCTCGCCGGCTTGGAGTTCGGCCGGCTCCAGCGATTTCATTCTCAGCCCATTCTCATCCCCCGTGCTGTCAGCGCCCTAGTTTCGGGTCCGATAGAGCCATCCGTCCGATTCGTGCGGAAGACCTCGCGGCCGTTCAGGTAGACCATCGCTCCATCGTCTCGGCGCACTCGCAGCCGGACACTGGAGTAAGCGGATGGGATCGATTGCCATGAACTCCGGCGAAAATAGAGGACTGGATAACGAGCGCCCTCGGGGCCCCCATCGATCTCGGTATTCTCATCGTCGTCGCCGAGTCCAAATTCTGCTCGACCGGTCTTCCACTCCGAGTCTTCGAAATCCGGTTTTAACCACTCCGGATCCGGAACGGCTCCGCCGTCCAGATAGCTCCATGTGTACTCGAGCGCCACGAGGGTGTCGGACGGCGGGGCGGCTGGTAAGGCCCCGTAGTAGATTGCGGCGTGCCCAGTGATTGCATTCCCCTCCGCTCCTGTCAGCACCACCGTGACAAAGGGAGACCCGGCGTCCGAAACCGAGGAAAGGTCGAGCGTAGCCAAGGTCATGCCAGGCGGGAATTCGAGTTCACCCTCGACGAGCGTGTGCCCCGGGGCTCCGCCTGGCCCGGGTTTCCCAACGGCACGCCACACGACGCGAACGGTTCTCGAGGAGAACCCCGATAGCCCGACGCGAAGGGGTTCGCCGAGCGCTGTGCGAGCCCGGAAGCCGCCGGAAGCTTCGTCGCACGGAGTTTCGCGATTGATGCTGGTCGTCGCGGAGCCCGAAGACAACGGTCTTCCCGGCGAAATGTTGGCGCGGATCGCGCACGCCGGGGGGGCCTTCGACTTTCTAACCACGGAGCCGGACCTCTACTCCGACGCCGACATCGAACCTGGGCACGAGAGCCCCGATTTCGGTGGACATGCCGCAAGCCGGTGAGATCGTTCTCGCGGCCTTTCCGTTCACGGACTTGTCCGGGGCAAAACCCGCCCCTGTGTCGTTCTCGCGGAAGGAAAGTCGCCGGGCGACTTCGTGTCCGCCTTCATCACCAGCGAAGCGGCAGGGTTTCCGCGCTTTGGAGTGGCCATCGAGCCAACGCATCCTTCCTGGAACCACACACGTCTCAAAGTTCCCTCAGTGGTGCGAGCGGACAAGCTTTGCACGCTCAATACCCGTGTGATCACTGGACGCCTGGGCGTCTTGCCGCAGGATTTGCTGGATGAGATCCGCGCCCATCTCAAAGCCCTTTTCCGTCTCTGAACCCTAACCGCCGTATCGGCCCCAATGCCTAGCGCGAGCGCGGGCAGGGCGACTGCTGGTGTCCTGGGTCACACCTCGACAATTGACAAGGGGCCTCGCATTATGGCCTCGCTTTGTGGTCCAGCCTCGGGCGTGGCGCGTCCATTGCGCATTCCGATTCCGCGAGGACGCTTTCACCTGAGGGCTCGCGGAAAATGAGCATCGCGACTTTCGCGACGAGCGTGACGGCGAGCATTTCCTGGAGTTGCTCCGAGAGTTGCCCGAACCCTTCGCCATGCTCCTGCACGCCTATGTCCTGATGCGCAGCCATTTTCATCTCCCCCGGGAGACCCCGGCGGCGAACCACAGCCGGGCCGCTCAGTGGTTGAAACCAAGGGGAATCCGCGGGGAACAACCCGCGTTGCGCCGTTTAGGCCGGGGTGTCGGCTGGGAGCGGATGGTGCGGTCGGTCGAATCGATCAAGGGCGAAGAGTGGGAGAGTTTTCGGGACCGGCACGGGGATTGGGAGCGGGAACTGGCGTTATGGCTTGGGCGACGGCAAGGGAGGCTGACTTTGGCGGAGTTGGCCGGGGGACTGGACTACACGGCGGCGGGCGCGGCGGTAAGCCGCTGAGGACAAATGAGAAGCTCTAGCGGATCATCGCCAGGCGCAGGAAACAATTGTCAAATGGCGAGATGTGACCCCGTTTTTTTTCATTTTGTCCACTACACGCCACCTTACGTGAACACAATTCGCCCCAACTCCCGCCCCACCACCACCTTCCGCCACGAGCCGCCGCCACAACTTTTTTTTCGCCCACTCGAGTGGAACTAACTAGTTAGGTCCCTTCGCCGTCGTGGCGCGCCGTAACTTCGGCGTCGTCGAGTTCCTGTTTGCGTCGCCAGTAGCCGCAGCGCTCGATCAGCTTGCGGGCTTGTTCGAGGTTCTCTTTGTCGCGGAAGAGGCGGGCACGGTGAAGGTAGATGTTGGCCATATGCAGCCGCATCGGACCGCGCTCGGCGATTTCCCAAGCCACGTTGAGGTCCTCCTGTGCCAAGTTCGGTTGGACCTGCAACACCCGCAGCCAGGCGCGGGTGATGAGGGCGGCGGGAAGGTAGTCCAGCCTGCCGGCTTGGCGAAGGAGATCGATGGCAGCTTCGAGGTGCTCGGCCGCAGGTTTTAGCGAGTCCAGGGCTATTACAGACAAGGTCGCGTTTAGGATTGCTCGGTACAGCGCGACGCGCCCAAAGGTAAGGCGGTCGAGGGCGATATCGAAATGCGGCGTCAACTCTTGATGAGCCCATGCAAGTGTCTGCGTAGCGCGCTGCTCGACTTCATAGCAGGCGTTACCGTGCGGCGACGTGCAGCCGACCTGCGTTTCGCGAATTGGCGGAATCGAACTCGTGGACTCCGGCGCCGATAGCGATTGGGAGGACCGCCCCGCATGCTCCAAGAAGTGACGCCACGCTGCGCATTCGCAGCTAGACAACAGGAGGTCGCAGAATTGGAATCCCAATAGGGAATAGAGTAGCGGGAACGGTGGCTGGAATCTCCGCTGCATGTCCTCTGCCACGTCGAAAAGCTCTCGTGCCTCTCTCTCGTGCCCAGCTTCATGCAAGGTATTTGCGAGAATGGCGCGATTTCCCAACTCATAGAGTTGCCGGTCATAGAGTTGTCGCCTGCTTCTGGCGTTGATCCGGTCGGCGAATTCCACCCCCTGCTTGGCATCACGTACCGCTTCGGCCACATCGCCAATAGTCAATTCAATCTCGATTAGGTTTGCAGAATTGATCCCGGCATTTTCCCAGTCCTCTCGTTGTGCCGCCATTGCAACACTCGCCCGTGCAGGCTCAAGCGCCTCGGCCAAGCGACCGAGGGCGCGAAGGCAGACCCCCGCTTGTTGAAACAACCAAACTTGGTCGTTCGCCTCGAGCTCCCCCGCGGGTTGCGTCCAAGGAACGCGGAAGAAGTCGGCTACAGCGGACAAGTCTGAACTGTGTGCGCCAAGTAGATTGAGGCTGTAAAAGCGGTATATGCCAAAGCGACAGCCGCGCAGTATGCGGCAGCGGTAAATGTTCTCCAACGTCTCGCTATATCTCCACGCCTCGCAGCCGTGGACGACAGCCTGATATAGCGGTTGAAGGCCATTGAGGCCCTCCGGCCAATAGGGCACGCTGGCGCGCAGGTGTTCAAATAAGCGTGAGTGCGCGGTCCGCGACGACTCGGAGGAAATTTCCCGCAGTCGTTTGGCGAAGAACTCGCGGATGAGGGGATGCGTGTCAATGGAGTTAGCGTTTTCAATTGACGACGTTGGGAGCTCGAATGGCTTGGGTTGACCGAGCTCGTAAACGGAACCTTTGCTCGAGTTATCCCAAACCATTTTCGCGTCTTGCTCACCATAGCCGAAGATGCGGTAGGGTTCCCATGATTGTTCCTCGACGAGGCCAAGTTGAACGAGGCGTGTGACGGTGAGCTTCCACTGGGCCTCGGTCAAGGGCACGAGGTGGTCAGTGAGGAAAGGGATGACGGGTTCCCGGCGCAGCGCACCGAGACAATCGGGCGTAGCGGGGCGGTCGAATAGGCCGAACAGGCGGAGGAGTCCCAGCTCCGCATGACATCCGTTGCGCTCGAACCACCGCTCATACGCCTGCATTACGCGAAAGGCGTGGCCGCCCTGCATCTCGGCATCGGCCTCCTCAAGTTTGACATGGTCGCGGCGGCGAATGTCCCCGCCGTGTGCCGCAGTGAGGTATCGCCCAAGGAGATTCAGAGTGAGTGCGTGTCCTCGCACGTCCTTGACAAGTTGCTCGAACTCCGAGTCTGAACCGCGTACGCCGAGCGTTGTGAGCAGTTCCACGCCGGCAGCAGTGGCAAGGTGTTTCAACTCCCACTCCGGCGCAGTCGTGCCGCGGAACGACAATAAGTCGGCTGCACTCGTGCGAGTCGTGATAATGCACAATCCCGAATTCTTCTGTCTAGCCAAGCCTTTGAGCAGCGCTTCGATGGCCGGGTCTTTGAGTTGACCGCCCAGAGGACCGGGCGGGTGTTGCAGGCATTCCAATCCGTCGAGCACGAGAAGAGCCCGCTTGGCGGCGATCAATTGCACCAGACGCGCGCCCTTGTCCCATGGCGACTTGGAACTGTTGGCCATCGCTTCGTCGCCGAAGAACTTCAATGCCTCAGCCACGAACAAATCGGCGGATGCGGTGCGTTGCTCGTGGCTGCCTTGGCTGTAGAACGACCAATCAAACACGCGCTCGAACCCGGGCCAGTTTTCGGCGGCTTTCCGATTCAGCCACTCGACAACCAACGACGTCTTCCCGACGCCGCCCCATGCAACAATCGTCAGTATGCGTGTCCTTTGATCGAGCGAAGCAGCATCAATGCGCTTCAAATCGTCATCGCGTCCAATGAGCTTTTCCGCTCCGCGGCTCAGGCGCGTGGGCGCGATTTGAGTTTCTCCACTCCGCCGGGCGGCGAACAAGCGAGGCCAGTAGGTTGGCACAATGCGTTTCTGCAGGTCCTCTCGGCGGTATAGCTCATCCCAAATGTCTTCCCATGACCAGACTACGACGCTGAACAGACCCCTATGCTTATGTTCCTCAGTAATCTCGCGCGCTCGCTTCTGCACCTTTGCGTCCCTCGGTCCGGTGGTGGCGAGGATGAACTCAGCGAGCGATGGATTAAATTGCTTCGCGGCTTCAACCTCCCGTTCGAGTTCCTCGACCGTTAACTTGCTCCATAGCAGTCCATCCTTCTGCTTGCATTGCACGCCTACCCATGTGCCTTGGAGCTGACCGAAGACATCCACGCCGGCCTGTGACTGGCCGCTCCGCCCGTTCTTCTGAGCGCTAGGGTCCTGCCAGATTTCCCCCCACAGTTCGAGACAGAAGGACTCAAATGCCGTCGAGTCATTTGGAGGGGGCCATCGTTCGATGTCTGCGCTCATAGTGGGAGGATACCAAGTGAGTAAGGGGTGCTGTGCCCACCATCCAAATCGAGATGGGAAGAGCGGCACCATACAGGCGAAACGGCCAACCGACACGTTCCCTGTCCAAGCGGTGGGTGTCTCAGGCGGGAGACCGGCCGCTGCAAGTAGGTCCGGCTTGCCGAGCCGGACCTGATGCCGTGGCTCCAGCGCTTCCGGCTGCTGAACAATCGGGGAAATGACAGGAGACAGGAGTCACGCTGCTCGGCGCGATTCTCCGACCCCGCCGAAATGGTCGACAGGCAGGTCTCCTCGCCCCGCCGCCGTGCGTGCCTTATTGATTCCGGGATAGGGCCGCTTGACCCGGAGGTCACGCGACGCCCCCCACAGATCCGTACGAGCCCGATTGAGGCATACGGTTCCTCGCGGTTGCGGGTTCATTACATGACGGAATGGACGATTTTGGCAGGGATCAGGGGGAATACCCGCAGCATGCCGTCGAACTGTTCCCAGCTCGGCGGCCGGCCGCGGTTGCGCCGCCCGAGCCACTTGCGCCACAGCTGGGCCACCTGCCACCGCAGCTTCGAGAGCATGCGGTAGTTGCCGGTGACCCCGTAGTAGGCGTCGTGCCCGCGCAGCTTCTGGTTGAGTTTGAGCTGCTGCTCTTTCAAAGGCAGGTGGCGGTGTTTCCACCCCCACTCCCTGATCGAGCGCAGCGCCCGACGGAACCGCGGCTTGGCGGTTTGCTTCTGCACCACGTAGTTGCCGCGGCGCGACTTGCCCCAGTAGTGGGTGAAGCCGAGGAAGTCGAATGTCTCCGGCTTGCCTCCGCCTCCCGCACCGCCGCCACGCGACGGCCGCCCGAAGCGCACCAGCCGCGTTTTCTCCTCATTGATCTTCAGCCCGAAGCGGGCGCAGCGCTTGGGCAGCACCCGCTGGACTTTCAGCGCATCTTCCAGCCGCTCGAAGCCCATGACGAAGTCATCGGCAAAGCGGACCATGAAGCTGCGCCCCCCACACGCCGGCTGAACTGATTCGACGAACCATTGGTCCAGCACTTCATGCAGGTAGATGTTGCTGAGGAGGGGTGAAATCACCCCGCCTTGCGGCGTCCCTTGCTCGGGGTAACTCACTTGCCCCTTTTCCCACACCCCCGCCTTGAGCCATTTGGCGACCAGGCGGGTGATCACTCCATCATGCACCCGGCGACCCAGCAGCTCCTTCATCTGCCGGTGGTCGACAGTGTCGACCGCAAGACCGGAAAAACCCAGCTCTTCCCGTCCAAGAAACCTGTTATGTGCTGGAGAGCGATTTGCCGGCGGCAGCGGCGAGCACGCAGCAGGTGCATGAGCGCTATATGGATCTGACGCGAGTGGAACGGGATTTTCGCACATTGAAGACGGGATCGCTGGAGATGCGGCCAGTCTACGTGCGCAAGGAGAACCGGACCCGAGGTCACGCGGTGGTGACGATGCTCGCTCTGAAGATGGCGCGGGAGATGGACCGGCGCGTGGCGCCGCTGGGATTGACCGTAGAGGATGCCATCGAACGGCTGAAGCAGGTGACGCTGATATGCCTGGGAGATCCGGGATGTGGGTGGTGGCGCTTGGCGGACAGCTACCCCGCTGCACAGATGGAAGTGCTGGGGGTGCTGCCGAAAATTCCCGCCCCAATGTTGTCTCTAGGAAAAGCCAATCGCCGTCGACTAACCAACCCCCGCGAAGGCCGTCGTAGACAATGAGTTACGGCGCCTGTGGGTCTCGCGAAATCCTCGTCTCTAGTGTGGGAAGATGAGTCAGAACTCCTGATCTCGAGGAATTTGGATGAGCCGGAAAACTATGTGGCGGGGCACTCCTGCCCGCGAACTTTCTAGGCTCACTCGGCGGACAAGAGTGTCCGCCCCACAAGTAGGGCGTCATCTGCCGAGAGGCGGTCTCGCTTCGGCTCAGCGGTTTTCCTCCCTGTTCATCATCTCCCTCGATAGGTCAGGAGTTCTGAGGATAGCGGATAGCGTGGCAGAGCACAGGATGGCGGCGCGGCTGGCTACGCCAAAATCCCCGAGATGACCTCGCCGCTGGCGATGGCCAAGGGACGGCCTCCGGCTCCCTGCACTTCGGTGTGCGGGTCGATCCCGAGTAGGTGAAACATGGTCGCGGCCAGGTCGCCGGGGCGCACCGGGTCTTCGGCTGGGTAGGCAGCCTGTTCGTCGGAGGCTCCGAAGACGAAACCGCGTTTCACGCCGCCGCCCGCCAGGAGCACCGTATAACAATGAGGCCAGTGATCGCGGCTGGCGTTGCCGTTGATGCGGGGAGTCCGCCCGAACTCTCCCATCCAGACCACGAGCGTTTCGTCGAGCAATCCGCGCTCGTCGAGATCCGTGAGGAAGGTGGGGAGAGTCTGGTCGGTGAGAGGGAGATGATAGTCTTTGATGATGGGATACATCCGAGTGTCGTTGAATCCGTGGGTATCCCAGCCTCCGGAGGTGGTGCTTTGGCCGCCGATGCTGTTGGAGAAATAGACGGTGACGAACCGGCTGCCCGCTTCGGCGAGACGGCGAGCCAGGAGGCAGCTCTGTCCGAAGGTGTGCCGGCCGTAGGCGTCCCGCAAGGCATCCGGTTCGCGGCTCAGGTCGAAGGCGTCGCGCAGCGTATCGGACTGCAGCATGGCCAGGGCCCTTTCGTAGTAGGTGTCGAGGCCGCGCGCCTCGGCGGCATGTTCCAAGAGACGGCTCTGGCTGTCCACGATCTGCTGGAGTCCGCGCCGCGCTTGGAGGCGCTCGAGGGAAAGGCCCTCGGGGAGGCTGAGTTCGGGCAGATGGAACCCGGCTTGATTCGGGTCATCTGTCACCAGGAAGGGATCATGGTTCTTTCCGAGGAAACTGGCGCTCTGGCCGGGTGTGATCGAGCCGTCGCGGATCACGTGGGGAAAGGCCACGGTGTTGGGCAGGTCAGGCGAGGGGGGCGAGAGATGATCCACGACGGAGCCGTAAGCGGGATAGAGGTCGATAGAATCGCGCAGGCGGATGTCGTCGGCCGGCGGAGCGTGTCCGGTGAGAGCGTAATAGGACGCGGAGTTATGATTGCTCATTTCGTGGTGCATGCTCCGGACCAGACAGACCTTGTCGAGCACGCGCGCCATGCGCGGCATTTGAGCGCAGAGAGGGACGCCGGGAAGGGCGGTGGATATGGCGTCGAGAGGGCTGCGAACCCCGTCCGGAGCGTCCGGTTTCATGTCGAACATGTCGATCTGACTGGGGCCGCCGAACTGGAAGAGGAAAATGACGGTGCGGGCGCGAGCGGCGGAGCCGCGATTCTTCTCTTCGGCTTCGAGCAGGCGGGGCAAGGTCAGGCCGAGGAGGCCCGCTCCTCCGAGGCGGAGGAGACTTCTTCGCGGAAAAGCGACTTCCTGAAAACCGGAGCAGGCGAAAGATCGGAGTGGCGTGGGCATAACGGATCCGGGATAGATGGCTACGTTAGTGACGCATCAAGAACTCTTTGCTGTTCACCAATGCCCAGGCGATGTCCTCGAAGGCAGCGCGGCGCCCGGCGGCCTGGTCGAGATGGGCTTGCAGCGCCGTGTTTTCCGCGGCGGATGGCGGGCGAGAGAGGACGGCGAGGTAGAGCTGCTCAAGAACTTGTTCGTTCCCGAGGTTTGACCCCAGCAGGGTTCCGAGGCGGTTGTCCGGGCCAGTGAGCAGCTCGTGCATGAGTTCTCCGCTCACGAGATGAAAGACTTGGGTGATGGTGGGATTGCAGGAGCGCTCTTCTTCGCTGCTGAGAAGCCGCGGGGGCTTGCCGAAGACCTCCAGAAAGTGATCTCCGCCCGTTCCGGCTCCCGAACGGCGGCGCGCCGCTTTGACTCCGGGGATCTGACCGGCCCGGAGGCCCTCTGGATAGCCCGCAAACGACAGCGGCGTTTCCAATGTGGCGGCGAGACTGTCCAGAAGTTGCTCTGCATCGAGCCGGCGGGGGAGGACGTGAGAATAGTTGACGAAATCTCCCGCGTTCGATGGACGAGGTTCGGAAGCGAGGCGGTAGGTTTGCGAGAGACAAATGAGGCGAATCAGGCGGCGAAGATCGAATCCGGACCCGGCAAGTTCTTCCGCGAGAAAGTCGAGCAACTCGGGATGGCTGGCTGGATTGGTGGCGCGAAAGTCGTCGACGGGATGGACGAGCCCGCGTCCCATCAAGTGATGCCAGATCCGGTTGGCCTGAACCCGGGCGAAGGGCAGACGGCCGGAGCCGGTGAGCCAATTCGCGAGTGCGGTTAAACGGTCGGCGTCCTGAGGCAAAGGGGTGGATTCACCGAGGAGGCGGGCGGGAGCCGCTTGCTGGCGGACGGGATGTTGTGCATCCCCGCCAGGGGCCAGCCACACCACCTGTTCTCCCACGAACTCGTGTTTGTCGTTGTCGTCGCGCCGCCGGTTCTCGAGGACCATGTAGCGGACCCCGCCGAATACGGAGGTCCAGTCGTAATAGTCATCTTGGGTCCAGCGATCGAATGGATGGTTGTGGCATTGGGCGCATTGCAATCTTCGCCCCAGAAACACTTGCGCCACGGTTTCCGCGCGCTGGACCGGCGTCCTGTGGGAACGATAGAAATTTGCGGGAGGATGCGCGTAGGTGCTGCCGCGGGCGGAAAGGATCTCTTGAGCAAAACGATCCAAGGGCATCCCTTGCTGAAGGGCGTCGCGGATCCAGCGGTGAAAGGCCTGGACGCCTTTGCGGTCGAGGGCTTTCTCTTCGACGCGGAGCAGGTCGCACCATTTGAGCGCCCAGAATTCTGCAAACTCGGTGCGCTGCAGCAACTCGTCGATGATCCGGGCGTGCTTTTGGGGATCTGCATCGGAAAGATAGCGCCGGGTCGATTCGGGATCGGGGGGGAACCCGAGAAGATCCAACCAGGCGCGCCGCAGGAACTCGGCATCGGAAGCCGGTGCGGAAGGATGGATGCGGAGGCGATGCAGTTTGGCGAAGATGAAATCGTCAACGCGATTCACCTTCGCTGGCGGATTCCAGGTGAAACCGGGAGCATCTTGGAGCTTGAAGACGCGCACGGGAGTTTGGAGCGACAAAAAGCGCACGAGAATCACCGCCTCGCCGGGGGCCTTGGCCCTGACTTGGCCGCCGGGGCTCACCTCCAACTGTGGGTCGGAGGGTTCGTAGACTGCGAGCTGGGTGACGTCGCGAGTGGAGCCGTCGGAGAAGCGGGCGGTCGCCTGGAGGAAGAACGTTTCCTCGCCGGGTTCAAGATAGCGTTCGGCTGGCCTCACCTCCAGGGAGCTGAGGGCGGGCAGATCTGCCCTATCATCCTGTGCGCCAGCTTGAATCCAATCGCGCAGGATTTGGTAAGGGGGGGAACCATTTTCAAAGCGGAGGCCGCCCTCATGAGCGATGCTGCGGGTGGCTTTGAGGAGCAGGAGACTGTTTTCCGGTTCGAAGCGATCGATGCGCCGGCCAAACAGGTCGCGGGTCAGGGATACGAGGTCGGCGGTTGGATCTTCGCCGCGGAGAGAGAGTTTGAAGCCGTTCTTGCCATTCTGATTCCCGTGGCAGGCGCCGGTGTTGCAACCGGCTTTCGAGAGAACGGCCATGACATCATGCCGGAAGATGGGCGGTGCGACCGGACCGCTGGTCACGGGGACGGTTTCCCGGTCCGCGCCGGGCAGGGCGGCGGCCAGGAGCGCGATGGAGAGAAGATGCGCTACCATGTCTCCGGGGTACTGACCCGCTCCAGTGTAGCGTTTCACGGGGAGCACTCAAGGATGGATGCCGGAGGCGCAAAGCCCGCTTCCCGTAGCGGAATTCGCCAAGAGTTCCGGGATCTCTCCGGCCAGGCCTGCGGAAGCTTTTGCAGCTTCCGCTACGAAGCAGGTTCCACGTAGCGGAACTCGCCAAGAGTTCCGAGATCGCACCCGGCCAGGCCTTCGGAAGCTTTTGCAGCTTCCGCTACGAAGCGGGTCCCCTTAGCGGAACTCGCCAAGAGTTCCTAGGTCGCACCGGCCAGGCCTTCGGAAGCTTTGCAGCTTCCGCTACGAAGCGGGTTCCCCGTAGCGGAACTCGCCAAGAGTTCCGAGATCGCAATGGCCAGGCCTGCGGAAGCTTTTGCAGCTTCCGCTACGAAGCGGGTTCCCCGTAGCGGAACTCGCCAAGAGTTCCGAGGTCGCACCGGCCAGGCCTTCGGAAGCTTTGCAGCTTCCGCTACGAAGCGGGTTCCCCGTAGCGGAACTCGCCAAGAGTTCCGAGATCGCACCGGCCAGGCCTTCGGAAGCTTTTGCAGCTTTCGTTACTGGGAGGCAGCCGGGAAGGGAATGGACGGGAGGGCTTTACAGAGGGCTGGGGAGAGCCGTAGGATTGCGGTCACCGCCGAATTCCTTTCCGCCAATGAATCCCACACCGTTTTCCCGCCGCCGTTTTCTGGTTTCTGCCGCTGCGACGGCTTCCGCTCCGATGATTGTGCCCGCTTCGGTGCTGGGGCGCGGCGATAACGTGGCTCCGTCGGAGCGCATCGTCGTCGGTGTGGTGGGCTGGGGGATGATGGGGCCCGGCAACACGGACGCGTTTTTGCAGGAGAATGATTGCCAGGTGGCAGCGGCTTGCGACGTGGATTCCCAGCACTTGCAGCAGGCGGTCGACCGCATCAATGGGCACTACGAGAACAAGGATTGCCGCGCCTACAGCGATTACCGGGAAATGATGGCCAGGGACGATATCGACGCGGTCATGCTGGCTGTGCCGGATCATTGGCACGCCTTGACCGCGGTGGAAGCGGCCCGGCAGGGCAAGGACATTTACGGAGAGAAACCATTGGCCAAGACGGTGGCGGAGCAGCAGGCCATCGTGAAGGCGGTGCAGGAAAACCAACGGATTTGGCAGACGGGATCCTGGCAACGCTCGGGGGCCGATTTCCGGCGAGCTTGTGAGATCGTGCGCAATGGTCTTATCGGGAAGGTCAAGCACGTGGAAGTGGGACTGCCCTCCGGGCATCATGATTTTGCGGGCACGGGCGACCGGCGGGAGGTCAGCGATCCGCCCAAGCACCTGGGTTATGAGATGTGGATCGGCCCATCGCAGGAGATGCCCTACATCGAAGCGCGCACCCACATGAATTGGCGTTGGCATTACAACGTGGGCGGAGGGCAACTGCTCGACTGGATCGGACACCACTGCGATATCGCCCACTGGGGATTGGATTTCGATGGGACCGGACCTGTGGAAGTGCGGGGGGAAGGGGAGTTTCCACCCAAGGACGCGATTTGGAATACGGCCACCACTTACAAAGTGGAAGCCCGTTACGCCAACGGAGTGACCATGACCATCGCAGGCGGCATCGAGGGAATTCAGGGCGGGACGAAATGGATCGGATCGGACGGCTGGGTGCATGTGGACCGCGGCCGCTTCGAATGTTCCAACCGGGAATGGATGGGGCGCGATCTTCCGGAAGACCTGCGCAAGGTGCGGCTCTACGAAACACCGGGGCACCACCGCAATTTCCTGGATTGCATCCGGTCCCGGAAACCCACGATCACGCCGGCGGAAACCGCGCATCGATCCGCAGTTCCAGGGCATTTGGGACTCATCGCCATGCTGACAGGACGGGTGATCCGCTGGGATCCGGAGAAGGAGGAGATTCTAGGCGACGCGGAAGCGACGCGACTGCTCGGCCGGGAATACCGCGGCGATTGGAAGCTGGCGTAGCGAGAAGCCGGGACACTGAACGGCTACGGGCGCCGCTTTTATTTTCTACAGCGGGCTGTAACCGGCGAGCAACAAAGCCACAGGCCAAACCCGGCGCAACCCGCAGGGCGGCGGTTTCTTTTGGCGCAGGCTCAGAACTCCTGACCTATCGAGGGAGATCATGGACAGGGAGGAAAATCGCTGAGCCGAAGCGAGACCGCCTCTCGACAGATGACGCCCTACTTGTGGGGCGGACACTCCTGTCCGCCGATGGAACCTGAAGAGTTCGCGGGCAGGAGTGCCCGCGCC
>JBGTBW010000016.1:0-45776 GCA_041749135.1 Verrucomicrobiales bacterium
GCATCTTGTTGACGCGTAGGGGCGTCATCTAGCGGGCAAGATCGACCCGGGCTTGCGCTTCGCCGCATTGAACTTTGCGGCCGAAAGCACATGCACGGAGGTGGAGAGGCAGGCTGAGAGCACTCGATTCCCAGGGCTCCGCCGGGTCCGTGTCCCGTTTCGTGTCGCACCTGCGACAAAAAGCGCGCCGTTGCGTGGGGCGCCGGGCCAGGCGGAGCATTCGATCCCCAAGCTCCGCCGGGTCCGGGTCACGTTTCGTGTCGCACCTGCGACAAAAAACCCGCCGTTGCGTTGGGCACTTCCCTGGGAGCGCCGGTTTTCACTCGGCCATTCTCAATCGGACCATCCCGGCCTATTCGCCTGATTGTGGCTCAGCCTAATTTCTCAAGGTCAGGAGTTCTGAGCCTCACGCGGCCGGTGAGCGCTTTTGCCCACGACGGCGCTCCGCGCTTTGGGAGAGAGTGGCGATATCGCCGCAGTCCAAGAGCCTCCGGCTTCCCTTGGCGTTGACCCCAGACGCGGAAACTCCTGTCCGCCATTCGGCCTTACAATCCCAATTCGAGGTGGTAATGATGGTTTCACGCGATGACTGTGCATCGAGGACCGGCGCCCTTTTGCCATTTGGAAGTCCAGGTCGCGCCAGGCGCCGGGTGTAATGCGCTGGCCGGCATGCAAGGCGGCGTGTTGAAGGTGAAGCTGCGGGCCCGGCCCGTGGAGGGACGAGCCAATGCGGCCTTGCGAGAGTTCTTGGCGGCGAAACTCGGTTGTCCGCGCCGGTCGGTGACTTTGGTGCGGGGAGAGACGGCCCGGCGGAAACTCGTGCGGATCGATGGGCTGGATCTCGATGCGGTGCGGGCGCGTCTGGGCTTGGAGTGAGGCTAGCAGCGACGGAGATTCTAACAGGCCCGTTCAACGGAGCTGGACATCGTCGATAAAGAAACCGGCTCCGTTGTTCGTGTCATCTGCGTCGGTGAGAAACTCGAATTCGATCAACGCAGGTTGGTTCAGCTCTGGAAGGCGGATCGATTCTTCGGTCCATTGCCCCGTATTTTGGTTTCCATCGTAGATCTTCAGGCTTTGGATGAGGGCCCCGCCAGGTTCGCGCAGATTGAGGCGGCCGCCTTCGTCGAGTCCCACGTCAAGAAAGTGCCAGAAGGTGAGGCGAGGCCGGCCGGCGCCGGTGAAGTCGATGACCGGCGAACGCAGGTAGATGGCGGTGGAGTTCACGTAGTCGGCATCGAGGTCTGTGCCGAAGGCCTGGGTTCCGCTGTGGGCTTGTCCCGGACCGTTGGTGGGCGTGCCGAGTTCCCAATTCGTGGCGGTTTCCGGGAAGAGTCCGGTAAGGCCCGTAGTCCAGCCGCCGGCGCCGTCTTCGAAGTCAGAGGAGAAGAGGGGAGGAGGAGGAACGCGTACAACACGATAATAGGCTTCGGTCGATGGCTCGCCATCGGTCAGAGAGGCGGAGGTGAGGTTGGCCGGGCCGGCGGCCGCGGCGATATCGGCGAGGACGGACTCCCAAGGGTTGCTCAAGCTCGGCGCGGCACGCTCGATCTCGAAGAGTTGACCGGGCGAGGAGGTCCAGGTCAGGTCGATCTGACCGTCGGGATCGCGGTCGAATTCGACGATGGCGATGGGGTCCCCGGCGGCGGTGAGCAGTCCGGCGATTTCCTCGTCGGTAAGTGGTGAAGAGTAGAGCCGGAGGTCGTCGAGGAGGCCTTCATAACCTTCGACGCTGTTGTGACGGATACCGGCGCGCATGATGCCGGTGGGGGCTCCTTCGCCGGCCCCGGGACCGGTAAAGACGAGTTCACCGTCTATGAAGAGATCCATGTCTTCCGGACCCGTGCCCCGATTGCGCCAGGCTACGTGGACCCAGCCGGACTCCGGCGCGGTGACGCCGGTCCGGTTCCAGCCAATGGCAGGGGAAAAGTAGCTCAGCGTTCCGGGATCGCCTCCTCCGACGGCATTGGCGTCTCCGATAGCAGTTTCGAAAGTGTCTCCGCCACGGCTAGTCAGACGTTCCAGGCCGGCGTTGCCTTGAACGGCTCCGTCCTGATTGAGGAAATAGGCGAGAGTGAAGGTATTGGAGGCCAGTTCCGGAGAGGAGGCGATTTCGATTCCGTCGCTGTCGCCGGGTTGGAACCGGATGGATTGTCCGGTTCCGAGCGAGGGAGGAACATCTCCGTCGAAGAGCGGTTCGCCGATGGGGGTGATGGCGTGAGCGCTTGCGGATCGGTCCTCGATGCTGCCGTCAAAGTCGATGTGGAGCACAAGGGTTGCGACGCCGCCCGGATGGCTGGCGGGATCGAGCGGGTCGGTCTGATTGTTGACCTCGAATCCGTCGGAGAACCCGTCGTCGTCGCTATCGGGATCGAGGGGATTCGTGCCCAGGGCAACTTCCTCGCCATCGCTGAGCCCATCGCCATCGCTGTCGCTCAGATTGGGATTTGTGCCCAGTTCAATCTCTTCGCCGTCTAACAATCCGTCGCCATCGGTATCCGGATTCCTCGGCAGGGTCCCAGCCTCGAACTCTCCGAGATTGTCGAGTCCATCCTCGTCGGGGTCGCCGCTGGCGCCATTGTCCGGGTTGATGGAACCATCGTCAGCGGGATCGAGGCCGTGTTCGATTTCCCAGGCGTCGGGGAGGCCGTCTCCGTCCTGGTCCTGGTCGAGTCCGAGGAAACCGATCATGCCGCTTGCGGCGATGGCGGCGATATCTTCGGGCGACAGCGGGTTGGAGGTGTCGTCCCAGAGGAACAGATCATCCAAGAGGCCTTCGAAGCCTTCGACGTTGTTGTGGCGGATGCCGAGGTTCATGAAGCCGGAAGGCCGGCCGGCGGGCACACTTGGCCCGGTGTAGACGAGGGTTCCATCGAGGTAAAGTTCCATGTCGGTGGCCGTATTGCGCCAGGCCACGTGCATCCAGCCTTCGGCGGGCGCCTCGACGTGGGTCACATTCCAAGTGCCCTGGAAGTAGGAAAGGGTCGTCCCCGAGGCGGAGGTGGTGCCGCCGACGGCGTTGGCGTCGCCGATGGCGGTTTCGAAGGTGTCGCCGGCGCGGCTGGTGAGACGTTCCAAACCGGCGTTGGATTGGCTGGCTCCGTCTTGATTGACGAAGTATCCCAGGGTGAACAGAGAGACGTTGAGGGAAGGATCGGCGGGGATTTGCACGCCGTCTACGTCGCCGCTTGGGAAGCGGAGGGACTGACCTTGAGTCAGTGAGGGGGGTATGGCGCTATCGAACTCAGGCGCGCCGACGGCGGTACCGGCAAGGCCGCTTCCCGATCGATCGTTGAGATTTCCATCGAAGGTCCACCAGCCCGTTAGACCGGCGTACCCAGCGGCAGGGAGAGCGATGCTGCCGAGGATCAAGTAGACAGAGCGGCGAAAAGGGAACATGGCGTCGGCGGACGAGGTTGGTTCGGGGCGATGGGAGTCGAATGGGTTTTGCCGGATTCAACCCTGCTCTCCGGGGAAAGATGCGGGTTTCTGATGATGAGGAGGAAGCTGAATCCTCTGGCATACGATCGTGTATCTTTTTGGTCCGGAGCTGACAAGACTCTTTGGCGGGCTCTCTGGCGCTGCGGAACGGAGGTTGACTCGATGAGCAGGCGCAACGACGCGCGGAGCGCTTTTCCAGCTTCTCCCTGCGGCGGTCCCGCCCCTCCAGGCGCAGAACTCCTGATCTATCGAGGAAGATAATGGATACAGGGGAATAAGAGTGAGCCAAAGCGAGACCGCCACTCCGTGAATGATACTCTATTTGTGGGGCGATTTGTGGGGCGGACACTCTTGTCCACCGAGTGAGCCTAGAAAGTTCGCGGGCAGGAGTGCCCGCGCCACATAGTTTTCCCGCTCATCGAAATTCCTCGAGATCAGGAGTTCTGAGCCTGTTGGTCATGGGATTGCGAAACACGATGCGACGGGTCGCAGCGGACGGCGGGCGCTTGCCAAAGCGCCGGAGACCAGAGTAGAAGTCCTATACATGAATTGGGAGACACTATGCTGGGCGTCCTTGACTCTGACGGGCATGATCGGAGGCATGTCGCTTGGGTTTGCTCAGGAGGCGGGATCACGAGGGCTCCCGGACGTTCGGGAGGAGGCCTATTCACCGGAGACTTGGCGCCGGGAGCAGCGCCTCGTCGATTTGCATCAGCACATCGAGGCGAGGGCAGAGCGATACGAGCGGGCGGTGGGGATCATGAACCAGGCCGGGATCGGCGTAGGCGTGGTGCTGGGGGCGGGAACGGTGACCCGCCCTAACGAGGGAGAGGACCGGAGGTCGGAGTTTGAGAAGGTCAAAGAACTGGCGGAGCGGCAGTTTCCGGGCCGGTTTTTGCATGCGATGGTCCTGGATTACTCGGGATGGGACGATCCTGATTGGAGCGAGCGAGCCGCGCAGCAGGTTGAAGAAGGCTTTCGGCAGGGGGCGTCGGGCTTGAAGGAGTTCAAGCGGCTCGGTTTGGTTCTGCGCGATGGCCAGGGAGTGCTTCTGCGGGTGGACGATCCCAAGTTGGATCCGGTCTGGCGAAAGTGCGGACAGTTGGGAATGCCGGTGTCGATCCATGTGGGAGATCCCCGGGCCTTTTGGCTGCCCTTTGATGAGAGCAACGAGCGCTGGGAGGAACTGCGCGATCATCGCTCCTGGTGGTTCGGCGACCGGAGCCGGTATCCCGAGCGTATGGAACTGCTGGAGGCTTTGAATCGGGTCATAGCGAGGCATAGGGAGACCACCTTTATTTGCGTGCATTTCGCCAATAACGCCGAGGATCTCGCTTGGGTAGAGCGGGCGTTGGACGCCCATCCCAACATGATGGCGGACGTGGCGGCGCGGGTTCCCGAGTTCGGCCGGCATGCTCCTGAGGACGTGCGGCGTTTGTTTGAGAAGCATCAGGACCGGATTGTTTTCGCCACGGATTTTATGGTCTATGACCGTCTGATTCTGGGGTCGGCGGGCGACGGCGAATGGCCGACGGACGAGGACGCAGCGGTGTTTTATGAGAAACACTGGCGTTTTTTTGAGACAGCGGACCGGGATTGGCCGCACATGACGCCGATCCAGGGCGATTGGACGATCAGTTCCATCGCATTGCCTCCGGCGGTGCTGAGGAAGCTCTACTTCGACAATGCCCGGCGCGTTTTGGCGCGGTCTTTTCCGCTGCCGGTGGCCGTGGCGACGCGCATCGCCCGGGATTGGGTCCCTGACGGAACCTTGGACGAAGCCGAATGGCTGAAGGCGGTTCCTGCGCGGGTGGAGTATGTCTCGCGGGACGCGGCGGCGCGTCCGGAGTTGAGCACGGCAGTACGCGTTTTGTGGTCCGAACGCTTTCTGTATCTCGCTTACGAGTGCCCCTATACAGAGATACGCGTCTTCAGCCCTGTTCAAGAAGAGGAACGGATCGGGCTATGGGAGAACGACGTGGTCGAGGCCTTTATCGGCCCCGATCCGGAGCGGCCTGGTTCCTACACAGAATATGAGTGGGCCCCGAACGGGGAGAGATTGGATTTGAAGCTCGAGCTGCCGGACAAGGACTTCGAGTGGAGCAGCGCCATGGAATCGGCGGTGCAGATCGACGAGGCCAGCCGGATTTGGCGGGTCGAGGTCCGCATTCCTTGGGCGGCTTTTGGGGGAGGCGCGCCGGACGCTGGAGAGCGTTGGCGCATCAATTTCTATCGCCATGACAAAGCGAGCGGCGCGGGTTTGGCTTGGAGCCCGACATTGACCGGAACCTTTCACGAGCCGGCGCGATTTGGATGGTTGGAGTTCCGTGGCGGGGACGGAGACTAACTCTGGCGCAGCCGCGATTCTGCCGAGAACTACTCGCTGCCCGGCGTCCTGGTTACCCGGATGCGGAGATGGCGGTTTTCGCTCAGGTGGTCTCCTTCCTTTAGGGTCCAGCGTTCTTGGGATTGGCCTTCGATCACTTGCGAAGTCCGGTCGAACTTGTCTTCGGAGGATTCCCATTCGACAAGGTTGGCGGACGATTCGATGGTGGCCAGGAGGCCGTTGACCGAGGCTCCCTTGCGGCACCACAGGGAGATTCGGTTCGCGTCTAACTCAATGCCATAGGAGCCGGAACCTTCGCGAGGATCGAGGTCGCTGGTTCCGAACCACTCTTCCAGAAGGCGCACCCACCCGTCGCCGTCGGCATCGATGAAATCATTTCCGGGGGCATCCCTTCCGCGTCCCGGAGATCCGTTTCCGGCCGAAGCGGTCCACGATGCCGGGTCTTCCAAATCGGCGCCCACTTCGGCATGTCGCAATGTCAGTGAGCTGCCTTGACCGTCTGCGGCTGCCGGCCAAGGTCCTTGGTCGTCGTAGCTGATTTCGAAAATGGTGTTGTTCGCGGGGTCTTCGAGCTTCAGAGTTTCGCCGCCGTTGCTTAGTCGCGTGCCGCCGGCGAACTCTCCGGCGATAGCGATCCCGCTTCCATAGAGCGCCTCGAACGCTTCGCGGTTGAGGGCCAGAAGGATGAACTCGCCGGGGCCGAGTCGTGTATCCATGGCGAAGGTGTATTCGATCCCATTGGTGAAGCGCACGCCGCTCAGGTCCAGTGTCAGGGTGTCGCTGGCGTTGAAAAGCTCGATGAACTCGGCGTCGGCGTGCGGATCCGGCGGATGATACATGATCTCGGTGAGGAGAAGGAGGATCTGCAAGGGGGTGGGGGCCCCTTCATAGCTTTTCTGATCGATGATGGCGCCATCCGCGTCCCGCAGAATGAGGGTTTCGCCCCGGTTGGAGAGATGGCCGCGGTAGCCCGCTTGAACGAAGCGCCCTTCCCCGCCCTTGGGGCTGTTCTGCCGTTGGCGGAACGCGCGGGCGTCGGGCGTCAGGTAGAGATCGTTGAAACCGGGGGAGAAGATGCTCGAACTGGGAATGACGGCTCCCTGGGCGAAGGTATACTCGACGGCTCCTTCGAGGGTCCATCCCGAAATATCTATGGCCGCCGCATTGGGATTGCGCAGTTGGATGTACTCTTCATCCTGATTGCCAGACATGGGCTGGAACTCGATCTCGCCGATTTCGATTTTCGGTTGAGACACCTGGGCGCCCGGAATGAGGCTGCTATAGGTCTCGTAGAGATCACGGCGGCGTTCGGGGAAGAAGGATTTGACCATTGCGGCGGCGGATGCGGGAACATGGCTGCCGCCGGCGCCTGCGAAGAGTTCGTCGACGCGTTTCTCGAAGCGCAAATCCACTACGGGAGTTCCGGCGGGCTGCAGCATCGTGTCCATGCAAGTGCGCAGCCGGCGGAGGTACATGTCGCGGATCGGCCGAACGGCGAAGAGGGCGTCGTAGAGCTTGTTCCACTGAAGGGCATTGTCCTTGCGGTGAGCCTGGTCGCCGAAGAAGGGATGCTTCAAGAATTGGCCTCCGTCGCCGGTGACCCCGAAGGTCCAATCCTTATCCCAAGGGAAAATAGACCACTCGCCGTTTCCGCGAGTGTCCTTGTAGATGTAGAAGTTTTTCCGGACATCATCCGCATCCTGCGTGATCGATCTCACGGCCAGGTAATTCATGATCTGCGGCAGATTGAGGGCATCGTAGAGGAACGTGGCGAGGGCTTCGTCTTGCTGGTCAAGGCCCTCCACGAGTTCCGCAAGCGTGGTGAGATCGGCGGCATCGCCGGTTTTCTTTTCGATGCCGGTGACGGTGTCGGCGAACACAGGGTCCAAATTGGCGCGTTGGACCAGTTTGTAGAGGTCTCCTTCGGGATCAAAGCCGTGCCGTTCGAGAAACACTTCATCGACCTGTTCGATGAGGATCCCGGTGCGGTCGGCTTCGCCGTTCAATCGCATCAGCGTCAGGAATGACAGGCAAGAGGCGTTTCCGGCCCAGCCGTAGCTTTCGAAGGCGAGGGATTGCCTCAGGCAGGTGGGATCCGATCCTTGGGCGTTGAGGTTCAACTCTCGCGCGGCGGGAATCTCGCCGTTCACATAGACGGGGAAGGAGTTGTTGAAATTGAACTTTTGCGACTGACCGTTGGTGGCTCCGCCTCGCTGCCGGACATAGATATTGTCGTAGAAGCGTTCTTGGAAGTGGACGGAAGCCCTGGTCCCGGCCCGGGTGCGTGAAGCGTCTTCGTTTTCAGTGAACCATTCGAAGAGCGGCAGCGCGGTATCGATGTCTGGAGACTGGGCGACGGTTCCGAAGTATTGGGGCGACTGCTCGACGCCTTCCCGGTCCAGGTAGACTGGGAGGCGGGCTGTTTTCCCGCCGGCATCGACGGCGGAAACGGCCCAGCGCAGCATATGCCCAGGCGGTATGCGAGGGCCGAAAAGGCTCCGGCCGGAAATCGTCGCCGTGTAGACGCCATCGCCCGCCAGGGCATCGTTTTCCTCCCCGTCATCCCGCATGGATTGGCGACTTTCTGCTCTGAAGTTCACGCGGAAGTGGAGCGAGACTTCGCCAATTTCCGCGGTTCTGGGGGAGACGCGGGCTGTGACGGTCAAGTCTGCCCCGCTCAGCAGGGGACCCGGTGGGACGTTCACATCGAGAATGAGCGGACCGGGAAAATGGAGCCGGCCGTTGGTTTCTCCTGGAGTCGTGGAATCGAGGTAACCGGGTTCGCCGGTATCCGCGTCCAATCCATAGGAAATGTCGTCGAACTGCGGGCTGGCTTGGTAGGCGCTGACAACGGTCTCTCCATCGGGCAAGATCAGCGCGAGGTATTCGCCGGTGGCGGCCAGTTGAAAATTGGCGTGCCATTCTCCGTCGATTTCGCGGCGGTCTTTGCCCGAGGCGAAGACAATGCGCCGTGCACCAGGGGGAAGGGAAGCGGCGGGAAACTCCCATTTTCGGGGGCGGTCCGGATTGTCGGTGAGAGCCCAGCCTGCAAGGTCCACCGGATCATTCCCGGTGTTGACGATTTCCACCCAATCCGATGGCCAACCGTCTTTGTCTCTCAGCCCGGCCTCATTGCGGGCGAGAAACTCGGAAATGACGACGTTCGCCGCGGCATCCGAGCCGAAGAGCACTGCCGCGAAGAGATAGAGCGCGCGGCGATCGATCATTCGAGCACGACGCGATAATGCAGCGCGGACAGGGTGGATGGGACGGTGGCGCTGGTTTGACCTTGGTCTCCGGCGATACCGGTGCGCTCATCGGCCCACAGTTCCGGACGGAGGGCGGTATTGGATTGGATGGTGTAAGATCGTCCTGCGGCGCTGGGCCAGGTGAGCGTCACGTCTTCTCCGGACCGGGCGATGCTCAGCACTTGGAAGAACGACGCCGGATTCAACGGGTCCGTGCCCGCGGCCACCTCCACTCCGTCGGACGTTCCGTCTCCATCGCTGTCGGGGTTAGTGGGGTCGGTTCCCAGTGCAGCTTCCTGCGCATCGGTTAGCCCATCGCCATCGGAATCGACGTCGCCGTTTCCGCCGCCTAGCGTCTGGCCAGGATTTTCATAGAGGAACCGGGCGTCGTCTGCGGAGAGTTCCGTAAGGTAGATCTGGACGTCGTCAACGGTTGCCGTGAGTCCGAGTTGGCTGCCGGCGGCGGCGATGAAAAAGGGACCGCCCACGGCGGGATCGAAACCTGGGGCATCTGTAGCCTCGTCGCTCAACTCGCCGTTCACGTAGACGAGGAGGCGTTCGACTACTGGCGGATTGGAGTCGAGGACGCCGGCGTAGGTGAAAACGAAATGGGTTAGGGCGCCGCTTTCGATCAGACCCTGCGTTTCGAGGGAGACATCGGATCCGTCGCTGAGCCACTGGAGCGGATCGGGGTCATCGCTTGAGGCGAACGCGACTCCGAAGGGATTGCCCGGAACATCACCCATGCCGAACAGCGCGGAAGTTGTGCCTTCGTCGGCCGGATCCACGTTGATCCACAGGGAAATGGAGAAGATCTCCAGTTCCGGCAGTTCGTCGATCTTGCCAAAAGCGGCTCCGGTTTCGCCGTTGTCCGAGAATTGCACCGCCGTGCCGCCGGCCAAGGCGGCGGCGCCGAGCGTGTAGGAGCCGCTGCCGGCGGTTTCGTAGACGCCGTGCCTTCCGTAGCCCGAGGAATCGAAGAGAGTGGTTCCTTCGGTCTCATCCATTTGGTAACGGGCGATGAGTTTGTTGGAATTCTCGACGCGAGCGAGCAAGCGCACTGCGGTGACGGCGTCTTCCAGGCCGTTGTTGGTGTCGATTTCCAGCCTGGCCCGAAAGCTCCCGCGTTGGAGGGTGGGCGTGAAGCTGACCGTGGTCTGGGCGGACGCGCCGGGAGCGAATGTGGTTGGGATTTCCCCCACGGAGAAGAAAGCGGCGTCGTCTCCGGTGATCCGCACGGCCAACACGTTCACTGTAGTCTCTTCGCTCTCGTTGGTTAGGGTGAGGGGTTTCGTTTGCGGTCCGGAGAGTTCGTTTAGGGTTCCGAAATCACAAGTAAACGGGGCAGAAAGTTGACCCAGGGTGATGTCGCGGATTTCGAAGGCGACCTCGCCGAGGCCGACCCGGTCTCCACCCGGGACCTCGCCTCCGCTGCCGTCGCCTGGGGCGACGAATTGGTTGTCCGTAGCCGTCAATTCCACATATCGCGCCACCACTGGCTGTTCAAGTTCGTAAGAATTGCGCTGGGTGTGATTGATATCCATCATGAACGAGGGATTGTAGTCGATGGATAGGCCGAAGCCCCCGGGACCGTCGGCTTCCGTGGCGAAGCGGAGGCTGAATTCTTTGACGCCGTTGGCGTTGGAACTCGCGTAGCCCCAGGTGCTGATCTCCGCCAGGATGACATCGGCGCCCAGATCGAAGATCAATACGGGCATGCCCACGAGTTCGATGTAATCTGCGGGAAACCCGGCGTCTGCGGCGGTGACCCAGTTTCCGGTCTCGCCATCGAGGAGCTTATCGTGAGGCGGGTCCGCGTCGAATCCTACCTCGGGGCCTTGAATGAGATTGGAGGCTGGATAGAGATCATTCGCCATGGTCGAAGACTCGACGCTGACAATATCATAGAATCTCGGTTGCGGGCGAGCCACGAGGGACACAGAGGCTTCTGGGTTGTCTGGATCGTTGCTGGCGATGGTCAATGTCGCCGCGAACGGTTCGCCGGTGCGGCCCGTTGGATCAGCCGTGAGTTCGATGGGGAGCGTTTGCAGGCTGGATACCGAGGCTGGGCTGGACACGATGGCGAAGGCATCCGCGTCTGGACCCGAGAGGCTCACGGCGCTGATAAGGAGATCGGCTTCTCCTGTGTTCAACACGTTTACCTGAAAGGAAAGCGCTTGGTCTGTGATCCCGAATTCCACCACGCCGGGAACGACGATGTGCGGTTCCGCTTCAACAGAGAGGACTTCGAAAGCGATCTCGCCGAGGCCCACACGGTCCCCTCCGGCCACGCCGCCCTGGCTGCCGTCGCCCGGTTCCGCGAAGAAATTGTCTTCGGCGGTGAACTCTACGTAGCGGGCCGTCACCTCTGTTTCGAAAAACTCGCTCTGGCGGACGGTGTCGTCGTTGGTGAGGACGAAAGTCGGATTGTAGGCGATGGAGGTCCCAAAACCTTCGGTTCCGTCGGCCGCAGAGGCGAAGCGCAGACTGTATTCGCTGACTCCGTTGGCATTGGTGGCAGCGTATCCCCAGACGCTGATCTCCCGGAGGCTGACGTCCTGACCGAGGTCGAGGATGAGAACGGGTTTGCCGGCCACCTCAATGTAGTCGGAGGGAAAGCCGCCGGGTGCGTCGGTGACCCAATTGCCCGTTTCTCCGCCCACAAGCTTGTCGAAGGGTTCCACAGCATCGAAACCTACACCTGGTCCCTGAATGAGATTGGACACTGGCCAGAGGTCGTTGGCTGAGGTGGATGAGATGCTTTCAATAGCGTGAAACTCGGCGCCGGCCGCTAGGCCAACCGGGAGGAAGATCGAGATGGCGAGGGCGCCGAGGCGGCTGATGGGATGAGCGATCATGAAGACGAGGGATAGACCGGCTGTACTGGCCCGGTAATTTACACGAAAAAACGCCGCCCCTCGAATGAATCGTGAGGGCCGCTCGATATCGAAGGAGAAGGAGGGGGGACTTTGCTTCAACGGTGCGCTCTGCGGCGCAGCAGAATCCCCAGACCGGCCAGGCCGAGAAGTCCGGAAGAGGGCTCGGGAATCACCGCAAAGGCGACCTCACCCAAACCGGCCCGGTCTCCGTCCGGCGTTTCACAGCCGCTGCCGTCGCCCGGCGCTACGTGGAAGGTCGGCTTGGCCAAACCTGGAGGGCCGGCGTCCCCGGCGGCCTGGTCCTGGAATGGAGACCCATGGTGAGACAGGGCGTGCGGGAGCCCGCCCCTCCAGGATGCGGGATGCGGGATGCAGGATGCGGGATGCGGGATGCGGGATGCGGGATGCGGAATGCGGGATGCGGGATGCGGGATGCGGGATGCGGGATGCGGGATGCGGGATGGAGGTTGCGGGATGGAGGTTGCGGGATGGAGACCCATGGCACGACAGGAGTTGGAGGGCCGGCCTCCGGACGGCCTGGTCCCGGGATAGAGACCCATGGCGCGACAGGGCGTGCGGGAGCCCGCCCCTCCAGGATGCGGGATGCAGGATGCGGGATGCGGGATGGAGACCCATGGCACGACAGGACCTGGAGGACCGGCCCCCGTGACGGCCTGGTCCTGGAATGGAGCCCGTCGCGACAAGACCTGGAGGGCCGTCGTCCCCGGCGGCCTGGCTGTCCGGCATCGACGGGAAAGTAATTGAGTGACTTGGGCAGTCCCGTGGCAATTGAGGCGTTGACATTCTAAAGCCCAGTCTCACAGGATGAAGGGTCGTGATGTCAGGATGGCGCCGAGTGTGTGCCCCAGGGATCCGCGGTCTGTTGGCCGCGTGGGTCAGCCTGTGTTTTTTGCTTGGCTGTTCGCCCCGTGACCCGGAGAGGGAGCGGGGAGAGGACGCCGGCCGCGCCTCTGGCGAAGCCGCGGGAGAGGAGGCGGACAGCGGATCGGCGGAAAGAGGGGAAGGGATTCGCGAGATCCCGCTGCTGGGGAATGCGCGCTTCGACGGCGAATTGTCGGAGGAACTGGGGTTGGCGGACCCGATGACGGGGGGTTGGGAGAGCGAGGCGCTGAGTGCTCAAGTGGGAGTGCAGTTGCGGGCTTTGGGCGCGTGGTTGGCTCGTCCCGGGCCTGAAACTTGGACGGGCGTCGAAGCTTGGATCGATCCGGGGTTCACTGGGGACCGGCTCAGCGGAGCGGGATGGGAAGAGGTTTACAGGGCGGCGCCCTTGGCGGTGAGGAGGGGCTCCGGTGTTCGCTGCGAGGGTGCTCCCGGACCGGAGCAATTGCAGGAGGCGGGCGCCAGTCTGGATCAGGGAGTGGCGGCGGTTCGGATTGAGAGGGATCCGCATTTCAAAATCGTTCAAGCGGATGTGGAAGGGGAGTATTTTATGACCCGAGTGCTTTTCGAACTGGAAGAAGTGCTGCCGGGGGGACGGCGTCAGCACAATGCGATGTGGACCTGCCGGTGGCGACCGGAGAAGGATTCAATCTCTTTAACCTTGTGCGAATTGCGGGTGATCTCCAGGGAGGAAGTCGAGGCGGCAGGGGGATCCGGACCTCTTTTCGTCGATTGCACTGAGGAGGCTTTGGGCGGCAACGCTTGTTTTCAAGAGCAGTTGATGTACGGGATCGACCATTGGCGGTCGCGGGTCGACTGGCGTTTCGGACTGGAAGTGACTGGGCCACACGGATTGGCGGTGGGAGACGTCAATGGGGATGGGCTCGACGATTTTTACCTGTGCGAGGCCGGAGGTTTGCCGAACCGGCTGTTCGTTCAGGAACCCGGCGGCCGGTTCACGGAGGCGGCGGCCCGGGCCGGGCTGGACTTCCTGGAACCGGCGCACAGCGCACTTCTGGCCGACTTCGATGGGGACGGGGACGACGACTTGGTGTTTGCTTCGGGACGTTACCTGCTGGTTTTCGAGAACCTGGGCGGTCTGCGTTTCGAACGGCGGCATTTGCACCAATCCGATTCGGTGGCGCGATCTTTGGCGGCTGCGGACTACGATTTGGACGGGGATCTAGACCTCTACGTGTGCGGTTATTTCTCGAGGTCGGGAGACTCCGTGGGATTGGGGCGCCCGGTTCCCTATCATGACGCGGAGAACGGAGTGCGCAGTTTCCTTTTGCGCAACGATTCGGGCTGGGCCTGGAAAGACGTGACCGGGGAGGTGGGCCTGGAGCAGAACAACCGCCGGTTTAGTTATGCGGCGGCTTGGGAGGACTACGATGGCGACGGAGATCCCGACTTGTATGTGGCGAACGATTTCGGCAGGAACAATCTCTATCGCAACGACGGCGGGACCTTCGTCGACGCGGCGGCTTCGGCCGGGGTGGAAGACATTTCCGCGGGCATGTCCGTAAGCTGGGGGGACTACGATGCCGATGGGCGGCCTGATCTTTATGTCGGCAATATGTTTTCCTCGGCCGGCAATCGCATCGCCTATCAAAGGAACTACAGGGAGGGCGACGCCGGGGAGGTGCTGGGTTCGCATCGCCGGCATGCCAGGGGCAACACCCTGTTTCGCAACCGGGGCGACGGCGCTTTCGAGGACGCCGGCATTGAGGCGGGAGCCTCCGTGGGCCGGTGGGCTTGGGGTTCGAATTTCGTCGATCTCAACGGCGATGGAAGGGATGACCTCTATGTCGCCAACGGGATGGTCACCGGGCTCAGCGATCCGGCGGACTTGTGAAGCTTCTTTTGGCGGCGGGTCACGTCGCAATCTCCGGCCGCGGCTCCTGGCAGCGGCGCCATGGCGGAGGAGAGCCGCGCTTACCATAAAGCCTGGGAGGCCATGGGGCTGATGTTGGAACGTGGCGGATCCTGGAGCGGGCAGGAACGCAATGTCGCTTTCCTGAACACGGGCGACGGACGGTTTTCGGAAGCGGCGGCTCTGCTTGGACTCGATTTCGACGACGACGCCCGGGCCGTGGCCGTGGTCGATTGGGATGGGGATGGCGATATGGATCTGTGGGTAGCCAACCGCACCGGACCGCGGATTCGCTTGCTGCGCAACGAAGTACGGGCGCCGGGCGCCTCCCTGGCTCTGCGCTTGCGCGGGGAAAGGGCGAATCGCGACGGCATCGGCGCGCGGGTCGAGGTGCGTGGAACCGGGGGCCGGCTTTTGAACTGGCGAACCCTGCGGGCGGGCGAGGGGTATTTGGCGCAATCGACGAAATGGCTCACTTTTGCGCTGCCGGAAGACACGAAACGCGTGAGCGCGGCGGTGCGTTGGCCCGGCGGCGTGGAAGAGGTCTTTCCGGATTTGGAGGTTCGAGGGAGTTATCTCCTGCGGGAAGGGACGGGGGTGGGAACCCCGTGGCGGCCGGAGCGGCGAGATTTCGTTCCCGGAGCGACGGTGTTGCGTGGTCCAGCGGCGAGGGAGACAGCCCGGATTGTGCCCCACAGTCCGCTGCCCGTTCCCGGCTTGCGTTGGACGGACGATCAAGGCCGTGCGCGGACCTGGAATCGTGGTTCGGCCAAGGGCACGGTCTTGCTTCTGTGGGCGACCTGGTGTCCCGCCTGTTTGGTGGAGTTGGGTGAATGGAAGGGGCGAGCGGATGAGGTGCGCCGGGCCGGGTTGGAAGTGATCGTTTTGAACGTGGACGACCCGGATTCCCCTTTGGAGGCGCGGCGGAGCAAGGCGGATCTCGTGCTGAAGAGGCTTGGCCTGCCATTTGAGGCTGGGTTTGCCGGTTTGGATTTCCTGGATGGCGCGGATGTCTTGCAGCGCAGCATTGCCGGGCATCAACAGCCCTTGTCGCTGCCGGCAGCGCTGTTATTGGATCGGGAGGGCCAGGCCTGCGCTTTCTACCGTGGCCCGGTTTCGACGGGGCAAGTGGTGCGGGACAGCCAGAGTTTATCTGGGTCGCCCGCGGTTTTTCGGGATTTGGCCGTGCCATTTCCCGGCCGCTGGTTCGTGCACGCCTTTGATCCGGATTTGGCGGCTCCGGTGGAGCGGTTGCTCGAACTGGGAAGGATAGATTTGGCGCAGGAATACTTGGAGGAAGCTGTGGTTCCGCAGGCAAAAGGATTTGCTCGGCTGTCTGCGGGGGCCATGGCGTCGAATCTCGGGCAACAGTTGATAGCTGAAGGAAACTCGGTGGAGGCTCTCCGCGCCTTACGTTCCGCTGTCCGGCTCGATCCGGAGCGGCAGGAAGCATTGACCCGGCTGGCAATCCTTTGCGAGGCGGAGGGATTTGAGGCGGAAGCGGCGGGTCACTTTCGTTCGCTGCTGCGGCTTTCTCCGGATTCGCTTCCTGCGGCCAACAGTTTGGCTTGGCTCCTGGCGACCAGCGGGGATCCGGAGTTGCGCCGGCCGGAGGAGGCGCTGAGGCAGGCGGCGGCGGTCTGCGAGGCCACGGGATTTGCTATGGCCGAACCTTTGGACACCTTGGCGGCGGCCTACGCGGCACTGGGACGATTTGAAGAAGCCGTGGACGCGGCGCGACGGGCCTTGAGTGTCGCGCAGGAGGCGGGCGAGCGCGCCACTGCGGAGCGCATCGAGGAGCGCTTACGGCTTTACGAACAGGGCCGGCCTTATGTGAGCAAGGGCAGCCGGCGGCCGTGAGACGCAGCGGACGGGAAGGGTAGCTTTCCATCAGCGCCATGGAGCGCGGCAGCCTCTCCGAAGAATACCCAAAGAAATGACCATGGTCCTCCTCCGATTCTTAAGGAGTCGCAGATCGGAAACTTGAAATTGGAGGTTCAAATCGGACTTGCGTCCGGCGGGCAGCGCGGGAATGATGCGACGGCCCAGCGCGGGCCGACGGGGTGTAGCTCAGCTTGGCAGAGCGCCTGCTTTGGGAGCAGGAAGTCGTAGGTTCGAATCCTATCACCCCGACCCCGGCTGCCGGCGAGAGCCCGGCGAGTTGTTCCAGGATGGACGCATTTCCGAAGGTTTTCGATCCTATGACGGTGAAGGAACTCCGGCAGGGGTTACGGGCCCGGATGTTTGTGGTGCCGTTTCTAACGGTACACGTGGTGATTATCGCGGTGCTGATCGTGGAGTTCGTGGTGTTGCAGACGCTGGTGCGAAGCGGGGCGGCGGGAAGTCTTTCGGAGGAGGTGGTCAACTTTATTCAGTTCGGTCTGTTCTGGCTGGCGGTGGGGGTGGTGGTCCTCGGGATCCTGCCGATGGCGGGCGTGACGGCGTTGCAGCAGGAGATGCGGAACGGGAACACGGAACTGCTGTTGCTGACCCGTTTGACGCGGTGGCGGATCGTGCTGGGCAAGTGGATCATGCTCAACATCGTGGGCGGGCTGATGTTTTTTTCGATCTTGCCCTACATCCTGGTGCGGTATTTTCTGGGTGGTCTCGATGTGCGCCAGAATCTGATGATGGCGGCGTTCATGTTGTGCGGGAACATCGCTTTGAACGCATTGATGATCGGGGCGTCGGGATACCGGAATTACGCGCTGCGTTTTTTGGTGGCGGCGAGCGGAGCGGGGGCGGGAGCAGCCTCCTTTGCGGCGATGGTGGGCTTTGCCTACGGAACGAACCGGAGCACGTTGGGCTGGATGGTGCTGATCAATGCGGCGACGGCCTGCGCGTTGTTTGCCTTGTTTGGCTTGCAACTGGCCCGGACGAGGCTGCGGCTCTATGAGTATCCCTACGAACCGCCGCCAAGCCGCTTGATTCTCACGCTGCTTTTCTGCGCCCCGGTATTTATCCTGATGATCTGCGCCATGACTTTTTGGTCGCGGGGCATTGGGAATCTGGTGGGTCCAGGCTTGTTGATTTGGTTTCTTTTGTTGATTGACCGTCCGCCCCGGGAAGGGACGGCGGCGCCGGGCTTGCAGTCTTGAAGGCTGGGGGTGGGAGGGCGCGGATTCTCCATCGGAGCGAACCCGGGGCATCGTTGCGCTCAGCCCTGGGCTATCGCATGGATCCCCGTTGGGGATCTTAGCGGGAAGGATGGCGCGACAGCGCGCGAACCGATAGCTCCACGGAATAAACAAACACGCCCGGACGGGGGAAGCCCGGACGGGGTGGAAGGGAAGGAACCGCCTGAAGGCGGAACCCCGGACGGGGTGGAGGCCGCTTTGGAAGCGGTTTATGGTTCCGTGGTTGTGCGGGTGTGGGGATAAGTGGGAACCGCCTGAAGGCGGAACCCCGGACGGAGTGGAGGCCGCCTTGGAAGCGGTTTATGGTTCCGCGGTTGTGCGGGTGTGGGGATAAGAGGGAACCGCCTGAAGGCGGAACCCCGGACGGGGTGGAGGCCGCCTTGGAAGCGGTTTATGGTTCCGTGGTTAGGCGGGTGTGGGGATAAGTGGGAACCGCCGGAATGCGGAACCCCGGACGGGTGGAGGCCGCTTTGGAAGCGGTTTATGGTTCCGCGGTTGTGCGGGTGTGGGGATAAGTGGGAACCGCCTGAAGGCGGAACCCCGGACGGGTGGAGGCCGCTTTGGAAGCGGTTTATGGTTCCGTGGTTAGGCGGGTGTGGGGATAAGAGGGAATCGCCTGAAGGCGAAACCCCGGACGGGGGGCGCGGAGACTACTCCGGCTTCTCTTCGACGAGATCGATGATGCCTAGGTCGATGTATTGTCCGCCGCGGGTTTGGCGGCAGTGGACGGCGAGGGTGTTGGGGCCTTTGGCGAGAGCGGCTTTGGCGGCCGGAGTGAAGGGGATTTCGAGGTAGTTGGAAACGTATCCTTCCCGCTTCAGGACGGAGGCGCCGTTGAGGAAAACTTCGACGTCTTCGTCGTGATGGATACGGAAATGGGGATTGGCCGGCATGTCTTTGTCCTCGCCGAGATCGAAGGTGCGGCGGATCCAGATGTTGTCCGAGTTCCACTCTGTGCGCACGACGGCTCCCGGGGTTTCTCGTGTGCCGAACCCGCCGGGGCCTTCCTTCCAGGAGGAGGCATCGAAATCTGCGGCGGCCCAGCCTTCGCCTGGGTTTTCTATAGTGTATCGCCAGGATTGGCCTTCGTTCTGGCTATCGGCGGCGATGAGGTCGCGGCGGTAGACCCGCGGGGGGTCATAGACCTTGAGGTTGAGGTCGCGGACAGATTCCGCCGGAAGTTTGCGGATGGTCCGGTCGTAGGTGAGGAGTCCGTTGACTTCGCCTTCGACGTCGGTGGTTTGGGTGTAGATGGCGGCGGCGAGGCCCTGTCCGATGAGGGGCAGGAGCTGCTGGATCAGGCTTTGGTATTGGGAGATGAGTTCTTCCTGGCTGGTATAGGTGCGGTAACCCCAATTGCGTTTGTCCCACCAGAGGTGATCGGGCACGGGCCATCCGAGGCCGCCGAATTCACCGAGCACGGCGGCGCGATTCTCTTCGAGGGCGGGCATGGCGGGTCCGGGATAGCTATGGATGTCGACCATATCGCCTTCTCCGCGATCAGACCAGCCGGAGGGGCCATCGACGAGGCGGGAGGGGTCGTATTCCTTGGTCCAGGCCAGAATGGCGTTGGTGTCGAACTGGCCCCAGCCTTCGTTGAAGGGAACCCAGGCGACGATGGAGGGGTGATTGTGGAGGAAGTCGATCATGGCCTGGAGTTCGCGCCGGTAGTTCTCGGCGGACTCGGGACTGCGTTGGATATCGGGTTCATCGGGCCGGATATGGCGGTCTCCGTTAGGCAAATCCTGCCAAACGAGCAATCCGAGGCGGTCGCAATGGAAGTACCAGCGGTCTGGCTCGACCTTGACGTGTTTGCGAGCCATATTGAAACCGAGTTCCTTGGTCGCCTCGATGTCGAAGGCGAGGGCGTCGTCGGTGGGGGCAGTGTAGAGGCCGTCGGGCCACCAACCTTGATCGAGAGGGCCGAACTGAAAGAGCGGTTGGTTGTTGAGGAAGAGCCGGTTTACTCCGCGATCGTCGCGGGCGACGGCGATCTTGCGCATGCCGAAATAGCTGGTGATGGAATCGATTTGTTGCGTGCCGTCGTGGAGGCTGACGCGGAGCCCGTAGAGGAAAGGGGAATCCGGAGACCAGAGCTTGGGTTCGGGAATGCGCAGGGTGAACTCGCGTCCCGCGCGGCCAATGGCTTCGCCGATGACGGCTCCGCCTTCGAGAGCTTCGGCCCGGACCTGGTAACTGTCGGAAGCGCCGCGTCCTTGGGCGGTGATCCGAAGAAGTTGTTGGTCGATGTCAGGGAGGAGCTTGAGAGAGGCGATGGAGGCTTTGGGGACCGGTTCGAGCCAGACGGTCTGCCAGATGCCGGTGACGGAAGTGTACCAAATGCCTTCGGGTTCCCGGACTTGTTTGCCGCGGGGTTGGTAACCTGCATCAGTGGGATCCCAGACGCTGACGAGAAGGTCTTGTTCGGCAGCCTCGGAAATGGCGGCGGTGACGTCGATGGTGAAGGGATCGTAGCCGCCGCGATGTTCCCCGGTTTTTTTGCCGTTGACCCAGACTGTGGTTTCCCAATCGACGGCTCCGAAATGGAGGAGGAGCGTGTGTTCTCGCCAGGCTTGCGGGAGGGCGAAGCGGGTGCGGTAGTAGAGGCGCTGGTCGGGCCCGACAGTTTTGCCCACGCCGGAAAGCGAGGACTCGATGGGAAAGGGGACGAGGATTTTTCCATCGAATTTCTCGGGGGGCTCGGCGTCTTTGGGGGTGATGGCGTATTCCCAGATTCCGTTGAGATTTCCCCAGGCCTGGCGCACGAGCTGGGGTCTCGGGTAATCGGGAAGGGCTCGATCGGGGTTGACTTCGCCGGCCCAGGGGGTGCGGAGCTTTTCGCCAACGGGTTGCCAAGGGTCATCCTGAGCGGCGAGCGGGCCGGTCGCGAGGAGGAAGGCGAGGATGGGAGACGGGAAGGGTAGGTGGGGGATCTTCATGCCTATTGGGTTGTATAGGGAGGGGCGGAGAGATGTCTAACGCAAATGGAGGGCGGCCTGGGCGGGAGAGGCGTTTTCGTGGACGACGGCGTGGAGGGCCCGGGCCATGGCTTCGGGGCGCGGGTGCTGCCAGAGGTTTCTTCCGATGGCGATGCCGCTGGCGCCCGCGTTCATGGCGGCGGCGACGTCGTGCAGGAGATCCTCGGGACGGATCTTGCCGGAGGCTCCGCCGAGAATGATTACGGGAACGTAGGCTTCGCGGCAGATGGCGCGGAAAGCCTCCTGATCTCCTGGGTAGGCGGTCTTGACCACATCGGCCCCGAGTTCGGAGGCGAGTCGCACGCAGAATCGGATGTTCTCGGGAGTGTAATCGGGACTGCGGCCGAGACCGTAGGGCAGGGCTTCCATCATCACCGGCAGGGGGGAATCGAGGGTTTCGGCGACCAGAGCAGCGCAGTCGCGGATGATGGAGGCTTCGTTGGGATGCCCGGGAAAGAGCATATTCATGAGGGCGTGTGCTCCGGCGGCCTGGGCTTGAGCGGCTCCATAGAGGCGGAAGGAACCTTCGCTGGCTAGGTTTTCGATGCAGGTGGCGCCGGTATCGGTGCGAAGGATGACGCCTTTATCCGCGAGGGAAGGGGCGAAACGCAGGGCCAGGCCGAGATTGACGATGAATCCATCGGCGTAGGGATTGAGGGTTTCGAGCAAGGCGCGCGGGTCTTCGAGACCGGGCACGGGAACGATGGTCCCATGGTCTAGAGGCACGATGAGAGTCCGTCCGGAGGCGGGGCGGAAGAAGCGGGCGAGCGCGGCAAGTTTGGACATGGTTTGTCTGGGTGGGTGAGGCCCCTTTACGGAAGGGTTACATGCGTTCGGGCACGCGGATGCCGAGGAGGTCGAGGCCTTGGCGGAGAACGCGTGAGGTCAATTCGCAGAGGGCCAGGCGGGAGGCGCGGGTGGAGCCGCTGCTGTTGAGGACGGGACAGGCTTCGTAGAAAGTGTGGAAAGATTGCGCCAGTTCGAAAAGGTAGGAAGCGAGGAGGTTGGGACGGAAGTCATCGAGGATGGCGGGCACGGCTTCGTTGAACTGGAGCAATCGCAAGGCCAGCGCGCGTTCTTCCACGCTTTCCAGAAGTGTGGGTTCGAGAGATTCGTGCTGGGGGTTTGGCAATTTGCGAAAGATCGACCTGGTCCGGACGTAAGCGTTTTGCAGGTAGGGAGCGGTGTTTCCATGAAAGGAGAGCAGTTTCTCCCAGGAGAAGATGTAGTCGGTGTTGCGATTCTGTGAGAGTTCCGCGTATTTGATGGCTCCGTAGCCGATGATGCGGGCGACTTCCTCGCGTTCTGCGGGGTCGAGGCCGGGGTTCTTTTCCTCGATGACGGCGCGAGCGCGTTCGACGGCTTCGGCGAGGAGATCGTCGAGCTGGACGTTGTGGCCGGACCGGCTTTTCATGAGTTTCCGGTCCGCTCCCAGGATGCTGCCATGGGAGACGTGGACGAGGCGGGCGGAGACTCCGCGGAGCTGGGCGATGGCGAAGAGTTGTTGAAAGTGGAGTTGCTGGGGCGAGCCGACGACGTACCAGATCTCGTCGGCTTGCCAGGCGGAGAGCCGGTAGTCGATGGAGGCGAGATCGGAGGTGGTGTAATTGAACCCTCCGTCGCTTTTCTGAATGATTGCCGGTTTGTCTTGGAGAGCTTCGACGCCGGGGAAGAAGACGCAGAGGGCTCCGTCGCTTTCTTGGGCGATCCCGCGGTCGCGAAGTTCCTGAGCCAGAGGGGCGAGACGGCTGTTGTAAAAACTTTCGCCGAGGTAGTGGTCAAAGCGGATATCGAGTTGGTCATAGATGCGGTTGAGGCCTTCGATGGAGAGTTCGACGGTTTTCTTCCAGATGGCGAGGTTTGCGGGGTCCCCTTGTTGGAGTTTGACCAGTTCAGCGCGGCAGGCATCCAGGATGGCGGGATCGCTTTTGGCCAGGCCGTTGACCTCGCGGTAGACGGCGAGGAGGGCGTGGATGGGGTCGGATTCCAACTCGGATTCGTGAAGGTGGTGTTTCCATCCGTAGATGATCATTCCGAACTGGGTGCCCCAGTCGCCGATGTGGTTGTCGGTGATCACGGTATGTCCGAGGAACCGGGCGACTCTGGCGAGGCAATCCCCGATCATCGTGCTGCGGATGTGGCCGACGTGCATGGGTTTGGCCACGTTCGGCGAGCTGAAATCAATGACGATGCGCAGGGGTGGGGCGACGGGATCGACGCCGAGGCGGGGGTCCTCGAGCATGATGGCGAGGCCTTGGGAAAGGGCTTCGGAACGGAGGCGGAGGTTGAGGAAGCCGGGACCGGCGACTTCCGGGGTTTCGAAGAGATCGCCTGCGGGGAAAAGCTGGGCGAGCTGGGCCGCGACTTCTCGTGGGGGACGGTGAAGCGCTTTGGCCAGGACCATGGCGGAATTGGACTGATAGTCGCCGAAGCGGGCGTCGGCCGCGGGAGATGCGTTGGTGCGAAAGCCGGAGGGGAATTCCAGGCCGGCGAGTTCCAGGGCTTGGTCGAGACGTTGGCGGAGAAGTGTGGGAATGGTAGTCATGTCAGGCTTGGCGGGGGAGCACGGAACTCCCGGGGCCCGGGGAGCGGAAAACCGGCTGTGGTCAGGCCCGTGCGGGTTTGGCCTGAAGGATTTCGAGGATTTCGCTGGCTCCGGTGGCCCGGGTGAGCTGCCGGAGAATCTCGCCGTTGGTGATCATCTTGGCGATGGCGGCGAGGGTCCGGAGGTGGATGTGGTATTGATTCTCGGGAACGACAAAGAGGACGACGAAGCGGACGGGTGCTCCGTCGATGGCTTCAAAATCGATTCCCCGAAGCGAGCGGCCGAAGACAGTGAGGACGCGGTTGAGGGACGGGGAGAAGGCGTGGGGAATGGCAACGCCGTTGCCGATTCCGGTGCTGCTTTGTTGTTCTCGGAGATGGAGCGCGCCGAGAATGCTGCGGCGATCGGTAAGGGGCAGAAAGCCTTCGTGCGTGAGGTGATCGACGAGTTCGACGATGGCGGGCCAGTGCTCAGCAGAATGCATATCGGGGACGATATGCCGTTCTGTGAGCAGGTTGGCGAGGTTCATGGAGAATGAAGGGTCCGGGAGGAAAGGCGGGGAGGTTACAGGGATGCCCAGGGGGTTCAACCGACATTTCACATGCCATTCTGCTGCGGCGCGCTGTGCCCCCTGGGGACTGCGTTGCGCTTACCTCAGGTTTGAACAGGGTGTGCTCAACATGACGTTTTTCGGAGTTCAGGGTGCGGCAGCGATGCGGAGGAACCCGTGGCCGGTCCCGCGGATGGTCCAGGCGGCGAGGGTCAAGCCGCCGGACCCGGTTTCCTCGGGGAGAGGGATGGCTTCCCCCGAGTCGAGATCGCGCCAGTCGCGCAGGTTCAGGGAATGCTGGATGATCAGCCGGGCGGCGACTGGTTCCGCAGGGACTTGGACGAGGAGGATGAACTCGTCTGATCTGGAGCCGAGTGGGGATTCGAGAGAGAGGTGGATGGAGTCGCGGTTGCGGGGATTGGTTCCGAAGGCGAACTCGACGAAGTTGCCGTTTCCGTCTCCATCGGGATCAGCACCCGGGCCGGCCATGGCTGGATCGGTTTTCTCGGGCCCGGTGAAATGCCGGGAGAGCCAAAGATCGAAAGTGAGGGATTCCGATATCTCTGGAAGGCGGCCGGGTGTGCCGTCCGCGGAGGAACTCGCGGTCCAGCTCGAAGAAAGGGCGGGATTCGGCTTCGAGTGCGGCTGGCGAAGTTCGAGGGACGGACCGCCGCCGCCCGCTTCTTGTGGCCAGGGCTCTTGCTCGTCGTAGGCGAACGCGATGAGAGCGGGGCCGGCTCCGTAGGAAAGCTCGACGGTTTCACCTCCGTTGCTGAGCCGGACCGCGGAAGGTGCGTGCCGGTACTCTCCGGCGACGGGCAGAGCGTCTCCGTAGCGGTGTTGGAAAGCTTGGAGATGGCGCACCACGAGGATGACTGCGCCAGGCGCCAGCATCGTTCCACTGGCATAGGCAAAATCGAAGTTGATTCCCGCGGTGAAGCGCAGCGGGGAGAGATCGAGGGGGACGGGGCCGATGTTGGCGAGTTCGAGGAACTCGAAGTCTTCGGCATCGAATCCGAGGGCCTGCTCCTGAGCGGTGGCTTCGCGCGGGTGATACATGATTTCTGAAAGGACGAGCCCAGTCAGGTAGGGCGCGAGATCCGGGGCGCCGGGCGCAAGCTGAAAAGCCTCGGACCAGGCGCTCCAATAACCGAGATCGTTTTTGTGGCGGACGCGGACGCGGTGCAACTGGTCCGCCTGGACCGCTGCGGCAGGGATGCGGACGGAGAGTTCCGCGGCGGGCAGGGGGATCTCGCCGCTGTCCCAGGTCTCGTCGATTTCGTATTGGTGTGGTCCCCGGCGGGTGTAGCCGGGCTCCGAGGGATCCGTGACTCTAGCAATACGCCATTGGATGGCGGCGAACTGCTGTGGAGCGAAGATGGATCCGCCCCGGAACGGGCTCGAAGTGAACTGGAGACCGTTCGCGGGAAAGTGGGGATCTCCGGATGGAGAGACGGCGGGGCGGTTGGGCAAGCGTGAGGAGGGGGGGAGGAGGTTGGTTTCCATCCACTGACGGCGGGAGCGCACGTAGTCGAGGAGGCGCTCGATCATGCCGGCGAAGTCGCGGGTGGCGGCGACCTGATAGAAGAGCCCCTGGCCGGCTTTGGAGGGATTGACCTGGGGCGAGCGGAGGATGGGATTGTAATCCCACATGGCCCGGTCCGCGTTGATGAGGGAAAGGGCTCCGGGCGTGTAGACCGGGGCCATTTTCTCGTCGATGAGGAGCCCGATCTGTTCTTCGGTGTAGAGCAGATCGAGGACGTGGCGCAACTGGTTTTGATAGTCCCGTTCGAACTCGGGAATCGCCAGCACGCGGCTGCGGAAGGGCTCGTTTCCGTCGCCGTACATGGCGTTGTCCCAGGTGAGATCGAGATCCCAGGGAAATACGGTCCAGCGGCCGGTGGTGGGATTGTGATAGTAGTAATAGTTCTTGCCGTCTCCAATGTCGTAATGGTGGATGCCTTCGAGAATGGCCCGGTAGGCGTAGTAGCGGTCGAGGTCGAGATGGGTTCTCCACCAATCGGCATCGGGGCGCTGGCGTTCGTAGTGGGATTTGAAGGCGGCGAGGTCGGAGGAATCGGCCGGTTCGGGAAAGGCTCCCTGGTTTTTGAGTTCTCCACCGAGGCCGTTCAGTCCCGTGCCGTTTTCCATCTTGTAAATGTTGCCGTCGGGCAGGCCATGGGCGTCGAGGAAGGCCCCATCGATCTGTTCTACAGCGAGGTAGAGACCCTGGAAGTCCGTGGCGTATTGGCTGCCGAAAAGGTTCGTTTCCGAGGCGTTTTCGATGATGCGGAAGTGGATAAAATGGGTGCGGGGCGCCTCGATGCCGGCGCGGCGGAAGAGTTCGAAGCCGACGCTTTCGAAGAGCCCCTGTTCGCCGCGGTGACGGAAGTTTCCTTGTTGAATGAGGGCGGAGAGATTGAGGACGCGCCAGGGCTCGGAGTAGGGCTGGTCCCCGGCGTCGCGGGCGTTGAAGCGCTGGGTGCGGTGGAAGTCGAACTTCCACATGTTTTTGCCCATAGCATAGCGCCAGACGCCGCCGCGGGCCCGGTAACGGATGTGATCGTAGACTTCTCCTTCGTAGATCAGCGAGCCGCGCCAGAGGTAGTCGTTGCCGGTGTATCCGCTGCTTCGCGAGGTTCCGGGCAGGAACTGAGCGTCGGCGTGATCTTGCCGGGTGGTGATGAAGTGATAGACGGGGACGGAAGTGAGGAGGGCCGGGTCATAGGTCGTCTCTTCGGTCATTCCGGGCTGCGCGGCTCCGGTCCAAGGCGGCACGCCGTCGTAGACGAACCAGGCGAAATTGGGAGCGGGGTCGTCCTCGTAAGGGACGCGGACAGTGAGGCCTTCGGCGTTTGCTGCGACGATGCGGTAGCGCAGCAGGCGGCGATGCCGTTGCAGATCACCGGGAAGGACGGCGGTGAAAATGCCGTCTGCGGATGTGGCGTCGCCCTGGGACCCGTCATCGCGCATGGGCAGCGCGGTCCAATCGTTTTCATAACGGGCGTCGTCGATCGAAATGTAATCGCCCGGCTCCACGACTTGGTAGAGGAGTTCCGCGCTGGATATGCCGGTGGGGCTGGTGATCAGGGCGGTCACGGAGACAGGCGAACCGCTGGTGGGGGCGGAGGGTTCGTGTTTCACACGGCGCACCGCGGGGGGATGACTTGTGGACGCGCGGGAATTGGGCTTACCGGGCGTGGGCGCGACGGCGGAACGCCAGTTGGCGCCAAGGGCATTGTCCAAAGCGGGATCGATCAATTCGATGGAGAGACCGCGATCTCCGCCGGCGGAGGGCCAGGGAAAACCGAGGCGGTAATCGACCAAGTCGATGAGGGTTCCCACGGCATCGCGGAGAACAATGTCTTCTCCGGAAGCCGAGAGTGCGCCCGCGCTGAATTCGTCGAAGGCCTTGGTTCCCCCCGCGAAGATCGAACCGAAGCGGCGGTCGAAGTGAGCCTTGTTCTGGGCGAGCACGAGGAATTGCCCGGGTTCGAGCGAGGCATCGGCGGGAAAGGTATAGGTGAATCCGCTGGAGAAGAACCATCCGGCGAGGCCGGCGGTCTCGTCGCCGGCGTTGTAAAGTTCCACGAACTGGACTTCCTCGGTCTTTTCCGCGGGAAGATAATGGATTTCATTGATGACGATGTCCGGCAGGGCCCCAGCAACGCCCGCTCCGAGGCAAAGGGCGGCTGCGGCGGCTCGATGGGTCGCGAATTGGGAAGCCGGGAGAGGCATGAGATTACCTTATACTCTTACAGGTTTGGGCGCCCGGTGGTCAATGAAGGCGGGCAGGGAGGGGGCGAAAACCGCGTTTTGATTTCCCGGAGGGCCGGCGAGAGGGTGCTGCTGCGGGCAGGGGTGCGTCAAAGTGACTCTTGCCCGTGCTTGATGACGGGTCGAAGGTGATATCGTTCATGAGTCCGAAACACCACAGTGGCGGCGGGGTTGAATGCGCGATGGGCAAGGCAAATGCGTTGCGGGCGATTGTATTGGGTGGAGCTTTGCCGTTCACTGGGGGGTTGTCCTTACTTTTGGGGGAGCCGGGGCCGGTGGCCGCCGGCCAAGAAGCCGCGGCTTTGGACGGCTCCTTGGCAGCGGAGTTCACGCCATTTTTGGCAAACTTCTGTTTCGATTGCCACGGTGAGGAAGTGCAAAAGGCGGAGCTGAACTTGGAGCACTACACCGCAGGTGGGGGACCGCTTATTGAGGACCGGGACATTTGGGAAGCTGTGCTGGACATGATTGAAGCCGGTGAGATGCCGCCGAGTAAGAAACCCCAGCCGATGCCCGAAGAGAGGGCGAGGATGGTGGAACTTTTGGATGCGAAGATCAACTCATTCCAGTGCACGGGCCCGGTCAGCCCAGGGCGGGTGACGGTGCGGCGTTTGAACCGGATCGAGTATCGCAACACGATCCGGGATCTGTTGGCGGTGGATTTCGATCCGGCTGATTTCCCCGCGGACGAGGTGGGATACGGGTTTGATAATATTGGCGACGTGCTTTCGCTTTCTCCGCTGCAGATGGAGGCCTATTTGGATGCGGCGGAACAGATTGCCGCGCGGGCGATAGTGGCGGACGTGGGGGAATGGCCCCCGCGGCGGCGTGTGGAAGGAGAGGAGCTGGAGAGTTTGGCTGGCGAGCACGTGCGGGTGGAGTCGGGCCGGCTCATGGGTTTCTACCGGGAAGGCGCGGCGCGGGGTGTGGTCGAGTTGGATCAGGGCGGGGCTTACTTGCTGCGGGTCCGCGCTCATGAGGATCCCGCGGGTCCGGAGCGGGCGCGGATGGAGTTGAGAGTTGAGGGGAATGCGGTGCAGACTTTCGATGTGGCGGCGACTGCGGACGAGCCACAGGTCTACGAACACCGGCTTAGTATGCAGGGCGGCCGCCGGCAGATCGAACTGGCTTTTTTGAACAACTACAACAACGACCGGGGCCGGGACCGCGACCTGCGGGGGGATCGCAATCTTTACGTCGATTGGTTAGAGGTGGTGGGTCCTTTGGACGCGCCGCGGCCGGAACTGCCCGAGTCGCACACGTTGGTGTTGCCCTCCGAGCCCAAGCGCGGCGGCGAACTGGCGCATGCGCGGACGATGTTGCGGCCCTTTATGAGCCGGGCGTATCGCCGGCCGGCATCGAATGACGAGATCCGGCGGCTGACCGCTCTGGTGGAAGAGGTGATGGATGGCGGGGGAACCTATCATGAAGGCATTCGCTTGGCCGTGCAAGCGGTGCTGGTGTCGCCGCATTTCCTTTACCGTTGGGAAGTGGACGAGGCGGACAGCCCAGGCAAAGGCGAGGGAGTGCCGGAGGGCGACGTGGCCTCGGGAGAGCCGGAGTTTGGACGGCCGTTGACCGGGTATGAGTTGGCTGCGCGCTTATCCTATTTTCTATGGAGCAGCCTGCCGGATGCGGAACTCTACCGCAGCGCACATGAAGGGCGGCTCGTGGAGACCGAGGTGCTCGAAGAGCAGGTCCGGCGGATGTTGAAGGATCCCAAGGCGCGGGCTCTGGTGGAAAACTTTGGAGGGCAGTGGTTGCAAACGCGCAATCTGAGCACGGTGCGTCCTGATCCGGCGACTTTTCCAGATTTTGACGACGCCTTGCGGGCGGCGATGCAAACGGAAACCGACATGTTTTTCGCGGCGATCATGGAGGAAGACCGCAGTGTGCTGGACTTCCTCGATGCGGATTTCACCTTCGTGAACGGACGTTTGGCCCGGCACTACGGGATGGAGCCTGTGGACGGAGAGGAGTTTCAGCGGGTGAATTTGCAAGCGTCGGACCGGCGCGGAGGAGTATTGACGCAGGCCAGCGTGCTGACGATCACTTCGCAGCCGACGCGGACGGCTCCGGTGATCCGGGGGAAGTACATCCTGGAGCAGATCCTGGGAACGCCGCCGCCGCCGCCGCCGCCGGATGTGCCTGTTTTGGACGAGTCCAATCAGGCTTCGGAGACAGCGTCGTTGCGTGAGAGGTTGGAGCAGCACCGCTCGAAGGCGGATTGTGCAGGCTGCCACAGCAAGATGGACCCGCTGGGCTTTGCTTTGGAGAACTACGACGGAATCGGGCGCTGGAGGGATTTGGACGGGAAATTTCCCATCGATCCGTCGGGCCAGCTTCCCACGGGCGAGGACATCGCGGGGGTGGAGGACTTGAAAAGGATCCTTCAAAGCCGGGAAGAGTTCCTCCGCAATCTTGCCGAGAAGCTGTTGACCTATGGCTTGGGGCGTGGGATCGAGTATTATGACCGGTGCGTGGTGGACGACGCGGTCGAAGCTTTGCGAGCGGGTGACTACCGTTTTTCCGTTCTTGTGAGCCACGTGGTCACGAGCGATCCCTTTCGACGGAGGAAACCCGAGACGAACTGATCTAAAGGAGGAATCCCGCAGAGAACCTAACCAACGAACGAACCATGAACAACTACTTGGAGTCATCGAGGCGCACTTTCTTGCGCGGTTTGGGCGCGACCATTGCGTTGCCGGCATTGGACTTCATGGTCCCGGCGGGCCGGGCCATGGCGGCGGGCGGTTCGGGGTTCCCGGTGCGCCTGGGCTTTTTCTTTGTGCCGAACGGCGTGCACCTTCCGGATTGGACACCGTCGGGGAAGGGTTCGAATTTCGAGTTGCCCTACATTCTGGATCCGCTGGCTCCGGTGAAGAACGATCTTCTGGTGTTGAGCGGGCTCACGCACGACAAGGGGCGCGCCAATGGAGACGGAGCCGGAGATCATGCGCGTTCCGCCGGGGTCTTTCTCACGGGAGCGCAGCCATTGAAGAGCGAGGGATCGGAGATTCGGGCCGGGGTGTCAGCGGACCAGTTCGCCGCGGCGCAGATCGGCGGGCAGACGCGCTTTTCTTCGTTGGAGTTGTCCATCGAAGGGGGCACTCCTTACGGGAAATGCGATTCGGGATACGGTTGCGCCTATTCCAACAACATTTCTTGGAGAGACGCGGCGAGTCCCCTGTCCAAAGAGAACAATCCGCGACGGGTCTTCGAACGGTTGTTTTCCGGTGAGCTGGCGGGCGAAGCGGAGAAGGGGCGGGCGCAGCGCCTGCGGCAACGCAAGAGCGTGCTGGACTTTGTCTTGGACGACGCCAAGAGCCTGTCGGGACGTTTGGGACGCAACGATCAGTACAAGCTGGAAGAGTATTTGAATTCGATCCGGGAGATCGAACAGCGCATTGAACGGCTGGAGAAGCCGGGGAACCGGACCCGGGAACTCGTGGAAGGGCAGGAAATTCCGGCGGGCATTCCCGAGACTTATCATGAGCATCTCCGGTTGATGGGCGACATGCTCGTGCTGGCCTATCAATCCGACGTCACGCGGGTAGTCACCTTCATGTTCGCCAACGCGGGGAGCAACCGGAGCTACCGGGAAATCGGTGTGCCCAATGGTCACCACGAGCTGTCGCATCATCAGGGCGATCCTAAGAAGCACGCCAAGATCCGGGACATCAACCGCTACCATGTGGCGCAGCTTTCCTACGTCTTGCAGCGCTTGAAGTCCATTCCGGAAGGAGACGGGACTTTATTGGATAACTGCTTGATCGTCTACGGCAGCGGCATCAGCGACGGCAACCGGCATAACAATGAGAACTTGCCCATTTTGTTGGCTGGAAAAGGAGGCGGAACGGTCGACACCGGCCGCCACGTGGGCTATCCGCAGGAGACGCCGATGTGCAACCTGCTGCTTTCCGTGATGCAGCGGGCGGGGGTGCGAGCCGAGCGCTTTGGGGACAGCACGGGTTCGCTGCGGCAACTTCAGGCTTGATGCGCAGCTTCAGGCATCCAGGCAGGAAGGACCTTGGCCGGGGAGCCTGGAGGTTCGCGGCGAGTCGCGGATGGATAGCGGGTTTCGCCTTGGGAGCGGGGTGCTTGTGGGGGCCTGCACCGGCTTCCCCGTTGCGTGCGCAAGAGGATTCGGAAGTTCGAGTGGCGGAGCTTGCCGAGGAGCTGAGAAACGAAGACACCGAGGTGCGGCGCAAAGCGGCCTACGAGTTGACGGCCTTGGGAAAGGCCGCGGAACCGGCGGTGGCGGCGCTGACCGAGGCTCTTGGTGATTCCGACTCTCAGGTTTGGTTTCAGGCGGTGACCGCGTTGGCGTTGATTGGTCCTGGCGCGGAGGAAGCCGCGCCTAGGCTCCTGGAGGGATTGGGAGGCGAGGGGCGAGGACGGGGCCGTTCGCGGGAACAGGTTTGGTACCGCTCCGCTTACGCCTTGGGCCAGATCGGTCCGGCTGTGCTTCCCCGTTTGCGGGACGCGACGCGCTCTGACGACTTGTGGATCCGGGCCGGGGCAGCCAAGGCAATCGGATTCCAAGGGCGGGATGCGGCAGAGGCCATACCGGATTTGGTGCGTTTGTTGGCGGACGAGCATGGCGACGTGCGGGCCGAGTCCCTCGAGGCGTTGGCGGAGATGGGACAGGCAGCGGCCGGTTCACTGATTCCCGCGCTCCGTCACGAGCAGCCGGAAGCCCGGAAAGCTGCGATAGAGGCATTGGGGATGTTAGGCAAGGAAGCGGCGGCCGCGGCAGATGCGCTGGTTGAGCTTTGGAGGGAGGAAAACGACCCTGAATGCCGGGTTGCGCTGCTGACGGCCTTGAGACGCACGGGTTTTGATCCGGACGAGCTGGGGGGCATCCTCGCGGCTTTACTGAGGGAAGAAGGGGGACCAGTGCGCGATGCCGCCGTGAACAATCTCATGGTGCTTCCAGAGCCGAAACGGACGGTCGTTCCGCACTTGGGCGGATTTCTGAAATCGGAGAACGAAAGAGACCGTTCCACCGCGGCTCTCATCGCCGGAAGAGTGGGAGCGGCGGCTGCTGAACTGGCTCCGGATTTGATCGCACTGGCAAGCGCGCACGGTGAGTTGGAGGAAAGGGACGGGGCTCCTTTCCGGACGGCGCTGCAGGAGATGGGCTGGGCCGCCTGGCCCGCGGTGTGCGCCGCCGTGGCGGAAGAGGATCTTGCGGTGATGACGGAGGAACATTGGGCGGCGGACTTCACCCGGAGCTTGGCTCTGAGCGGTACTGCTGCGTTGGCCGGAGCATTGTCCAGCGAAATGGCGCAGGTCCGGCTTCTGGCCCTGGAAGGATTGAGGCCGGTGGCGCGTCAGGCGCGGGAGGCTTTCGATGCCGTGGCGGGTCAGATCGAGGATCCGGAGGAGCGAATCCGCTCAGCGGCGTTGCGCACTGCAGCGGCGATGCGGCCGGAGGGGCGCAAGCTGCACGCTTTGTTGCAGAGAGGGTTCGAGGACGGCGCTCCCGAAGTGCGCGCCGCGGCGGTTGCGGGAGTGACCTTTCTCGATTCCGACCCGGAGGTGATTCTCCCGCTGTTGCTTACGGCCATATCGGATGCCGAGCTTTCGGTGCAGTTGGAAGGGATTCGAGCGCTCGGTGGTTTGGGGCCCCAAGCCGTTGGGGCGGTGGACTTGCTGCGGGAAAGCATCCGTGAAGGGAACGCGGCTGTGCAGATCGCTGCGCTGGAGGCCCTGGCTTCGATTGGAAGCGGAGCTGCCGAAGCGGCTCCGGAAGCGGCGGTTTGTCTGGAGAAGGGCAGGCCCGAACTGCGTTCGTCGGCATTGGCGGCGCTGGGTGGGATGGGCCGGGCTGCGCAGCAGTATCTCCCGCTGGTGGAGTCGGCTTTGGATGACGAGGAGGCGGCGGTGCGTGCGGCTGGGGTGGCGGCGCTGGTGCGTATGGAACCGGAGCGGGAGAAGACCTTGCCGCGCTTGGAGGAGGCCCTCTCGGACGCTTCGTTCGAGGTGCGGAAACCGGCGGTCCAAGCCTTGGGAGAGATGGGGGAGGCGGCCCGGCCGGTCGCGGAAAAGCTCTTTTCCTTGTTAGGCGAAGATGCAGACCGGCCGCTGGCCATGGGAGCCCTCCGGGAAATCCGGCCGCGCGAGGCTGCGCTCTACGTTGCCGTGCTGGAACATAGGGAGGCGGAGGTGCGTCAGTTCTCCTGTGTCGCCTTGGGCCGTTTAGGGAAGGATGCGGAAGAAACCGTGCCGGAGCTGCGGAAGCGCTTGAGAGACGAGTACGATTTTGTGCGTGATGCAGCCCGGGAAGCGTTGCGGAGGATCGAGGACAGGTCGTGATCCCGGGCGTGACGCGGCCGGGTGGAGAGCGGTCTCGGGCTCCGGGAGGCTTGCCCGCCCTGCCCGCAACCGCCTTGGCGAGGAGAATTGCGGCAGTCGTTGCGCTTTTCTGGTTAGCGGTGGCTCTGCCTTTGTCCGCTGCAACGGGCAACCGAGGACCAGAGGCGGCGCCCATGGATGTTTGGGTGGAACGGTTGCGGGAGGTGGATCCATGGTTTTGGGTTTTGGCGGCGGTGGTGCTTGTGGCCTTTGCCGGTTTTTTCCAGAAGGCGCTGCGTTTTGTGGCCCGGCTAGCCCTGCTGATCTTGGCATTGGGAGGAGTGTATCTGGCTTACGTGGTCTGGAAGCATTCGGAGGGCTCATTCGAACAGGGATTGGAGTTTCTGCACGACCTAGGCTCCGGCGGAGATGCAGCGCAGCAGCGGGATTCCTTTTCCCGTGCGGGCGCGGCGCTCGATCTTCTGCTGGAGGAGGCTCGCGGTGAGGGAGCGGCTTCCTACCGGGAGTTGCTGGAAGAAGCGGCGGGCTTGCTGGAAGATCGCATCGGCTCGATGACGGCCCCTGGCTCGGAGGAAAGTCGCGCGGAACTGGAAGAGATGCAGGCGAACGTTGAGGAGCGGCTGCAGGAGTTTTTGCGGCAGGGCGGAGGGAACCGGGAGAGCCGCTGACGGGATCGGACGGGCGCGGTTTTTCCCCTCCAACTGGAGCCGGTTTCGTGGCAGAGTCCCGGGATGGCTCAGGATTTTCTCAAACCCATTTGTTGTTGTTTCGGTAAACCGGTCGCGGAGAACCCGACCCAGGTGATGATCGAAGCTGGGTTTCGGGCCATGGGATTGGACTGGCGCTACATCACGTTGGAGGTCGCTCCGGAGCAGCTCGCCGATGCCGTCCGGGGGGCCCGGGCCATGGGTTTCCGGGGGTTTAACTGCACTATCCCCCATAAAGTGGCGGTCATCGAGCACCTGGACGGATTGGGCCAGTCCGCGGAACTCATGCAGGCGGTCAATTGCGTGGTGCGCCGGGGAGATGCGCTCATCGGGGAGAACACGGATGGGAAGGGATTTGTGGAAGAGCTGAAAAAGCGGGCGGATCCGGCTGGGGGCAGCGCGGTGCTTTTGGGGGCGGGGGGAGCCGCGCGAGCCATCGCGGTCGAGCTGGGGTTGGCGGGTCTGCGGCGATTGACCCTCGTGAACCGGTCCCTGGAGCGGGGAGAGGGAGTGCGGATGCTCTTGAAGCGGGCGCTGCCGCAACTCGAAGTGGAACTGTCGCCCTGGAAAGGGGATTATGCCGTTCCCGCGGGTGTGAATCTGCTGGTCAATGCCACATCAGTGGGTTTGTTTCCCGATGTCGATGCGCGCTTGCCCCTGGACCTTCGCGCGCTGAACGCGGAAACTCTCGTGGCTGACGTGATCTTCAACCCGTCTGAAACCCATCTGATTCGGGAGGCGCGCGCCCGCGGCTGCCCGGTGCTGGATGGGCTGGAGATGTTGGTCGGGCAGGGGGTTATTGGAATCGAACACTGGACGGGACGCAGTCCCAGTCCGGTGGTCATGCGGAAGGCGCTCGAAGACGTTTTTGCTGGCGCCTGAAGCCTGCGTGAAAAGCTGAGAGGACAATGTCAATGAAACTGCCTACATGGTTCGTTCGAAAACCTGCGTTGTGGGCCGCCATGGGAATGGCGGGCGCCGGCGCAGGCATGGTGCTGTTCACCGCGCCCGGAGATAGTCCGGACGCCGGGACGGAGATTCGCTTTCGCAAACTCGTGCTGGAGAAGCGCTTTTTTTCGGAAGGAGCCCACGCCGGGGATTTCAACCGGGACAGCGCGATGGACGTGGTCTCCGGTCCTTACTGGTATGAGGGGCCGGACTTTGAGCGCCGCCACGCCATCTACAAACCCGATCCCTTCGATCCCAAGACCTACTCGCAGAATTTTTTGAGCTTCACCCACGACGTGGACGGAGACGGATGGACCGACGTCTTTGTGGTGGGTTTTCCCGGAGCGGAGGCCTCCTGGTATGCCAATCCGAAAGGGGGCGACGGGCTCTGGGAACGGCATGTGGTCTTTGACCTGGTGGACAATGAATCGCCTGTTTTGACTGATTTGACAGGCGACGGCGCGCCGGAGTTGGTTTTTCACACAGGAGGCCGTTACGGATATGCGACTCCCGATCCGGCTGATCCCCGTGCCAAGTGGATCTTTCATCCGATCTCGGAAGCGATCGCGGAAGGACGGTTTCAGCACGGCTTGGGAGTGGGCGACGTCAATGGCGACGGACGGATGGATGTGCTGTCCAAGGACGGCTGGCTCGAACAGCCGGAATCGCTCGAAGGAGATCCGCTCTGGAAACGGCACGAGTTCCCCTTCGCCCCGGCACAAGGAGGCGCGCAGATGTATGCCTACGATTTTGATGGCGACGGGGACAACGATATCCTAACCAGCCTGGAAGCCCACGGCTACGGCTTGGTATGGTACGAACAGACGCCCGGCGCCGGCGGTGTGCCCGACTTCCGGCGCCACGTCATCGTGGGCCGGACGGCTCAGGAGAGTCCCTACGAGGTTGTCTACACCCAGATGCACAGCATCGACTTGAAGGACATGGACGGCGACGGGGTGAAGGACATCGTGACCGGAAAACGTTTTTGGGCCCACAACGGGAACGACCCCGGAGGAAACGATCCGGCGGTCTTGTACTGGTTCCGCACCGTGCGCCAGGGAGAGCCGGGAAAAGTGGATTTCATACCGCATTTCATCGATGACGACTCGGGCGTGGGCACCCAGGTCTTGGCGGAAGATGTCAACGGCGATGGACTGCTGGATATCGTGGTGGGGAACAAGAAAGGGACGACGCTCCACTTGCAGCAGCGCCCGGCGGCGGATGAGGAAGGATTTGTGAGTCTCTTCGACGGGGAGACGCTTGCGGGATGGGAAGGGGATCGCCGCTTTTGGAAAGTGGAAGAGGGAGCCATTACGGGGGAGTGGGACGAGAGCAACGCTCCGGAGGGCAACACTTTCCTGATGTGGCGGGGCGGCAAGGTTGCGGACTTTCATCTCAAAGCGACTTACCGGATCTCGGGAGCGCCGAACGCGAACTCGGGCATTCAGTTCCGGGCCCAAGACCTGGGAAATTTCACGATGAAAGGTTATCAGGCCGACTTGGAGGGCGGCCCGACTTGGTTAGGCCGGATTTACGATGAGCACGGCCGGGCCCTGCTTGCGGAGCGCGGAACCCGGGTGCTGATCGCCGCGGACGGGAGCAGCTCCACAGAAACTTTCGCCTCGCCGGCGGAGTTGATGCAACACGTTCGCCCAGGGGATTGGAACACCTACGAAATCATTGCATCGGGTGAAAACATCACCTTGCGGGTGAACGGAAAAGTCATGAGCGAGTTGGTCGACCGGCAGGAAGGAGAGCGGGACCTCTATGGGATGCTTGGCTTTCAACTGCACCGCATGGCTCCGGAGAAGGTGCAGTACAAGGACATTCGCCTGAAACAGTTGCCGGGCGGAACCCACCGGGTGGATGTGTCCGCGCTTGAAAGAACGGCGCAGCGCGAAGAGGGCAAACCGGCGCATGCCGGGCTTTCGCCGGCCGTGGCGGCGCAGACGATGACTGTTCCTGACGGATTCGCCATTGATCTGTTGGCGGCGGAACCCGAGCTGCGGCAGCCTATCGCTTTCACCTTTGACGAACGCGGCCGGATCTGGGTGGTGGAAGGCAACACCTATCCCCGGCGTGCCCGGGAGGGGAGGGGCCGGGACCGGATCCTCGTGTTCGAGGACGGCGACGGCGACGGGACTTTCGAGACGCGCCGGGTTTTCCTGGAGGATTTGAATTTGGTTAGCGGAATCGAGATCGGGTTTGGAGGAGTTTGGTTGGGGGCGGCTCCCTACTTGCTCTTCGTTCCGGATAAGGACGGAGATGCCCAGCCCGACGGGCCGGCGGAAGTGCTGTTGGACGGCTGGGGCTACGAGGATACGCACGAAACCCTGAACTCGTTCATCTGGGGGCCGGATGGCTGGCTTTACGGCTGTCACGGCATTTTCACGCATTCCCGGGTGGGCCCGCCGGGCACGCCCGATGCGGAGCGGGTTCCGCTCAACTGCGCCTACTGGCGCTTTCATCCGGTCCGGCGGGAGTTTGAAGTGTTTGCCCAGGGCACCTCCAACCCCTGGGGCCTCGATTTTGATGAGCGCGGGCAGGCATTCGCTACGGCCTGCGTGATCCCGCACTTTTGGCATGTGATCCAAGGAGCCTATTACTTGCGTCAGAGCAATCCGCTGGGGCATTTCAATCGATACGTCTATCAAAACATCGAGACCATTGCCGATCACGTGCATTACATCGGGGAGACGCCGCATGCCGGCAACGAGGTGTCGGATGCCGCAGGCGGCGGGCATGCTCATTGCGGCCTCATGCTCTATTATGGAGACGCTTTTCCCGAGGAGTACCGGGGCCGGTCCCTCTTTTTCAACGTGCATGGACACCGCATCAATCAGGAACAGACCGTGCGTGCGGGATCAGGCTTTGTGGCGCAGCATCTGCCCGATCTCGTAAACACGCACGACGACTGGTTCATGGGTGTGGCGCTCAAGGGCGGGCCGGACGGGAATGTGTATTTTATCGATTGGTATGACGAACAGACCTGTCACCGGCCTGAGCCGGAGGTGTGGGACCGGAGCAATGGAAGGTTGTATCGCTTGCGATACGGCGATGGACAGGGCGGAACGGTGGATCTCTCGGCGCGCACGGACCTGGAACTGGCGGAATCGGTATGGGCCAGGAATGGTTGGGAAGCGCGGATGGCGCGGAGGCTCTTGCAGGAGCGGGCGGCGGAGGGACGTCTTGGGGAGGAGGCGGTGCGGCGGCTGGAGCGGGGAGTGCAGGAGGAGAACCCGGCGGCGCCGGTTCTGGCGGCGTTGTGGGCCTTGCACGGAGCCGGGAAGGCGGACCGGCGCATGCTGGAGCGCCTGTTAGGACACCGGGAAGAGTATGTGCGGGCCTGGGCCATCCAACTGCTCTTGGAGAGACCGGAGCACGGGGGGCGAGACCTGCTTGCCCGGCTGGCGGCGCTGAGCGAGGATCCTTCCCCGGTGGTCCGGCTCTATCTGGCTTCCGCGTTGCAACGCCTTCCTGTCGACCAGCGTTGGGATCTCACCGCCCGGCTCGCTGGACGCGCGGAGGACGCGGAGGATCACAATCTGCCCCAGATGATTTGGTATGGGACGGAACCCCTGGTGGCGGCCGATCCGGTGCGAGCCTTGCGGATCGCGGCGGAAGCCCGGATTCCCCTGGTGGCGCGCCTGATTCCCCGCCGGGCCACGGAGCTGGATGACGGAATTGCGGCGGTCTTGGAGACGGCCTTGGCGGCGAGGGATTCGGAATTCCGGAGAGTGTTGTTGGAGGAACTCAACAACGGATTGCGAGGCCGAGCGGGAGTGGCTGCACCGGCGATCTGGGAACGTGCCTACGGGGAATTGGAAAGGACGGGTGACCCTGGCGAGATCGCGTTGCTTGAGGGTATCGCGGTGGCGTTTGGAGATGTGCGGGTCTATCCCCGTTTGCGAGCTGTGGTGCAGGATGGGGCCGCATCGACGGAGCGGCGAAAACAGGCCTTGGATATCCTTCTGCGCGGACGGGACGCCGGATTGGTTCCCGTTCTCTACGGCTTGCTCGAGGAAGAAGCCTGGCGGCTGGAGGCCATCCGCGCCCTGGGACAATATGGAGACCCGGATAAAGCGGAGCGATTGCTGGGCCGTTATGAGACGCTCGAAGGCGAAGAGAAACCGGCTGCAGTCAATGCGCTGACAGGCCGGCGGGAAGAAGCATTGGCTTTGCTCGATGCCGTGGAGCAGGGAAAAGTGCCGCGCTCCGATGTCCCAGCTTTCGCGGCGCGGCAGATGCTGAATCTCGACGATGATCTTGTGGCCGCGAGAGTGGCGGAAGTGTGGGGTAAAGTTTCCGAGAACCCGGCGGAGGTCGAGGCGGAGATGGCGCGTTACCGCGCCCAGTTGGGTTCGGAGGCGTTAGGGAAAGCGGATGCCGCAAAGGGGCGGATGGTGTATGGGCAAGTTTGCGGGTCTTGTCATGTTTTGTTCGGAGAGGGGCAGGAGATCGGTCCGGATCTCACCGGATCGAACCGGGCTGACCTCGACTATCTTTTGGAGAACGTGCTCAATCCGAATGCGGTGGTGGGAAAGGACTACCAATTGCAGGTGTTCACGCTGCGAGACGGGAGAGTGGTTTCGGGGATGATCCGGGCGGAAAGCGACAGTGCTTACACGGTCAGGCTCCTGGAGAACGAGGAGGTGGTGGCGAAGCAAGACATTGTGGAGCGGCAGAGCTTGGAGGTGTCGATGATGCCTGCGGGCTTGCTGGCTCCGCTTTCTGGAGAAGACGTACAGAACCTCGTGGCCTATCTGGGCAGCCCGGCGCAAGTTCCGCTGCCGGGGGAAGCAGGCGCGATGAATCCGGCGTCCGGGAGAATCGAGGGAGCGATCGAGGGAGAGGATATGCGCGTGATCCGAATCGAGGGAGGATCAGCCGCGCGTCAAGAGATGGGGGGATTCCCTGAGGATCGCTGGAGCGGAAATGCGCAGTTGTGGTGGATTGGGGGGAAACCGGGGCAGAGTTTGGAACTGGAGTTCCCGGTGGAAAAGGGAGGACGGTATGAGGTATTGGCAATGCTGACCAAGGCGGTGGATTACGGGACGGTGCAGTTGAGTGTCGATGATGCGGAACCGGGGGCGCCGATCGATTTGTTCGAGCCGGGCCGGGTGGTGACGTCGGGTTTGGTGGTTCTAGGCGTATTCGATTTGGAGAGCGGCGATCACCGGCTGACGGCGACATTGGTGGGCCGGAATCCGAAGTCAGCGCCGGGGTATATGTTCGGGTTGGATTGTTTGGTGATGAAACCGGTCTCGACGGCGGTTGGCGGCTAGCTCCAATGCCTTTAGTGGTTCGCAGTAGCTAAGGATCCAGGGGAGAATACCGCCAAATCTACGAGCCTTCGCAGAGTGGTTACAAGGTTCTTGGAGGTGGGGAAAGTTCTTCTCCTAGAACCGCCTGAGGAACCGGAGGGGGAGCCGGCGGATAGCCAGCTCGCAGGGCTGGCCAAAGGGCGAGGGAAGCGAGGCTGATCTGCACGTCCGGTTCTGAGAGGGGCCGGGGCACAACCGGGCCGCCGAGAGGCTGCCTGGGATGCCCCGGTCTACTCGACTACGATGCAGGGGAGGACGGGGGGGAGGCTGGTTGGTGGGAGGTCGGAATTCTTGTGAATTCCGCTACGGAGGCTCTGCGAGAGCTGGGGGACGCAGGGGTCTTTAGCGCTTGCGCTGCTTGGCGCGTTTACGGCGATCCTTTGCTTTCTGGGCGGCGCCTTTGGCGTGTTTTCCGGAGCGTAAGGAATGCAAAGGGCGGGCGCTTGGGGACCTGGCGGTTGTCGCGGAGGGATGCGGAGCGAAGTCAGCGCCGGCGTTGCCGGATTTGGCTCGAATCTCATCGAGAAAGGCTTGTTCGCGCAGCCGCATACGCTCTTCGGCTTCCCGGTTCAACTGGTCCAACTGGGCTTTCTCCCTTTCCCGAATCTGCTGGGCGATCGGTGAGTTTAGGTAGGCCTGAAACTCGGGAGTGTACATTTCCAACTCGATCGGATTGGGCTGCAGAGGAGGCAAACCCCATCCTTCGAAGAGTTCCGTGAGATACCTCCGCGAGGCGAGGAAATGAAACTTCTGTTCAATCCATTCTCTGGCCGTGTCCACGCACCAGTAGTCTCCATAGAGATGCACGGAAAGCTTCAAGCCGGATGGCTTCTGCGTCCGAACCAGGTGCAAGAGTTTAGCAGCCTGTTCGTCGTTGAGTTCGCGGGATTTTTTGCGGCCCAATCTATTGGAAGTCGCCAAAGCGGATACTCCATGGGCCTGGTAAGCCTTCCAGATGAGGGAAATGTATTGTCGAGTGATTCCAAGGTCTTCGGCTACGACGGCGCGGGTTTCGCCGGCTTCGAGCCGTTTGATCAGAGCGATCTTGTCGCCGGTGGAAAGCCGGGGCTTGCGATAGCCCGGTTGGAGCGGGTCCTTACCGGGATTCTTGATCTCGGTCGGTTCTCTGGGCATGGCCGAGGAAAGTCGCTGGGGCTGGTGTTGACGTCAGGCAATGATTTCGTCAATGACGCGCCCATGCACGTCGGTGAGCCGGAAATCACGTCCCGAGTAGCGATAAGTCAGCTTTTCGTGGTCGAGCCCAAGCAGATGGAGGATGGTGGCGTGGAGATCGTGGATGTGCACGGGTCCATCCACGGCGCGCATTCCCAACTCGTCTGACGCTCCATGGACTTTCCCGCTTTGGACGCCTCCACCGGCCAGCAGGAGGGAGAAGGCGGTGTGATGATGGTCGCGGCCAGGTTTGGCGCCGTCCCGGTTCTCGGCATAGGGGGTCCTGCCGAATTCGCCCGACCAAATGACCAGGGTGTCCTCCAGCAGTCCGCGCAGCTTCAGATCGCGAATGAGAGCGGCGGTGGGACGATCGGCATCGGCGCAAAGCTTCTTGTGGCCCGCATCGTGATTTTGGTGGGTATCCCAGGGCTGATTGTTGCCGTCGTCCGTGTAGTAGACGGTGACAAAACGGACGCCGCGCTCGACCAGACGCCGGGCCAGCAAGCAAGAGCGGGCGAAGCGGCTGTCGCCGTAGAGTTTCCTTATGGACTCGGGTTCCCGTTCGATATCGAAGGCTTCTGAGGCTTGGGACTGCATGGCGAAAGCCGTTTCCATGGCTCGGACTTGCGCCTCCAGTTGGGGGTCCGGCGCGCGAGACTCCGCGTGACCGCGATTGAGACTTGCGAGAAGGTCGAGTTGCGCGCGTTGGGTAGGGCGATCGAAGCGCGGGTTGTCGAGATTGCGCACGAGGCGATCCACCCGCATATCGTGGGTAAGGACGCTGGTCGCCTGATGTTCGGCAGGCAGGAAAGCACTGCTCCAGAGGGCGGGTCCGACGACAATCTTGGGACTGGGGCGAAGGACGACGTATCCGGGCAGGCACTCGTTTTCCGTGCCAAGACCATAAACGGCCCAGGCTCCCAGCGAGGGGCGGGTGGGTTGAATATGCCCGGAATGCATTTGGAGCAGTGCGGGCTCGTGATTTGGGATGTCGGTGTGCATGGAGCGCACCACGCAGCAGTCGTCAATGACACCGGCAATGTGGGGCAGGGATTCACTGACTTCGATCCCGCTCTGCCCGTGCCGGGCGAAGCGAAGGGGGGAGGGAACGAAGCCGGAACCTTTGCTTCGCTTGTAAAGTTTTCCTGAGGGCTGTTGCCCCGCGTATTGGTTGAGGGCGGGTTTGGGATCGAACGTGTCGAGATGGGAAGGACCGCCGTTCATGAAAAGGAAGATGACCCGGCGAGCCCGCGGAGCGAAATGGCGGAGGGAAGGAGGACCGGCCGAGGAGGCTGGGGCGAGCAGACTGGATAGGCCGAGCATGCCGAAGCCTAACGAAAGACGTTCGAGCAGGGTGCGCCGGTCGAGCCTTTCGCCAAATGGAGGGACGCGATGAGGTGTGGGCATCAGTCTCGGTAGTGGAAGGCGTTGCTGGTCAGCAGGACCTGCGCATAGGCGGTCCAGCGGTCGAGGCCGGGTTCGGGGTCGCCCTGCAGTGCGAGCCAAGCCAAACCCGCCTCCCGTTCCCAACTTTCGGGGGAGCGTCCATAAATGCGGCGATGGAAAGCTTCGATCCGGTCCGCGGCGCTTGTCGAAGCATCCCGAAGGACGGCGCGCGCAATGGCGTCGCAGCGGTCGAGGACGAAAGGGTTGTTCAACAAAAACAGCTTCTGCAACGGAGTTGTCGTGCTCAGGCGTTGAGCGGCGTGCACGTTTGGATCGGGGTAATCGAACTGCAAAAGCATTTGGTTCAATTCCAAGCGACTCACCCGGCCGTGGACGGTGCGGCGGAAATTGTCCGGGTCGCTCAACTCCAAGGAGGGTCCATCCTCTCTGGAAAGTTCACCGCTGACGGACAGCAGCGCGTCCCGCCACATCTCTACGGTCATGCGGCGGCGCGGCATACGGCTCCAAAGGCGGTTGGTGGGATCTGCGGCGAGCGCTTTCGGGCTTCCGTCTGAGCTTTGCCGGTAGACTTCGGATAGGATCATGGCGCGCAGCACATCCTTCATCGACCAGCCTTCGCGGACAAAGCGCAACGCGAGATGATCGAGGAGTTCGGGATGGGAAGGACGTTCGCCGAGGTTGCCGAAATTGCTCGGGGTTGCGACGAGGGGAGCCCCGAACACCACATTCCAGAGACGATTGACCATGACCCTAGCGGTCAAGGGATTCTTTGGATCGGCGATCGCCTCCGCAAGTTCCAGACGGCCGCTGCCTTGAGTGAAGGGTTTTGGTTCTCCGGGAGATAAGACGCGCAAGAAGCGCCGCGCTACCTGAGAACCCTTACGTTCGACATCGCCCCGAAGGAAGACGGGGAGATCTTGGACTTTGCCTTCTTCGACGATGTGCAGCCGCAGTTGCTTGGCTTCCTCATCGGATGGTTCGCCGGGCGGCTCCGGATGGAGGTCGCTGAGCATGTTGGTGCTGGCGAAAACGCCGGCCAAGGCGTGGTAATCCTCGGCGGTGACCGGGTCATATTTGTGATCATGACAGCGGGCGCAAGCCACGGTGAGGGCGAGAAAGGACCGCGTCACCGTATCGACGCGGTCTTCCCATTCGTCGGCCATGACTTCGAGGCGTCCCCGGTTGTAATACTGGGGTCCCAAACCGAGGAAACCGAGCGCAGCCAGATTGTCTTCTTTCTCGCTCTCGGTTGGGAGCAGATCGGCCGCGAGCTGGAAGCGGATGAAGCGATCGTAGGGAAGATCGCTGTTGAAGGCATCAATCACCCAGCTCCGGTAGCGCCAGGCGTTGGGATAAAAGAACTTGGTGTCATTGCCCACCTGATGGGCTTGATCTTCCGCGTAGCGGGCCGCATTCAACCACATGCTGGTTAGGCGTTCGCCGAGTTCTGGCGAGGCCAGGAGCCGGTCGATGAGCCGTTCCCAGGCATCGGGGCGAGAATCGCTTTGAAAAGCGTCGACTTCGGAAGCGGAAGGGGGCAGACCGGTAAGGTCAAACGTGGCCCGCCGGATCAGAGTGTAACGGCTGGCTTGGGGGGCCCGGGGCAAGTCGGCAGCTTGCAGGGACGCTTGGACGTAGGCGTCCACCACATTGCCGGCTCCGGCTTGGTCGCGAGCCATAGGCGGCGACATTTCGCGGGGAGTTTGATAAGCCCAGAATTCCTGAGCCTCCTCCCAATCGATGGCTTCGGAGGGTGAGCCGTCGGGCGATTCGGCTTGGGCCCACATCGCGGCGGAGCCGGCAAGCATGCTGGCGGCGAGGGCGATCCGCGCCAGGCCTCGGGACCCGCTACGGCGTGGTAAGCCGGTCATCACGGACAGTTTAGGGCCCGGGAGGCCTTGAGCAAGGCGGAAAAGCAGCGGGCGGGAACCGGTGCACTGCCTCAGAACTCCTGATCTGGCGAGGGAAGAAATGCGGGCAGGGGAAAAAGGATGAGCCGCAAAGCGGGTTTGATGGGGCCGCAGAGTCGACAAGTAAGAGGGGTTCGTGGCAAGACCGCTCTCTCACCAACTTGCCGCGCCGCTTCCTTGCGCGGGGGCGGCCCGGTGTGCAGGGCGCAGCCACTCATAACGCCATGGAGGCCGGCCTTCCTTTGTGTTGAACCGGAGCGCCGGCCCCAATCCAAGCCTGTGGAGCATGGCTCTGAACGGCATCCTGAATG
>JBGTBW010000017.1:0-16705 GCA_041749135.1 Verrucomicrobiales bacterium
ATCGAGGGAGATCATGGACAGGGAGGAAAATCGCTGAGCCGAAGCGAGACCGCCTCTCGACAGATGACGCCCTACTTGTGGGGCGGACACTCCTGTCCGCCGATGGAACCTGAAGAGTTCGCGGGCAGGAGTGCCCGCGCCTGGAGTTTTTACATTTCTGGCCTGCAGGGGAGGCCGAAGACGCAGTGATCCCGAAGGGATCAGAGCTTGTAGCCGGTGGTGGCGCGCAGCGACACCACCGGAGAAGGTCCATCCCTCACCAGCACCCCGGCAGGGGTGCTAGACCGCTGCCTCTCCCTTCGGGGGTTCAGTCCTTCAATCCAGCTCATCGTATTCGATCCCGGACTTCTGAAGAAACTCAATCAACTCCTCCCGAAACGACTTCCTCCGGTGATGCTCCTCCTGATTATGAAGAAGATGACGTGATAGAGCAGGCATGTGGAGGTGGAGGGCATAGCCGGCCGGTTTCTGGCGCCCCTGCCGGGGTGCGGATCGAATCACGACTCACACCGGTGGTGTCGCTGCGCTTTACCACCGGCTACAAGCTGCGAAGCCTCCGGCTTCTCTCGCGGCGTTGCAACCTCGTTCCACCGAAGTTTGGGGCAACGTCCAGCCAGAAATGTAAAAACTCCAGTCGCGGGCAGGAGTGCCCGCGCCACATACCCTTCCAGCTCATCCAAATTCCTTGAGATCAGGAGTTCTGAGCTTGAAGGCCGCAACGGAGGGGGGCGGGTTTTCCAACCCGCCTTCCCCCTTCGATCGGCGATCAAGAGTTTCCGCGTCTGGGGTCAACGCCAAGTGAAGCCCGGAGGCCCTTGGACTGCGGCGAGCAGCGCTGCTCTTTATGGGCGCGGAGCGCCATCCTGAGCGCAGGCGCTGTTTGTGGATATTCGCACGCTGACCCCGAATTCCCGAATTCCTCACTCTCGCGACCCGGTCATGACTGCGCGCTTGCCGGCCCACCAAAAAACGCTGACGCATCACCTCAGATCCTCCGCGATGGCGGCGAACGTTCGACCGCCGCTTCCCGCTGCACTTCAAGCAGCAATGCCTTCGGATCTTGAAGAATCCTGCTCCGGTGAACCGCAGCTCTGCGTGCGGCTTGCTATCGAAGAATGCGACGTCGGGCTCGGAATCGGCGAGGAGCCGGGCCAAAAAGTGGTCTTGCCGCACTGCCGGGGGCCGAGGATAGTGACCGCGGGGTGCACGCGGAAAAGATCGCGGGCGAGTCGCGGAGCACGTTCCCTGAGGAGGGTGGACGACAAAAAAGCTAAGACTTCTCAAGAAGGTTCCAACCACACACTCAGGGTTTGGAGCCCTTCTTGGAGGATGCGTTGCGGGATCTTCGCGAGGAAGGCCTCGGTTTCGCGGTATCTTTCCCGAAGGCTTCCTGCACCCAAGAGCATGGCGCTTGCGTTTCGACGGCGCATATATGTAAAAGCTTAGCCGATGCACTCTCGCACTCCACTTGTGATTGCCGCTGCGTGTTCAGCGGCAGCATGCTTGCCCGCGCTTTCGCACGGCCAAGTCGAGCCGCTCTCTCCCGCCTCCGAGGTGTTGCAAGAGACGGTCATTGAAGGAAAAGCCGAAGATCTCCTCGGGGTCGCCGCCGCTGCTTCCAAAGGACAGTCCAGCGCCGAAGAACTCCAGCAACGGCCTTTTCTGCGCCGCGGAGAACTCCTGGAGGTGGTGCCGGGCATGATTGTCACCCAGCACTCCGGCACAGGAAAAGCCAATCAGTACTTCGTGCGCGGCTTCAACCTCGATCATGGCACCGATTTCGGCGTCTACGTGGACGGAATGCCGGTCAATCAGCGCACCCACGGTCACGGACAGGGTTACGCGGACATCAACTTCCTTATCCCGGAACTCGTCGAGGAACTCGAATACTTCAAGGGGCCCTACTACGCTCAACTCGGCGACTTCAGCTCGGCAGGCACGGCGCGCTTTCGCCTCTACAACGAACTTCCAGAGGGGATCGCCCTGTTCTCAGCAGGGCAAGACAGCTACTACCGCGCCCTCCTCGCCGATTCCTTCAGAGCGGGCCCGGGAACGCTCACCTTCGGACTCGAGTTCAATCACTACGACGGCCCTTGGGTCCGTGAGGAAAATGGACGCAGTTACAACGGTCTGATCCGCTACTTTCAAGGCGACGAAGATCAGTCCTTCAGCGTCACCGGGATGGCCTACGACGGGGATTGGGATTCCACGGACCAAATCCCCCAACGGCTGATCCGCAACGGGACCATCGACCGCCTCGGATTTGTAGATCCCACCGTCGGCGGCGACTCCCGGCGTTACAGCCTCTCCTTCGACTGGCGGAGGCGCGACGCCCAAGGCTCGACCATAGCCAATGCCTACCTGGGCAGCTACGAACTCGACCTCTTTTCCAACTTCACCTACTTCCTCGACGACCCGGTCGATGGCGATCAATTCAACCAAGTCGATGACCGCATCTTCGCCGGTGGCTCAGTGGCTCGGATTTGGGATCTGGCCCTCTTCGGCCGCGACTCCACCTTTACGCTCGGATTTCAAACCCACCACGACTGGATCGACGATGTCGCCCTCCATCACACCAAAGCGCGCCGCCGCCTGGACACCACGCGTCAAGACGAAGTCTACGAGACAAGCCTTTCCCTCTTCGGCATGTCCGATCTGCGTTTTACGGATTGGTTTCGCGCAGAGGCAGGCCTGCGGGGAGACCTCTACTACTTCGACGTCGATAGCGAACTCGAAGCGAATTCCGGCAACGAGTGGGACGGCATCGTGTCTCCGAAGCTCAGCTTGATTTTCGGCCCGTGGCACGAGACCGAATACTACCTGAACTTCGGCGCTGGATTCCATAGCAACGACGCTCGCGGGGTCACGATCGAAGTGGATCCTTCGACGGGCGAACGCGCCCAGCCTGTCGATCCGCTGGTGCGCACCTGGGGCTTTGAATTTGGGACCCGGACCCAGATCGTTCCCGATCTCACCGCCACCCTAGCGCTCTTCTATCTCGAAAGCGATTCCGAACTCCTCTTTGTGGGCGACGCGGGAAATACAGAAGCCGGACCTTCCACTCGACGCTACGGCGTGGAAGCCGCCGCCTATTGGCGTCCGTTGGATTGGTTTACTTTGGACGCCGAACTCGCACTAGCCAATGCCCGTTTTAAGAGTTCCGAAGGCGGAGGAAAACAGATCCCGAATTCCGTGCCGGCCATGTTCTCCGGCGGATTGACTCTCGGCCGTGAACAAGGCCCCTTCGCCTCCATCCGCGCCCGATTCTTCTCGGAACGGCCTCTCGTGGAAAACGACGACGTCGAGTCCGACCCCTCCTTCGTGGTCAACGCCCGCGCCGGCTACCGTCTCCAGGACTTCGAGTTTGCTTTGGAAGTCCTCAATCTCTTCGATTCCGAAGACAACGACATCGAGTACTTCTACACCTCACGGACGCCGGGCGAAGCGCTCGCCGGGATCGACGACATCCATCTGCATCCGCTGGAGCCACGGACGTTTCGCTTCAGCGTATCCTACCGGTTTTAATTCGTGGCCGGCGAGCAACAAAACCAACGCTTTCAACAAGTTATGCCCGAAGGGTCGCGCAGTTGGCCGGCTCGCGGAGTGATATTTTCGCCCCGCTCCGACGGCGCGCGACGCGGTATTGCAGAATAAAACAACACGCCCTTTAGCCTGAGCAGACGGCGGTTCGCGTTGCGCGGGGTCACATCTCGACAATTGACAAACGCCTCGCCTTATGGTCGAGTGGCGGGCATGGCGCGTCCATTGCGCATCCAGATTCCGGGAGGACGCTATCACCTGACGGCTCGTGGAAATGAGCGTCGCGCCATCTTTCGCGACGAGCGTGACCGCGAGCATTTTCTAGAGTTGCTCGGGGAGCTGCCCGAACGCTTCGGCGTGCTCCTGCACGCCTATGTCCTTATGCGCTGCCATTTTCATCTGCTTCTGGAGACCCCGGAAGCGAACCTCAGCCGGACCGCTCAGTGGTTGAACGTAAGCTACAGCGTCTGGTTCAACCGGCGCCGCCAGCGCAGCGGCCATCTGTTTCAAGGGCGTTTCGGGGCGGTCATCATCGAGGAGGAGGGAGCGTTGGCGCAAGTGGGGCGCTATCTGCATCTAAACCCGGTGCGGGTGGGGGCGCTGAGATTGAGCAAGGCAGAGCAGGCGGCGCGCAAGGCGGGTTTGTTGCCGGCCCCTTCGGCCGAGTTGGTGGCCGCGCGATTGAAAGCCCTTCGCCAATACAAGTGGAGTTCGTATCCGGCCTATGCGGGTTACGCGCGGGCGCCGGAGTGGCTGAGCCTGGAGCTGTTGGGCAAGCTGTGGGGGGGACGCAGCCGGAAAGAACGCCAGAGGGCGGTGCGCAAGCACACCGAGGAGGCGATCAGGGAGGGGATGCCGGCCAGTCCGTGGGAGCGATTGACCGGCGGGGTGGTGTTGGGGAGCGAAGCCTTCGCCCAGCGCCTGTGCCAGGGGCTCAAAGGGAATGCGCGGAAACAACCCGGGATGCGCCGTTTGGGCCGGAGTGTGAGCTGGGAGCGGATCGTGCGGGCGGTCGAATCGATCAAGGGCGAAGAGTGGGAGAGTTTTCGGGACCGGCACGGAGATTGGGGGCGGGATGTGGCGTTATGGCTTGGGCGACGGGAAGGGAGGCTGACTTTGGCGGAGTTGGCGGAGTTGGCCGGGGGACTACACTACACGGCGGCGGGCACAGCGGTAAGCCGGTTGGGGAAGCGGCTGAGTGCAAATAAGAAGCTCTCGCGGATCGTCGCCAGGTGCCGGACACAATTGTCAAATGTCGAGATGTGACCCCTCTGTGTTTCTCGTGATCTTTTCAGTACTTAGCAAGTCGCTGGCTTCCGCGCAGCAATGCCGTCAGTAAGAGCTTAGGCGCATCCAAAAATGCAACTGCGACGCTACCTCTTGGCCTTTGCGGCCCTCGGGCTCCTGCTCCTGGGGTTGTGGTGGTGGATACCAGCCAATGATCGGAGTTCGTCCAGCGACACGCTTGGTCCAGGGCGAAAAGCCCGCAAGACTCTCTCCTCTCCGCCATCGTTTCTCAACGATTCATTGACGGAGCTTAGCCCACTGCAGCGGGCAGCCGCTGTTCTCTTGAATCCCCGTCGGCAGCGGAACGTCTCGCCCAACGACTGTATAAGGTATCTCAATCACTTCGGCTGGAACGGAGCACGGCTATCCGCTTGTTATTACCTTACCTACGATGAGTTGTTCTTGCATAAACTGATTGAACTTGTCGACTCAGATCCCATTGCAGCACTGGTCGTGGCTCTAGAAGCCGAGGGTCGGGATCAGCGTATAGCTGCTGCACGCAGTCTCCAGAGATTGGATCCAGAGAATGGATTAGGCTATCTGCTGGAAGCACGGCTCGAACTTGCGGCTGAAAGTGATGATACTATTGCTGCTGACGTGATGGCATCGGCGCTGACGAAGAATCGGTTGAGTTTCTATACAGTCGAACGGAGCGACCCGCTGGTAGAAGTATACCGGTTCTTGGGACTATCTTCCGAGGATGCGTTGGCGCACAGTGCCCTTTACCCGCAAATAACCACTAAACCGGCAATGGGGATTGGGGATCTTGCGAAGAGAATCGCTGAACGCAGCTCCGAGGGGCCGATCGAGCACGCGACAACGCAGATCCACCTGAGCGAATTGCTGAGGTCAACAATGAGCAGGGAGTTTGCAAATGCTAATATCAACTCGTTGGACTTTGAACTCATGATGAACAATGCAGAGATCAACGCACTGAGTCGGGTGCCCCCGAAGACGTACTACGGCGAGGGAGATATCACTGTGGGCGAAAGGATCGACGAGCTTAAGGCGAGTGGCAAAGAACTCGTTGATCTGCATTCCGCGGCGCGGATCAAGTTAGCTGCCGCCTCGGATTCTACACTCTCCAAATTCTTCGGTGTATGGGAAGCCTCAGGCTACCGAGAAGCCGTAGATTTCATTGCGAATCACTAGCCGCGCTGCCCGGGGTCACATCTCGACAATTGACAAACACGTCGCTTTGTGGTCAGACGCAGGGGTGCGATCCTTCGCCGGATTCGCAGCCGCACTGCTTCTCTACTCCAGGCTGCTCCGGAACGCCCGGATCGCCGCGCTGGACTCCTCGATGCGGGCGCAACGGGCCACGGCGCTAAGGTCGATGCCCGGCAAGAGGGCGCTGGCGGAACGTTCCGTGTAGCGGGCCGTCTCCGGATCGAAACCGTGGACGCGCAGGCCGGTTTCCTGCCAGATCCAGACTTCCGGGACGCGGAACCGCCCGTAATGTCCGGACCCGGGGTCCGGGAGCGGCAGGGCAGGGTCGAGGACGGGAGCGGTTGCGCTCATTCACGCCATCATGCCACGCGCCGCCGGTCCAGGCAAGGTGGCGGCGGCGCCTTCGTTCTCGAGCTGCGCTCGACGACGGACCGGCTGGAACCACTACCCCGGTCACTTTAGCTGGACCGGGGAGCGGATCGCTGACGCTTACTATCTCATTGCGGCGCGCTGCCTTCCGCACTCCGGCTCGGAAAGCCTAACGGAAAGAATCAACCGGCTGCGAATGGGCGCTTGACCGGTGTGGCTACTGCAGTCTATACTTTCGGCCGTGAAAGTGACCCGTGCCAAAGTTGTTCCGAAACGGAGGAAGCCAAGCTGTTCGGCTGCCTAAAGAATGCCGGTTCGCGGGAGCGGACGAAGTCGTGATTCGCCGCGAAGGGCGCCGCGTGATTCTCGAACCGGTCGACGAGTGGTCTGAGGAGTTTCTCTCCTGCCTGGGGTCGGTGGAGGGCGAGATCCCGCGCCCGAAGCAGCAGGAGTTGAAGGGTCTTCGATAGCCATTCCAATGAGCCCTCTCTACATGCTGGACACCGATACGGTGAGCCTCGAAGTGTGGAAAGCGTCCGGTTACCGGGCGGCGATGGAATTCGCAGCCAATCAATAAGTGAAGTGTATCGACCTTCACCTCTATCAAGCTGAGACTTCGGATAGCCATGGGCGGCATTGTAAGAGAAACTGCATCGCATCGGCGTTGGGTTCACCTACGCGATCCTACCCCGTCGTCCATCGCGAGACACGGATGGCGCTCGTTCGCCGCTTTCCCTATATTCATTATCGCTAACGCACCACTGATTATGTAACACGCCTAAATTGAGCGGGCTAAGCAAGAACACCCTCAATTCTTGAAACGGCCTACCTCCAGAGTTGCCGGTCCAGCGAACGGTACTGGATGGCTTCGAGTACATGGAGTGATTCGATGTTCTCAGAAGCGCTCAAATCGGCCAAGGTTCGGGCGACCTTGAGAATGCGGTCGTAGGCCCGGGCGCTGAAATGCATATCGTTCATCGCTTGCTCGAGCAGACCGGCGCCTTCTGCATCGACCTGACAACACTCCCGCACCAAGCGCGGCGGCATCGCCGCATTGCACCGCAGCCCTGCAACGCTGCGAAAACGCCGCAACTGCAACTGCCGGGCCGCGACCACCCGCGCCCGGATCTGCGCGGAAGTCTCTCCCTGCGCCCGCGAAGTCAATTCCCGGTGATCCACCGGAGGCACTTCCACGTGCAGATCGATCCGGTCCAAAAGAGGCCCGCTCACCCGCTGCCGGTAGCGCTGGATCTGCGGCACGGTGCAGCGGCACTCTCGCCGGGCGTCGCCGTAGTAACCGCAGGGGCAGGGGTTCAACGCGCACACCAGGAGAAAACGCGCCGGAAACGTCACTGAACCGGAGGCGCGGGAAATGGTGACCCACCCGTCTTCCAACGGCTGACGCAGAACTTCCAGCGTGTTGCGCCGGAACTCGGGAAGCTCGTCGAGGAAGAGCACCCCATTGTGCGCCAGACTCACCTCTCCAGGGCTGGGATTGCTCGTGCCTCCCAACAAACCCACATCAGAGATCGTATGGTGCGGAGCCCGGAACGGCCGTGTCGCCACCAGACCGTCCGTGTCGCGCACCCGCCCGGCGACGCTGTGTATCTTGGTCGATTCGATGGCTTCCTCCTCGGTCATCGGCGGCATGATCGTAGCGATCCGTCGAGCCAGCATCGATTTCCCCGTTCCCGGAGGCCCCAGCATGAGAAGGTTGTGGCCGCCAGCCACCGCGACTTCGATGGCGCGTTTGGCGTGAGATTGCCCTTTGACGTCGCTGAAATCGATGGCGTAGCGCCGGCGCTCCTCAAAGACTTGAGCACGGTCAATGCGCACCGGAGGGTAACCCGGGTCTCCGTGCAGAAACTGAACGGCATCCCGGAGCATCCGCAGTCCGATGACCTCGATCCCCTCCACCAAGGCGGCCTCGGTCCCGTTTTTCTCCGGCACCAAGACGAAGCGCCTCCCCCGCCGCCGCGCCTCCAGCGCCAGCGACAACACGCCGCGCACCGGTCGCACCCGGCCGTTCAGAGCCAGCTCCCCCGCAAAACAACAGGACTCCGTTATCCCCTCCCCATAGTGTTCGCTCAACCCGATGACCCCGAGAGCAATGGCCAGATCGAACATCGGGCCTTCCTTGCGCAAATCGGCAGGAGCCAGGTTCACTGTGGTCCGGGCCTTGGGCAGCCCGAATCCGCTGTTGGCGATCGCGGACCACACCCGGTCGGTGCTTTCCCGGACCGCCGCGTCGGGCAAACCCACAACCACGAGTTTGGGGTCGCCCCCGCCCACGCTGGCCTCGATCTCCACTTCCACGGCATCCACCCCGTGGAGGCCCGCCGAATAAATGCGCGTCACCTTGCCCCGTTCCATCCGCCTGTTCACCGGTTCTTCCGGCCTTCCCAAGGTCTACAGTCCTATCATTTCCGCAGCAGCGGTCAACTGAAATCCTGACCGAAGCGCAGACGCGGCGACTCTCGCGCCCTTCCGCCTGTCCTTCCCAACACGCTAAAACGCCCCGAAAAACTGGTAACTCCCGCTCCCGCCCCGAATCCAGAGGCGGGATACGCCTCCCGCGGTGTTTCCTGATCCAACCGGCCCGTAACAGGGAATGGGACAGGGAGTCGGACCCGACACCGGCGGGCATTCCGCGCCGAAAAAGTTGGCTCCGTAGACGTTCGAACCGGTGAAGTCCGATCCGCAGAAATTCGCGTAGCTGAAGTTGGCCCCGCTGCCGTCCGCACCTAGCGCCACCACATCTGAAAAGTCCACCGATTCGAAGTCCGACCCGCGCAGCGAGCTGCTGGAAAGATTGGCCCCCGCGAAACTCGCAAAACGCGCTTTGGCCCCGTCCACATCCGCCTCTTGCAGCGCGGCCCCATCCAGGACTGCATAACTCATCTTTGCTTCTCCGAGATTGGCCTTGCGCAGGTCCGCCTCCCGCAAGGTCGCCCGCAATAACCGCGCCCCCTTCAAGCGGGCCCGGAAGAAGATGGCCGCATCGGCATTGGCCTCCTCAAGGTCCGCCCCCGACAGGTTGGCGTAGCCAAAATCCGCTCCCCTCAGGTCAGCCGAACGGAGATTTGCTGAGCGCAACGAACTCGATCCAAATTCCGCGCCAGCGGCGTTCACTTCGAACATCGTCGCCCCATCCAATATCGCGCCCTCCAAATCGGCGCCGCTCAGATTGGCCCCGGAAAGATCCGCGGCCGAAAGATTCGCCTCCCCGAGATCCGCACCGCTCAAATCCGCATCGGAAAAATCCCCTCCGCTCAGATCGGCGCCGGAAAGGTTGGCGTCGCTCAGATCCATCCCGGAGAAATCCATGACGCTCACCACTCGGAAGAAACCGAGACTCCCGCTCAGCGACCGCGGCAGTTCCTCCTCGAAATCCTCCGGCGGACCCCCTGCCTGCGCCGGGATGTCCACGCCGGTCCCGCTCCAGTGGCGAAGATCCGCACTCGTTTCCACCCTGTAGCCGGGATACAGCGGCGTCCCGCCTTGGGGAACCAGCGAACATGCCGTCCACCGCAGCTCAATTCCACCCGGGGTAGCCTCAATCTGCAACCCGAGATCCCCGGGGACGGAGGCGTGGGCACAAACCGGAACGAGAGCCGCTGCGGATATCCCTATCGTCCGGCAAGCCTTCCTGATTAGCGCTGGAATCATCATAGACGCTCTAGCTCGCATTTCTCATACCGTTTCGTCGCGAGTCGCTGCGCCCCTTACTGCCAAGGCCGCGCGCAGCCGAGTGCACAGAGCTGGGTGATTACACCCTGCTCAAGCCCGAGGCAAGCGGAACGACGGCAGGATGGGGTGGAGCGCGCCACAGCAGAAATGGTATGAGAAATGTGGGCTCGGATCACTTTAGGGCCACTTGCGGAACTCGGAAAATTTCGCCCAGTCCACGATATGGCTTTTCCCGCTTCTCCATTGCCTGGTGAAGAAATTTCGCTACGTTCAACTTTCACGATTTCTCATATACACTCCTGTAAGGCGGTTCCGCTATGTCCGACGGCGAGCACACCGGGACATCAGACCGGGACCCTGATTTCCCCATGAAAGATCCATCGCCAGCTTCCGATGATCTGCCGGAGCTTGGCGAATGGGCAGAGGAGGTTCGCCGTTCCGGCAGCCCGTGGTGGAGTCCTGAAACCAAACCCACCGCTAGAAAGGTCAAGCCGATCTTCGGCCGGGGCGGCCGCCGGCCTTCTGAGGAAAGCGCCGAGGACAGCAAGGAAGGCAGCGACAAAAGCAGCGACGCGACCGCGCGTGGACCCCTTCGTTTCGGCGAGCGCCGGGACCGGGCCAGCAAACGCCGAGAGCCGGGGAAAGGAGTACTGCCTACTCCTCAGCAGAAGAAACCGGTTTCCGCGTTCCAGTCATCTCCAACGGAGCTGTGGCCTCCGCCGGAGCAGACCGATACCGCTCCACCGGCGGGGTCTCCAAAGATCCCAACTCACTCACGCAATTCACCGGCAGGGGCTCCTCCGCGGCGCCCTTCCACCCCGTGGCGCGGGGCGCCGCGTGAACCGGCCCCCCCGGCTCCGGACCCAGAGTTCGGATCGGCTGTTTCGAACACGCCCCTCACTGCTTCCCGCCGCCAGATCGAGCGCCCCCAGCGCGATGATCTCTTGATCACGGAGATGCTGCCGGAATCCCTGGAAATGCCCATTGGCGAAAGCGTCCCGGAACCCGATCCGCAGGGCGCCGCCTCGTCGTCGTGGGGGAAGCGCTTCGCCCATTCCCTCTCGGATGAAGAAGAGCGCCTGCGCTTGGCCGCGGCATCGGCAAAGAGGGTTCCTCCCTCCCGGAGCAAGAACGCTGCGGGATTCATCGCGGGCGCCCTCCTCGCGGCAGTAATCGCTTACGCTCTCCTGCGTTTTCTCGGTTACGCGTAAGGGGCGTGAGATTTTGAAATGTACAGGCGCGAATGCGGCGACGCGCTGATATCGTTTGCGGCTGATCAGGCATGTCCGCCCTGCTTTTGGCTCAAGGGCCGCAACGGAGGGCGGGTTTTCCAACCCGCCTTCCCCCTTCGATGGGCGATCAAGAGTTTCCGCGACTGGGGTCAACGCCAAGTGAAGCCGGAGGCCCTTGGACCGTTCGCATTTCCGCAAGAACTCTCCGGAATTTCGTGATTAACTCTTTTACCAGAAACGCTTTACGATCTTCCGAGGCCTGCGATTCGTGCAAACCCAAAAGTGCAGAAAAGCGCAAGAAAACGCAGCTTGTTGCAGCAAAACGTGATACAAATCCGATACACTTTTGACCCCTCCTGACATATTCTCAGGCCCCGGAATCCCGGCCCTTGCCGGTCTGGGCTGATCGACGCGGCGCCTCATGGAAGTGCGGCCCGGTGCAGTTTCGAGGGAATGTCCCGGGTACGTTGTTTCACTCCCGGACGCTCTTCGATCTCACCTGCGGCCTCTTTTCGTGCAGCCGCCCTCCCTCCGTTCCTATTCCTGCGACTGACCGCCTGCCGCGAAAGGCGGCTTACTCGTCCTTGGAGACTGGCTCCGCTGCCGGACCGGGAACCAGACAGACCCGGAAGCCCAGGTAGTTCCAGCGGTCGTCCGGCCTGTACCCGAACCGATAGGCGGAGCGGCACCAGTCCGCGCCGTAGAGCCAGGAGCCGCCCCGGAGCACCCGGTAGGTCCCGGTTTGGGGCCCAACCGGATCCACAACGCTGCCTGCCCCGTAGTCTCCATACCAGTCCTCACACCATTCCCACACATTCCCATGCATGTCCTGCAAGCCGAACGCGTTCTCCCTTTTCTTGCCCGCCGGCCAGGTCTTTCCCCGGGACTTGCCCTTAAACCAACCCGCAATCACCGGCAATGTTTGCAACCATTCCTCAAACCTCGATGTCTTGCCCCCGGAATTGCCAGAATACCAGCCCGCCCTTTGCAACGCCTTCTCCCCGTCACCGGTGAAATAGGCCGTGGTTGTCCCAGCCCGGCAGGCGTATTCCCACTGCGCCTCGGTAGGCAGCCGAAACTCGCAACCTGGATCGAGCTTTCCCTCCTGCTGCAGCCGCTCCGTCAATGCCGCGGCAAATGCCTGAGCCTCGTCCCAAGTCACGCTTTCCACGGGCAAACGGTCGCCTTGAAACTGACTCGGATTGTCCGGCATTAGCGCCTTCCACTGCGCCTGCGTGGTCTCTGTCTTCGCCATCCAGAACCCCTGGGTCAGGGTCACCTCGTGCTGGACCTCATCCTCGCCGCGCCCGGCTTCAGTCGCAGGGCTTCCCATCAGAAAGGTTCCCGGAGGACACCAACAGACGGTCAGCTCCACTCCGTTTCCCAGATCGAACACCATTTCCTCCGCGCTTCCTTTCCCGCCGAACCATCCCCATTTCCATGCGCCGCCCAGCAGAAGGATTCCCAGCACCGCGCACGCCAGGGCCGTGGCGAGGAGCACTCTGCGCCTCCTGCCTGATTGATACTGTGTGGCCATTCCAATGCCGTTCACCCTCCCACTTTCCGCCCTCATTTGAATTCTTCCACCGGAGCCCTGTCCTCGGGACCATGCCCGCGAGGAAGGCCGGGAGGAAGGCCGCCCCGCTGCTCCTGCTGCCCCTTGGCGCCTGTCATTTTCCTCCTGCGCTCGCCGACATGGGGGGCTGAAGCGGACTCGTGGAGACCGGGACGGACATCCGGACGGTGCAGGGCCGTCTCGGGCATGCGGATGTCGCCACCACGATGATCTACTTGCATGTCATGAAGCGCCCGGGAGTAGGAGTCCTGAGCCCCTTGGATCAGCTTTGAGGCGGCTGAACTCTTCCCGACGAAATTCCCTTGGAATCTTTCGTGGGTCGCTCTATGATTTGCCCATGTACTGCCCCGCTCAGGATCCGCCCAGGCTGCCTTTGCAGGAGTTATGCCGCACGCTGCGTAACTCCTTTCTTATGCAGCGTGCGGCTCAATAAACTGTTCGACAACATCAAGGACACTAGGAAAATGAGAGCCCCATTCTACCGGACGGCTGTCGGCGCTGGTATTCTACTTTCGACAGTCGTCGTGGCTGCTGATGAATGCCCCATCGCCGAGAGGAAGTATATAGACAACGCAATCATCCAGTTCTTTGGTCGACTGAAGCGGGAAGACAAGCTACTGGAGCTGGAAGACAGGCTTGTCGTTGAGGGCAGGGGTGTGGATATCCATGCCGCGCGACTAGATGCACTTCGAAAGCTAGACGATTTACCAAACAAGATCGCCAAGGTAACAATAACGTTTGCAGCCCGCCCAACGAACGAACAGTCATTTTGGCACTATTGGTGGCACAATGCCGGAGATCATCCGCATTGGAAGGCGTGCGGTAAAACTTCGCCCAAACGACCAGTTTCTCCGTGGGGACTAAAAATGGTTGTCACGGAGAACGAGAACGCCTGTCGAATTGAAGTGAGGCCGGAGCCAACGCACGCCGACCTATTCTGGGACGCGAATGGTTCGAATGACGATCCGAAGGTGCTTTACCCGAACGGGTTGGAGAAGCCAGAGAAGTAATTGTCAGGAATGCTTCAATGGTCGAACAAGACGTCGCTCCTAACACCTGACCAGGCGCGAGTTGCAGCCGTCATGACCGTTCCACCCTCAACTCGCAGTCGAAGCCTCGCCCCCGGTCGCTGATCATGACGTTCGCCCAGACTATGTCAGCATCCAGGTCTAACCTACTAAACCAACGGCGGATTGGATTCGCTCTGAGCGCGGTAGTTGGAGCTTACATTCTCAGTTACCTCGCCCTCAGCCTACAGGGCCGATATGAGCCCTCGGCTATAGGACTGAACGGAGTGAAGTGGTATAGGTGGGCACCCCGAGGTTTTGTGACGGACTTTCGCTGGAATAGTTCCATGGGCGCAGCTTTTCTTCCGCTACATTTCCTCGACACCAAACTTTGGCATACGTCGGGTAGGGCGCATTCCGAACGTTACCCGGTGAATGAGGTTTCAGCCAGTGAGATTGCCAGAGTGTACCGGGCATGGATGCAATAATCACCCATGAATAGACCCAGATGATATCACCTTCCCACTACAAACAACCAAGGCGAACAAGACGCTCGTGGCAACCGGCGATATCGTCCAATTTTGAATTCGAGCTTCCATTCCGCCGGTGCCACAGCTAGACGTTAGGCCGCTTCACACGCCATGCACTTCAGCAACGTTACAAAGCAGCGAGCCGCAGATGGGAGTTTGTATCGCTGCCCTTGCTGCCGGTGCAGGACGCTGACGGAGCGGGCTGGCTACGAGATTTGCCCGGTTTGCTTTTGGGAGGATGACGGTCAGGACGACCACGACGCCGACGAGGTTCGTGGCGGCCCGAACGCTGACCTGAGTTTGAGTCAGGCCCGCCAGCACTTTCGAGAGTTTGGCGCGTGCGACCGTCGTTCCGTCGAGCACGTCCGCAAGCCCACGCCGGAGGAGATATGAGTTCATCACGAGACACGCGGCCTAACCATGCGCTGCAGCGAACCCGGCGAGAGCGTCGCGGTTGCAATCGTTGCGTCCCGTGCTCCGGGTCGCTGAGCTTGGTTCGTTCGACAAAAAGATGAAGGCGCTGCTGTCGCTTCTTGGAGCAACTCTTCTCTCCGTAGGGATCGGCTGCTTTGCACTCTGGTACTTCGTTGGGACACCGATCGCCGAAGGGGGAATCACCGCGAGGATGGCCCATGAAATAAGAGATTATGCAGTGGAGAACGATTTGATGCTTCCGGCGACTTGGGAAGAGCTTATCGAATGGTATAGAACGCGAGAACCGAATCATCCAACCACTGCTGCGAGTTACTCATCGACTTTTAACATTCGTAAGAGGAACCTCTCCGAGACGGCCGACGGAGAGATTTTTATAGAAGTGATTGACCCAAAATTGAAGAAGATGGAAGGTAACCTCAATAGGGTCATCCGCTCGGCCATCTACGAAAAAGGCTAACCAGGCGGCGCACTCAACCCGCTACCCGCCCCACTTTCAAAGCTGAATGATCGCTCGACCTCGAAATCAGAAACCGGAGGCGCGCTCCCGGTAGCGGGTGAGTGGCCTCTGCGTTAGCCCACTGCCATGCGCGTCGGTCTCATCGTCATTGCTTCGATTGCGCTCACGCTGTTTGCGCTGTGTGAGCTTGGTTTGGCTTATGCCGTCGCTTGGTGGCTTTATCTCTCCGTCGCCATCGTATTCGCAGCGGGTTTCATTCGGCCTGTATCAGTTCGCAGTCAGATCGGTCGCCTTGGTGGGCTCGCGGCCATCGTCGCAGTTGTTGCGGCGCTTTACTTCGTGGACTGGACGACGCGGAAGCCGTTCCTTCGTGACCTCGACCGGATACGCGTCGGTATGACGGAGGCGGAGGTCCGCCAGATCATGGGCCGTTACATGGAGGGCTCTGGCTGGCCAGCCATTCCCGGCAGTTCCACGAATGCACAGGGCACACTCAACATCGTCGGAAGCGATTCATTGGTCTTTCGTCATTCCAATGACGGAGCATTCAATTCTGATTGGGGCATCATTTCACTTTCGAGCGGCAGGGTGGTGAGCGTAGAGTTCAGTCCAGATTGAGTATGAGAGACCAGCGGGCTAACCAGATCGGTCGAGCGAACCGCCGCCCCGCTACTCCGTTCAACGCTGGGCGGCAGTTCGAGAGCGCCTCGTGCGCTCCACCGTCCTTGTCGGCGGCGGTCGCTCACCTCTGTCTGCTAGGCGCTACCTCGCGTGTCCTGTGAACCGCATCATTCTTCTGTCCTTTCTGTTTGCCGCCGCCGCTCTCGGCGCGACTGACGCGCCACCGGTTGAGCCGATGGATGACAGCTTCTCTCCGTTGCTTTTCATCGGTGTTTTAATCGTTCTTTTCCTTATCGCAGTCAGCATCATGGTTGGCGTCATCGCAGCCGTTGGGACTGCCATCGTAGTCGGTCTCGGCATTATATCCTCGTCAGCTTTTATTGGTCTGTTCCGCCGTCGTTTTTCATCTGGCCTTCGCGCCTTGCACTACCAGCTTTGTGCCGTGGCAGCGTTGCCCGCAGGTATCGCTGTGCTTTGGCTCGCGTCTCACCTTTTCAACCTTCATCTCCAGCACCGCGACATCTTCATCGTTGGTGCCACCGCTGGCGTCATCGCTGGTCTGCTGCTTGCATTTGCGTTCGACCGATTAGTGGGCATCGCCTATCGTCGCTTCGCCCCACCAGCAATCCCCAATGCGACCGGAAACGCCTAACCATATAAGGATGCATATGAACTAAGCGCGTAGCGCTGATGTTCAATGCATCCGTTGTTGAACGAAGCCAGGAAGGCGGGCCCGGGGTCAGTGGGCGCTCTGCGTAAGGGATTTGCTTTTGACTTCGAAGGGGGGTTCT
>JBGTBW010000018.1:0-46980 GCA_041749135.1 Verrucomicrobiales bacterium
ACTACCAGGACGCCCTGGCCGCCGCTCTCCTGGAACCCGGCAGCGGTTGAACCAAGCGCCCGGCCTCCACAGAATCCAAGCCCGCGACCGCCGCCGGCCCGGTTTTCCGAGCGCCCGCACGCTTGCCGAGGCAACACTAACATCCAGGCCTAGATAGTCAGTTCCATTCACCCCATCATTCCCCACAAACCCATACAAGTTTAAGCCTGCTTCCTCTCCGATGGGATCTCTGTTTAGCCAGCCTAACCTATTTGTTTTTCGTGCTCCCAACAATAATCAACCTCTGCAATGATCCGAACCCTTGCAACTGCCCCCACTCGGTAACTTTGTCAATTCGTAATACCTCTAACTTCTCAGACAGCAATTTCAAATTCGTGCGCTCGCCAATACCGTATTGGTTCATAGACAATTCTCTCAGCAGCGGAAGCTTCAAATCCGCGACGTCTTCATCACTCAGCAACACGCCATCTAGCAGCAACGTTTCAAGATTCACGAATCCATTGAGTGTTTCGCATAAACCCCGTGGATTTGCTAAGTGAGAGCAATTTAGTACCCGCAATTCCGGTTTACGCGCCAAGCGAGACAGCCCCAAAGCAGACACTTGTGTATAGGCAAATGAAATCTCCCTTAGACTTTCTATCCGATTAATGGCATCAATCCAACTGTCGTCCGCAGCCATTGGAAGGACAAGTGCAACAAGAGACGGCATGGCACTCAGCGTCTGTAAACCACCAGCAGTGATGCGAGTACCACGCAAATCTAAGCAAGCCAGTTGCTCCAATTCCAACACGTGCTGGATAGCATCATCTCCAAGCTCTCCATCTCCCACCCCAACTGCCGATAAGCCTCCCAGCATCAAGGATTCAACAAACGCATTGCGTTCACTCCAGCTCAGCCGCAAAGCGATTTGTGGTGAAAACGGATAAAGAACACCGGAGACTATTCCCTTGTGAACGTTTACTTGATTCTGAAGTTCAATTAAGGCATTCAAGCCAGCCTTATCACGCGGCGTCAAATGTAAAATGCCACATTCAATAAGCGAGCTATCAACCGAGTTCCCTTCCAGTACACTTACTAGTTCAGTCGGTTTTGCCGCCAGTCGATACGGACGTTCTCCATCCAGATTAAGAAGGTCTCCAACACTACTGCCAATCAGCGCCAGTTGAACAACGGCCGATAGAAAACACCTATTCGTTCTCATATCTACCTAAGGGGAAACCACTCAACTCCTGGGTAACGCCCGTGCACGCCTTCCCTTCCTCCTCGTTCTAATGGTGGATCTGAATGAGGAATTGCTTCACTAGAGACAATTGCCACCTGATAGTCGTTGCCACAGGTATTCCACCCGATTGTAAATCTAATAGATCCGGATGATACAGGAGCCTTGCCCCACGCCTCCGGAGGATCCGGTGAGAATCGCTTATCATGTCCGCCTTCTGGCCAAAAAGCCGGAGGGATTATATGCTCCCCATCAAACTCGGGAGTATCGATCGATGAGTCAAAGATCTTATAGCTCCAGTCAACCACTATCGTTCCGCAAGAATCCCTGGTGTCCAAAAGCTCGTTGTTCCTAACCGAACGCTGTAACTGGCGTGACAATTCTGGATATTGGTCACTTGCGATCTGCAGTTGTGGGAGATTGGGTTGTATCGGGACAAAATAGGCTCCAATAAACTGCGTATCTCCCCCTCGAGTGAACGGTATGATATTCCTTTCGTCCCTTGGAATGAAATCGCCCGTTCCGCTCAATCGAAATCTGTCCTCAAAGTAGCCACTCAAGGATCCCGTAAAGCTATATGCTCCATCGCAAGTATTGAAGGTCCAAGAATACGCCAGATTCGACAGAATCACACCGCCCCTACTTTTCTTTAGGGCACGGCGTTCATTCTCATTCAACACGCCGGCCAAGCCGATATAACCTTGTCCGGTAGCTATATCAAAGCCGGCGCCAGGCCCGACGCCGTGTAGATCCAGCAACCCTAAACCGTCCCATCCATTCACCCCATCATTGCCCACAAACCCATACAGGTTCAATCCGCCTTGTTCCCCGATGGGATCCCTGTTTAGCCACCGGCCCCAGGACGGCCTGTAGTTGCGCAACTGGTAGTTCACCAGCTTTGGACCCGCTGAACCCTTCAGATTCTGATCCTCATAAGGCTTGGTGCTAAAGCGGTAAATGAACGCGATCTGTTTGGTCCCGCCGCTCGCAATCTGATTGCCGTAGGGATCATACTCGAACCACCCCTCCATCGTGCCGCCTTCCCTCAGATACTGCCAGATGTTCCCGTTCCCGTCGTAGAGCGGATAGGCCACCCACTGGTACCCGCTCGAGATGTGACGGCGCTGCGCCAACAGCCCTCCCACTCCGCCGGCCCCTTGCAGACTCCCGCTCGCGTCCAAACCCCAAGTATACGTGTACATCTTCGCCTTCGTATACCCGCTCGCCGTGTAGTAGATGGCAGCCTCGTTCCAGCCGTCCCACACAGAAAAGCGCGTCGAATACGCCGCCCCCGCGCTCCCGTTCCACTGCTCCAGAATCCTCTCCACCCGCCGACCCAGCCAATCGAACTTGTGCCGGAGGCGGTAGTTGTTCGTCGCCACCGATTTGGGAATCACCTCGATCAGGCGGTTCTCCCCATCGTAAATGTATTTGAAGGTCCCGTCGTCCGTGAGATTTCCGTCCAAGTCGTGGACGGGACTGGCCGTGCCTGCAGTCGTGTACTGGTTGACGCTCCCAGCCACCTAGTTGGTGGTCACCCCATTCTTCTTCGTCCAATCCCGGTTTCCGATCGCGTCGTACAAGTATTCCAGATCGTTCGTCGTTTCCACGCTGTGATCAGCGCCGGTCAGCTCACCGCGGTCGTTGTAGCTGTAGGTCCACGTCCCCGCCGTCGTGAGGCTCGTGCCGCTGAGGGTCAGGCTCGTGCGTTGCCCGAGTGTGTTCAGCGAGTAACTGAAACTCGACAGCGTGCCCGGAGTCCCCACAAGCTCCTGGTTCGTCACCGAGGTCACCACGTCCCGGTTCGCATGATGCGCATACTCGACCTTCACCTTGCTGTTGGTGTAGTCAGCGATCAAGTTGCTGTTGGTCACATAGGTGTAGGCCAGAGCGCCGAAGCTCCCGCTCTTGTTGTAGGCGTCGCTCACCGTGCTCAGTCTCCCGTAGCCGTCGAAGGTGTAGAAATTCTCGTGTTCGACCGTCGAGCCGGCTCTCAGTTGGTAGCCCCGGCAGGTTCCACCGGCGCGCCCGAGCCGCTCGATCCGGTCTCGTAGTTGCGCACAAGATCAAGGTCCAGCCACCCGCTGTCAATAGACTCTGTTTCCGGCTGCGCCTGGCTGTTGTGGCTGAAAGTCCGGCTTCCCGTCAAATCAGGCATCTGTATGTCTCCGCTTCTTCGCTGCACATCGCAGTTCAACGATCCAGACTAAAACACTGAGCGCCAAGTAAATTTTCGCGGCCGTGCAGAGTGGAATCGTGCTGGACTGCTGCTCGCTGTCCAAGCCGAGGAACAACAAAACCTCGATGCGACGAAAAGAAGGCCTGCGCAGATGGTAAGATATTGCGAGGGCATATTTAGTGGCCTAACCTATCAAGCGTATCTCATATAATCCCGTAGCCATATTCCGAAGGACATAGCGATGAAGAGCCTGCGAGTTTGGCGTCATCAAGAATCTGTCCTCGGAAGAAGGGCGCCACCCTATCCCGCTTCCCACTCTCAATGGAGGCGCCGGTTCCGCTGCTGCTGTAAGTAGAGCGGGAGGATCTTCGCCCGCACATACTCGTCCGCCGCCGCCAAGCCTCCCCGTTCAAAAAGCAAACCAATAAGAGCCTCGATCCGGGTCGGATTGCCGACGCTGCCCAAAAATGCGTTGGATGTCAGGTCTTCAAAAAGTCGCGCCGACAGTTGACCGTGCTCCTCAAGGATCCATCGCCGCGCCACCAAAGCCAACACGGCGTCTCCGAGCCACGCTTTGCGTTGCAGCTCGGCCGGGTCGCGTGGCAAGGCCGGAAGATCGTCCATGGCTCGGGTCCAAGATAATCCGCCGCGCCCCGCCAGGGCGCAAGCCGAACCCTCCCCCAACTTGGTTCGCAACCCGCTCCGCTTCTCCCATTGCCGGCCACAGTTCATGCCGTCTCCTCTGCGAACACAAAACCGTCCGGGTCAATCCATCCGGCCAGGCCGCTGACTGCCGGACTTCCGGGCGCCGTCTTATCCCAGGCCGGAGTAATCACATCGAAGTTGGCGCGCCCCTCCTGGCCGCCTCCATTAACCCTGACGTCCACACCTTTAAGCAGCCGGCCGCACGAGCCCGCACGGAGCCCGGGCAACCCTTGCTGGCCGCGGCGATACACCGGATCCGGCGTGCTGAGCGCCAGCACGCAGCCGGAAACCGGATCGTCCAACCCCCGCAAGAACCATGGCCGGCCCTTCCGCCGCTCTCCTCCCGCGGTTCCGGTCCCCACCAAAACATCCGCCTCAAAATGCAGAACATGGCGAGGGATCCGCGTTGGAAACGGCTCATCGATCCATTCCTGAGCCCGCCGCCGGTCCGCCACCTCCACGGTCACACCCAGCGCCCGGGCCTCCGCCGCCTCTCCCTCCGGAGCAAAGACCATGGGCCATCCCTGCAAGAGGGGCAGCCACCACCCCGCCCACCAAAGGCCCGGCCGGGTAAAGGAACGCGGACACAGCACCACCTCTTCCCTCCGGAACGCCAGAGTCTCTCGCAATTGGATGATGCCCGCAGCCAGACTGATCGCGTCGAAACGATGCAAGCGCCACCGGCCCCCCCGGGAGACCGCCAACGCCGCCGCATCCGCACCTGGATAATCGGACAAAGAACTCTGGGGCCGCCTTTCCCACTGCCACCCTGAGCCGGCCTCTCTCCACGCCAAGGCCGCCGCCCCGGTCTCCTCGAGCAGGGCACTGCACGAGGCTGGATCATACCCGGCGCTCTCAGTCGCCACCGCGATGGGAATGCAGCCCAAGCGCACGAGCGCGAGGTGCAGCGCCGCCGACTCGAGCGACGGTTCCGCACAGACCGCCACACGGGTTCCCCTGGACAACCAGCCGAGATCGCTCCCGTTCTGAGCGGCAGCCTCCAGAAGCTCCGGGCCCAGCCAGCGCCGGATCCGGCCCCCGGTCGCTTCTGCACACCAAACCTGGTTCCGGTTCCAAGCCCGGCACAGACGGCTCCAGAGATCCGCTTCCTCGGATCCACGACGCCGGCAGGCCTTCCACGCGCAAGCGGAAATGGCGCTGCGCAAATCCGAGAGTTCCCTCCTTCTGTCGCGCAAGGGGGGAGCGAAATAGACGGTCACTCGCCGCCGGATTCGCTCCGGCCTTTTCCAAAAGAAGCGCCCTTCCGAATAGGAGAACACGGAGCCCCAGAGACCGTCGATGTAAAAGGGTCCCACGGGAGCCTCGCCCACCCGTCGAGCGATGAGACCGATGCCCGGTTGAAACGCTCCCAACAGACCAGACCGGCTCAAGCCACCCTCCGGGAACACGCACACGGCCGAGCCACGCGCGACCTCTTCGACGGTCGTCCGCACCGCGTCCTTGGCTTGCCGCGGCGCGATGGGAACGGCCCGGAACTGGCGCATGAACCATCCCAGCATGGGCACGTCGAACATGTCCCGCCCGGCCACAAAGCGCAGCGGACGCGGCGTCGCCGCTACGAGAACAGGCACATCGAACCAGGTCAGGTGACTCCCGGCGAGCAAGACGCCGCCGCGCGCAGGAAGATGATGTGCCCCCTCGGTCTCGATCCGGTAAAGAACCCGGAGCACCACCAGCCCTAGCGCCTCCAGCCACTCCGCAAACTCGGAACGGTCGCCCGGAATCGCGCCCGGAGCCCCGCTGCGCTTCGCTTCCGGAAGCCGTCTTTGCCGTATCCCTGGCCTTGTCTCCGATCCGCCGCTTCCCCTGCTGCGGCCCGCCGGTTTCATTCCGGCTTGTAATCCGGGTAACGGCTTTGCAATTGCGACCGGGCCTCCTCGGCGCGCTCGCTTTCTCCCAATTGATCAAAGGCATTCGCAGCCTTTGCCAGGGCCTCGGGCGTGACCTGGGGATCGCTGAACATCTGACTGGGAATGATGTAACAGCGCGAGGCTTCCTTGTAATTCTCCTGTTTCATGGCGATGTCTCCCAGCAAGATCCAGGCATAGGCATTGGTTCTCCCCTCCTTTTCCAGCCGCAGCGCTTCTTCCGCGCATTCCCTGGCCAGGCCGTATTCCCCGCTCTGGTTCAAGGCCGTCCCTTTGTTGAGCAACACTCGCGCCCGGCGAGCCGGTTCAGAAATGCGTTTCAGATAGATATCGAAGGGCTCCACCGCCTTTTGAAAACGGCCCAGTTTTAAATAACTGCGGCCGAGACTGTCCCAAACCACATCGGGACTCCGGTCTGGCTCCTGGGGATCAGCCGCGATCTCCAACAACCGGACGGCGTTCGCGTAGTCATCCCGCTGAAAAAGCTCCACCCCAAGCCAGGCCAACACTTCCGGCGGCAAGGTTTGATCCGATTTCCGCTCCAGGAAGACGTTGATCTCTTGGAGCAGATTATCGACGTCCTTCTGATAGTAATAGCTCAGTATGATCCGGAGACTGGCGCGGTCATAGAACTCGGGGTCTTGTTGACGCGCCTTCTCCAAAGCGGGCACGGCCTTGGCGTAGTCCCTATTTTCATACCAGCCCCAGCCCATCCAGTAATGGGCTTCCGCGGCTCCCCGGGTCTCGGGATACTTGGCCAACAACTCTTCAAAGGCCGCGATCATCCCATCGACATCCTGCTGTTGCCCGCGAATGAAGGCCACCTGCTGGATGCTCAACTCGGCCAACTCCGAGTCGGGATAGTCCTGGACGATGCGAGCGTAATCCTCCAGAGCTTTGTCATAAACCTGCATGCCCTTGTAGGCTTGCGCCCGTTTCACCAGCCCTTGCAGAGCCCGTTCGTCGTCCGGAAACTCCGTCAAGAACCGGGAGAAGGCAGTGGCGGCCCGTTCGAACTCCTGGGCCTCTAACTGCGCCCAGCCTTTCTTGAATAGGACCGAAGCATGATGCTTCGCGGGGATATCCTCCAATTCGATCCGGTCGTAAGCCGGAGCCGCCTCGGCATACTTCTTCTCAGTGAACATCGCTTCGGCCTTGAGAAGCAGGGCCAAATCGTTGAAAGATGAATCCGCCTTGCCCAGCTTCTGCTGCCGCTCGAGAAAGTCGTCCACCAGAGCAGGCAAGCGCGAGTCCCGGACCTTGTAGAGGCAGAACAGTTTTTGATAGCCCGCTTCTTCACCTTCAGGGCGGTCGAAATAGGCGGATTCCACCCGGTTGTAGCAGCGGATGGCGTCGGCCATGCGATCCGCCTTGCGGTAGGCGTTGCCCGCGACCAGGTAGACCTTGCCCTCTGTCTCCTCGCTGTGCACAACGGGATTCCCCTCGAACGCGATGATCACTCCGTCATAGTTTTCCGCCTGATAGAGATTGGAGATCAATCCGTAATGGGCGGCGGGACGCCACTCCTCCGCCCCGCTCTTCATGGCCAAGGCCTCTTCAAACAAGCTGTTCCCTTCCTCACGCCGATCCAGTTCCGAACTGAGAATACCCGCCTTGGTCACGGCCTCGGCGCGAATCCGCGGCTGCAAGGCGCTGTCCCGCAATTGCAGGAAGCGCGCCAGGGCCTCCTCTTTCCGGCCTTCCTGTGCCTCGATCCGGGCCAGAGCCAAGAGCGCGGGCTCCTGATAAGCCGTCGCGTTCGGCGCATCGATCAGGGATTGATACGCCAGAGCCGCATCCCGGTTGCGCCCGAGATGCTGCAAAGTCCGCGCCCGGTAGTAGGTCGCCGAGAGACGCACTTCCGGTTGCACCAAATTCCGCTCCGCAATCTCGTAATAGCGCTGAGCCGCTGCAAACTCCCGAAGATTGTATTTCAGCGAAGCCAAACGGTAGCTGGAGGCTCCGACGTATTCGCCGGAGCGGAACTCGACAATGGTCCGCTCATAAATCTCCTGGGCTTTGCCTAACTCAGCCCTCTTCCGGTAAGCCTCCCCAAGGCGGTAATGCGCCGCCGGCTCCGTTCCCGGGTAGGTCGAGGCGAACTTGTTGAACTGAATGATGGCCAAGTCGTGATAGCCATTGTCGTACAACAAATTGGCGTAATCCAGCAGATCCTTCTTCGCGTCTCCCGTACTGGGCTGGCTCGGGCGGGGTCCGGCCGGGCGCGAGACCTCGGGACGGGGCTGTGGCCGCGGAGGTGGAGTCGTGCGCGAAGGCGCGGTCGCCGGGCCAGGAGTCTCCTCCACCACCCGGGCGCGGCGCACCTCCGCCTCATCGATCTGCGGCGGATCCTCGCGCGGATCGATTGCCTGTGCCCAGATCCCGGCGAGCCCGCTCGAAATCCAGCAGACCGCGGCCAAAATCCGCTCGATGGTCCCGAATCGCCTCCGCCGCATCACGGTGTGTCCTCCCGTTTTCGCGTGGCAAAAGCCACGTTGTAGATCTTGGCTTTGTGACAAAGGTCCAACACGTGCAAGACGTGCCGCGATGGAGCCTCCTCGTCGCAACGCAGGATCACCGATTGATTGGCCCGAATCGCCGCCACCGCTTCCAACTTGGCTAAAAGTTCCGCGTCGCCAACTTCCTCGGAATGCACCACGATCCGGCCGTCCCGGTGGACATTGATGATGATCTCGCCGAATTGACGGCGCGGCTCCGTCCCCTCCTCCGCGGCGGGAACACTGACGTCCAGTTCGGGCTCGAATCGGGCATAACTCCATGTTACCAAGAAAAAAATGAGCAGGAGAAAGACGATGTCCACCATGGGGGCGAATTGCATGCCCGCTGGTGCGGCCAGTTGATTGTCCTGGCGGAATTTCATCGCAGTTTCCCCATCAAACTTTGTCCGGATCGATGGCCCGTCGCCCGTAGGGCAGCGAAGGACCGCTATAGTAATCCTCAGGCGTCTCCGCTTCGGTCTCGCGCGCCGTATAACTCCGCCGGGCCGGAATCCGCCGGCCGGAGCCCCGCCCGCGCTCCCTCCTGCCGCCTCCCTCGAGAAGGACGAGAATGTGAGTGCTGGCCGCCTCGAGATCGGATATGAGACGCTGCACCCGCCCCCGGAACACGGAGTAGAAAATGAGTGCGGGGATGCCGATCAGCAGTCCGCCCGCCGTCGTCAATAAGGCTTCCGACACACCGCTGGCCAAGCCCGTGGTCCGGTCCCCAAACACCACGTGCGAACCGATCTCCCGAAACGCTTTGATCATTCCAAGCACAGTCCCCAATAAGCCGATCATCGGGGCAATCGCTCCAACATCCGCCAGGTAGGTGATCCGCTGCGTCAAGAGGCTGGACTGCCGGCTCCCCTCCGACTCTCCCACCTCGCGCACCTTTTCAAAGGGCGCTCCGGGGTTCTTGGTGACGAAATCCAGCATTTTTTCCGCGACCCGGGCAATGCTGTCGCTCCGGCGTTCACAGACTTCCAGCAGCCCGATGTGGTCTTCCTGCCGCAACAGAACGTCCGCGGTGCGCATGAATTTATCGCTCACCACCGTCCCCTGCCGAATGGCGAAGGCGTAGTAGACGATGAGGAACACCGCCGCCACCGAAAGCAAGGCCAGGGGATAGAACATCACCCCGGTGTCCCGGACCAGGTCCAAAAGCGAAACCGAGCTTTCCGTCCCCGCCGTCCCCTCCCCGTTCGCCGCGCCGGCCGCCAATGGCCAGGCCGCGCCCCCGAGTAGACACAGGAAGTGCGCTGCCCGGCCGCGCAGGATGGATTTATTCATGGGAAAAGCCGCCAGCATGGTAGTTTGCCTTGCCCGCACCGCAAATCGGAATGCCGAAGCATCCCGTTGCGCCGGGGTGGACGCGCCAATGTCCGGAAACCTTCATCCAAAACGACCCGATCTCACCAAAAAACTGAGCGACGTCCCGCACCTGCCCGGCGTTTACCTCATGCGGGACCGCTTCGGCCGGGTCATCTACGTGGGAAAAGCCCGGGATCTGCGGAGGCGGGTGGCAAATTACTTCGCCCCTTCGCGCCGCACTCTTGCCGATCTGAAAACCCGCGCGCTCATCCACAGCATGTGGGACTTCGACTGGCACGAAGTGCGCAACGAAGCCGAGAGCCTCCTCCTGGAAGGTAAGCTCATCAAGGAGTTCCGGCCGCGCTACAACGTGAGTTTCCGGGACGACAAACGCTTTCTCCTCCTGAAGATTCACACCGAAGATCCCTTTCCCCGCTTTCAGCTCTGCCGGGTCCGGCGCGATGACGGGGCCCGTTATTTTGGTCCCTTCGCCCATTCCGGAGCCCTCCGGGCCACCCTGTCCTGGCTCAACCGTTCCCTGGGATTGCGAAGCTGCCGGCCCCTCCAGCCCGGTGAAACCGATTATCGCCATTGCAGCGACGACATCATCCGAAATTGCTCGGCGCCCTGCATGGGACGGATTTCACGCCAGGATTACCTCGCTCGCGTCGATGAAGCCTGCCGGATCCTCGAAGGCCGGGCTCGCGACCGTTTCCGCGGTCTCGAAAAGGAAATGGCCCAGGCCGCGGCAGAGCTTCGCTTCGAACGCGCCGCAGAACTCCGCGATGCCCTCGACAATCTCCGGAAAACCGTCGCCCCTTCCAGGCGCTTCACCGGCAAACGTGGCGTGCCGCAACCCTCCGCCGCGATCGCCCTGGCCGCCGTCCAGGATCTCCAATCTGCGCTCCAGCTCGAGGACCCGCCCCTCATCATGGAGTGCTTCGATATATCCAATATCTCCAACACCCACTGCGTCGCCTCCATGGTCAGTTTCCGCAATGGTCTTCCCGACACCGCGAACTACCGGCGCTTCCGGATCCAGTCCGTGGCCGGGCAGGACGATTTCGCCGGCATGGCCGAAGTGGTGCGCCGCCGCTATTCCCGGGTTCTCCGGGAAGCCCTCGAAACCGCGGAGCGCGTTCGCGAAGGCGCTTCCCCGGACTTTCCCGGTCTCATCATCGTCGATGGAGGGAAAGGGCAACTCTCCAGCGCCCTCACCGAGCTGAAGAGCCTGGGTCTGACGGATCTGCCCGTCATCGGTTTGGCCAAAGAGCGCGAGGAAATCTTCCGTCCCGGAACCCCCACCCCTCTCCTTTTGCCCCGCGACCGGGAAGCCTTGAAGCTTCTCCAGCGGATCCGGGATGAAGCCCACCGCTTCGCCAACGGCTATCACCAGCTCCTCATGAAACGGCGCGTCGCGGAAAGTCTTCTCGACGAATGCCCCGGCGTCAGCATCCGGCGCAAACAAGCCCTCCTGAAAACCTTCGGATCCGTAACCCGTTTGCGTCAAGCCTCTCCGGAAGCCATCGCCGCCCTGCCCGGCTTCCACCTGACTCTCGCACGGGACATCCTGCGTTTTCTGGAATCTCGCGCACCTTAGACTATAGTCCGGCGCCGGCAGTTCTCATGAAGCCCCACCTATCCGTATTCACCGCCGTCCTCGCGGCATTCTGGATCTCTCCGGGTCTTCAGGCCCAAGACCCCGTCGATCCCAGTCCCGAGATCGAAACCGGCGAGATCAGCGTTGACGCGGTGACCCCCACTTGGGAAACGCAGAAACAAGCACGGACCATTGAACTGGTGCTTCCCGCTCCGCGCGGAGTGATCGTCGATCGCCACGGACGCCCCCTGGTCCAGAACCGCGTCGCTTACCAGCCGGCGGTGCGATTCCCCGTTGATCGGGGCGTCCTCTCCGCTTCGGAGATTTTGGCCTTCGCCCAATCCCGCATCGCGCGCGTCAATGAATTGTTAGGATCGGCCTGGTCCGTCGACGACGCCGATATCTCCAAACACTACGAGAACCGGCGCTGGGTGCCCCTGCCCTTCGGCGATGTCCTCAGCGACACGGCGGTTTCCGTCCTCAAAGAACACCCGGAGAATGGCGTGGAACTGCATGCCTCCTACCTGAGGCACTACCCTCGCAAAGCCTTCGCCCCGCATGTTCTGGGCTACGTCAAACGCACCGGCGGTCCCCCTACCGGCGCTCTCTCCAACGCCGATCCCTACTACGACCATTACGATGGCGTCCTCGGTCTCGAACTCTCGTTCAACCGCGAATTGCGGGGCGTGGACGGGAAACTCAATCTCCTTTTCAACAGCCGCGGCGAAAAGACGGCGGAGGAAATCCTCGTCCGCCCCAGGCAAGGCCACACTGTGGTCACAACGCTCGACGCTGATATGCAGGCCTTGGCCGAAGATGCCCTCAAACGCCAAGTCCGCCGCGGAGCCCTTGTCGTCGTCGATGTGCGCACCGGCGAGATTCTCGCCCTGGCCTCGTGGCCCGTCTGGGACCTCAATGACTTCATCCCGCGCATCACGCCGGAGCGCTTTGACAAACTTCAGAACGACCCGCGAAATCCCTTCTTCGCCTCCGCTTTTCAAGGAACCTACCCGCCCGCGTCCACCTTCAAGGTGGTCATGTGTCTGGGTATGCTCCGGGATGGGCTGTCCCCGGACCGGAAATTCAATTGTGCGCCCGCCATCCGTTATGGAAAAATCTCCTTTCCTAACTGGCATTCCGGACACGAAGGGCCGATGGGCATGCGGATGGCCATCGCCCGCTCCTGCAATACCTACTTCTACCAGGCCGGCCAAGTTGTCGGCTCCGGTCCTCTCATCGAGCAGGCTCTGCTCATGGGTTTCGGCAAACCCACCGGCATCCCCATCAGTGAAGCCAGCGGGCTCATCCCGACCAACTCTTACATGATCGACAAGACCGGCCGGGAAATGACCTCCGGTCACATCGCCAATTTCGTCATCGGGCAGGGCTTCACTCAGGCCACGCCCCTGCAAGTCGCCCAAGCCATGGCTGGAATAGGAAACGGACAAGTCATCCCACACGCCCACCTCATCAAACAAGTTCAAGATGTCGACAATGCCGTCCTCCAGCCCTTCTCCCCCAACCCGATAGCCTCCCTCAACATCAATCCAGATCTGCTGGACCAAGTGCGCAAAGGCATGGTCGATGTCGTCCACTCCGGTCACGGCACCGGAAAGGGCGGATACGTCTCAGGAGTGAAAATGGCCGCCAAGACCGGGACCGGACAGTGGATCAAAGCCAAACGTCAGAACGTGGCCTGGTTCTCCGGCTATCTCCCGGCAGATGCGCCCCGCTTTGCCTTCGCCGCGCTGTACGAGGGCAGCCCCGGCCAAGGCCTCTCCGGAGGCGCTCAAGCCGCTCCGATCGTGCGCCAGTTTTTTAGGGACCTCTACAGCAAGAAAGATGCTCCCATCTGGACCGAGGCCGGCGGCGGAACCACTTCCGGCGGGTCTACCCAGGCCGATGACGCCGAAGATTCCTCAGCACGAAAAACCCAGCCGTCTTCCTCGCAGCCCAAGCCCTCTGAACCCGCTCCCCAGGCCAAACCGGTCGAAGAGGAGCCCAAGAAAAAAGGCCTCTTCAACCGTCTCCGGGGCATCTTCGGCCGCCGCAGTTGAGGCCGCCCCTCCGTTTATGGAACTTCTCATCGCCACTCTCTGCGATTCCGCGTCAGACTATCAAGGCAAACTCAGCCTGCTCGGAGCCTTCGACACCATCTGCGCCGCCCGGATGCCGGTCGTCCACCCCCAATGCTCACTCGCCCTGCGCCTGTGTTTCCGGCCCGAAGACGAAGGCAAGCACAGCTTCCGCTTCCACTTCATCGACGATGACGGCCGGCCCGTCATGGAAGATTTCAGCGCCCGCCCTATCACCATGTCCGTGCGCCTTCCGGACGATAACTACTTCCTCACCCGCAATCTCATCATCAATTTTCAACGCCTCCGCTTCGAGCGTCCCGGGCATTATTCCATCGATGTGCACGCCGGCGATGAGATCCTCTCCCGGATCCCGCTGCGCGTGCTGGAACTGAGCCCGAAACCTCAGCCCTCCAGCCCCGACTAATCCCGTGGCGCGGGTGCATTCGGGAGAAAGACCTGGAGGGCCGGCGTCTCTGACGGCTTGGTCCCGGGACGGAGACCCATCGCGCGACAGGGCGTGTGGGAGCCCGCCCCTCCAGGATAGCGTAACCAATCTGTCAGACATGACCTGGAGGGCCGGCCTCCGTGACGGCCTGGTCCAGGGACGGAGACCCATCGCGCGACAGGGCGTGCGGGGGCCCGCCCCTCCAGGATAGCGTAACCAATCTGTCAGACATGACCTGGAGGGCCGGTGGTCCTCAACTCGTACCCCCGGCCGCCGCCCCTTCGATGCGGCTGCGCCAAAGCAAGGGAATCTCAACCGCCCCGCGAATCCCTCCCTCCGGGTGTAGTCCTACACACACCACCGCCACTTCCCCTTCAGCCACCGCCTCGGAATCGTCCGGCAGACGAAAGACAAATCCGTAGCGAATCGAGCGTGTGCGCAACTCGTTCAGCCGGATCTCCACCGTCACTTCCTGCTCGAAATAGAGCGGCTTCCGGTAGTCGCAGGCAGCCCGAACCCTGGGCCAACCCACTGCGGGCTCCGAGCCGCGCCGCCCGGGATGCACGGAAAGACCCAGGGATCGGTAAAAAGCGTGTTCCGCGTTCTCCATGTAACGGAAAAAGTTCGAGAAATGGACGATCCCAGCCAGATCCGTGTCCGCAAAAGGCACCCGCATCTTCCAGAGGAACACCGGAACTCCTCGTCTTTCGCCCGATTCCCCTTCCATCGCCGGACCAGTCTAACCCGGAAATCAGGAAGCCACCGCCATATTCCGGGAAGCCTCCTGCTCCCCGCGCAACGCTTCCTCGAACACTCTCAGCAAATCGCCGGTCATCCGCTCCGCCGTGAAATAGGCCCGCACCCCGGCCTGCCCTTCCCGGCCCAGTTTTCTCGCTTCCTCCGGGCGATCCAAGAGCTGAATCCATTTCGCCGCGAGATCGGCGGGATCATTCGGCCGGCAGAGAAGACCGCCGCCCGAGCGGGCCAACACTTCCGGAAAAGCCCCGTGCTCAGGCTGCACCACGGGGACCCCAGAGGCCAACGCTTCCACAACGAACAAGCCAAAGGCCTCGCCATAGTGCGCCGGAACCGAAAACAGGCTCAGCCGGCGGAAAAACTCCAATTTCTCTTCATGCGTCACATTGGGGAAGAACTCTACGTCGTCCAACCATCCAGCCCGCTTCAGCTTCGAACGCTGCTTCGCCACCAAGGGCTCGTCCACGGCGGTCATCGCTCCAGCCACATGCAACAACACCCGCTGCGGCCGCCGCCGCCGCAGCTCCAGGTAGGCATCGACCAGCGTCTCCAATCCTTTTCCATGACACATCCTGGCAAGATAGCCAATCACCGGCGGCTCGCCGGGTTCGCTGTCCCGGAAACTGGAAAGATCCGCCCCGTTGAGCACCGGCGTGATGCGCCCTGGGGCCAAGCGCAGATGCCTGCGCATCACCTCTGCATAAAACTCGCTCACCGCGATGTAACGCGAGATCCCTTCGCTGTTGCGCCGGAACAAATCCCAACTCTCCGACCGGTAAGGTTCCGGCAAGGCCTCCAGAAACGAATCCTCTCCCTGCAAGGAACACACCACGGGAACGGAGAATTCTTCCCGAACCGCCGCCGCCAATCCGGTCAACAACCCGTTTGAGAAGGAGACCAGATCGGGCCGGTCCTGTTCCCGCAACCATGCCAGCAGCTTCTCCAACTCCTTGCGCTGATGACCCTCTGTTCCGCGCAATGTCGAAACGGCCAACTCCCCCAAGTCCCGGGCCCGGGTCATGCCCGCTCGTTTCGCCGCCGCCAACAATAAGCCTCTCCGGTCGAACCAACGGTCGATCCAAGCCGGCGTGCGCCGGAAGAAACGGAATTTCTGCTGGAGATACATGTTCACCCCGCCCAGAAAAAGTGGGGCCAGGGGCACGTTCTCTCCGCCGTCCTCGTCCAGCACCAAGGGCAGATACAACGGCACCATCACCACGTCGTGCCCCAGCGTCCGCATCCACTTCATCGCCGCATGATCGCGCAAACAACTCCCGCAGAAGAAGCTCCCCGTGCCCGGCGTGAAATGAATAATCCTCATCTGCAAATCATTTCCCGGTCGCGTGAGGATAAACCCCGGCGGCCATAGTCAAGTTCCTCCGGAAGTCCGGCAAATTGCTTCAAAGCCTCTTGCAGCTCGGAAAAATCGCTGCGCTCCACATTGCCGATAAGGCAGTCCGTCAAATCTCCCCGCAATTCTGGATAGGTCCCCACCAGATCGCCGAAACGGAAGCGCGGATCGTAAAAGGCGTAGACCAGCCGGCGCATGATCTCAATCATCCGGCACAAGCGCTTCCCGTAATCCTCAAACCGCGCCGCAGACACGTCCCCGGCCTCCAGGGCGTCGTGGACGGCGTCCGCAGCCATTTCACCGCTTTTCAGCGCCAGAAACACGCCCGAAGAAAACACCGGATCCAAGAAAGCAAAGGCATCTCCCGCCAACACCGCCCCGTCCTCAGCACAGTAGGCGGACCGGTAGGAATACTCCCCCGTCGTCCAATACTGCCCGAACTGCTCGCCCATTGATAGGTGATCCTCGATCCAGGCGTTGCGCCGGATCTCCCGGGCGAAAATCTCCTCGGGCCGCCGCGTCTCCCCGAAGAGATAGTCGCGCTCCGCCACGATCCCCACACTCACCACGCCGTCCCGCAGCGGGATGTACCAGAACCATCCCTTGTCAGGAAGGTAGGCCACCGTGGTCGCGCCTTCGTCGTATCCCTCGTCGCGCTTCGAGCCGCGATAGTAGGTCCACACCGAGACTTTGTTCAGCTCAGGATCACGCCGGAGCCAACGGTTGCGGCTCTGCAAAAAAGCGTCCCGGCCTGTGGCGTCGATGGTGATTCGCCCGCGAAGCTCCTCCCGCTTTCCGTCCGGACCCTCGGCAACCACCCCGGCCACGGCCCCGTCCGCGTTGCGCAACACGTCCCGCACTCTCGTTTCCTGACGAACCTCCACACCCCGCGCTTCGGCATGGCCCAGCAGCATCGCATCGAATTCCGCACGATTCACCTGCCACGTCACCGAGGAGGGATGATCGAGATGCTGAAAGAAATAGAAAGGCCGCGATTGCTTCCCGTCCGTGTTCACGAACTGAACCGAGTATTTCCGGGTGAATCCCAGTTTCTCCATCTCACCCAACACGCCCAGGCGCTCGAGCGGAAAATAACAAAACGGCATCAGGGACTCGCCGATGTGATACCGGGGAAAGCGCTCCTTTTCGAGCAAGAGCACCCGGTGTCCGTACTCGGCTGTCAAGGCCGCCGATGACGACCCCGCCGGGCCACCCCCGGCTACAATGACATCGTAGGTTGTTTCGCTCATGTTCGGTCGTCCTCCTCCCCTTGCCTACGCTCCGGCCCCCGCCGCGGATGCCCCGCACTGCGCGGCGGCGGAAGCAACTCCACGATCTCGGCGAAAACTGCGCCGTCCTCCAGAGTCAACTGATTGCATCTTCCATACAACCGGGTCTCCGGCGCGGCGCCCATCACCTTCCCCAATTTTGGCGCGATCAAGGCCGAGAAAAAACCGCGCGGTTCGCTTCGGTGACGCAGTCCCTCCTCCTCCAAGATCCCGCCGAGCGGATCCAGCCCCGCCTCCACCCGCTCCCGCACCCGGCCGCCAAGCAGCGACAAATCGATCCGGATGGCGCCGAACTCCACCACTTGGCCGCTCTCGCGCCCCCGCAAGAGGACCTTCCGCAGCAATGCGCTCTCGGCCCGCTCTAAGGCGAGCACTTCCAAGACCAGGGCTTCCCTGTGATAGTCCCGCAAGGTAGGCGTCATGTCCTGCTCATGGGCGAGCAGTGAGCGCGCGGGCTCGGGCAGATCCTCCGCTTCCACAAAATGCAGTCCGGATATTCCCGAACCGGCGTCGCCCCCAAAATACAGGAGCGGAGCCAGCCACTCCTTGAGCTTTTTGGACTGATCAAGTGTACCGGGCATTCCGATGCTGGTTGAGAAAGAACTCGTGCAACAGACGATCCACTTGGAGCAGACCAGCCCGGGTCAAGCGGATCTCATCGCCGTCCACTTCGAGGAAGCCTTCGCTGGCCAGATAGGCCAGCGGAACGCGGAAGCGTTCCCGGACATCCACGCCGAACTTCTCGCGATAATAAGACACGGTCACCCGTCCCAGCTTCAGGCGGAGGATGAACTCCCGCACCAGGCGCTCGTCGGGCGTCGTGGGGTAGGCCCGGAATACCGGAGCCTTCCCGCTGTTCACCGCTTCCATGTAGGGTCCCACATCCGCTTGGTTTTGATAGTGAATCCCGGCCAGACACCCAAAAGAAGCCACGCCCAAGGGCAACAGGTCCGCCCCCTCCCAAAGACGGTCGCGATACACGAACTTCACCCGGGCCGGATCGCGCACCACCGTGTAGGCGCTGGACACCGTGTAGCCCGCCTCCTCGAATCGCTGGAAAGCCTCATCCACCCAGCGGCGCTTGGTCTGCCAGTCCGCCACCGGAGCCACCAGCTTCCCGGATTCCTTCATTTGCCGGTATATCGTTGTGTTGTAAGGAATTTCCATCTGATAGATCGTCACGCAGTCCGGCTCCATCTCCACCGCTTTTTCCACACAACGCCGCCAATTGTCCTCCGTCTCCTCCATCATTCCCGCGATCAAGTCGATATTGATCTGATCAAACTCGAGGTTCCTAGCAAACCCATAAGCGCGGCCGATCTCCCGGGAACGATGGGCGCGCCCGTTGATCTCCAAAATGTGATCGTCGAAGTTCTCCACCCCCAAACTCAACCGGGTCACGCCCATCTCCTTGATCGCCTCCAGCTTCTTCTCCGTGAGAGTGCCCGGTTCGCATTCAAAGGCCACCTCCTCCGCCGCATCCCAGGGCATGATCTCCTTCATCCGCCTCGTGAGTTCCTGCAATTGCGAGGCCGACAAATAAGACGGTGTGCCTCCCCCAAAATAAACGAACAGCGGTTTTCTCCCCCGCAGATAAGGCCGGCTGGCTACCGTCGCGAACTCGCGCATCCCCGCCTCAATGTAGGCATAGATCTCCGCGGCGTTCCGGTCGGTATAGACCCGGAAATAACAAAAATGGCAACGCTTCCGGCAGAAAGGAATGTGGAAATACACCCCCAAAGGCGTCTCCACGGCGGGCGGCTGATCCAATTGACGTTCCAACGCCCCGACCTGCTCCGGTGTCCAGAAAGAAAAGGGCGGATAGTTCGCGACGAAATAGTTCCCCGCTTCCGTTTCCTCTTCCGCAGCCGGCGCCAGGTGCTGCAGCCCCGTGTTTCGCTCGTTGTCAGAGTTCGGCATGCTCGTTAAAGTTACATGGTTTTGCCGCGGGCTAAAGCATGGCCTCCCCGGGAAGGCCCGCTGCCCGGACCCGTCGTCTTGCGCAAGCTCAAGCGGCCGGAACGAAACAGCGAACCTGCCCGTCCTCCGCCGCAATCACCATCCGGCCTTGCACGAGCGCCGGAGAAGCCTTGATGGCCTTTCCAATCTCCACCGACCAGCGCTCCTCGCCCGTGGCCACATCAATCCCATAAAGCCAGCCGTCGTCAGAACCCACATAGAGCACTTCCCCCGACACCACCGGCGAACTGTCCAGGCTTCGCCGGGCCTTGAACTCCCAGACCATCCCGCCCGTGGCGCGATCCAGGGCATAAAGCCTCTTCCCGCGACCCGCTGCAAATACCCGGTCCGCGGTCAGGGCCGGAGATGCAAAGAAGGGGAAGTCCCGCTCCCGGAACGACCAGACCTGTTCCTTCGTGGCCAAGTTCACCGCCACCACCTCGTTCCCATAGTGGGCCAGATAGGCCATCCCCGCATCCACGGCCACGGAATTGGCCATGTAATTCTCGATCAAGACCTTGCCCGTCTCCGTGCCCTTCAGGGCGTCGATCATGTAAAGCGCCCCGTCGCAGCCGCCAAAAAACACGTTCCCTTCCGCCACCGTCGGCGTCCCGTTGATGTAGTTCCCGGATTCGTAGGACCAGACCTTTTCTCCGGTGGTCCCGTCCACACAATAAAGAGAATTGTCGTAACTCCCGGCGTAGACGAGCAGCCGTTCTCCGTCGCGGTGATAATTCACGCCGCCGAGGATTTCGCCTTGGGTCTCGAATCGCCACTGCGTCGCGCCGGTAACCGCATCCAGACAGTAGAGCGCCATGTCGCCGCAACCCACGTAGACTTTCCCATCCACGGTGCAGGCCGAGCTTTCGATCACGTCCCCCAAATCAACCTTCCACACTTCCTTCCCCGTCGTCAGATCCAAAGCCAAGAAATCCCCTTCACCGGATCCCACGAAGACGCGGCCATTCGCGATCGCCGCCGTTGCCGTCACGGCTCCGGCCGCTGCGGCGCTCCAGGCCTCTTTCAACGGCGGCCGCAGCGCGAACCGCGCTACTCCGTTCAAGACGGGCGTGCCGCGAAAGACGGGCCAGGCATCCGCGGAATTCGCTTCCGGCTCCGCTGCCTTACCCGATTCCGGGCTGGCGGAACCGGCTTCAGGACTTTCGTCCGTCCGGAGTGTCGAAGGAAACAGTGCGAAGGGTGCGCAAGTTGCACCGGCGGAATAGAGAAAGCGGCGGCGTCGCATCGGGATGACTGGGGTTGCTTAGCCGGGCGCCCCTCGGGGAATCCCGGCCAAATCTCCTAAAGCATCGCCCCTTCCCCGCCCAGATGCAAATCCGGGCGCCCTTTCCACCGTGACATGGGCATCTTTGCCGGTCTGCCGCCTTGCCCGGAAGGGCCCGGGCCTTCGATCCCTGCTCGGAGAGCCGGAATCCCGCCCCCCTTACTGCCAGGAAGATCCATCGGAACCCAGGGCCTGCATTCGCTCGCCTTCACCCTGATCCGAGCTAAATGGGGAGCCTCCAAATCATGGCGCACCTCCGTTCGCTCGCCACCGTCAGCGGATTCACCGGCGTCAGCCGCATCCTCGGCTTCATCCGCGATATCCTCATCTCCCGCTTCGTCGGGGCCAATATGGTCACCGACGCCTTTTTCACCGCCTTCCGCTTTCCGAACATGTTTCGGCGGGTATTCGGCGAGGGAGCATTCAACTCGGCATTCGTCCCCCTCTTCGGGCGCCGCCTCGAAGAAAACGGGCCCGAAGACGCCTTCCGATTCGCCAGCCAAACTTTCTCGTTACTCGCACTCATCCTTGGCCTGGGAACCCTCGTGGCCATTCCCGCCATGCCCGCCATCATGTCCGTGGTCGCTCCGGGTTTTAAAGCCCGTTACACGGGGCCGGAGTGGTCCGGACCGGATATTCCTGCCGCCTCGCATGCCTTTGAAGTCGACGTCCGTGGAGCAAAGGAGATCTACCTGACCGGTCGCATCCCCCGGCAGGACTCGACCGGACGCCCCGTCCAGTTTCTCTGGACGAACCTGCGCCTCACCGGCGACCAGGATTCGGAAGCAGGGACGCGCTCCGTCCCACTCCTGATCGAATCCGTCCAGGGCGACGCCGAACTGCTCTCCGGATCGACTCAATCCTGGCAAACAATCAACGAAGCCCGGCTCCGCCTGGCCCTGCCCGATCAGCATAGTTTCACCCGGCTCCGGGCTGAGGTCCGCCCCAGCGCCTCATCGGATTGGGACGGTCTGATTCAGGTCCAAGCCTTTCTCAATCATCCCGATACCTTCCGTCTCACCGTTCTGCTCTCCCGGATCACCTTTTGCTACCTCCTCTTCATGGCCCTGGCCGCCCATCTCAGCGGCGTCCTCAACACCATGCAAATCTTCGGAATGCCCGCAGCGGCGCCCATCCTGTTGAACATCGTCTTCATCATCGGCCTAACCCTGTTTATCCCCTTTCTCGGTTACCCCGGAGAGGTCCTGGCATGGTGCGTCGCCGTCGCCGGAGCCCTTCAGTTAGGAGCGCTCTGGTTCACCTGTCGCCGCAAGGGCTTCCCCATCCGGCTGCTGCGCCCTCGTTGGAATCCCGCAATCAAAAGGCTTTTTCTCCTCATGGGTCCGGGAATCGCCAGCGCCGGGATCCAACAGATCAACCTGCTCGTCGGCGGGATCATCGCCTCCTTCCAACAGGGAGCCGTCACTTACCTCTATTACTCGGACCGCGTCTACCAGCTCCCGCTGGGCATGATCGGAATCGCCTTCGGAGTGGTTCTGCTTCCTGACATCACACGTAAACTCCGGTCCGGCCGCGAGGACGACGCCTTGGCCAGCCTTAACCGGGGAATCGAGTTCTCCCTGCTCATCACCCTTCCCGCCGCCATCGCCCTCTCGACCGTGGCCCTTCCCATCATCTCTGTCCTCTTCGAGGGAAACCGCTTTTCCCGCGATGCATCGGTGGCCACGGCCCAGGCGCTGGCGGGTTTCGCCATCGGCCTGCCCGGATACGTCTTGGTCAAAGTCTTGCAACCCGGCTATTTCGCCCGCGAAAACACGGCCACTCCCATGCTCATCGCCGCCGTCACCGTCGCCGTCAACGTCGCCTGCAGCGTCTTCTTGTTCTGGATCTTGCGCGACGCCGGCCTCGGCCATCTCGGAATCGCCATTGGCACGTCGACAGCCGCCTGGGTCAACGTGGGACTGCTCTACTTCGGCCTGCGCCGCAGCGGCTTCTTTCGCGCCGACGACCGGCTGCGTCAGCGTCTTTGGCGGATCGCCTTGGCCAGCCTTCTCATGGGAGCCGCGGTGTCGGCATTCTGGTTCCTCACCCGCGCTTGGTTGGACGGACCGGCCTGGCGCCGTCTCTTGCAACTCGGCCTGCTGCTCACCATAGGCATCGGTGGTTACGCCGGCTTGGCTCTCGCTCTCCGCGCCACCGGCATCGGCGAGTTCAAAGCGGCTTTCCGCCGCGGCTAACCCGCATTTCTCACACTGTTCGTCGCGAGGGGCTGGCGAGCCCCGTGCGGACCAGGCGCGCGTCAATTCGCTCCCTCCTCGCGCCCTGCCAACCCTTCTATCAAGTCCCGCACGGGATCACCCAATAAATCGACACGCCCTTCAGGGGCCGTATCCCCGCCGGGGGGGGAAGGGTGGCGAGACGCTGTAGGCGGGGAGCAAGCTCAGAACTCCTGATCTATCGAGGGAGATCATGGACAGGGAGGAAAATCGCTGAGCCGAGGCGAGGCCGCCTCTCGGCAGATGACGCCCTAATTGTGGGGCGGACACTCCTGTCCGCCGATGGAACCTGAAGAGTTCGCGGGCAGGAGTGCCCGCGCCACATACCCTTCCATCTCATCCAAATTCCTCGAGATCAGGAGTTCTGAAGATTGAGATTGAGGCGGTCTTTCAACGCCTCCCAAGCGCCTCCTCATTCCGAATAGCCGCTGAGGTCCGGGCGAAAGAGGGCGGCGTCCACCTCCACATCGGGCTGTAGGGACGTGAAACGGGTGTGGATTTCCGAGCCGTCCCGGAAAAAGAGGCGCAGCGCTCCCAAGCGGTATCGTTCGTGCTCGATGAAAAAGACGAGCTTCCTCAGCGCCAGCCGGGCTTCCCGGTCGTTCAGCGAAGCTTCCACCACCCAATATTCCCCATCGCGCTTGACCGATGCCACACTGAAATCCCGGAGAAACGCGTCGGCGTTTCGGGGAAAGCCCGCACGGAGGAATCCAAGGCCGCGCAAGCGGTCATCTTCATCCAAATCGCGGGGGCTGTGCCGTTCCATCTCCATTTTTTGCGGGCGCAGAACCAGCACGCCCTCCTCGTTGCGCACGGCGATCAACTCGGCCACGCCTTCCTTCCCCACCTGCCAGCGCATCCGGTCCGGCGCCACGAACCAAAACTGGCCTTCCCGGATCAAGGGCCGCCGCACGGTGCGGAGCCGGCGTTCTTGGATAAAGGAGCCTTCCAAACTCTCGAGGCGCGCCTGACGGCCGATCCATTCCCGCACCGGCGTCAAATCGGGCTCTTCTCCTGAGACCACAGGCGCTCCGCACAAGGTTCCTAACAAGAGGGCGCGCAGCGCGCCCAGCCGGAATCTCCCGCTCCGGAGAGATCCTCTGGATTTTTTTGGCGTCCTCATCGCTACAGGCTATGCGTTACCACCCCGGCTCCGTAGCGCCGGTTTGCCCTTCCCTTCCTACCCCGCCTGCTCCACGTGTCAAAGAACCGTGCAACCGGCTCGCCCGCGACGCCTCTCGACATTTTCACTGGAGCCGAGGGCTTTTCCGGCCTGGCCCAGCGGGTCGCCGCTGCCGAGGCAGGAAACCCTGTGGTCCTCGATCACCTCGCTGCGCCGGCCCAGGGGCTCGTTCTAGCGGCCGTGGCCCGGGCCGTTCTCCCTCAGCGCCCCGGAGCCCTGCTCTGGGTTGCCTGCCGCGATCATGCGCTTCAAGAACAACTCGCCGCCGAATTGCCGGCTTGGTTGCCCGCCCGGATTCTATTCTATCCGCAACACGAAGCGCTCGGTTTCGAAGGCGCCGTTCCCGATCCCGAGACCGCTGCGGAACGCCTCGACGTTCTCCACTCGGCGGAAGAAAGCGGGCGCGATCCACAACAGCCCACTTTCGTTCTTTTCCACCACGAAAGCCTTGAAGAAACCGTTCCGGCCCGCGGTTCGCTGCGGCAGAGCGAGATTCACCTGAAACCGGGCGAGGTCCTCGATCCGGCCGATTTGGCCGCGCGCCTTTCCGCCGCTGGCTACGATCGCGTCCCGCAGGTCGCCGAACGCGGTCAATTTGCGCTGCGCGGCGGCATTCTCGACGTCTTTTCCTGGCAAAACCGCAACCCGCTGCGCATCGAGTTCTTCGACAACGACATCGACTCGCTCCGCGAATTCGACGCGGATACGCAAACCTCCACAAAACGTCTTTCCGTCGCCAGCGTTCTCCTCGAATCGGCCAGCGACGCAACCAGTCTCTTCCGGGATCACATCCTTGAGGGCGACCTGCTCATCGCCGTCTCCTGTGGAGAAACGGCGCCCAATGCGGCGGTGCATCTTTCCGGGGTGTCGGACGAAATCGACCTGCTTCCTTGGTGGCACGCGGAACCGACCCCCATGGGCGATTTCGCAGCCGGTGATTTCATCCTCCAGGAATCGCGCCGCCGGGAATTCATCGATCAAGTCTCCCGTTGGAACAGCGAAGGCTGGTCGGTCCACATGCTTTTCAACAACCGGGGTGAGATCGATCGTTTCCACGAATTGATGCGCGACTCGACCCTCCCGAAGGACGCCATTGTCCTAGGGGAGGGGCGTCTGGCCCACGGCTTCATCCTGCCTGCCCTTCGACTCGCCGTTCTCAGCGACGCGGAGATCTTCGGCCGCTATCAGCACGCGCGTGCCCAGCGTCTGCTCGACCGCACCGTTCGTCAACGCAGGGCCGTCGCTCAACTCGATCTCTCGGATCTGCAACCGGGCGATCTCGTCGTCCACATCGAGTACGGAGTGGGGCGCTTCCAAGGTTTACAGGCTCACGACGCTGGTTCCGGCTCCGCTGAAGACACTCTGGTCATCGAATACCGCGACGGCGCCCGCCTCTATGTCCCTATCGATCACGCCAATCTCGTTTCCCGCTATGTCGGCGTCGGCCGCCACGCCCCAAAGCTCAATCGCCTGGGCGGCTCCGGGTGGAACCGCGCCCGCAGCGCCGCGGAAAAGGCCATCCGGGACTATGCCGGACAACTGCTCCGCACCCAGGCGGAACGCGACAGCCGCAAAGGCTACACCCACGAACCCGACAGCCGCTGGCAATGGGAATTTGAGAACTCCTTTCTCCATCGGGAAACGCGGGATCAACTGCGCTCGATCCGCGAAACCAAGGAAGACATGGAGTCCACCCGGCCTATGGACCGGCTCATCTGCGGCGACGTGGGTTTTGGAAAGACCGAGATCGCCATTCGCGCCGCCTTCAAGGCGGTCATGAACGGAAAACAGGTCGGCCTGCTCGTCCCCACCACGGTTCTGGCACAACAACATTACCAGACCTTTCGGGAGCGTATGTCCGATTACCCTATCCGCATCGATTTGCTCAGCCGCTACCGTTCCAGGGCGAATCAGGCGGAAACCCTCCGGCATCTGGCATCCGGAGCCGTGGATATCGTCATTGGAACCCATCGCCTCTTGTCGCAGGACGTGGTCTTTCACGACCTCGGCCTTGTCGTCATCGACGAAGAACAGCGCTTCGGCGTCCGGCACAAAGAGCAATTCAAGGAACGCTTCCAGCTCGTCGATGTCTTGACCCTCTCCGCCACACCCATTCCGCGGACCCTTTACCTCTCGCTCATGGGGGTCAAGGACATGTCCCTTATCGAAACCCCGCCTCCCAACCGCCTGCCTGTCCATACCGTCATCGCCGCTTATGACGAACGTCTCATCCGCGACGCCATCCAGCGCGAGATCAAACGCGGCGGACAGGTCTTTCTTCTCCACAACCGGGTTCAATCCATCGGCCGGGTCCGCGAACGCGTCGAACAACTCTGTCCCGGAGTCCGCGTCGCCATCGGCCACGGCCAGATGGCCGAGGAAGAACTCGAGGATGTCATGAACCGCTTTGTCGCCGGCGAGGTCGATGTGCTGGTCTGCACCACCATCATCGAGAGCGGCATCGATATTCCTAACGCAAACACCATTCTCATCGACCGGGCCGACCGCTTCGGACTGGCCGATCTCTACCAACTGCGCGGGAGAGTCGGCCGCTCGCAAACCAAAGCCTATGCCATCCTCATGCTTCCGCGCGATCTCCTGACCACGACCGATGCCCGCAAACGCGTGCAGGCCATTCACCAATACCGCTCTCTGGGATCCGGTTTCCGCATCGCCATGCGCGACCTCGAGATCCGCGGAGCGGGAAACCTGCTGGGCACCCGCCAGAGCGGTCACATCGCCGCTCTGGGATTCGACCTTTATTGCCGTCTGCTCAAATCCTCCGTGGCCGCCCTCAGCGGGCGTTCAGCGCCCAGTCCACCCGAAATTTCCCTCCGGATCGATTTTGTGGAGCGCAGCGAAGCGGCCTTTCTCAAGGGGGGAGACGGGATCCTCCCCGCTTTCTTGCCCGCGGCGTGGATCCAGGAGCCTCGGATTCGCGTCGCCGCCTACCGCCGTCTCGCGGAAGCTGCCTCACTCCGGGATCTCAAGCGCTTAGGCCGCGAATGGCGGGACCGTTTCGGCCCGGTCCCCGCCCCGGCCGAGCATCTCCTGACCCTGACGGAGATACGTCTGCTCGCCGCCCAAGCCGGTGTCGACGAGTTAGAGGTCAAAGAGAGCAAATTCATGCTGCAGCGCCACGGCGACTATATCCTGGTGGATGGGCGCTTTCCCCGTCTCACGGGCGCAACGCTTCGGGAACGCCTGCACAGCGCACTCGACCTTGTCCGCCGCCTGTGAAGGACGCTTCTCTCGTCGCCGGCGGCGGACCAGCCGTGGGCCCCGAAAAGGTTCACTCGAACCGGGGCGTCCCGTGAAGCCGCCGCCCGGTCAGAATCCGGAAAGGACCAACTACTTGGCCAAAGAAAGGGAGGACCGGCTTCGGATTCGCCTTACTTCTCCGCAAACTGCGCGTCGAAGACGATGTTCGAGGGCGGAAAATCCAGGCGCTTGCAGAATTCGCAGGATTCCTTGGCTCCGTATTCCCGGTCCATTCCTCCGTCTTCCCACTCAACGGAGAGTGGTCCAGCATAACCAATGTCGTTGAGAGCCCGGATGATCTTTTCGAAATTGATATTGCCGCGGCCCACGGACTTGAAATCCCAGTAACGGCGAGGATCGTGGAACTCCACGTGGCCCCCAAAGACACCGGCTTCCGCCGGCACATCCGACCATGCGGCATCCTTCATGTGCACGTGGAAGATCCGGTCATGAAACTTCCGGATGAACTTCACGTAATCCACGCCCTGGTAACCGAAATGACTGGGATCGTAGTTGAAGCCGAAGGCCGGATGGCCGTCTAGGGCTTCCAACGCCCGCTCGGCGGAGGCAATATCGAAGGCGATCTCTGTCGGATGCACTTCCAAGGCGAAGCGGATTCCCTGCTCTTGGAAGGCGTCCAGGATAGGCGTCCACCTGCGCGCGAAATCGGCATAGCCTTCGTCGATGGCCGCCTTCGACACCGGCGGAAAGGAATAGAGATACTGCCAAATCGAACTCCCGGTGAATCCGTTCACGATGGCGACGCCGAAGCGTTTCGCCGCCGCCGCCGTCTCGATCAACTCGTCCGCGGCCCGTTGTCGCACCCCCTCGGGATCTCCGTCCCCCCAGACATAATCCGGAAGGATGGATTGGTGACGGGAATCGATGTTGTCGCACACACACTGCCCTACCAAGTGCGAGGAGATGGCGAAACACTGCAAACCATGACGATCGAGCAGCTCCCGTTTCGCCCCACAATAAGCCGCATCGGCCTTGGCCACCTCGAAATGGTCTCCCCAACAAGCTAGCTCGACTCCGTCGTAGCCGAAGGATTTCGCCTTTTCCAGCATGGTCTCCAGCGGCAGGTCCGCCCACTGGCCGGTAAACAAGGTTACGGGTCTCGCCATAAGTTCACGAATGATTGCGTTTTTGAAAAGTCATCGCCGGCCGTTGCGGAAGGCGTTTGTCTCAGCCTCTTGCTCAGCAGTCCAGGGTGGTCCAAACGCCTCCGGCGGCTGAGCTACGCACCACCGCCTCGATGAAGGCCATCCCTCGAATTCCATCCTCGATCTTCGGATAATCCGTCTCTAGTGGATCGGCTTCGGTTCCGGCGTCCACCGCGCGGATGTGATTGGCGAAGTTGCGATAAATGTTGGCGAACGCTTCCAAATACCCTTCCGGATGGGCGGGCGGCGTCCGGGAATTCGCCGCGGCTGCCGGACTTAGATAACCCGAGGCCGTCCGGTAGACCTGCATCGGCGCATCGGGCCATTTGACCAACAGCGAGTTCGGCTCTCTTTGATGCCACTCGATCCCGCCTTTCTCACCATAAACCCGGATGTTCAGGTTGTTTTCTTCTCCCACGGAAATCTGACTGGCGTGCAACACGCCCTTGGCCCCGTTCTCGAAGCGGAGCAACACATTGCCATCGTCATCCAACTGACGGCCCTCAACGAATATGGTCAGATCCGCCAGCAACTCGCGAATCTTCAGGCCGGTGATGTATTCGGCGAGGTTCTCCGCATGGGTTCCAATGTCTCCCATGCATCCCGCCGCGCCGCTGCGCGCCGGGTCGGTCCGCCAATCCGCCTGTTTTTGACCGCTGGCCTCCAGGCGGGTGGCCAGCCAGCCCTGCGGATACTCGACGACGACTTTGCGAATGGCGCCCAGTTTTCCGGACCGGACCAGTTCTCGCGCCTCTTTGACCAAGGGGTAGCCGGTGTAATTGTGGGTCAGTCCATAGAGCCGCCCCGATTCTTGAGCGATCCGCTTCAGTTCTTTGGCCTCCGCCAGATCAAAGGTGGCGGGTTTGTCGCTGAGGACGTGAAACCCAGACTCCATGGCCAGTTTGGCCGGGGGAAAATGCAGGTGGTTGGGCGTGACGATGGACACAAAGTCCATCCTCTCATCAGCCGGGCGCGCCGATTCCTGCGTCATCATCTCTTCGTAGGTCCCGTAGCAACGCTCCGTGGCGAGGAACAAGTCTCGCCCGGATGCTTTGGAGCGCTCCGGATCCGAGCTGAAAGCCCCGCAGACCAACTCAATTTGACCGTCCAGATTCGCGGCGATGCGATGCACGGCGCCGATGAACGCGCCCTGACCGCCTCCCACCATTCCCATCCGGATCTTCCTGCTCATGGCGGCTGAGCTTCTCGCGGCGCTCCAATGTTGGCAAGCAAGTTTTCCGGTGCGAAAGGAGCCCACGAGGGACAAAGAGTGTCCCCCCCAAGAGTGAGAGTATGAGGCCGTTGAAGCCTGCGAACAGGGGCAGCAGTTCCTACAACGGCCAGTCCCGGAGGATTCGCTCCGTTTCCTCTGCGTGCCCGCTTTCGTCGCGGAGCATGTCTTCGAGCTGCACGGCCAGACCCTTGTCGCCAAATTCTTCGGCTTCCTTGGCCCGTTTGGCGTAATCCACAGTGGCTTTCCGCTCCGCCGTCAAGACCGCCTCCAGCATTTCCCGATTCGATTTCGCGAGGGGGACCTCCCGCGCCACTGTCGTGGGTTCTCCTCCCAAAGCGACGATCTTGTTGGCCAGGAACTGCGCGTGCATCTGCTCGTCGGCGACTTCGGTCAGGAAGAACTGGGCCAATTGAGGCCGGAAGGGACCGGTGGCTTTCGCTGCGTAGACGATGTACTGCACGATGGCTCCCAACTCGCCCGCCAAGTCGTCATTGAGCAGCTTGATCATTTTTTTCTTGTCCATCGTATCGATGCGGAACTTCTCAGAGTTTCCGTGCTTTGCAACGATCCAAGAACCGGCCTGGATTCATCCGGCGGCGCAGATTCAGCGAAGGTAGGGCGATGCGCCCTCTTTCAGCCGTTAAACAAAAGGGCGGACATGCGAGGGCATCAACCTCAGCCTTTCCCCAAGCCCCAATGCCTTTAGGGATTCGCAATAGCGACGGGATCCAGGGGAGGTTTCCGCCAGCCGTTTTTTTTGAAGCCGGGGCATCACGAAAACGGTAGGAGGCTGTATCCTCAGAACTCCTGACCTATCGAGGGAGATCATGGACAGGGAGGAAAATCGCTGAGCCGAAGCGAGACCGCCTCTCGGCAGATGACGCCCTGCTTGTGGGGCGGACACTCCTGTCCGCCGATGGCACCTGAAGAGTTCGCGGGCAGGAGTGCCCGCGCCACATACCCTTCCAGCTCATCCAAATTCCTCGAGATCAGGAGTTCTGATCCCCGCCGGGGGCGGAAGGGTGGCCAGGCGCTGTGGGCGGGGAACAAGCTGGCGCCGCTTTTTTTGATGCCGGGGCATCACGAAAACGGTAGGGGGCTGTATCCCCGCCCGGGGTGGAACCTCGGACGGGGGAGGAGGGAAGACTGCGCTGGGAGTGGTTCTTCTTCTGGAACCGCCCTGAAAGGGCGTGTCGATTTATTCGGGAATGACGTGCGGTTTTCTGATCTTGCGCCCATTCAAGGGCGCGGATTCTCCTTGGGAGCTAGCCCGGGCTATCGCACGCATCCCCGTTGGGGATCTTAGGCGGGAGGATGGCGCGGCATGGCGCGAAACGCTCCTCGAGATCAACGCCGGCGACGGCGGAGGAGCAAAACCAGCCCGCCAACCGACAGCAAACCCAGCGCGCCGGGCTCGGGAACCACGCCGTCCAACTGCACTTCGGCGATCTGCATGCTGTTGGCGGCCACTTCGTCTTTGACCGTCGGAAACAGCACCAAGTAGCTGGTGTAGAGGCTCGTGTTGGCGAAGTTCACCGTCTGGGAATTCAACGGATCGAGCGCAGCGGGCCCACCGGGGTTCCGGGAAGCCGGGAGCGCCAAGTCTCCCGACGAGATCAAGCTGAAAGAGGTAAGCGCAAAGGGTCCTCCGCCCGAGAAGGCTTCGTTCGACCCGTATAATGCGTAGCTGGCCGGATCGCGCTCCACGGCATCGTTCGCGGTCCACAGGGTCATTCCCGTGACGATGGATCCGTTGCCGCCGTTGAACGCCGGCGTCACCAGGAATCCCGTATTGACCTCCGCAAAATTCAGATACTTCTGCCCGACGCCGTCGATGTTGTGATCAGGCGATTCCGCAGCCGGCCAGTTGTTCACGGTAGCGGCCGTGCCCGCAACGCCCACGACGAAGTTTGTTCCGTCGCTCGCGCCCCCGAAGATGGTGTCTCCCGGGGCGAAAATGTTGGCCCCGTAAACCGGCGCGCAGAGCGCCACCGCAGCCATGACAACCAATTTGGAGAACGAGGATGAGTTCATCAGGAAGCAGACACAATTAAAGCGAATATGATAAAAACGAATGGCTACGGCAAGAAGAAATCTTAGAGAAATCGAAAAATCGAAGAATTGAATGCGCCCCCCTTCAAAGGTGAATCGATCGGGAGGGGGATCCTAGCGGACCCGCGTGGGCGTGATGATTTATTCTGCAACACCGCGTCGCGCGCCGTCAGAGCGGGGCGAAAGTATCACTCCGCGAGCCGGCCAACTGCGCGACCCTTCGGGCATAACCTGTTGAAAGCGTTGGCTTTGTTGCTCGCCGGCCACGGATTTCAATTCGCTCCCTCCTCGCGCCAACCCTTCCACCAAGTCGCGCGGCATCACCGAATAAATCGACACGCCCTGAACGCGGAACCCCAAACGAGGCTGTCCGGGGCGCCCGTCCGGAGTGCGGGCTTAGGGCGGTTCGGTGTGGCGGATTTGTCCGGGCAGGATCTCATCGTGCAGAGGGGAGGAGTTGGACGATCATGGATTCCATGACGAGGGAATGCCTATCCGGAAAAGCCGGGTTCTTGAAGCGGTGGGCCAAACGAGCCGGATTGATCGTTGCCGCAGTGCTGATCACGATGCTGGTGCTGAGCCTCCACCGGGCCCGGAAGTTGCCGGCCCTTGAGCCCTGGCACGAACCTTTGTCAGGCGAATTCACGCGCTGGAAGCCGGGCGGCGACTACAGTTTCGAAGATTATCTGGAATTGGAGGACAAACTCTTCGTCCGATTGAAGGAGGAGATCGGGAATTGGGAAGAACAGGCCTTAATGCATCCGCTTCATCGCTTCGGATGGCAGGACAAGGCGCGGACCGGTCTGGGCATCGATTGGAACCGGACGGTGGAGCTCGAACCAGAATCCCCGCGGGGGGCGGCGGTGCTCGTGCACGGCCTGTCGGATTCACCCTACAGCCTGCGGGCAGTGGCGGAGATTCTGGTGGAGATGGATTGCTATGTGCTCTGTCTGCGGCTGCCCGGTCACGGCACTCAGCCGGGGGGATTGCTCAACGCCCACTGGAAGGACTGGCAAGCGGCCCTGCGCTTGGCGGTGTCTCACGCGCGGGAGAAGGCTGGATCGGATGTGCCGCTGTTTCTTGGAGGGTATTCGATGGGAGGAGCACTCGCCGTCGAGTACGCCGCTACGGCGACCGGCGGCGAAGACCGATTGGAACCGGATGCGGTTTTCTTGTTTAGTCCGGCGCTGGGGGTCACTCCCATGGCCTTCATGGCGGACTGGCATCGCGTTTTGAGCTGGATCCCTGCCTTCGAGAAGAACCGTTGGCAGGACATCGGATTCGAGTACGACCCTTACAAATACAATTCCTTCACCAAGAACTCTGCTTATCAGATCTACCGTCTGACCAAGGAGGTGGAGAAGGCTCTGCGCGTCTTGGAGAAAAAGGGCCGGATCGGCGAACTGCCGCCTCTGCTCAGTTTTCAATCGACCGTGGATTCGACGGTGTCGGCTCCTGCGGTGGCGAGGTTGCACGCGCGGCTGCGGAATCCCGACAGCGAATTGGTGCTCTTCGACACGAATCAGTATTCCGCAGTGCGGGAATTCCTGCGCGCCGGCGCAAGGGCCTGGGATGGCGTCGAGGGAGGAGCCGAGTGGCGTTCGCGCCGCACCTTGATGACCAACCGCGATCCGGGAAGCCGCGAGGTTGTGGCGCAGACCTGGCGGCCTGGCGAAGCCCATCCTGTCGCCGAGGAAACGGGGTTGGCTTGGCCGCCCGAAGTGTTTTCACTTTCCCACGTCGCGCTGCCGTTTCGGGTCGATGACCCTGTCTACGGCGATCCGGGCCTTGTCGATGAACGCAATGTCTCGGTTTTGACCCTGGGAAACCTGAGTCTCCGCGGAGAACGGGGCCTGTTCTTGGTTCCGATGAACACCTTGATGCGGTTGCGGCACAACCCGTTCTTTCCCTATGTCGAGCAGCGATTGCGATCGGAAGTGAGCTTGCGTCTGGACGGGGACAAGCTGCTTGAGGCGCAGAACGGCCGCGCGAGATGACCGGCGGCTCTGTATTTTCACCATTGCGGAAGCGTTCGGCGTTGAAGGCGATGAGGCAAGCCGGTCCTCCGCCATCGCCGAGTTCGCACTTTTCGAGAGAAGGAAGAAGGCGCTCGATTTGAATGCCGCTGAGGCTCAGAACTCCTGACCTATCGAGGAAGATCATGGACAGGGAGGAAAATCGCTGAGCCGAAGCGAGATCGCCTCTCGGCAGATGACGCCCTACTTGTGGGGCGGACACTCCTGTCCGCCGACGGAACCTGAAGAGTTCGCGGGCAGGAGTGCCCGCGCCACATACCCTTCCAGCTCATCCAAATTCCTCGAGATCAGGAGTTCTGTGGCTTGAAAATGCCTCTGGGTCAGGGACGGTTGAGGGCCCCCGGCGGGTCTTGTCCGCCCAGGACGGCGAGGATGTTTTCGGCGGCGAGCAGCCTTGAGCCGCGGCGAGCTTCCTCCGCGGCTCCCCCGATGTGTGGGGTCAGGACGACCTGTTCGAAACTGAGCAGGCCGGGGTGGACTTCCGGTTCGCGTTCGAAGACGTCGAGGGCGGCTCCGCCGAGGTGTCCAGAGCGGAGGGCTTCGACGAGAGCAGCTTCATCGACGACGGGACCGCGGGCGAGGTTGAGAAGAAGTGCGCCGGGTTTCATCCGTTCCAGGGCGGCGCGATCGATGAGGCCCCGGCTTTCCTCGGTCAGGGGAGTGTGCAGAGAGACGACATCGGAGACTGCGAGCAGTTCCTCCAGGGTCAGACAGGGCGAGCCGGAGCCAGGCCGGGAGCGGCAGTAGACGATGCTCATGCCGAAAGCGCGGGCCCGGGTGGCGACGGCACGGCCGATGCGGCCATAGCCCACGATGCCGAGGGTGCGGCCGTGCAGGAGCAGGCCTTCCCAGCGGCTGGGACGCTGCCCTTCGTGGGCCCAAGCTCCGGTGCGGATGAAGCGGTCTCCTTCCACGATCCGGCGGCAGAGGGCGAGGAGGAGCCCCAGGGTGAGGTCAGCGGTGGCGGCAGTGAACGAATCCGGGGTATTGGTGGCCCAGATGCCCCGGGCGGTCATAGCGGGAAGGTCGAAATTATCGTAGCCTGCGGCGGCGTTGGCGGCGATGCGCAGGGCGGGCGCTGTGGCGAGAAGCTCCGGATCGATCAGTGTTTCCCCCATGCTGAGGATAGCGGCGGCGCGAGGGGCGTGGTGAAGCACTTCTTCGCGGGGCATGAGCAACTCGGGATCGCTGGGGAACACGATTTCGGCATGGCCGTCGAGCGCAGCCAGGTGACTGGATGGAACGGACTGTGTGACGAGGACGATGGGAGGTGCGGTGGACATGGCGGGCAGGGATCGAACGTTTTCAACCCTGATGGGCGGGAATGCACGCGCTTATGTTTGATCCAGTCCGCAGGGGTCTGGGGTCTGCCGAGACGAGGCTCCCCACTTGAGCTGGAGGGGGGAGGCTCAGCGCAAAAGCGCCGTGGGCAGCCCTGCGGGGCACACGTTTGACTGCTTTACACGGCGGCCTAGGTGCTGCTAGATTGGCGATTCGGAGAATCCTCAACCTCATTGACCCACCATGTGGCGAGTAACTGGCGACCTTGGAAAAGATTTGTGTGATCCACATCTTCAACCGACGCGGCGAGACCTTCTCCGGGTGGGGGGTGCGGGCATGCTTGGGTTGACCCTCGGGTCCATGTTAGAGATGCGGGCGCTTGCCGCCGAGGGAGGTAAAGGAGGAGGACCGGGCTGGGGCAAGGCCAAGAGCATCATCCTGCTCTATCTGCAGGGCGGTCCGAGCCACCTTGATCTTTGGGACCCCAAAGAAAACGTGCCGGACAACGTCCGGAGCGTTTTCCAGCCGATTTCCACGAAGATCCCGGGAATCCAATTCACAGAACTCTTGCCGAGGCTGGCTCAGGTGAACGACCGCTTTACCATGATCCGCTCGATGAGTTACACGCCGAATGGGTTGTTCAACCACACGGCGGCAATCTATCAAATGATGACGGGTTACACCACGGACAAGGTCAGTCCATCCGGGCAATTGGAACCTCCGAGCCCCAAGGATTTTCCGAACTTCGGATCGCATCTGGTGCGGCTCAAGCCGGTGGAAGAACCGATGCTGCCTTTTGTGATGTTGCCGCGTCCCTTGCAGGAGAGCAACGTGGTGGGGAAAGGAGGAACGGCCGGATTCCTCGGGAAGGCTTACGATCCGTATTATCTCTACCCGGACGGCGACGACATGGACCCGGACAAGATGGACCGGATCCGTGTCGATGATTTGCAATTGCGCCCTGAGGTGTTTTCGGTGCGCTTGCAGCGGCGGGCGCGGCTTCGGGATGCCGTGACGGAGCGCATGCCGGCCATCGAGGAAGCGGTCAAGGACTACGACCTGAATACCTATTACGAGCAGGCGCTGGAGTTGGTGATTTCCGGCCGGGCCCGCGATGCCTTCGCGTTGGCGAGGGAACCGGAAGCCTTGCGAGACCGCTACGGCCGCAACGCATTTGGACAAAGCTGTTTGTTGGCGCGGCGGTTGGTGGAGGCGGGCACGCGCGTGGTGGAAGTGATTTGGCCGAAGGTGGCCAATTCGGACAATCATTCCTGGGACGTGCACGTCGATTTGAGCAAGCGGATGAAGAATCAGTCGGCTCCGATGCTGGACGCGGGACTTTCCACGTTGATCGAGGATTTGGACGAGCGCGGCCTTTTGGAAGAGACGCTGGTGGCAGCGGTGGGCGAATTCGGCCGGAGTCCGCAGCGGGGCGTGAGCACGTCAGGCAACAGCAACAGCGATGATGGCCGCGACCACTGGCCTTATTGTTACACGGCCTGTTTGGCGGGTGCGGGCGTCAAGCGGGGCTATGTGCATGGGAAGTCGGACAAGACGGGGTCGGGTCCTCTCGAAGATCCGGTGCATCCGAGCGAGTTGTTGGCCACGATATATCACGCTTTTGGAATTGATCCGGAGACGATCGTGCTGAATCATTTGCAGCAGCCGCGGGAACTCGTGAAGGCGCAACCGGTGACCCGATTTTTCGTTTAGATCCCGAGCGGACATCCGAGCCGGGCAGGGGAACTTCGACTTGGCGCCGCCCCTACGAAATAGGGGTGTTGATTTGGCATGGAGCGAATCCTTGGGGAACTTGCGGCGACGGCGGAGGGCCGGACTTCCGGAGGAGGCCAAGCGCCGGTTATGTCCTCGGGCGAGGCGAAGGGGGTGGCCACGGTGCGCCAGTTAGTCGATTGGCAAGCGAGTCAAAGAGGCGGCGCTGTGTTTCTTGTCGATCCGGAGACGGGCGTCTCGATCCGCTTCGGAGAGTTTCGGAGGTCGGTGCGGAGTTTGGCGGCGCGCCTCCGCACGATGGGCCTGGTTCCCGGGGAATGTGTGCCTATCGCGCTCGACAATGGTGTGTTCACGGTGCAGCTCTTTTTCGCGGCCATGTATGGCGGATTTGTCGCCGTTCCGCTAGACGTGCACGCAGGAGCGGAGGGGTTGGGTTCGATACTGCGGCATTGTGATTGCCGTGTGGTCTTCGTATCGAGCGCCTACCGTTCTTTGTTCGAGGAGGCCTTAGCGCTTTCGGGCAAGCCGATCGCCCTCGAGGCGGCCGAGAGCGATGATTCTGTTGTTTTGGAAGGGGCCGGATTGCCTTCGTGGCCGGCGCAAGACCCGGAAGATCCGGCTCTTTTGATCTACACGTCGGGCAGCATCGAGCGGCCCAAGGGGGTGGTCCATTGTCACCGGGGGATTCTGGCGGCCGCGGTCAATTCGGTGCGGGCCCACCGGCTCGATGCGAATGACCGCGCCTTGCTCGTGCTTCCGTTGTATCATCGCAACGCGGAGACGGTGACCGTCACGCCGACGCTCTTGAGCGGAGGTTCCATTGTGGTTCCGTCGGGATTCAATCCTCACCGGTTTTGGGACTTGCTGCACACGGAGCGTTGCACCTGGGCAGCCTTAGGTCCGACGCAGGTTTTGCAGTTGGGCGAAGGAGACCTTCCGGAACCGTCCAGGCTGGCGGAGATCCGGTCCCGGCTGCGCTTTTTGCGCACATCTTCGGGGGCATTGGCGCCGGCTGTGCAGCGCCGTTTTCTCGACCGCTTTCAAGCCCCTTTGCTGCAGGCCCTGGGAGCGACGGAAGCCGGCAACATCTTTACCAATCCGCTCCCGCCGGCGCCGAACAAGGTGGGTTCCGTCGGGCTCTCCCATGGTCTCGAGGTGCGGATCGTGGACGGGACAGGCCGCGACGCGCCGCGGGACGTTCCGGGTGAGATCCTGGTTAGGGGATCGGCCTTGATGCTGGGGTATCACCGGGATCCGGAAGCGACGGCGCAGGCGGTGGATGAGGAGGGGTGGTGGCACAGCGGTGATTTGGCCCGGCAAGATGAGGACGGATACTTCTTTATTGTGGGACGCTCGAAAGAGCTGATCATCAAGGGAGGAGTGAACATTGCGCCGCTTGAGATCGACGCGGTGTTGGATGGCCACCCGGAAGTATTGGAGTCGGCCGCCCTGGGGATTCCCGACGCAGTGTTCGGGGAAGACGTTGGTTCCTTTGTGGTGCTTCGATGCGGAGCGCATAGCCCCGAGGGCGAATTGATAGCCTATTGCGAGAGCCGCCTTGGATTGTTCAAAACACCATCGCACATTTTTTTCGTCGATAGCTTGCCTAAGGGCCCGTCGGGAAAGCTGCAACGATTCCGTTTGTACAAGGAGCCGCCTTGGAAGGACATGATTCCGGTGGGAGGGGACGGGAGAGGTCTTGCTGCAGCGGCCATGAAGAGCCAAAGACCGGAGAAGGGGACGGCGAACGGGACGGAGATTGCCGCGGAGATCGCGAGTCTTTGGTCGGGCTTGATGGGTGCGCCGCAAGCGGTATGCGACCGGGATTTCTTCGAGATGGGAGGAGATTCGCTTCTGGCCATGCAGTGCGTTTCGCGGATTCGCCAGCATTATTCCGTCGCGATCTCGCTATCCGATTTTTTCCTGCATCCGACTGCCGGCGGGCTGGCGGCGGTGGTGCGGAACCGGCTTTCCTCGGGGGGCGGTGTTGGAGGCGGTGCGGCTCCGGCCATCCGGCGTTCGCCGGGATCGCGACGCTATGTGCTGACCCAGGCGCAACAGGGACTTTGGCTTTTGGATCAGTGCGCTCCGGATGAGGTGGCCTACAACGAATGTGAGGCTGTGGTGCTTCGGGGAGAGCTGGACGCCGGGCTTCTCGAAGCGGCCCTGCATGGGGTGATGGAACGGCACGAAGTGTTGCGCACCACCATCGAACTTGAGGTGGAGGGGCCGGTGGCGACGGTTCAGCCGGCGATGGCTTTGGAGGTGCGCAGGCTGGATTTCCCGCGTGAGCCGGGAACCGGCGCGCCGCTGGATAAGGAGCTGGTGCGCCTGCTCCGGAAGGAAGTGCGGCGCCCCTTCCATTTGGATAAGGAACCGGGTCTTCGCGCGGCGCTGGTCCAGTTGGGAGCACGGGAGCACGTGTTGATGCTGATGATGCATCATGTGGCGTCGGATCGATTCTCCTTCGGCATTGCTTGGAGAGAGATCGCGGCTTGTTATGCCGCGGGACGGCATGGAGAAACAGCGGCTTTTCCTCCCATGCCTATTCAGTTCGGGGACTATGCACTGTGGAAGCAGACCGAGGCGGGCGGGGAGGCAGAGCGGAAAGCGCTGCAGTATTGGCGCCAAACCTTGGCGGGCGCTCCGGAGGGGATTCGATGGCCGGGAGCGCCTGCCGATGGGGAAACTGGATCGAAGCGCGGCTCCAAGAGGCGCTTCTGCATAGAGCCGGAGTTCGCGGACCGGCTTCGCCGCGCGTCCCGGAGTCGCTCGTCAAGCTTGTATTGTTTTATCGCTGCGGCTTTCAGCATGCTGCTGCAGCGGGTGTCCGAGGACGCCGAAGTGGTGTTGGGTGTGCCCGTGGCGGACCGGGAATGCGTGGAGTTGCAGCCGTTGATTGGGTATCTTGTGGACACCCATGCGTTGCGGATCGACCATCGGGGACAGCCCGGTTTTGCGGAAGTTTTGCGGCAGGTGCGCGCGCGGATCGGGGAGTTGGCGGCCCATCGCCTGGTTTCGTTTGCCGACGTATTTCGCTCTTTGGGTCGACCGCGCCTGGCGGGACGTCCGCCCGTCTTTCAAGTGGTGTTGAACTGGCGGGACCGGGACGCTCAACTCGAGTTTATTGGTTTGGATGGGCTAACGGTGGAACCGCTGTTGGCCGATACAGGGACGGCGAAATTTGAGTTAGGCTTGGTTCTCACCGACACCGGGCCGGGAGGCGAATTTCGGATGGAGTTTGAGTACCGGCCGGCCTTATTCACGGAGGAATGGGTCGATGCTCTGGCGGCTGGGCTGCGTGAAATCTTGGAGGCGGCGGCCGGACCGGCTTGAGAGCATTCGAATACGGGAAGCGCGCCGGGCTGGAGTCTTCGCTCGCAGGCAGCCATTGCCGGGAGGTTTCACTGAGTAGGCTGAGAACTCCTGACCCTGAGGAATCTTGAATGAGCCGGAACTGCCCCAACGGAGGGCGGGTTTTCCAACCCGCTTTTTCCCTTTGATTGACGATCAGGAATGTCCGCCCATAGATGGAGAATCCGTTTACGTGAGGTGGCGTTTTCCACTGCTTCGGCTCATCGGATTTCCTTGGCTTTATGTTTCGCTCTCGTAAGGCCGGTTTGCAGGCCGGGAACAGGTCCATGGGCAGTGGAAATGTAGGGGAGAGCCGCCACCGTGACGCATTCCCTGCGGCCCCGGCCTCCGGGACGCGGGCGGATCTCATGACGTTCGGCGGCGAAACCGAGCTGTTGCAGGCGACGTTCCTGCGTGGGCTCGGGAGTTTCGGACCAAAGGGCGATTCTGCCGCCGCTTCTGAGGCCTTGGTGCACGGTAGGCCAGGAGGTGGGAGAACGGCGCAGACGATGGGAGGACGCGCTGGCTCCGGTGCAGCAGGACCGGTCTAAGTTGATCAAGACGGCGTCGTAGTGGGCAGGCGCCTGGGCAAGATGGACGAGGAGGTTTTTGGAGATGACGCAGATGCGAGGGTCGTCGAGCAGCTCACCGTGCAATTCGCGAAGGTAGGTGCGGTGCCAGTGCAACAAGACGGGTTCAGGTTCGCAGACGCTGATGCGGGCTTTCGGCGGCAGGCCTGAAGCGAGGGATTGGAGGGCGTAACCCAGGAGCAATCCGTCGAGAAGGACGCGCGGCTGCTTTTTCTGCGAGATAATCTGAATGCCTAGTGCGGCCCAGGCTTCTTCGAGAGCGGAGGTTTCCGCGGAAAGGAGCACGGCGCGCTCGAGGTGCAAGGCAAAGCGGTTTTCCCGGCGGTGAAGCGTCAGGGTTTGCCCTGACGACAGGCGGGATTCCGCCAGCAGCTCCAGCGGGATCACGGCACAGGCTCCGGGTGTCCGGCGGCGAGGCCAGCTAGTCGTTCTGAAGGAGCAGCAGGCGAGAAGGAGAGGAGCTCCGCGTGTTCGCGAATCCAAGCGACGGTGCGGCGCATCCCTGCTTCGAGGGCGGTCCGCGGCGTCCAGCCGAGGAGTTCCCGGGCGCGGGCGATATCTGCCCAGGTATCGCGCATTTCGGCTGCGTTGAAGGGTTTTCGCTGGAGAAGCGCGCGGCGTCCCGTGAGTGATTCGATGAGGGAAATCAAATCCCGGAGCGCCACAGGCTGATTGCCTCCCAGATTGACGGTGTGAAAGCCGGAGAGATTGGCGGCCGCGACGGTGCCGCGCGCGATATCATCGACGCAGGTGAAATCGCGGCGTTGAGAGCCGTCTCCGTAGATTTCGATGGGCAGACCGCGCCACACCAGATCGGTGAATTTCAGTGGGCTCATATCGGGCCGTCCAGCCGGTCCGTAGACGGTGAAGTAGCGCAGAATGGCGACGTCGAAGCCGTGAAGATGATGATAGGTGGCGGCCAGGATTTCTGCGGAGCGCTTGCTGGCGGCGTAGGGAGAGAGGGGTTCGTCCACGGGAAGGTCCTCGCGGAATGGAAGGGGTTGACCGGCGTATACGGAGGAGGTGGAGGCGAGCACGAGGCGCCGCGGTCCGTGGCGGCGCAGAGCTTCGAGCAGGTGGACCGTGCCGAGGACGTTGGTTTGAAAGTAGCGGGCTGGTTCGGCGATGCTGAGCCGGACGCCGGCCCTGGCGGCGAGGTGAAACACGGCGTCGAAGCGTTTCGATGCGAACAAGGGCTCAAAGTCGTGGGGGTTTTCCACGTTGCCGAGATGGAAGGTGAATCTTCCACCCTGGCAGGAACACCGAGTCGGCAGCGGTTCCGGCCAAGGCGGCAGCGCTCCGGGATCACCGGCCGCTTCTGCAAGGCGCTCAAGGCGCCAGCGTTTCAGACGCGGGCTGTAATAAGGATCGAGATTGTCCAAACCAACCACCGAGTGGCCGGAAGAGAGGAGTTCGCGGACCACCTCGCTCCCGATGAAGCCGGCGGCTCCGGTGACGAGAAAGTGGCTCATGCGCGTGGCAAGCGGAGGGGAGAGAGCGCTGGCGCGAATCAGGAATTGGCCTGTTTCTCTAGGGCGCGAAGGCGCTTCCACAGTTCGGGCAGCTTATCGACGAGACTCATGGAGCGCATCGTTTGGGACTGGGGCCGGGCGGGGAAGCCCAAGTACTGGCCGGGCTTGTCGATGTTGTGGATCACTGCAGCTCGCGCGCCAAGGGTGGTGCCTGCGGCAATGCGGAGGTGACCGGCGACACCCGTTTGAGCGGCGGTGACACAGTGGTCTCCAAGGCGGGAACTTCCGGCGATGCCCGTTTGGGCCACGATGACGCAGTGTTTTCCCAGGACGGCATTGTGGGCGATCATGACGAGGTTGTCGATTTTGACGCCGGCTTGAATCCACGTGCGTCCGAATCGGGCTCGGTCGATGGTGGAGTTTGCTCCGATTTCGACGTCGTCGTCGATCTGAACGATTCCGACTTGTTCGATTTTTTTGTGCCGTCCGCCCGCGAATTCGTAGCCGAACCCGTCGGCTCCGATGACGCACCCGCTCTGGAGTATAACGCGGTTTCCGAGGATGCAGCGATCACCGACGGTGACGTGATGGTGGAGCAGGCAGTCTTCTCCAATCTGCGCATCGGCTCCGACCACGACCGAAGCCCGGATCACCGTTCCGGCCCCAATCCGGGTCCGGGGACCGACGACAGAAAGGGGGCCGATGCTGACTAGGTTGGAGTCGAACTGCGCCGTGGGATCGACCACAGCGGAGGGATGGACCCCTCTGGGATCCGGTTCTGGCTCAGGGCGAAGGTGTTGGAGGGCGAGCGAAAAAGCTGCCGAAGGATTGGGAACGGGCAGCAGGACGGTATTGGGAGAGTCGATGTGGACTTGGAATTCCTCTGGGATGAGAACGGCCCCGGCTTGGGTCGAGCGAAGCGCGGCGGCGTAACGGGGATGAGAGAAGAAGCTCAGGTCGGAGGGGCCAGCATCTTCGAGCGAGGCGCAGCCGGTCAGGGTCATTTGAGCGCTGCTGGAGCCAGAAGCAGAAGCGGGCGGGAGCACAGCTCCCACCAGTTGGGTCAATTGCTCGAGGGACAGGGAGGGGTTTTCCGGCATAAATTGTCGGGGAGGCGCCGGATCCCGAAGCCCCGGCCCGTTTGGCGGCGGGAAGGGCTGGCTTGCGGACGGGGCCGAAGCGGTGGCCTCCGTCAATTGGAACTCGTCTCCGGAGAGGCCGCGTTGTTGCCGGCCGGTGCATCTTTGTTCAGGAGAGCGATGATGTCGTCACTGAAATCCACGGCGTCACGCGAGTGGAGCAGGATGGGAACACCGTTCACGCTGAGGCCAGAGCGGTCGAAAACAAGATCGTAATTGTCTTTTTTGGCCCGTTCCTCGACCACCGTGCGTATTTCTTCGAGGATGGTCCGGCGCATCCGGACGACGGATTCTTGAAGCTGGCGTTCCCTGCGCTGGCGGAAGTCGGCGATTTCACGTTCGAGGTGCCGGGCTTCAGCTCCGACGCCGTCGGCTTCCTTTTTCTTTTGCTCGCGGAGATCGGGATTGAGAGCGTCGTCTTGGACTTGGCTGGCCAGGGCCTGGAATTGTTCGATGAGCTGCTTGTATTTGGCGGTGCGTTCGTCGAGCTGGGACTTGGCTTTGGCTTTGCCTTCGTTGATGTCCTTTTCCGCTTCCTTCGTTTTGTAATAGTCCTGAAAGATGCGCTTCATATCGACGATGCCGACCTTCATGTCCTGAGCGGAAAGGCCGGGGAGGAAGGATCCGCAAAGGGCGAGAACGGCGAGCGGGATCCGGAGACGGTGCAGTTTCATGTGGTGACGGGCGACAGGCGAGGCTGTCTTTATTTGTGATTGAGACAAGGGATGTTGCGTGCGCGTTCGGACTTTTGCAAGCGAAACGGCGCGGAGAAGCGGCGCGAGGCCGCTGGGGCCCGTCGCGGGGGGGGGGGGGACGGGTTCCTTGGCTAGCCCTCCTTTCTCATACTGTTTCGTCGCGAGGGACTGGCGAGCTCCGTGCGGACCAGGCGCGCGCAGCCGAAGGCGCAGGGCTGGGTGAGGACACCCTGTTCACGCCTGAGGTAAGCGCAACGCTGTCCCCATGGGGCGCAGCGCTCTACAGCAGAAAGAGTATGAGAAATGCGGGCTAGAACTGGTAGCCGAGGTTGAAGTTGAATTTGCCGCTGGAGTCGTTCTCGTCGTCGGATTCCAAGGGAATGCCGTAATCGAGCCTGATCGGACCGATTGGCAGGTAGAGCCTGACCCCGATGCCGATGTCGCTGTTGTAATCGCTGCTGCTGAAGTCAAAGGAGTCTCGGTTGACGAATCCGACGTCGTAGAAGAGGGCTCCGCGGACCCGTTCGACGATGGGGAAGGTGAATTCGAGGGTGGCGCTGGCGAGGGTCTGGCCGCCGATGGGTTCTCCGAATTGGTCTTTGGGACCGACATCGCGGTAATCGAAACCACGGAGATCGTAAGCGCCTCCCAGGAAGAGGCGGTTGAAAATGGGGACATGGTCGCCGCCAGAGAGTCCATCGACGACGGCGACGTTGGATTCGAAGGTGAAAATCGTGTCCCAGGGAAGGGAAACATGCTGGGTGAATCCGAGGTTGAGATTGTAGTTATCGACTTCCGCCCCCAGGAATCCTCCGGAAACGGAAACGCCGGCCGTGAAGCGATGTCCGGTCCGCGGCAGAAAGAAGCTGTCCCGGGTGTCGTGGGTGAATTCCAGCGACAGTTTGCTTTCTAGATATTCACCCTCTTCGGCGGCGATGATGTCGGAGGCCTTGCGGTCGATGTCGTAGATCTCGACGTTTTGGATGCGGTATTCGAAATTGACGAAGGACGCCTCGGTCACCGGTTTGCGCAGGGAGATGGCGTAGCCGTATCTCCTTTCGGTGTAATCGTCGCTGAGGAAGTCGGCGTCCCGGAAATAGAGTTCATTGGTGAGCGCGAGACGACGTTCCAAGAACCAGGGTTCGGTGTGACTGAAGATGAAATCGCTGCGCTGGGTCCCAAAGCGGATGCCGAGGCGCAGTTTCTGGCCGTCTCCCGTGAACCAGGGCCAACCGGAGCGCCAGGGGAAGTCGGTGATATCGGCGTTGCTTTGCGTGATGTCGATGAAGCCGACGATGTTGTCGATGGAACTGAAACCGGCGCCGACGCTGATGTTGCCTGTTTGCTGTTCCGTCAGGTTAATGTTGACGTCCTTGTAGCCGGCTTGTTCCGTGTCGCTGGGGAGGATCTCCACAGCGGAGAAAAAACCGGTGTTCTCGAGTCGGCGACGGCTGGTGCGGAGCTTCACCGAGTTGTAGAGTTCGCCAGGTTGGACGGCCAGCTCGCGGCGGGCGACCTCGTCCTTGGTTTCTTCGTTGCCGGAGATGTTGATGAGCCGGATGTAAGAGATTTCGCCTTCCCGAAGGACGTAGGTGAGGTTAACCACATTGGGTCCAGCGTTCTCGATGCGCGGCTGGACTCGGAAATCGGCGTAACCGCGCGAGCCATAGTAGTCTTGAAGCCGCTCAATATCTTCCCGCATGGTCTTGGCCGAATAGGTCATTCCTCCGTTGAGCTTGAGCAGGGGAACCAGTTCGGCGTCGCCGAAAGCGGAGGCTCCCTCGATGCGAACATTTCCGACGCTGAACTGGGGACCTTCCTCGATGATGATGAGGAGGTCCACCCGGTCAGGATCCTTCTCGATGCGGAGGCGCTGCAAGTCGGTGACGCGGGCGTTGAGGAAGCCGTGATTCCGGTATTCCTCCTCGATGCGCAAGAGGTCTTCCTCCAAGACGTTGTTGTCGATCTTCCCGCGACGGGTGAAGGGGAGGACGGCGCCGATGATGCCTTTCTCTTTGATTTCCATCACGCTGCGCAATTCGGCGGCGCTGATGGAGGAATTCCCTTGAAAAAGTATGGAGCGGAGGCGGTTGCGCTGCCCTTCCTCGACAAAGAAGATCACACGGGAGAAGCCTGGGCGCGGATCCTGCTCGATCCGGTAACTGACGCTGATGTCGCTGTATCCTTTTTTCCGGTAGATCTCTTCGATATTGAAAACAGCTTCCTGGAGTTTTACCTCATCGACGCTGGCTCCGGCGTCGATTTCGACCTCCTGGCGCAGCCGGGAGTCGGGAAACGCCGTGTTCCCCTGGAAGACGGTCTCGCTCAGAGCTGCCCGGGTTTGGATGAGAACGATCACGCGAACGCCGCCGGCGTAAGATTCCGTGAGGATGTCGGCGATGCCGAACTCGAAGAGCCGTTTGACGTCGTCGCTGGCCGTTTCGCGCGAGTAGGTGGAGCCGGCCCGCGTGTTCATGTTCGCCAGGATCCGGGCTTCATCGACGGTGCGTTCTCCGACGTAACGCACTTCGATATCGGTGACTCGTTGTCCTTCAGGAGAATCCAACTCCTCGAATTGAGCGGAAAGCGGCGAGACGAGCAGGGCGGCCGCGATGAGGCGCAGGCGCAGGCGCAGGAGCGCATTTCCCGTCGGGGCGAACAGGCATTTCATACTTTCTGAAAGTTTGGGAAGCCGGAGATTCCCCGCGGCCCCTCGTCGTTTACCGCGTCCGCCGGGAAAGCTCAAGACTCAATCGGGAATTTCTCCCAGGCAAGTGAGCCGGGCTATAATAAAATAGTGTCAGACACGATATTAAAAGATTGACGGGTGGTTTGGGCGGCTCCAGGATGGGCTCATGAGAAAGCTGCGCCGGTTTTTGCTCGGCCCCAAGGGGCAGACCCATTGCTATCACGCCGTTTCCCGGTTCGCCGGCCGTCATATCGTCTTCGGCGAGGCCGAACGGGAGTTCTTCCGCATCC
>JBGTBW010000019.1:0-51783 GCA_041749135.1 Verrucomicrobiales bacterium
ATTGACGGGGGCGGGGTTCTGTGCGCGCCCGAAAGCGGCGATTCTCGCCGCAGTCCAAGGGCGGCGGACAAAGCCGCCGCTAAAGAGGCCCCGTCGAGCCACGCCGGAGGCCCTTGGATGGGGACGCGGAGTCTCTGGGAGGCCGAGGCGGGGCTGGGATTGGCGGGGTTCTGTGCGCGCCCGAAAGCGGCGATTCTCGCCGCAGTCCAAGGGCGGCGGACAAGCCGCCGCTAAAGAAGGCCCCGTCGAGCCACGCCGGAGGCCCTTGGATGGGGACGCGGAGTCTCTGGGAGGCCGAGGCGGGGTTGGGATTGGCGGGGTTCTGTGCGCGCCCGAGAGCGGCGATTCTCGCCGCAGTCCAAGGGCGGCGGACAAGCCGCCGCTAAAGAGGCCCCGTCGAGCCACGCCGCTCTCTCCCGGCGCGCAGCGCCGTCATGAGCGAAGGCAGTTGCCGGCCCCGTCCGACACCCCGCTCACTTCATCTGGGCGAAGCGCTCCCGCAACAGGTCCGAGGGCGTCTTGCCCTTCACTTTCGCCCGGGCATCATCGATGGCCGCCCGTTCCAGCACGTTCTTGCTCGGACGCTCCACCTGGTAAAACACCCCGAACTTTCCAGGATACTGCAAATCAGCCAGCGCATAAGCCGATCGCTCGTCGGTCACATCGTGCCGCTCCTCGTCCTCGGGAGTCCCATCCCAGCGTTTCTCCTCAATCACATCGAACGCCCCGCCCTTCCGCGGATTGCCGTCGTCGAATGCCCCCGGATAAAAAATCACGCATTCCGAAAGGCATTCAATCACGGAAAAGCCGGGATGGCGGATGGCGCGCTCGAACAGCTCGATCATGTGCTTCACCTGCGTCGCATGAGTTCGCCCAATGAACGAGGCCCCACCCGCGACCAACTTCTTCATCGGGTTGATGGGCCGGTCGATGGAGCCCAAGGGATCGGTCTTGGACTTGTAGCCCACCGGAGAAGTCGGCGAAGTCTGTTTCTTCGTCAGCCCATAGACGAAGTTGTCCATGATGACGTAGGTCAAATTGATGTTCTTCCGGGCCGCGTGATCCAGATGATTGCCCCCGATGGAAAATCCGTCCCCGTCCCCGCCGAAAACAAACACATGCACGTCGGGCCTCGAAAGACTCACTCCCGTCGCCAAGGGCAACGCCCGCCCATGAATGAAATGGATGCCGTGCCCGTTCACGAAGTAGGGAAAACGCGACGAACATCCGATCCCCGCGATCGTCACAATGTTCTGATGCGGTATCTGAAGATTCTCCAAAACCTTGAAAAACGCAGCCAATACCGCGAAATCGCCGCAGCCCGGACACCAGGTGGGATGATCGGCCGTCAGTTGTTTCTTCGTAAGCTTCTCCGGAGGCGGCTCGACTAAGGGACTCGCAGTAGACATAGGCTGTTGGGCGGTTGTTGGGGACACGTTACTATCCGGTGAAAGGGACTGTGGTCCACATCCGGCTTTCCTTCAACCTTCGCGATGACGGCTCGCTCCAGCCAGAATCTCGCGAATCTTGAAGGTGAGCCCGTCGGTCTTCGTGATGCTGCGAATCCGCGGATTGGCGTAAGCGGCCCGAAGAATCGTAGCCAATTGTCCGAAGCCATAAAGCCCTTCGTCGTTCATCTCGACAACCAGCACGTGCTCGAAACCATCCATGATATCCTCCAACCCCGGCGGAAGAGGATGCAGATAACGCAGATGCATGCATGACACGCTCATGCCGGTGTCGCGCGCTCGCCGGGTCGCCTCCAAAATCGGCCCGTAGGTCGAACCCCACCCCACCAGCAAGATCTCCCCCTCTTCGCCTCCAATGACGTCGGGGCGCGGCAGGTCTTCCCGCAAGCGCTTGAGCTTTTCCCGCCGGCGGATGGTCATCTTCTGATGCAGCGCCGGACTGCCCGACGGGTGTCCCCACTCGTCATGTTCCAAGCCGGTCACTACGGGATACTTCCCGCTGGTCATTCGGCTTCCCGGAGGTGCATGCCGGGTCTCTCCGTCGAGCGGATAGGGCTGAAACTGTTCGGGCCGGTCGGCAAGATCCAATTCCGGTTCGAAGACGACGTCGCTCCAGTGGGGTTCCTGCATGACCTCGATCCGCGTGGCCAAGGCCTGATCGGTCAACACAATCACCGGCACGCTGTAAGCCCGGGCCAGCCGGCAGGCTTCCACCGCCGTGTGAAAACAGTCCTCGACGTTGCGCGGCGCGATGACAATCCGCGGAGAATCGCCGTGGCTGCCGTAAATGGCCTGCAAGAGATCGCTTTGCTCTACACTGGTGGGCAATCCCGTGCTCGGCCCCCCCCGTTGCACATTGATCACCACCAAGGGCAGCTCCGCCATTGCCGCGTAGCTCAGCGCCTCCATCTTGAGGGAAAGCCCTGGTCCCGAACTGCCCGTTACCGCCAAATGGCCCGCATAAGCGAACCCCAACGTCGCCGAAACCGCAGCCAATTCGTCTTCCGCCTGCACGAACATGCCTCCGTATTTGGGAAGTTCGGCCCGCAAAACCTCCATGACTGACGACCACGGCGTGATGGGATAGCCAGCCCCATACCGCACGCCTCCCGCAAGCAACCCATAGGTCAACGCCGTGTTCCCGTCCGTGGTGACCCGTTCTCCCTCCCGCGCGGCGCCCGCCCCCAAGTCATAGACCCGGCTGAAAACGTCGCCGATCGGATAGGCATAGCCCGCGTCGAAGGCCAACATGGCGGTCCGAAGCACGCTCTCATGCTTCTTCCCGAACTGCCGTTCGATGATTTTCACCAGCTTCTCCCGGTCCAGGCGGAATAGTTGGCAGACCATCCCCAACACGAACATGTTCTTCCCGCGGGACTTCGCGGACCCTCCAATGGCCTCGATGGTCGTCGTCGTGACCGGCACTCCCACCTGTTCCACCCGCCGGTTCTCCGGATTCGGAACCACCTCATCCTTGTCGTAAAGACACACCCCGCCCTCCCGCAACGACCCGATGTGGCTGTCGTAACTGTGCTGGTAAAACGTCACCAGAAAATCAGCGTCGTCCCCCGCTGAGAGCACTTGCCCGGATCCCAAGTGGACCTGAAAAATCGAGGGGCCGCCCGAAATCGTCGATGGAATGGTCATATAGGTCATGACCTCCTGCGCGCTTCGCCCAGCCAAGCGCGCCAGAAACCCCCCGATCGTCTGGATCCCGTCCTGAGAGTTCCCTGCAAAGCGAATCACCGCATCCTGAATGCTGTCGACTTGCTGGACATCCAGGACACGGGAACTTTCCTCAGAGTCCTGCGGGGCGGGGTCCTTCAGATTGGTGTTCATCGTGGGCGCGTAATCAGACAAATCGAGCTACCAGGGCCTATGTAAACACGTTCCCCGCCGGGTGCAAAAGTTTCCACGCGCCCGTCCATCGCCGGAATCGCCCCTCGTCCCGTCCCGGCCGGGGGCCTCCCTGCTCAGCAAACAGGTTGCCAAAACCCTACCCGCCTGTTTCCGTCGCTCCTGCCATGAGCCAGACCATCCCCGCAGACTCCCAGGCCACATCCCTGATGGAGAAAATCGTCAGCCTTTGCAAGCGCCGGGGATTTATCTTCCAGGCCAGCGAAATCTACGGCGGTCTCAACGGCTGCTGGGATTACGGGCCGCTCGGAGCCGAATTAAAGAAAAACCTCAAAGACTATTGGTGGCGCCGCTACGTCCGCGAGCGCGACGACATCGTCGGAATGGATGGAGCCATTCTCCAAAATCGCCGCGTCTGGCAGGCCAGCGGTCATGAGGACACCTTCAGCGATCCTCTCGTCGATTGCCGGATCACCAAAACCCGCTTTCGCGCCGATCATCTCTTTTTCTCCGAAGTGCGCATGGACGGCGAAGTCCGCGGCTACATCTCCGTGTTGGAGTCCCCAACCATGCAAGAAGAGGCGCTCAACCGCGCTCAGAAACGCATCCGCCAGGAAAAACTTCAGGGAGACCTCGGCCCCCTGCGTCTGCGTCCCTTCACCGAAGCCACGCCCGAAGAGTGCTCCCAGGTGCCCTCGCCTCTCGCCGATTTCCCCGGTTCCCTCACTGAACCCCGGCATTTCAACCTCATGTTCAAAACCTATGTCGGACCCGTGGAAAGCGACGCCAACATTACCTACCTTCGTCCGGAAACCGCACAGGCCATCTTCGTCCAGTTCAAGAACGTCGCAGAAACCTCCCGGGTTCGTCTCCCCTTCGGCATCGCCCAGATGGGCAAGGCCTTTCGCAACGAGATCAATCCTCGCAATTACACCTTCCGCTCGCGGGAATTCGAGCAAATGGAAATTGAGTATTTCTGCCGCCCTGACCAGGGACTGCCGTTCCTCAAGCTTTGGCTCGAGGAACGTCTGCGCTTTTACGAAGACATCGGCATTCCCCGCGATCGCCTCCACGTCCTCGACGTCCCCGAAAACGAGCGCGCCCATTACTCCCGCGGCACCTACGATATCGAATACGATTTCCCCTTCGGCCGCCAGGAACTGGAAGGCGTCGCCTATCGCACCGACTACGACCTTTCCCGCCATCAGGAATGCAGCGGCAAATCCCTTGAGTTTTTTGACGAAGAAACGAAAACCAAGTTCCTCCCCCATGTGGTCGAACCCAGCGCCGGCGTCGACCGCACCGTCCTCGCCCTCCTCTGCTCGGCCTACGACGAAGAGACCGTCCCCGGCGAGAAGGGCCAGTCCGAAATCCGCACCGTCCTGCGTTTCCATCCCCGCATGGCCCCGGTCAAATGCGCCGTCTTCCCCCTCCTCAAGAACAAGCCGCAACTGGTGGAGCGAGCCCGGGAAATCCACGGGCTTTTGCGGCCTTACATGCAGACCTTCTACGACGAAAGCGGCGCCATCGGCCGCCGCTACCGCCGTCAGGACGAGATCGGGACTCCGTTCTGCCTAACCATCGATTTCGACACCCTCGGAGAAAACGACCCTTCCCTTACCGATACCGTCACCCTTCGCCACCGAGATTCCATGCAGCAAGAACGGATCCCGGCCTCCGGACTCCTCCCACGCCTCCTCGCCGCCATTCACTGATGGATATGGCCGCATTCCCGCCTCCCGTGGAAGACGCTTACACCGTCCGCTTGGATATCTTCGAGGGCCCGCTCGATCTTCTCCTCTATCTCATCCGCAAAGAAGAGGTCGATATCTACGAAATCTCCATCGAACGCATCACCCGCCAATACCTCGAATACCTCGACACCTTCCGCATCCTCAACATCGAGCTGGCCGGTGAGTTCTTAGTCATGGCCGCCAATCTCATGTACATCAAAAGCCGCATGCTCCTCCCGCGGCACGAACAAATCTCCGATGAAGAGGAATCGGAGGACGACGACCCGCGCTGGGATCTGATCCGGCAATTGGTCGAATACAAAAAGTTCAAGGACGCCGCCCAACTCCTCGGTCAGCGTGAAGCCGAGCAAGGGGAACTCTTCGCCCATATTCCAGAAACGCCCCGCCCAGCCGAACTCGCCGCGGGCGCTCCTGCCGATCTCAGCATTTTCGACCTCATCCGCGCCTTCCAGAACGTCCTCAACCGCTTCCAAGAACAACTCGAGTTGAGCGTCATTATCGATGACGCCTACACCGTCGGCGGCCAAATCGACTACCTCCTCGCCACCGTCCCGCCCGGAGCCCGGGTGCGCTTTTCCGAGTTGTTCGCCGAAGCCACTTCCCGGCCCGAAGTCATCGTCACCTTCCTGGCGCTCCTCGAACTCATTCGACTTCGGCATTTTACCTTTCGCCAAGAATCCATCCTCGGCGAAATTGAGCTGCTCCGCTCAAAGGAGCACGCCAACGCCTCAGGAGCCATCGCGCCGGTCTGACCGCGCGAAACCAACCTGCACCTGAACGCGCAAGCGGAACAATGCCCCAGCGGCTTGGCCGTCGTCTACCGCGATCTCCACGTCCAATCCACCGGCCCTCACCGCCGACCGGAAGCAGAATTGCGGCCCTTCCCCGGTCCCTGCCTCATCCGCACGCACCCAAAGCCTTGCGTCCCGAGACCACTCCAAATACTGCAGCGCGTCGGTCCGGTCTGCCGCCTGACCATACCGCAACTTCCAGCCTCCGGCCTCGTCTCGCATCACTTCCAGAGGAGGAGGCGACCAAAGCAACGGGTCCGACCCTGCAGCATACTCTGCCGCATTGTTCTGACCATCCCCATCCGGATCGCCTCGCGGCGACCGGTCCTCCTCATCCATGTCGCTTTCCATGCCGAACACCGAGTCGCGCCACTGCTCGTAAGTCGTTCCCCCTTCACCGACAATCCCTGCAAACTCTGAGAACGTCTCTTCCGGAAGGCTTCCTCCGGCTGTTTCCGCCACCGTCAACACGATGACGGATGCCCCCGGCCCGGGAACCCTATAAGGATGATCTCCCCCCAACCCCGCGTCCGTGACCTCGTCGCTCCGGTAAAATCCGTAGGGAAAACCCGGATCGCTTCCGCCTTCCACAAAGTAATACAACCCCAGCGGTTGTCCGGCCGCCAGACTACCTTCCCAGAGCGGGTCCCCCGTGTCAAAGGCCACGGCGCCCACACTCTCCAGCGCGGTGACGCCCTCATTTTCCGTCGCCTCCAAAACCATCAAAACCAGATCGTCGCCTATCCTTCCCCCGGCGTTTCGCGGCAAGGCCGCCAAGACCGACGGTCCGCCAGCCGCAGCGATCCCCACACCGGCAAATCCATTGTCCGCCGTGTCCGCCACCAGAACCCCTACGGACCGTCCCGCCTGCAATCCGGGTAAACCATAGGCTCCGACCTGCATTTGAAACTCGGACGCCCGCAGATCCCCGGCCCCGGCTGCGGCCACCAGCCAGCAGGCCATCGCGCACAGTCCTTTCCACGCCGGCATGGCCGCCCATCCTAGATAGAAGAGAGCGCCGGGCAAGCGGAAGAAGATCGTGTCCTGGTGAAGGTTGGCGCGGGTGCACGACAACCGCCGAAGCGACAAGGTCCTTGGCAAACCTTCGCCGATCAGGTATTTTTGGCGCCCGGAATGCCCCTTCTCATGCTGCCGCACAATCGCTCCAGCCCCCGTTCCTTCCGCCCTGCGTGTGTGCTTGACGCCTCCTTCGCAGAACATTGAGACCGCGAGCGCCCGCTCTGATGGTTTCGCAAACCACACCTTCCGTCTTTGCGCCGGGCACGGTCCTGTTTCCAGCACCGGCGTCCGGCGTTCCCCGATCAAGATCCAGGACCCGCAACATCTCCCATAAACATGAAAGACGACATAGCTATCGAGCTGACGAGACGAGAACGAGACCTCATCGAAAAGTACGGATACCCCTTCGATGACATCGAGCGGCAAATCAAAGAAGCAAAAAACACGAGGGGTTCCGTGGAGATCATCGACGGGAGGTACTGGTGGGAGCAGGTGATCGGCAACCTGTCGATCTCGGTCAATGAAGATGTGCGAAGCGGTCCTCTGATCGAGGAGTTGTGCCTTTTGGCTGATGAAATCGAGCTGATTCTGAAGGTCTGCGACAGGCCGGAACACAAAAAGGGCAAGCCGACCATTCGATTGTTGCCGGACGCGGAATGACGGGGGAACCGTTGTCGCTTTGCGGCGCCGGTCATCGGCGCTCGCACCCGGGCCTCCCCTTGACATCAAGCTGGCGAAAGCTCTCTCGAAAAAGGCTCTCCCCTTCCAACAGCGCAAACTCTCAACGCACGTCTCCGCTTCCTCCAACCTCGACTAGCGGAAGACGAAAGGCAACGTAGGCATCGCCCGATGGCGTTCCCATTTTGCCTCCACCCGCTGCGATCACAACGTACTGCACGCCGTCCACCGCATAGGTTGCGGGGGTCGCATAACCGCCGGCGGGCAACTGCGTTTCCCAAAGCACCTTGCCGTTGTCGCGGTCGAAGGCCCGAAATTTTGCGTCCTGGCTCGCCCCGATGAAAATGAGGCCGCCCTCGGTGACCACAGGCCCGCCATAGTTTTCCGTTCCCGTCTGCGGCACACCCCGTCGAGTCAGCTCCTCGAACTCCCCGAGCGGCACGGTCCAGTCGATCTCACCGGTGTTCAAGTTGACTGCATTGAGCGTTCCCCAGGGCGGCTTCACCGCGGGATAGCCTTCCGGATCAAAAAACCGGTTGTATCCCGTGTGCGTGTAGGGCGTCGTCCCCGCACCCGGCGTCGCTTCGTCGAGACCCCGGGAGCCCTCAAGCCCGGCCTCAGTCTCAACCGGCGATCCCGCCATCAGCGCGTCCAACAGCAACTCCTTTTCCTTCTGCGAAAGAAACCCGAACGAAGGCATAACCCCACGCCCCATCTCCAACAACTCACTGGCCTGCTCGCGATTCAGCTTCTGCGCAATTGCATCCACCGGAGGAATCGTGCGCGAAGGATCCCCCTTCCGATCGAGCCCGTGGCACGCCGTGCAGTAAAGGCGGTAGACCGATTCTCCGGTGACTGCGCCGCCTGTCGCACTTCCCGTTTCGACCATGGTCAGGATCCACGGCATCTCGTTGGAGTTGATGATCAGCCGGCCGGAGCCCGGGTCGAAAGCTGCTCCACCCCATTCCGCACCCCCGTCGAACCCGGGAAAAATTACGGTTCCCACCGTGCTCGGCGGGATGAACTGCCGCCCCGTCCGCACTTCCCGAAGCTTGGCCAAGACGGCTTCCCGCGAAGCTGGAGTCAGGTCTGTCGCCGTGTCTTCGTCGAAAATCTGCCTCGCAAAAGGCGGCGGGAGCAGCGGCAACGGCTGGGTAGGCCAAGCCTGCTCGCCCGCCAAATCCGAAGTGGGAACCGGACGCTCGACCACCGGAAACAGCGGCCGGCCGAGGTCGCGATCGAGCACGAAGACATGCCCGGATTTCGTGACTTGAGCCACCGCATCGATCTCCACGCCGTCGTGCACCACCCGCACCAGATTCGGAGGCGCTGGAAGGTCTCGATCCCACAGATCATGGTGAACAACTTGGTAATGCCAGACCAATTCGCCGGAGTCCGCACGCAAGGCGATGACGCAATTGGCAAACAGATTCGCCCCGTGCCGGTCGCCGCCCCAGAAATCGAAGGCCGCCGATCCCGTGGGCACGAAAACCAAGCCGCGCTCGTGATCGACGCTCATCCCGCTCCAGGTGTTGCAGCCTCCCACCGTTTTCCACGCCTCCGGAGGCCACGTCCGGTAGCCAAAATCGCCGGGTTCGGGAATGGTGCGAAAAGCCCAACGAATCTCCCCACTGCGCACGTCGTAGGCCCGCACGTGTCCCGGCGCGGCGGGTCCCGGCCCTTCTCCGACCCGGGTGCCCAGAATAAGAAGATCGCCGAACAGTACTCCGGGCGTGTTGGCCAGCACATAGAGATCTTGTGCAGGCCGCCCCAGTCCTTCCCGGAGATCCACCCGGCCGCCTTCGCCGAAGTCTTCCAACAAGCGCCCGCTGCCCGCATCGACGGCGTAGAGCCCCGCGCCAGCGGTGAACAGGATCCGGCTTTCTTCCCCCTCGCCCCAAAAAGCCACGCCGCGGTTTACCCCAACGGGTTCCTTTCCGTCGAACGGATCGAAGCGCCACAACTCCTTTCCGTTGCGCGCATCCAGCGCAAACAACTTCAAGCCGGCGCTGGAGCCGTAGAGCACCCCATCAATGACCAGAGGATTGCATTGCACTTGGGATCGCCCCCCGTCGCGGGCGTCCCCAGAGCGATACGTCCACGCGATTTCCAATCGATGGACGTTTTCCCGGTCGATCTGGCTCAGCGTCGAGTGTTGGCTGCTGGCCGAATCACCCAAATAGGCGTCCCAGTTCGTTCCCGCCGCCGCCCATAAGCAGCCCGGCGCGGCCAGGAACAGCCCCAATTTCCTTCCCAATCCTCGACTCGGTCCGTCCATAGGCATTCCTCGACAATCCAGCGGCCCAGGAACCCCCCCGAGCCTGCGTCGCCCATGCCTATGGGCCGCGCGGAGCCGCACCGCCTAGGCCGGTGAAAAATGGCGACTAGAACGGCCGGATGATGGAAGCGCGTTCCGCCATCGAGTCCCCCCCAAAGGCCGTTGAATCCCTGTCATCGACGAATTCTCCGTCGGCGTCTTCTTCGAAGCCTGAATCATCGCTCCTGGATCCGGTAGTTGTGCTACAAGCTGTGAAGCCAAACAGACCAATCATCGCCAGCAATCCGGGAAGTATCCATGTTTTCATACGCCGCGGATGCTAGACCCCGCCAATGCAGGCTGTCAACGTTGTCCTTCTGACCTTCTCATCTTCCCCGCCTCCCTTTCGTCCGAGGTTCCACCCCCGGCGGGAATCCGGCCCCCTACCGTTTTCGTGATGCCCCGGCTTCAAAAAAAGCGCCGCCAGCTTGCTCCCCGCCCACAGCGCCTCGCCACCCTTCCACCCCCCGGCGGGGATACGGCTCCCTACCGTTTTCGTGATGCCCCGGCTTCAAAAAAAGCGGCGCCAGCTTGCTCCTCGCCCACAGCGCCTCGCCAAACTTCCACCCCCCCGGCGGGCATGCGGCCCCTGAAAGGCGTGTTGATTCATTCCGTGGAGCTATCGGTTCGCGCGCTGCCGCGCCATCCTTCCCGCTAAGATCCCCAACGGGGATCCATTCGATAGCTCGGGGCTGAGCGCAGCGATGCCCCGGGTTAGCTCCCAAGGAGAATCCGCGCCCTTGAATGGGCGCAAGATCACAATACCGCACGTCATCCTCGAGTAAATCGACACGCCCTTCAGCGGTTACAGGAGAAGAACTTTTCCCTCCTTCAGGAACCGCGTAAACGCGGAACCCCGACCGCCCGAATTGCGGCCCTCCCCCCGTTGGACCTTGCCGTTCTCCAGCCAAACCTCTACAGTAGCGCATGGTTTCGGTCCGCTTGACCCCCTCACCGGCACTCGCTGCCCTCCTGCTCGCTTGCTCGATGGCGATCCTGCCCGTCCCTCTGCTCGCCGACGTGATCATCGCCGAGTTTCTGGCATCCAACGCCGCCGGCCTCACCGACGAGGACGGCGACAGTTCGGATTGGATTGAGCTTCTCAACACGGGCTCCAATCCCGTCAACCTCCAAGGGTACACTCTCACCGACAGCTCGGCCGAACCCGATCGGTGGACCCTGCCCTCTCGCCCTCTCGGCGCCGGGGAGCGGCTCCTCGTTTTCGCTTCCGGCAAAGACCGGGCTCCGTCTCAGGGCGAACTCCACGCCAACTTCAAACTCGGAGCCGAAGGGGAATACCTCGCTCTCTTCGCTCCCGGCCGCACCACCGCCCTCAGCGCTTTCATTCCCAAGTTTCCGCCACAGGAAACCGATGTGTCCTACGGCGTTTCAGAAGACAATCGCGCCGTCTATGGGTTCTTCAACCGACCCACTCCGGGAGAGCCTAACCAGACGGCCCCTCCCAACATTGTGCGCGTCTGGCACTCGCCCGATCCTCCGCTGCCCGGTAACGACCTCATCTTGATGGCCGAGGTCGAGCCCACTGCCCGTCCCCTCGCTTCCGTTATCGCCCATCCCCGCGTTATGTTCCGCGCCACCGGCGACAGGCCCATGCTCGATGACGGAGTATTTCCCGACGCCGAAGCCGGCGACGGCATTTACACCGTAGCCATCCCTCATGCCGGCCTTTTCGGACCCGTCTTCAAAGCCGGAGAAATGATTCGCTGGTGGATTCACGCCTCCGACACCCAAGGGAACTCCGCGCGTCACCCGCGGTTTCTCGTACCCCTGGATTCTGCGGAATACGACGGCGCTGTCGTCCACGATGCCTCTATCGAGACGCAATTGCCGGTCCTGCATCGATTCGTCGAAAACGTGGGCGCCGCGGAAACCGGAGCGGGAACCCGCGCTTCACTCTTTTACCTCGGCGAGTTCTACGACAACGTCTTCAACCGGATCCGGGGAGGCACGGCCGTGTCCTGGCCCAGAAAGAGCTACAAGATCGAGTTGGCTTCCGACCACCATTTCCGCTTCCGCGACGACCTAGCGCGAGTCAACGAATTCAACCTCAATGCTCCCTACACGGACAAGTCTTACTCACGCGCCATTCTCACCGCGGAGTTTCATAACGACTCCGGAACCCCATCCCCTGAAACTTTCGCTCTGCGCCTCCATCAAAATGGTGAGTTCTTCGGGATCGCCTTGTTCGTCGAGCAACCCGACCGCGATTTCCTCCGGCGTCACGGAATGGATCCGGACGGGGCCTACTACAAAGGCAATCCCGGTTCCACCTACACGGGATCCACGGCATCCTTCGAGAAGAAGACGCGCAGAGAGGAAAGCAAGGAGGATCTCGAAGCCTTCCTAGCCGGACTCAAACTCACCGGCAACGACCTCGAAGCCTTCCTCTTCGATGCGGCGAATATACCCGCGCAGATCAATTACATGGCGGGCATCGTCCTTTCCCAGAACATCGACGCCAGCGACAAAAACCACTATCTCTATCGAGACACCAACGGAACAGGGGCCTGGCATATGACCCCATGGGATCTCGATTTGACCTTCGGTCCCGACGCCCTCAACACGGATTACATCGACGCCGACGAGATCCAGTCCGCCGGCGCCACCTATCCCAACGCCTCGCATCCCTTCATCGGAAGCCGGGATCACACGCTCCACGCCAACAAATCCAACGATTTTCAGGACCGCATCATCCGCACCGGCCGCACCCGGAGCATGCTGCTGCGCCGTATCCGCACCCTCAACGACCAGTTCCTCGCCAGCGGCTACTTTGCCAACCGTCTCGACGAACTCCTGGCCTTGATCGAGCCCGACAGCCTCCTCGACAGGGAACGTTGGCGATCCACTTCGCATTTTCCGGGACGCAATGACGACATGCGCACAACCGTCGAACGCATCAAGACCGAATACCTCAACCGGCGACGCGCCTACCTGGAAAGCGGAGCCGGTCTGGGCATCCCTGCTTCCCAACCGGAACGGCCCGACATCGAATTCGTAGAAGTCGAATTCAGCCCGGCCAGCGGCGATCAAGACGAGGAATACATTGTCCTCCGCAATCCCCACGGGTTCGATGTCGACCTCTCCGGATGGAGCATCACCGGAGGGGTTGAATTCACCTTTCCTCCTGGCTGCGTTCTGCCGCGCGGCACCCTCTTCAAGCCGGGCCAGGAACTTCTTTACGTCGTCGCCGACCCCAGCGCATTCCGCGCTCGCGCAACAGGACCTTCCGGCGGCCAAGGTCTTTTCGTTGCCGGCGGCTTCGAAGACCATCTCTCGAGCTTTGGAGAAACGCTCACCCTGCTCGACGATCAAGGAAACGTGATCCGCTCTCATACCTACGAAGGCAATCCCGGGCCCGCCCAACAGTTTTTGGTGATCTCAGAGCTTTTCTATCATCACCCCGACAATCCTGAGGTCGAGTTCATCGAACTCCACAACATCGGTCAGGTCCCGCTCGACCTAACAGGCTTGCGCTTCACCAGCGGAGTCCTCTTCGATTTCTCCCAAGGAGCCATCACCGAACTCGCTCCGGGAGCTTATGTGCTGGTCGTCCGCAACCGTGACGCCTTCGAAGATGTCTACGGGAGCGGACTCCCGGTCGCCGGAGAGTTCGCCGGCGACACCCGGCTGGCCAACGAGGGTGAAATCATCAAACTGGAAGATTCCGGCAGCAACACCATTGAGGAGTTTCGCTACAACGACGGACCGGCTTGGCCCGCTTCCGCGCAAGGGGCCGGACGCAGTCTCGTGCGGCTGCGGCCCGATGCGCGCACGGAGCCGGATTCGCCTGCATCTTGGCGGCCCAGCACGACCGACTACGGCAACCCCGGCGGCAGCGACAGCACTCCTTTCGGGGCCAGTGATCCCCTAGCCGATCTCGACGGCGACGGATGGCCCGCCTTCGCAGAATACGCCTTCGGCACATCGGACGCCGATCCCACTCTCCCCACTACGCCACTCGCCATTCGACGCGTTCCCGGCAGCGGAGCCATCGAACTCTCCTGCCGCCTAGCTCTGGATGCCGAGGACGTGCTCGTTGCCTGGGAAAGCTCGACCGACGCTCAAACTTGGGCGGCGCCATCTCCGGAATTCGAATTCAGCGGCATCGCCATCGACGGCGCCGGCCCGGCCATTCATCGCTGGCAAACCCCTGCCCACACCATGTCAGCTCAGTTCTACCGTGTCCGTTTGATCCCCGCCGGAGGGCCGTGACGCCTGTAGGCGGCGAAGCACCATCGCACGGAAAGCACTTCAGGACACCGCTCCACGTAGGGACGGGCGTCTCGCCTGTTCCTTCCCCAATGTAGCCACAGGCGTCTCGCCTGCTCCTCACCCGTAGCCACAGGCGTCTCGCCTGTCCCTCACCCATCGCCACAGGCGTCTCGCCTGCTCCTCTTCTTCGAGCCTCCATGCCTCGCCGCCCCGGCCGATGGCCGAAAGAGCAAACTCAACTCATGGGCAAACTTCTGCACGACTGGAATCTCGTGAAGGAGAAGGCGCCGATCCGGAAAGCGAATTCCGCTACGTAACTTTTCCGACATTTGTCGTGGACATCATCCGACAATTGTCGTATTCGTCTCGGCATGGGCAGTCTCCGCACCCCTAAACCGACCGGGGCCGAACTCGAACTTCTGCGCATCCTTTGGGAGCGCGGGCCCAGCACGGTCGCCGTCATTCACGAGGCCCAAGCCGGCAAAGGCACCGGTTACACCACCACCCTAAAAGTCCTCCAACGCATGACCGAAAAAGGCCTGGTCCGCCGCGCCGAACGCCAGCGCTCTCACGTTTATCGCGCCGCTGTGGACGCCGAGAAAACCCAGCGCCAGTTGGTGCGGGATCTCCTCCAGCGCGCCTTCGGCGGATCTCCAGGGAAACTCGTCGTGCAAGCGCTCTCCGAGAAAAAAGCCAGCCCCGAGGAACTCGCGACCATCCGCCAGTTGCTGGACGAAATGGAGCGGCAAGCCAAACCCTAATTCTTCCGCACTCCCATGAACCTCTTCATCGAATTCATCGGATGGACTCTGATCCATTTCCTCTGGCAGGGCGCCGCCGTTGCTGCGCTGCTGTGGTGCGCCTTGCAAGGGATGCGCTGCGCCTCTCCCCAGAGCCGCTACCTGGCTGCAGCCGTGGCCATGATCGCCCTGCCCGTGTGCGCCCTGTTCACCGGACTGTGGCAGTGGCCACAGGCATCGCCCGAGCCGTCCCCCTTGCCCGCAAATCAGGCGACCGCCTTGGCGGCGCCGCTGGAGCCGTCCCGCTTACCGTGGATCGAACCGGTGAACTCACTGGAATCCCCGGCCCAGCCATCTCCCGGGGAAGCCGCGCCAAACCGGAGCACGCATCCACCGTCCGCGTCCTCAGCATTGTGGAAACTCGAAGAGCGGATCCATCCATGGTTGCCGTGGTTCGTCCTGCTCTGGAGCGTGGGCGTGGCCCTTTTGTCGCTCCGCACTCTGCGAAGTTGGATGGCCCTGCGCCGGCTGAAATCGACCGCGGGCTCGCCCGAGGCGGAGCCTGCCCAGCTTTTCGACCGCCTGCGCCGCCTAACTGAAACCCGCCAACCCGTTGCCCTGCTCACCACGTCCGCTCCCATCGTGCCTATGGTCGCCGGCTGGCTCAAACCGGTGGTGATCGTGCCCGCCTCTCTCTTCATCCGCCTTCCTGCCTGGCAAGTGGAAGCCATCCTCGCTCACGAACTCGCCCACGTCCGGCGCCGCGATTATTTGGTCAATCTGCTGCAGATTTTCATCGAGACGCTGCTCTTTTATCACCCCGCCGTCTGGTGGATCTCAGCGCAGATTCGGAAAGAACGGGAACATTGCTGCGACGACGACGCGGCTTCGCTCAGCCGTGGGGCGCTGGATTACGCCAAAGCGTTGACGGCTCTGGAAGAGTGGCGCGGCTCCGCTGTGCCGCTTGGAGCCATGTCCGCCGCAACCGGATCCTTACAAGCCCGCGTGCGGCGGATCCTTGGACTGCCCGAAGAATATGGCGCCGGTTGGCCGCTCCCCTTGCTGGCCTTGGCCGGCCTGCTTCTTCTGTTGCCGTTCGCCGTAAACGCCGGCGGACAAGAACCTTTTGCCGCTCCAGAATCTGAGCACATCGGAGACGGAAACGTGAGCAGCTTCTGTGTGCACGACGGCAAACAACTCCACTGGATGGTCCTCTCCGATATCCCATTCGACTCTTTCGACGCCGGTGCATCCAATCTCCCGGCACGCACGTGGCGGGACGTGGGCACGCTCACCTTCGACGGCGAAGCCGTCATCCGCTTCCTCCGGACCTCCGCCCAGCCGGACCTCCTGACCTTTGATCTTGGCGGTAACAACGCGGAGTACAACCTCGCCCAAGGACGCATCTTTCTTCGGAACGTCAGGGGCCTGCGTCAGCTCGACCTCGAATTGCCGCCGGTTACTGCCGTCGAGGCGCTATCCAAGTCTTGGGTCCAGGCGCTTGTGAAAGGATCCCGCTTCAAGCCTTCTGCGGAAGGCGACTACGGCGGAGCCCCGGAGGCCGTGCTTCGTGAGATTCAGAAGATACGAGCAGAATCCGGGCCTGCTGCTGACCCCGAAGCCGCGGCCCTGCAATTCGGTCCCGTAGTGAACGGACTGCAGGCCGCCATCCGCGTGAGTCCGGACAAAGAGCGCTACGATTACGGCGAAGCGGTAGAGCGGACCGTCGTCCTGCGCAATGCCGGCGACCAAGATATCTCGCTCTATCTGCCCTGCGCTTGCTGGGCGACCCACTGGAGAGGGATGGACGAACTTGGCCGCCGTCTGGACTCCAGGGCGAAGTTTCCCGATCCGCTGGATCCCGCCTACGTTCGGTTCAAACTCGCGCCGGGCCAGACGAAGGAGTTGCCTGCGGGTCTGCTCCTTCTCAGCCGGGACGGCAAGCCCCTTCTCGATGACGGGCACGTGCATGTCGTTAACCTTGCCGTCGCGCCAAACGAAACCTGCACCCTGACCTGGTCGGTAACTCTCCCCGAAATCCACCCGGACCAGAAGAAGCGGGTGGCGCAACCGGGAGATTGGGCAGGCGAACTGACCAGCAATTCCTTGAGTCTTTCCGTGGGCCCGGCGAAGGATGCTGACCCCTGAGACATTTCTGCGGAGGCCAGCCGAGATCCATTCGGCCCATGGCATCGGAAGAAATGGTCAAAATGAGAGTTTCTCTAGAGAGCGCGGCAGAACTCCGGCAGGTTCCCACAGGTTTCTCGCCCGCAATGACCCCAAGAATAAAGAAATGAAAATGCTCACCCTGGTTCGCCATGCCAAATCGAGTTGGGACGATCCTTCACTCGAAGACCGGGACCGGCCGCTCAGTCCTCGGGGGTTACGCGACGCCCCCCATATGGCTGCTCATTTGGCCCAGTTGCCCAATCCACCGGATGCCCTCGTCAGCAGTCCCGCTGCGCGGGCCATGGCCACGGCCGAGATCTTCGCCAGTCAACTCAGCCGTTCCCCGGAAACCATCGTGCCGGAACCAGCCATCTATGAAGCCCATTGGAAGGTCCTCCTCGAGGTCGTCCGAAGCTTTCGAGAGCAATGGAACCACGTCTGCCTCTTCGGTCACAATCCCGGGTTTGAAGAACTCGCCGGAAACCTCCTTGGCGAACCTCTCGCCGGCCTCCCTACTTGCTCCATCGTGGAACTTCACCTCGGCTGCGAACTTTGGAAAGAGGCGCAGACGCGCCGGGCGGTGCTCAGCCGGCTTTTCTTTCCAAAGATGTTCGCTTGGGGCTGCCATGAGTAAGAGTCGCGACTCAGGCCGTGAGGCTTCCCCTCACAATCAGCATGGTCCTGCTCCTCTGGGGTGCGCGTCACCTGGGCTTTGAAGAGTTGGTGCAGACAGAGCGGGGATGAAACCGCGGCGCGGCTCGCGCGGCTCCAACCTGGAGAATCTGACGCCGTTCGAACTGGGTCAGCAGTGGCAGTGTTCCGATGGGACGCAAGGTCTGTGAGGACTGCTTCCAGGATCAGCCGGTAGGCCGTCAGCATCCGCTAACCAAACCAACATACGGCAGACACACTGACGGCCAGTCAAAAATCGACCGGTGGCCACCGCCCGCATCACGGCACGACCAGGCGATAGAAGGAGGCCGGGCGTCGTGCCGGCGACCCGTCGGTGAATAGATGGGTTGTCCCGGCGCTCTTTCGCGACATAACTGTTGTCCAAGCAGTCAAGTCGGTCGAAGCCTGGAGGGCATAAACAAAGCCGGCCACAGGCTCGGTTATGGCAAGCTCAATTCCTGGCCCGTCGAGGGACCATACCGTGCTGGCGAAGGCAGGGAGCGGACCCGCGTAAGGCTGACGTTCCGATGTGGAGGTGATGGCAACCCCCCCGTCCACAATCTCGAGTCGCAGGTCCATCGCAATATTCGACGGCAGACCGCCGGCTTCGACCAGGTCATTCAGCGTCGCTCCCGGCGGCAGCGTGATCTCGGAGGCCGCCAGAATTTGAAATACGGCTCCTGCGTGTGGGAGGAAAACCTCCTCCACTCCGTCGCCGGGATCAGGGTCGATAAGGATCAAACGAATTCTTGCGCCCTCCTCGAAGGTCGCCGTGCCCGTAACGACGAGTTGATCATGGTTCGCGCCTGTGACCGGGCCACCGATCTCGATCTCGAGCACGCCGGCGGCTCCCTGCGTGTAGTCCCCGTCGATCGTGAGCGTGCCGGGCGAAGCTCCGGGCGCCACTGTGCCGGCAAAGTTGTTGACGCCACCCCCAGCACCGGCGCCGCCGGGAGCGAGGATCGTGCCATGACCACTCAGTGTGCCGCCGTTGCCGATGACGAGCGACCCCGCGACAGGCGCGGCCTCGCCCACAGTGACTGCGCCGTCGGCTGCAATGGTCAGGGTACCCGGTGCTCCGACTCCAGGCGCCTGGCCGATCTCGAGTTGTTCGCCGACGCGCCAGTGCGCTGGTTGGCCGGCGCCGGCGCCGCCAACGAAGGCCGTCGCGAGTTCGTTTCCACCCAGACCGAGCGTGCCGATCTGGCAATCCACCCGAGCGCCATCCTCGACACGCAATGCCGCGCCGCCACTCCCGATGACCAGCCAGCCGAAACCTTCGCCATCGACCTCGAGGTGGGACCGCGTGCCCGTTTCGCTGTCAAAACCGCGGACGAGGAGTTCACCGGCGCCAAACGACATCCATGATTCCCCGGGAGCGACGACGCGGCCGCCGTCTTCGATGTGGAGCGTCGCCCGGCCGCCGTTCTGGCCGAGGTCAAAGTTCAGCCGGCTGTCGGTGACACGCAGCGTGGAGGGGACGCCGCCCGCATCGACGCCCCGCACGCGAATCGCGGCCTGGCCGTTCGCGCCGGAGCCGGCCTTGAAGCCGGCGGTGGAAACCTCCCCACCCGCGGTGATGTGCAACGAGCCCTGGTGGTCCACGCCGACATCGAGTTGACTGAGGATTTCCCAGAAGGACGGAGAACCATTGCCCGCGCCGCTCACCACGGCGTGCGCGGTCTCGCCGAAAAAGCCGATCCAACCGTGGCGACTCCGGACGACACCGCCGTCTTCGACCTCCAACGTGCCGTCGGTCACGATGAGCAGTCCCGCCAGATCGACGGACCGTTCCAGCTCGAGGGTGGAACGTTTGCCCGTGCCCGGGTCGAAACCGCGCACCGTCACCGCGCCTTCGCCGCCGCCGATCCCGATCTGCAGCACGCCGAGTGGATCGAGGTCGACGCGTCCGCCGCCTTCGATTCGCAATTCGCCCTGCCCGCCATCACGGCCGACCACGGCATTACCCGCACTCTCGCTCACACGCAGGAGCGACGGAAGTCCGTCGGCTCCGACACCACTTACCGTGACCACGCCGTTACCGCCTTCCCCTTTGCCGATCGTGAGGTGCTTTGTGGCGACGAGCCCTCCCGCCTCGATCTGCACGGACCCGGCGCCGCGTTCGCCGGCCGTGAGATCGCCGGTGTTCTCCCAACGCGACGGGAGCGCATTGCCGGAGCCGCGGACGAACACGTCGCCGCTCCCTTGTTCCAATCCGAGGCTGGCAATGGCGCTCTCGACCAGCGCGCCGTCTTCGATCCAAACGACGCCTGTGCCGCCGGCGCCCGAGCCGACCAGAAGGTAGCCGAAGGTCGAAGGATCGAGGTGCAGCGTGGAGCGTGCGTTAGTCGCCGCGTCGAAACCCTCCACGAGCACCGAGCCCGTCGCGGCCTCCGCGAAGCCGACCGAGAGCATCGCGTCTCCCGTGGCCTCGACCCGGCCGCCGTTTCGAACCACGAGCGCGCCCTCGCCGTTGCCCTCGCCCACGGTGAAGTTCAGCGCGCTTTCCGTGACCGTGAGCCGGGACGAAGCACCATCGACGGTAACCGTGCCCAGCCCCTCGGCACGACCGATGTGCAGCCGCTCGACGCGCGCATGTCCGCCGCTCTCGACAATCAAGCTGCCCTCGGCCGAATATCCTACCGCGAGCGAACCCGTGTCCCAGAGCGTATCCATCCCGCCAATCACCGCCTCGCCGCTGGCGGCGACGCCGATGTGCGCTTCGCCGGTGGTGAGCGTCGGGCCGTTGGCGACGAACAGCCGGCCGCGACTGAAGCCGCCGATTGTCATCCGGCCAGGGTTGTCCCACGTGACGCCGCTGTTGAACAAGTGCGCCTCGGCGACCTGCCCCGCCTCGATCGCGCCGTTGCCGATCACGGTGTTCACGCTCTGCAGCGTGCCGCCGGTGATGTTGAGCAGGCCGCTGCGCGTGATGGAAACAGAGGGGCTGTCGATCGACGTGGAAGCGACCGTATAGGCGCCGACGTTGAGCGTCACCTCGCCGCCGCGCACGAGCAGGCGCTCGGTCGCGGCGTCGGGTGTGTCGACCGTGTAGGCGCCGCCGAGGTTAAAAAGCGCGGTGTCGGCGCGCTCGCCGTTCTTAACCGGCACCTGTGCTGGTTCCCAGTTCGAGGTGGTGGCGAAGGCGCCGCCGGCGTTGTTGACCCAGGTGAACGTACTCGGCGGATCATCCTCGGGGTCGTCGTCCGGAGGATCATCGTCGGGCGGATCGCCGACGCCGGAGGTGACGAAGATGCCGCGGAGTCTGAACCTTCGCGGCGTGTCCTCGGAGCTTCCGTCCCACAAGGGGTTGTCACGTTGCATCGAGCCGGAAAACACAATCTGTCCGGAGTCGTTGACACCGCGCGTTCCGAAGCCACCGATGCTGATCTCCCACTCCGCGCCGTCGTAGGTGACCCGGTCGCCTTCGGCGACGATCTTGTCGGCAGTGCCGTTGAATCCGCGGAAGATGCCGTAGCGCTGGTCGCCCGACGGAGACTCATAAGACGCCGAGAACGCGATCTGCCCGCCCGGGCTCACGCTCACCGTGCCGAAGTTCGAAAAACCTTTGCCATCGCCCTCACGGGCCAGCACCTGCGCGGCGCCGGTCGCTTCGTAAAGGGCGCTCGACATCTCACCCGGTAGCCATCCCACAAAGACAGCCCGGCCGGAATCATCGAGGGAGAGCGAATCGACCCCCTCGAACCCGCTGGCAAGCGGCGTCACGACGAGCCGATGGCCGCCGCCGCCGTCAGGTTCGAATTCCGCGCGCTTCACCGTCTTGAGCATCTCGTCCGGGAGCCGATGGACGAAGGCAATCTGATTGTTGTTGTTGATCGCCTTCGGGAAGTAAAAGGGGCCAGCGCTGGCCCAGTTGCCCACGACGAGCTGACCAGTTATTCCCATGACCAGAACGCCATTCACAACGCCGACGGTCCATAGGTTGTCATTGATTGCGAATGGGCCATCCAAGCGGCCGAGGGGCTTTGTCCCGTCTTCATATTCTTCGTATGGATCGGATCCGCTGAAGAACTGCCTCTCGCGGACCGGCTTGATGCCCCCCGTCTGTTCCACGTTGATCAACACCGTGGCCACGAAGATGACCTTGCCATTGCTGCTCATGGCGGCGCCTTCGATCTCTTGAAACTCCGCGGGCGAACCGACCTCGACGAGTGGACTCACGCCACCGCCGCCCGCGTAGCCGATGTAGACGCCGTCCACATCGTCGTCGCCAACCTCGCGCTCTCCTTTGAACATGATCTTGCCGCCCTTGGCGATCTGGGGATCGTTCGACACCGAGATACCGCCCCCCTCGGAGGAGGACGCCATCACGACCTCGATCTGGGCGGATGCGGGCAGCAACAATGTAGTTACCAACGCCATCACGACGATGGGGATCGCACGGGCGTGCATTTGAAGCAGGGAGTTCATAGGAGATTGCCCATCAGACCCGCTCCTCCGGCTTCTCCGGGCTCGACGCGCCCGCATCACGTCGCTTTGAACAGCGCTAGTTGCAGCGCGAACTCGCCACCGTCCAAAAGGAATTCCCAAGTTGTGCATTCTAGCATTCTGGTAAGGTGGGCTGGGGGATGATGGTTGATCAACTGCTAGAATTCCCTTCTCACAGCCTGGCCTTCCCGCGTGCTCAGAGGCGAGGGTTGGCGGGGGTTCTGGAGGAGGAATCGAAGCGAAGGGTCATGGCGGTTCATTTAACATGATATCAGCAGGCTTCTTGCTGCGGAGCAAGAGATATCTCCCGGATCTTGGCGCGTTTCGGGGGGCAAGTACGGGCGAAGCAGCAAGTCTCCCCCGCACACCCAGGATCCCGAGGAAAACGGGGGTTGCCTAGGGACGATCATCCGGCTCCTAGCCCGCCCGGAATCTTGTAGCGAATGGTCCATCAGACTCTGCAACTCCGCCTCCCCCAATACCCGCCAGCGGCCCGCCGGCAACTCCCCCAAGGGGACGCCGCAGATCATAGCCCAGAGCTGAGCGTAAGGATGCCCTGGGCATGGAGGATGTCGAAGCATCTCGGAGGGGAGGTCATCCACCCCGTGGTGGCGTCGCGGGACAAAAGGAGTAGCGTGCCGATGGTCCTGCCAATGAAACGCACATCGCCCAATATTGACGCCTTGCTAGAAGAAATGCTGCTCGATGCGTCTGGCGACGACGAACAGTTGACGGCGCTCCGCGAAGGAATCGCCGAAGCCCTCGACCTGCCGATTGACGTTCACGCCGTCGGCGAGCCCCTCTCGCTCGTTGCTGTGGACTACGACGGCAACCCGCGCCGCGGTCTGATCGCCCGATGCCTTCGCGAAGACGGCAGGGAAGTAAGCATCGCTTCCGCCGACATCCAGATGGCAACCGGCGCCGCTGGCTTTCCCCACCTCGCAGCGTACTGCAAATGGCTCGGTGTGGAGCCCGCCAGCGCCCAAACGCCACGCGAGTCGCAGACGAAGCTGCGGCCCCACAAGGCGGGCGAAGATGACATCGATCTCTCGAAGCCCGTCGATCTCGTCGTGGTTGCGATCACAGAGCGGGCCGCGCGGCGCCGCCTCCTCGAGAGCGGGCGGGGGATCACCCTGCGCGCGGGCTCCTTGTACAAGATTGTGCCCGGCCACATCGTCACGGTGCAGCCAAACAAGCATTGGCGCCACGCCGGACACCCCTACCTCTCCGGGAAGATCGCATCCCCTCGCATCGACGCCGCCGCGCTGGGACTCAGTTATGTTCAATGAAAACGTTAATACTGATAGGAGTCACAATGTTCATATGTGTTGTGGCGGACTTGATGTCCGGTGACGAGGAGCGGGTCTTAATTTCTGACGATGCCGTTGAGAGAGTCCTTGGCCGAAAGCCGGTCGTCGTTGGGACCCTAGACAAAATTGTTAAGCAAAATCAACTCGCCCTGCCAGCGAATCTGCAGAGGCAGCCTGCTGTTGAAGCTTTGAGCAAACTAAGACTTGGGATTCCTGAGGATGTACGAGTGATAGAAGGCGCAGTAACGCTAGGGCTCGGGATTGGAAGAATCCGTGTTAGCGAGAGCTATGAGATTCTGGTGCGAATTCAGGCGCCTCCTGGAGAGGAGAGAATCTTGATTGACCTTGCCATTATACCATTTCAAGGCCGAAAATACGGTTATCTTGTGTTTGGTGATTTGCATTGGCCGAGAATCAGATTCCAAGAGGACGGCAGTGTGTTGATCGAAGATGCCGCGAGGGAGTGAGGCCACTCAGCGTAATGAGTTAAAGAGATAATAGCGAAGGTCCCTGTTTAGCCACTTGCGTATTTTAACGTAGGACAAAAGTTCCTCAATCAATCCGTCTTCTCAATACTGGACCGATTCTGACAGCCCTGAGGTTCCCAACGAAGAGAGCTCTCCCCGCACCCGCGTCAAGATCGAGATAACCCGATACCCATACATAACCTCCACTCGGATCTATTTCCTTCTCAAATCGATTCTCTCTAACCTCTCCATCCGGAATCCAAAAGCCGTTCTTCGATACGCCATTCTCGTACGCCTCACGATCAATGTACAAACCCCAGGCCCGCTCTCTATGCTCCCTACCAATGAACCCCTGGGTTAGCACTAGCTTGTCGTCGAAGTTTTCCGGGCGCGCCAATATCTCCACGATACTCACGCCATCTGAAGGCTTTGGCGCCTTCTCGTCCTGCTGAGGGTAGGCCTTGCCACTAAGGATAAAAAATCCGCAGAAGGTTGCAAACGAAAGAACCAATAGGAGTAATGAAATGCGCTGTCCATTCATTGGTCTTCAATCGGGTTGGGAATTCTGGTCCGGCCGCCCCTGGGACTGATATTCGAGAATCCGCCGGCGTTCGATCTCTAGAACCGTGGTCATGCCGGTGCTTTACACGTCCTGAGAGGCTTTGTCGCGTCCACTTTCCGCTGGACGCGTCTTCGCATGGACGGCTTTGAGCGATGCCCGCGTCGCCAGCAACGCAGTCCCCATGAGGCATAGCGCGCCGCAGCAGAAACAGTATGTGAAATGCGGCTATTTCCTCCTTCAGCGCCAGTCTTCCGAGGGGGCCTCCCGCGGGCCAGGCGCCGGAATTCTTGCGAATTCCTCTACGGGCCCGCTCCATTCACGCTCGACCCCGCCCCGCAGCGGCCCCTAAACTGACTGTCCAATGCCAATCTCGTCCCGCCTCCTCCCGCGCCTTGCCGTCCTGCCCCTCGCCCTCCTGACCTCATTCTCCGTCTGCCGGGCGGAAGAACTGGACTCCGATGCCCTCTACGATGTCGTGATCTACGGCGGCACGTCGGCAGGGGTCATCGCCGCGATGCAAACCGTGCGGCTGGGAGGCAAACCGTTGCTCATCGAACCCCGCCGGCATTTGGGGGGACTCAGCAGCGGGGGGTTGGGCGCCACCGACATCGGCAACAAAGCCGCCATCGGCGGTCTCGCCCGATCTTTCTATCACCAGATTTGGCAACACTATCAAAACGACTCCGCCTGGAGACAAGAGTCGCGCGAGGCCTTTTCCGGCCGCGGTCATGATCCCGGCGAAACCACGGCCTGGACTTTCGAACCCCACGTCGCTGAAGGTATTTTCAACGGCATCGTCCGCGAATACGCCATTCCCGTCCTCTTCGGCGAACGCCTCGACCTCGCCGCCCAAGCGCAGCTTGAAGGAACCCGGCTCGCAGCCCTTCTGATGGAGTCCGGGCTCGTCGTCCGGGGCCGCATGTTCATCGACGCCACTTACGAGGGCGACCTTCTCGCCAAGGCCGGGGTCAGCTATACGATCGGACGCGAGCCCGCCTCACGCTACGGCGAAAGCCTCAACGGCGTCCAAACCGAACGCGCTGTCGCTCATCAATTCATTCGTCCCGTCGATCCTTGGACCGTTCCCGGCGACCCCGCCAGCGGCCTCCTCTTCGGCATTCAACCCGGCGGACCCGGAACCGAAAGAGCCGGAGATCACCGGGTCCAAGCCTACTGCTTCCGCCTCTGCGCCACCGACTTTCCGGAGAACCGCCGCCCTTGGCCGCGACCGGCTGACTATGACGAATCCCGCTACGAACTCCTCCTCCGTAACTTCGAGGCCGGCGACCATCGGGAACCCTGGAACCCCGTCCTCATGCCCAATCGCAAAACCGATTCCAACAACAACTTCGCCGTCTCGACCGACTACATCGGCATGAACTTCACTTACCCGGACGCGGATTACGCCGAGCGCGACCGCATTATCGCCGACCATCTCCGATGGACTCAGGGCCTGATGTGGACTTTGGCCAATCACCCGCGCGTTCCCGATGAGGTGCGCCGCCATTTCCAAACTTGGGGCCTGGCCCGGGACGAATTCACCGGCAGCGACAACTGGCCGCATCAGCTCTACATCCGCGAAGCCCGGCGCATGGTCTCCGATTATGTCATGACTCAAGCAAACTGCCTCCGCGAGATGGTCATCGAAGATTCTGTGGGCATGGGAGCCTACAATATGGATTCCCACAACGTCCAACGCTACGTCAACTCCGCCGGTGAGGTTCGCAATGAAGGCGACATCCAGGTGAAATCCTATCCCTACCCTATAAGTTACCGTTCTATCGTTCCCGCCCGGGGAGAATGCGGCAACCTTTTCGCCCCCACCTGCCTTTCCGCCTCCCACATCGCTTTCGGTTCCATCCGCATGGAACCGGTCTTCATGGTCCTCGGCCAGTCCGCCGCCACCGCTGCCATGCAGGCCATCGCCACCGGCGTGGACGTCCAGGACATCGATTATCCAGCGCTCCGCCTCAGATTGCTCGAAGACGCGCAAGTCCTCGACCTGGACATCTCAATCCCCCCCGACCCGGTCGATCCCGCCCAACTGGAAGGACTCGCCGTCGATGACGCTGAAGCCGAACTCACCGGGTTTTCCGACCTTTCCACCTCCGTCTCTCCCTACGTCGGAAACGCCTATCGTCACGACGGCAATGCCAACAAGGGCGGCCAATCGGCCCGCTTCCCCCTGCCCATTGCCCAGGCGGGCCACTACGAGATCCGCCTCTCCTACACTCCTCACCCAAACCGGGCCTCCAACGTGCCCGTCGCCATCCACCACGATGAAGGGGCCACTCGCCTCCGCATCGACCAGCGCAAAACGCCCTCGATCAACCGCCTCTGGATATCCCTTGGGAAGTTCGCCCTCTCTCCCGGGGATGGAGCCCAGGTCGAAGTGGCAAACGCTGACACCGATGGCTTCGTCGTCATCGACGCCGTCCAGGCGCTTCCCGTCGAACCGGAGTGATAGCCTCAGAACTCCTGATCTCAGGGAATCGTCATGAGCCGCCACAAACGGAACGGGAAAGCAATGGGAGACCTCGAGGGTCACCGAAGCCCCTGATTCGCTACCCCAACAGACAAACAATCCCGGAAACCGGTCAGTCGCTCCCCGCAACGGGACGTCCAAGCTTTCCGGTCATCGGCATCGGAAGCCTTGCCCCTCCCGCTGCGTCAGTGGTCCAGCCACTCGATCTTGCCGGTATCTAAGTCGTAAACCGCGGCCACAACCCGGACCTTCCCTCTCATTTCCCCGAACTCGGCTTCCCGGCGAATCTTGGCTGCGACCAACTCTGCATTCTTTGCAACGGCGTTCACCAGCGAGTCTCCCTCTGCGCTTCTTATGGCTTCCACCGCAGGTTGAATATCGCGAACCAATGAACCGAGGCTCCCGTGACCCGCCGGCCCGGCTAACGCTGCAGTCACCGCGCCACAGCGTTCGTGGCCAAGGACAACCACCAGCCGGACGCCGAGATGCACCACTGCGTACTCGATGCTGCCCAAAGCGTGTTCGCCCGCAAGATTGCCTGCAGTGCGCACAACGAACAGGTCGCCGATGCTCTGGTCGAAAACGATCTCCGGAGAAGTGCGCGAATCAGCGCATGCCACAATGACGGCAAAGGGATGCTGGCTCTGGGCCGTTTCGGCGCGCCGCGCCGCTGTGGGTTTCCCTGCACTGACCGGCGACGCGGCATACCGCCTATTCCCTTCCTCCAGCTTCATCATGCCGGCATCCGGAGGGACAGTTGAAACCTTGGCTGCGACGCAGGCCGAAAGGCTTCCTCCGAGGGCGACCGCAATGATGCGAGTTAGGACTTTGGTATAACTTGTCATTCTGGAATAACCTCCATATTCCCAGGCCGGCCCTTGCATTACCCTCAAAAAAGCCGGTGGTGTAAATCCTGAAACACTAGCGGCGCCAAGATCATGTTGTCGCTGACACTTAGAATAAAACGGTCCTCGCTCACGGTTCGCCCGTTACAACCTCAACCTCAACCCGCCGATTCTGCCTGCGTCCTTCTTCTCCGTCGTTCGGAGCTGCCGGCCGCTCCTCGCCGAAGCCTTCCGGCTCCAGCCGATCCTCCGGCACACCCTCGCTCACCAGATAGTCCTTCAAGCTTTCCGCCCGTCTCCGGCTCAGCTCCAAATTGGCTTCCTCCGGACCCACATCGCAAGTGTGCCCGGAAAGCCGGAACCGCGCCCCCGGAACCGCCTCCAGAATATCCCGGACCTGGGTCAAGAGCCGCAGCTTCTGATCCGAAATCGAAGCCTCGTTCAACCCGTAGCGCACGGGATCCACCCGCAGCACAATTCCGCGCAGCCTATCCGCCTCGGCTTCCGTCAGTTCCAACAGCAGTCGAGACTCGGCCGCCGACGCCTCGTGATCATCGAGTTTCCCGGCCGCATCACCCAGTTCGCTGCGAAGCATGCTCAGGGCCAAGCGCACCTCCTCCAGTTCCTGCCGCCGGGCATCCTCCCCACGGCGGCTCGAACTCAGCTCTTGCTCGAGGCCAGACCAGGCCACTCGCCGCTCCTCTTCCTTGCTCGCCCACTCCATTCGAGCGGACTCAAACTCCTCCCGGGTCTTTTCCAAGCCTGTCAACATCCTCCGGCTCGCGACCAGCTCTCGCTCCAGTCCATCACGCTGCTCCACCACCGCTCCCAGTTCTTGAACTTGCGCCTGCAATGCCGCCTTTTCCTCTCGCAAACCCGCCGCCGTTGCCGCCAGAGCGTCCCGCTCCCCCTTGACTGCACCGAGTTCACCCACGTCTGATTGCAGCCCCACGTTCTCTTCTCGCAAACCCATCGCCGTTGCCGCCAGAGCGTCCCGGTCCTCCTTGACTGCACCGAGTTCACCCACTTCTGCTTGCAGCCCTGCGTTCTCTTCTCGCAAACCCACCGCCGTTGCCGCCAAGCCATCACGCTCCTGCTCGACCGCACGCAACCTCGCCTCGATAGCGTCGCGTTCCGTCCGCATCGCCGTCGCCTCCCTCTCCCAATCCCCGGCCCGGCGAATCCACTCCGTCCGCCCCGCCTCCAGCTCGAGCTGTTCCATCAGGCGTCCCTTCAAAACGTCCACCGTCTGTGTCGCCGCGTCGCGTTCGCGATCCGCCGCCTCCCGCACGGTCACCAGGCGATTCATCGCCGCCGCCTGCAGCGCCAACACCTCTCCAGCCCGGTTCGCCGCCTCTCGGCTCTCCCCAAGCTGCGCTCCCAACTCCTCACGTTCCTCCACCCAACCGTCACGCTCCACCGCAAACGCTTTTCGCTCCGCACTCATCCCCCGGCGCAGACTCTCGATCTCGGCCCCCGCCTGGTCCGCCCGCCGTGCCGTTTCCCCCAACACCCGATCCATTTCTCCTAACCGCTGGTCGCGCTGGCCTAACTCCGCGGACAGCCGTCCCAACTCCGTCTCCAGCTCCCCGATCCGGCTTTCCGCTTCATTCCGGCCGGCCGCTTGCTCCTGCACGAGGCGATTCGCCTCGGCGTAACGTCCCTTCCACTGGGCCGACTCCTCTCTCCCATGCTGCACGGCTCTCCACAGCTCTTCGCGGAGAGCCCTATTGGAGTTCGACCGGGCCTCCTCCAGCGCGTTTTCAACCTCGGCCGTCCGTTCCAACTCCCCAATGCGCCGGCGCCAGTCCTCCAACTCCCTCTGCAAGGCGCTGCGCTCGGTCTCGGCCTGCGCCGCAAGATTTGCGATCGATGCCAGCTCTTCACTGAGTGCCTCCGCCGTCTCTCGCCAGACATCCTCCCCTCCCTCCTGCCCCAGGAGCATGACCGGGGCCAGGAAGCCAATCCCGAGGGCGCAGCAGATCATAGGCGCACCGGCTGTTCGCATTAAACTGCTTGCACGCGATGTCATTGGAAAGAAGGAAAAATAGGACTGCGGCCCTTACTCCTTTCGTAGAGAATTCCGCCTGAATTGTCCACACCGATCCCTCCATACCTGCCCACGAATGCGCGAGTTGCTCAGACCCGGCCAGCACGCCGCATTCAAACGGCACGTCCACCAAACCGGGCGGCGCTATGAACGGGCGATCCTTCGCCGCATGCGGCGCTGCGGGGCATCCTCTATCCATACTTCTCCCAAGAATGCGACTACAATCCACTTACCCCTTGCAAGAACCATCCAGCCCTGAAAACCTCCATCGAACTGTTCAACGGCATCCTGAATCCGCACCAGATCGAAGGATGGCGCCTGCAAGGTCATGCCTTCCCGCGACAGCAGTTCAATCAAACCGAAGACGCCGCTCCGCAAACCCTATCGTGGAGTCTCTTGCTTTGATTGCCATGCCAACAGCCACGTCAACGCCGCCACCCGACTCGTTGTCGACATCCGTCCGCCGAAACGCGAGACTCAGACATGAGTTTGTGGAAATCGCTTCGTGAGGTGATGTCCAACTGGAAAGTGCATCGCTGCTCGACGCAGAGCGCCGCGCTCGCCTTCTACACCATCTTTTCCCTGGCGCCCATCCTGGTCGTAGTGATCTCCATGGCCGGAGCGGTGTGGGGTGAAGACGCCGTCCGCGGCCAAATCGTCTCCGAATTCGAGGGACTCATGGGCCGCGAGCCTGCCCTCTTCGTCCAGGAGGTGCTGCAAAGCGCGGCGCCCGAGTCGAACAACCGGATCGGGGCCATCGTGGGCATTTTCACTCTCGTCTTGGGAGCCACAGCGATCTTTGGCCAGCTTCAGGACGCCCTCAACACCGTCTGGGCGGTGGCTCCGAAACCCAGAGCGCCATTGACCTCGTTGCTGCGCAAGCGCATTCATTCCTTCGCGCTCGTCGTCGGGATCGGATTTCTCCTGCTGGTGTCGCTGATCCTCAGCGCCGGCCTCACCGGCCTCAGCGAGTATCTGGAAGGGTCTATGGAGCTGCCTGTGGATTTACTTCACCTCGCGAACGTCTTGATTTCCTTCGCGGTGATCACCTTGCTCTTCGCCATGATCTATCGCTTGCTTCCCGACGTCAAGATAGCCTGGCGCGAAGTCTGGCTGGGCTCCATCCTGACAGCGCTCCTTTTCGTGGCCGGCAAGACCTTGATCAGCTTCTATCTTGGCCGCGTCAACGTGGCCTCAGCCTATGGGGCTGCCGGATCGCTGGTGGTCATCCTGCTCTGGGTCTACTACTCCGCCCTGATCTTCTTCTTCGGAGCCGAGCTTACCCGCGTTCACGGGCGCCAGTTCCGCACCTCCCGTTCTGAACCTGAGGAAGGCGCGATCCGTGTACCGGAGAGTCAGGGCGGTGACGGTGTTGATGCTGTTGATGACGAGGAAAGAGGATGAGCCGGAGAGGGCCACGCGAGACAGATGCAGCGAGCAGGACGCGCCGCCAGGAATATCCTGTGGCACGGGCGCTCCAGCCCTCCAAGTGGGCTTGTGAGGCTCCCTGGCAAGCCGCAACGGAGGGCGAGTTTTCCAACCCGCCTTTCCCCTGGGATCGGCGGACGACAGTTCCCGCGCTTGGGGTAACCCTCAAGGATCGCCGGAGGCTCTTGGACTGCGGCGAGCATCGCCGCTCTCTCCAGGCGCGGAGCGCCGTCCCCAAGCCCACGCGCTTTCATCCTGCAAGAAAAGCGCGGCGCAGCCGCGCACTCCAAAGACTTCGTCATCTCAATCCCTGGTTCACCTTCCCGGCCTCCCGCACCACCGGGTCCCGGAACGCCGCGCGACGCAGCACTACCCAGTCACTCCAGCCGCCGCGCCGGATGATGTCATCCACGGCAGGCAGCGTCAATTCCTCGTGACTAAGGTGACGGTGGCGCATCGGGGGTGAGATCCCCGCAGGTTACTCTGAATGGATCGAGACGCCAGTGTAGCCTAATGTGGTGTTTCGCGAAACACGTTCGAGGAAAACCCGCCCGTCTCGGTGCTCACCGTCACGCTTACCCCCGGGGCGGGAGCGCCGCCGGAAAACACCACCGTCACCGTCACCGTCCTATTCTACCAAAGTGACAACTCGAAAAGCGCTGCGTGAGGAATTCGCGCGGGCTGCTTCCGGCAAACTCCCCCGTCCGGAGTCCCGCTTTCAGGCGGCTTTGGCAGGCATGGAGGTAATCTTCGAAGGCCGTCAATCCGCGTAAACGCGGGACTCCAAACGGACGACAGGCTCATCCCCCATCCGGTGTCCCGGCTCTAGCAGGCGGCAGGAAGAATACATCCTGTCCGTATTCTTTGTTCCCTTCTTTCCTCGATCTCCTTGTATGCGCCCGCCAGATCAAGAGTTCTGAGGCTAGGCCATTCTCTGCGCAAAGCGCTTTGGAGTGCGCGGCTGCGCCGCGCTTTTACGTCCTCGTTCCCGCGCCTTTCAACCTCACCTCACCCTCGATTCCAGCACAAAATCTCCTGGGCTCGATGGGAGAGTCTCAGGCCAGAGGTCCGGCTGCCGCCAAAAGCGCGGCGCAGCCGCGCACTCCAAAGACTTCGTCAGCGTCCCTGAAGGGCGGAGCTCGGATTGGCGGTATCCTGCCGCCATCTCATCCGCGATGGCTTCGGTCATCCTCCTTCCTCGGCAATCCGTCGCACAGAATTTGATACTCGTGGGACGAATGCCTATCTTGACCGGGGTACGCCTTGGAAGAACTGCCGGTGGCCTGGAAAGCGTTGACATACGCGTGCTGAATTCGTATGCTCAAACATATGAAGCGCACCACCTTGATTATCGAGGAGGCTTGCATGGAGGAAATCCGGGGGATCGCCCGGCGGGAGAGGCGTCCCATGTCCGCCGTCGTGAACGAGTTGCTCTCGGAGGGGCTCGTGCGCCGGAATCAGCCTCTCTCGCAGGAATTCCGGCTTCCCAAGTTCGACATGGGCCGCCCCCCCGTGGACTTGGCCGATCGCGATTCGCTCGAATCCGTCATGGAAGATCGCTGAATGGCCGGCCTGATCGACACCAACATCCTGCTCTACGCCGCCAATTCGGCCTGCCGCGAGCACGGGCCCGCCCGGGAATTCTTGCTCGCTGCGGCGACCTCGGCGGATCGCTGGTACTTCACCGATGCGATCTTCTACGAATTCCTTCGAGTCGCGACCCACCCGAGGGTGTTTCCCCGTCCCTTGGTCGCGACTGAGGCGCTCGAGTTTCTCCGGCCGTTTCACCCCTCGGAGACGTTCACCGTCCTGGCGGCCGGCCACCGCCACTGGGAATTGCTCGAATGCGAAGTCGCCCGCCTCTCGCACCCCTCCGGCAATCTCTTCTTCGACATCCGCACGGTCGTCGTGATGCGGGAACGCGGGATTTCGACGCTCTACACCCGGGACGCCGACTTCCTGCGCTTCCCAGAGATCCAAGTCGTCGACCCCATCGCGGACGCCTCGGGGTGAAGCACGCGACCCGCTCGGAGCCTCCCCCGCTCCGCAACCCAGCCCTGCTTCCGGTCGGTCGTTTGCCTTCGGCTGTGTCTCCACTTCGTTCCGGTTCTCCCTCCACCACGCAGGCCGGCGAGGCTCCGCTCTTTGCTTCGCTGCTTCATTTCTGTTTCTTGGCTAACTGATTGACGAAGCTACAGCCCTCAGGCCGGGCGGAAGCCCAGGTCGGAGATCCTGCCGGACGCGAGAAACCAGACGCGGTCGGCCACGCGGCCGCCGAAGGCTTCGTCGCCCCACGAGCCGCCGCGGAGGACCCGATTCGCGCCCGTGGAAGGTAACCCGCCCCTCTGACCAGGCGGAACCGGCAGCCTTTGAAAAGCGAGTTCCTAGCAGTCAGCGCAATGCAGGCCCCAAAGGATGCAGAGCGCCGCAGCAGAAACAGTAGGAGAAATCCGGGCCGGAGCCGTCATACGAATATGTCGTGCACCACGTCTCCGTAAACGTCGGTGAGACGGAAATCGCGGCCGGCGTGCCGGTAACTCAATCGCTCGTGATCCATTCCCAATGCGTGCAACAAGGTCGCGTGGAGATCGTGCATGTGGACCGGGTTTTCCACCGGCCGGTATCCGAAGTCGTCGGTCGATCCGTAGGTCAGCCCTCCTCGCACCCCGCCCCCGGCCATCCACATCGTGAAAACTTGCGGATGATGCCCTCGACCGTCGCCGTTTTCAGCCATGGGCGTCCGTCCGAACTCCCCACCCCACAGTACCAGGGTGTCCTCGAGCAGCCCGCGCCGGCTCAAGTCCTCGAGGAGCCCTGCGATGGGCCGGTCTACCTTGGCCGATTCAGCGATGTGACCTTCTTCCACTTTGTTGTGGTGATCCCAGGTGTAATCAGTCGATACCTGGATGTAACGCACGCCCCGTTCAGCAAACTTGCGCGCCAGCAGACACTGACGGCCGAAGTTGTCCGTCGGTTCGACGCCCACCCCATACAGGTCGCGAGTCTCCTGACGCTCGTCGTCCAGACTGATGATCTGCGGCAGCGTCGATTGCATCCGGAACGCCAGTTCATAGCTCCCGATGAGCCCTTCGACGCCCTGGTCCCCTCCCGATTCACGCAGGTGTTCGCGATTGAATGATTGGACCAGGTCGAGTTGACGCCGTTGCATTCCGGAGTTCCCTCGTGGGTTGGTTAAATTTGAGATGACGGCCTGGGCTATCGGAATCTCGGCGGAACCGATCGCCATGCCTTGATGAACGGCCGGCAGGAAAGCGGAGCCATAGTTCTGCACTCCGCCGTGCCCTCGCGGCGGCGAAATCGTGATGAAGGCCGGTAGATTGTCGCTCTCGCATCCCAACCCATAACTCACCCAGGCCCCAACGCTCGGCCGCACCAGATTCGCTTGACCTGTGTGCAGCCGCAGCAGCGCTTCCCCATGGGCCGAGCCTTCCGTGTGAACCGACCGGATGACGCACAACTTGTCCGCATGCCCAGCCAAATGGGGAAAAAGCTCGCTGATCCACACTCCGCCTTGTCCATGCTGCGCAAAGGCAAAAGGCGATCCCAGCACTTCACCCAGCCGATCCCGGTCACTTCCAACATCCTTCCCGTGGAGCGGTTTCCCCGCGTTCTCGTTCAGGCGCTTCTTGGGATCGAACAGATCCACATGGCTGGGACCTCCCCACATAAACAGAAAGATCACCCGTTTTGCGCGCGGAGCGAAGTGCGGAACTCCGGCGGTCCACCGGTCCGCCGCAAGACCCCCAGCCGCAGAGGCGCGGCTCCCCGCGATCGCGGACAGGACGACATGCCCAAAGCCGCAGGCGCTCGTGCGCAACATATCCCGGCGGCTGGGCGCATTTGTGAATTGGCAACAGCTCATACGTCACTCCACATATTGAAACCGGCTCAACGAAAACATCGCATGGCAAGCCATCGACCACGCGCCGGCTTCGGCGTCCGTTTTTCCTTCGTTCGTAAGGCTTTCCCTGGCGCCATGAATAAACGCCAGGAGGCGATCTCTCTCACCTTCCGAGGGCCGGCAATTGAGAATAAGTTCGAACATCCGGTCCACCCGCGCCGCGTCTCCGCCGCACACACCATCATGCAGCAGCCTTCGCGCCGCTGCTTCTGAGATCTCGACAACCATCTTGTCGTTCAGGAGAAATAGCCCCTGCGTGGCGACGTTCGTCCGGGGACGGAAACCGGTGGTGGCGTGCGGATCGGCAAAGTCGAACACTTCGAACAGCTCCGGCAGATCGTTGCGAATCACCGGCAGGTAGACGCTGCGACAAGAAAAGTCGGTTCGCCGGCGCACTTCATTCATTCCGACAGCGGTGGCCTGATCGCCCAAATACCACACCGTGGAATCCATCCGCGAGAGGTCCAACTCACCGGCGGCATGGAGCATCGCGTCTCGCAGCGCTTCCGGCTCGAGACGGCGGCGGTTCCCTCTCCAAAGCAGGCGGTTCTCCGGGTCGGCCGTGTGGGCCTCATTGTTCTGCCCGCTGCTCAAGCCAAAGGTCCGGCTCAATACAATCTTGCGGACCAGCGCTTTGACCGACCATTCCGAGTCGATCAAATCGCGGGCCAGGTAGTCCAGCAGTTCCGGGTGACTGGGCGCTTCTCCCGTGCGCCCAAAGTTGTCGGTTGTCCTGACTATGCCTTGACCGGTCAAGTGAAGCCAGATCCGGTTGGCGAGAACCCGCGCCGTGAGTCTTCCCGCTCCGGCATCGACATCGGTGAGCCACCTTCCAAGTTCGAGCCGCCCGCTCGACCCATCAGAAATCCTGGGTTTCTCCCCGGTCGAGACAACCTCCAAAAATCCCCGCGGGACCTTATCCCCCGGGCGATCGAATTGCCCGGCCCGGCGGATCGCTTCGTCTCCCGGCGCCTCTGCATCAGCAGGAATCATGGCCCTGGGAGGAATCGGCGGAGGCTTGCCGATGACGGCATCCAGTTCCGCCATCAAGGCCTTCTGCGCTTCGATCCTCTTTTCGATCGCTTGCGCTTGGTCCCGTGCGCCCGCGGACACCGCGCCGGGATGTTTCGCAACGAAATCCTCGAGAGCGGCCCAATCTCCGTTCTCCATCAACTCCAATGCCGGCCCGGCCTGCTCGCGCGTTTTCCTCCTTCCAGGAAGTTCCCGCCAGTATTCTTCGTAGCTCCCGTCCACCGCATCGCCGTCTGCGCCCAGACCAGCCAAGCGCTCCATCACCCTTTGTTCTCCGAGCATGTATCGCTGCTCCATGACTTGTGTCGACGTGAGGATGCCGGCCATCGCGTAATAGTCGGCTGTGGGTATCGGATCGAACTTGTGATCATGACACCTCGCGCAACCAAGGGTCAGCCCGAGGAAGGCCCGCCCAATGGTGTCGAGCTGTTCGTCGGCAACCTCCATTCGCTGCCGCTGAACATCGTTGCCCAGCAACACCTTCGGACCGATCACCAAAAAGCCCGCCGCAACGCGTTGACGATCGCGCTCGGCGATCGATGAAAATGGCAGGAGATCGCCGGCGAGCTGCTCGAGAACGAACCGGTCATAGGACAAATCAGCATTGACCGAGTCGATGACCCAATTCCGGTAGCGCCACGCTTCCCGGAACAGGAAGTTCTCGTCCAAACCATTGGAGTCGGCATACCGGGACAGGTCGAGCCAATGCCGGCCCCAGCGCTCGCCGAACTGCGGCGAACTCAACAGGCGATCGGCCAAACGCTCAACTGCGTCCGGCCCTCTGTCCTCCAGGAAGGCCTCCACCTCCGACGGCTCCGGCGGCAATCCGGTCAGTTGAAAATACATCCTTCGCACGAGGTCCCGCCGTTCCGCGTCGGAGCTGGGCTGCAAACCTGCGCTTTCGAGCCCGGAAAACACAAAGTCATCGAGGGGCGACCTCGACCAATCCGCACCGGGCGCCGGGCGGCTATTCGTCAGTGCCCGAAAAGGCCAGTGGTCGCTTCCAGCCGCATGTGCCTCTCCCGAATCATTGGCTGAGGCCGCCGCTGCAAAAACACACAAAAGGCCGATGGAAAATGCCTTTCGGCTGAGAGCAATCTCTATGGAGGACCCTTTTCGCATTCGGATTGGGATGTTCTGGGACCACCCCCTGCTGCAAAACCGCGTCGAACCCTCTCGAATCGCCTCAGCCCATTCAGGCAGCCGGGGCGCTTCTTCAAGCGCAATACGCCATTTCCCAGGAAACCTGACCCGCTGCCGGGCGAGGAGCAAGCAAGAACTTCCGTAGCGGAATTCCCAAGAATTCCGACATCCAGCGTCAGCAAGGCGCGGAGTTGGCGATCGCTTGTCCCCCGTGCCGCGAAGCGAATCCGGGGAATCTTGATCTTTGCTGGTCGTGCGACGCGCCGCTGTCCCCTTCGTAGCTCCTCATTCAGATCAGGAGAATTATCCTCATCCCGCGGAGCCGCCGCCGTCCCACCTCGCCTCGACCTCCTGCGCGCCATCATGCCCCGGCAAGCGCGGTTGTGATAGTCACATTTCAACCGCCGGCCGCAATCGCGTGCCGGAAAATCTCCTCAGGATGGAAAAAGCGCTTCAACTCCACTGCCGCGCTCTCCATCGAATCTGAGGCGTGAGCCACATTGATCATCTTATTCTCGCCCATGTCCCCGCGGATGGTTCCCGCAGGAGCCTCTGCCGAGTCGGTCGGCCCCAGGAGATCACGCACCCGCTGCACCACGTCCGGACCCGACAGGGCAATGGCCACCACTGGGCTGGACTGCATGAAGGCGACAATGCTTGGAAAGAAGGCCTTTTCGGCCACATGAGCGTAGTGTTCCCGCAACAGTTCCTCTGTCAATTCCATCATCTTCATCCCGCGCACGATGAATCCTTCCTTCTCGAACCGGCGCAGGACTTCGCCGCAATGACCCTTGGTCACGCAGTCTGGTTTCAACAGGATTAAGGAGGTTTCTTCCTCTGACATAGGCGGCGAAGAAACGCGCAATCGGGGCCTTTGCAACAGGGGAAAGACCGGCTGGCGACTCGAACGCCGCGGTCTCTTTTCCAGGGCATTGAGCGCAGCGCCAGTATCCCTGCCGTTCTTGCCTGCTATCCAGGGCTAAAGTGTTTCGGGAGGAAAAACGAGCGATTTGACGGGCGCGCCGCCGGCGGGCCGGCGACCGGACACGGCCGTGTCCAGTACGGGACCGCCCCTACTTGGCCTGCGAACGGTAATACCCTTCCTCAGCCCCAGTCCGGCCCGGATCGGTGTCCTCGTAAGAGGCCGTGTCCCCGCTCGCCGTCAGCGTGGCGATGACTTCCCAGCTCGGGGCAGTCATGTCCGGCGAGTAGAGCACATCGTATTCTCGGCCGTCCTTGGCCGACCAACTCACTTCGACGCCGCCTTCCGTGCGCCGGGTTTCCAGAACACGAAGGTAATCCGACGCGTCGTTCGGGTCGGTTCCCGCCAGCGCCTCGCTGGCGTCGCTCTGACCGTCCCCGTCGCTGTCTTCGCTGGGCTCCACGTCGCCCCCGCCGAGAACCTGGCCGGGATTGGAAAACAAGAATGAGGCCTCTTCTGCGGTGAGGGCCTTGCCGTAGATCTGGATGTCGTCCAGCACGCCCGCAAAACCCAGGGCGCCGCCCATTGCTCCAAACTGCATTGCCTGCCGGCGCGAATCATCGAAGACCGTCGGACTGTCGTTGCGGCCCACTTCCGTTCCGTCGAGGAAGATGGCCGTGGAAACCCCCGCTTCGTAGGTCACGACCAAGTGGTAGGTGGTGTCCGCGTCGATGATGCTGGCCACTTGCACGTCGGGTTGTTCCACATTGCCGCCCACACCCCAAGCCAGGGTTCCGTCGACGAGGATCAGGGCGAAAGGATTGGCCGGGGTCTGCGCATCGGTTCCTTTGGAGAACAAGACCGAGTTGGCGTCATCTCCGGAATCCTGACTCAACCACATCGAGACAGAGAAATCGGTCAAGACCGGCAGTCCGGAAACCTCTCCGTATGCCGAGGCGGTTCCGCCCGCATCGTCAAACTCCACAGCCGAGCCCGTCGCCAGCGCCGGCTGCCCCAAACTAACCGTCCCCCCATTCTCCACATAGGTTCCGTGCAGCCCTCCTCCCGAGGCGTCGAGCATCTGGGTTCCGCTCGCTTCATCCAACCGGTATTGAGCCAAAAGCCGGTTCGCGTTGGGAATCTTCGCCGACAGATCCACAGTCTTCACGGGTTCGTCCGGATCATTGCTGGCGATGTCGAGGGCGGCGATGAACCCGCCGTCACGATCCATGGGATCGAGTCGCACCTCGATGACCCCTTCCTCTCTTGGGGCCAAAGTGATGGGAAAGGTGCTCAACACCTGATAATGCCCGGCGTCGGTTCCGGTCGCCGTCGCGCCGCTGATCTCCAAATCCAGCGTCGCTCCCGAGTTCCGCACCGGAATTCCCCGCGTCACGGGTCCCGGACTGACGTCCAGCTCTCCAAAGGGAGTCTGGCTGCTCACCGTCAAGTGCGGGTCGCTCGGAATAAACGGCTCGAACGGCGTCCCGTCCGGTTGCATGGCGTTCTCAGGAATCCGCGTATCGACCAACAGCCAATTCACCGAACCGTCGCAACCATCCTCATTGCTCATGTTCGGTCCCAACGGACTGTTGATGAGATCGACCACGTCGCCTGGCTCAATGTTATAGTAATAAGTGCGGGTCACGCCCGTCCCGTCGTTGGAGGCAATTGACACCGCGTCCTGCCGCACGCCGTTCACATGAATGCCCCCAGTCACGCCGTTGCCGCAGCCGAGATTCTCCTTTGCCGTATGCCAGTTGATGGCGATTGGCGTGATCTCTTCCACATCCGCCACCCAGCGGCGGATCGACCAGTGCACTTCTCCGTTGTTGTCCCCATTCGGGTGAGTCGATGTGGAAGTGTGAGTCGTCCAGGGAACATCACCTCCCGGGAAATCCCAAGAGTTCCCTGTCCACCAGTCCTGTGGATACTCGGTGAAATCTGCTGCCGGATCGTAGTCCGTCTGAGTTGGATCGCTGGCGACCTCTAAGGGCACGTTGTAATACCCATAACGGAAGCTGTTCTCGCCCTGGACTCCGTTGATGGACCAATCCCGGCGCGAATCGGCGATCTGAAAGACTCCAGGGTTGCTCGCCGGATCCGTCGGGTCGGTGCCCTCGGCCACTTCCACCCCGTCGGAATAACCATCGCCGTCCGTATCGGGATTGACGGGATTCGTTGGCGGATTTCCGTTCACTTCTTCGCCGTCGCCCAATCCATCCCCGTCGGTATCCACCACGGTCGCCTTCGTTCCCGTGTTCGAAGCATCCACAAACACACCCGTATTGGTCTCCACGCCATCCAAAAGGCCGTCTCCGTCGGTGTCCTGAACCGTCGGGTCTGCCCCCTGGTCAAATTCCCCTCGATCGCTCAACCCGTCGCCGTCGTAGTCCCCGTCGCCACTGAGTTGGGTCAGATCTCCTGGAAAGAAGGTGTGCTCCCACGTATCCGGCAAATTGTCTCCATCCGAGTCGGGATCCTGACAGGAAATAAACAAAGACCCGTCGGGCTGCAAGGGCAGCGCCGGAATCCGGCTATTCACTGAGAGCCGGTTGGCTGACCCGTCCGCCCCGTCGTTGTCGGTTCCATCTGTCCCCATGGGCGTCAGGGCAATATCAATGATGTCCCCTGAATTGACGTTGACAAAAACCGTCCGCTCCACTCCCACGGTGTCCATGCCCGCGATCGTAGCGAAATCGAGAGGCGCGCCGTTCAAGTAAACGCCGCCGCTCACGCCGTTTCCAGCCGGATTGGTCTTGCGCATATGCCAGGTCAAGGCCACGGGCGTGCACTCTTCGACATCTGGAATCCAGCGCCGGATGGTCCAGTGCACATTCCCGTTGTTGTTCCCGTTGGGATGGGTCGTCTCCTGACCAACCTCGGTCCACGGCGGGTTCACCGCACCCGGGTTGTCCCACTGCGCTCCGGTCCACCAGCTTGGATCCGTCGTCGGGAAAGGGATAAAACCAGTAGCCGCATTGTAGCTATCGCCCCCGCCATCCAAGGTCTTGTTCCGGTAGCCATAGAACCAACTGTTCTCGCCCTGCACCCCACCCGCCGACCAATCCTCGAAGGAATTGGCGATCTCGCTTACCGGAGGATTGTCCGCCGGATCGGTCGGGTCAAAACCCCGCGCGACTTCCGCGCCGTCTCCATACCCATCGCCGTCCGTGTCGGCATTCACTGGGTTCGTAAATGGCGGATTGTTTACTTCTTCACCATCGGGAATCCCATCCCCGTCCGTATCCGCCAATTTGGGGTTCGACCCGGTGTCCTCCGCACTCACAAAGACTCCCGTGTTCGTCTCCACGCCGTCCAGCAAACCGTCCTTGTCAAAATCAGGGTCCGTAGGATCGAGACCTCTGGCAAACTCGTCCGGATCGCTCAAGCCGTCCGAATCAAAGTCCCCGTCCGCCGTCAATTGGGTCAGGTCTCCGGGAAAAAAGCTCATCTCCCAATCATCCGGCATCCCGTCCCCATCGCTGTCCTCACCCGAGGCGGGAAAGAACGGTGTGCCGTCCGGCTGCATTGGATTGCCGGGGATCGCGTCATCGGCGGTGAAGCGGCTCACCGAACCGTCGCATCCGTCGTTGTTGCTTCCATCCTCACCCAGCGGCTGGAGGGCCAGATCGACTACGTCTCCCGGCTGCAAATTGATGTAATAAGTCCGGTCCACCCCCACGACATCGTCAAAAGCGATGGTCGCCGTGTCCACCTGCAGCCCATTGACGTGCAGCGAACCCGTCACCCCATTGCCGCAGCCGGGGTTGCCCTTGTGGATATGCCAGTTCACGCCAACCGGCGTAACCGTCGCGATCTGCGGTTCCCAACGCCGGATGGTCCAATGCACCTCCGCGTTGTTGTCGCCGTTGGGATGCGTCGCCTCCGGTCCCAACTCGGTCCAGGGGACGTCTCCACCCGGGAAATTCCACTGTCCCCCGTCCCACCAGTCCTGAGGAAACTCAGTGAAATCGGCCGCTGGATCGTAATCGACCTCCGCGGGATCAGCCGCGTTCCGGTAGCCATGCCTCCAATCGTCCTGACCTTGCACGCCAGAAAAACCCGCCACGGAGTCGGCGATGATCTCGGCTTGGGTGGACGGAACGGCAAGCGTCGCCGCAAAAAACAACGCGACCGGAAGAACCGGCAGAATTCGGACTTTCATAGCAGGGGGGTGGGAGGTGGGGGATCTCTCCCATTCTCTGTAGACCTTTGCACTGAAAACCGCAAGCCGGCAATCCGCTGCTGCCGGCAATACAACAGCCCCCTCCCCTACAAAGCCGGATTCGCCGCTTGATCGGGTATCCCGTCCCTCAGGGCTCGAGCGATCACCGGAACGTGATCCCGCACCAGCCCCTCGATCGAAGCCGCCGGCAGCTCGTAGGTGATCAGGGAAAGCCCCTTCTCCAACGCCCAACTGCCCCAGGATCCGGGCGTGGGATATCCAATCTCTCGCACCAGCGGCATTCCGGTCCGCTCCGCCAGCCATCGGCCCATCGCTGAGGAGCCCGGATCGTCGATGCAAGCCAGAGGAGCATGCAGAACAATCACAATCCTCGGCCCCAATTTCGCCGACAATTCCAGCAGGGCCCGCGTTTCCGGCTCTGAAGCGGGAGCCTCCCCAGGACTCAGAACGATCTCACTCGCCTCTCCCGTGAGCCAGCAGGAGGTCACCGGATCCGGACGCCAATTCCCCGCTGGGAAATTCCGGTTCAAATCCACTCCTCGCCCGTTCCCCCGGGAGCCCCACAGCAGCCCATCTGGATTGGCGGCCAAGACCACCGCCGCCCTCTCCGGAGCCCGTGGAAGGCTTCGCATCGCTCGGGACAAAACGACGGTGGTCTCCGGTTCTTCCCCATGGATTCCCGCAACCCAAAGAACGTCCACGCTCCCCGATTCCGGCATCCACACTTCCAACGGAATGCCGCTCAGCGACTGCCCATAAATCTGAGGGCCCGTGCGATGCACGCCCCGCTCGCGCATGGGAATCAAATCCATGTTCCCACCTTTGGCCCGGGCCGATGCGGAACTCCAGCCCGGGATCGCCGGCCAGACCCTCCAAATCGTTCTTCCCTCGCTTCCCTCGTTTCTCTCGATTTTTCCCTTCCCGTTTTCCCCGATCCACCGTTGACTATTCTCCATGCAGCGCCGCCGTTTTTTCCTCACCGCGGGCGCGGGAACGCTCGCCGCCTTCGCCCCTTCCCACCTGCGCGCCCAAGCGGCACCCTCTCAGCGCCTCCGGGTGGGAGTCATGGGCCTCGGCCGCGGCATGGCCCACGTCAACGGCTTCCAATCGCTTCCCGGCGTGGAGATCGCCTACCTCTGCGAGGTCGATTCCCGCCGGCTCGAATCGGCGGCTCGTGAGGCGGCCAAGGGTCAGGAAGCCCCCGTGCAAACCGTCACGGATTTCCGCCGCATCCTCGAAGACAAAACGGTCGATATTCTCTCCATCGCCGCGCCCAATTTCTGGCATGCGCCGGCCGCCATCCTGGCCTGCCAAGCCGGCAAACATGTCTACGTTGAGAAACCCGGGAGCCACAACGCCTTTGAGGCCCTAGCCATGGTCGAAGCCGCACGCCGCCACAACCGCCGGGTCCAGATGGGCAACCAGCGCCACAGCGCTCCGGCCATCCGCGAAGGCATCGAACAGGTCCGCTCCGGAGCCATCGGCCCGGTCCGTTTCGCCCGTTGCTGGTACGACGCCACACGCGGCTCCATCGGAAAGGGACAACCTGTGCCCGTGCCCAACTGGCTGGATTACGATCTCTGGCAGGGTCCCGTCCCGGAAGTCCCCTACCGTGACAACCTCGTCCACTACAACTGGCACTGGATGTGGACCTGGGGCGGCGGAGAACTCGCCAACAACGGCGTCCATGCCCTCGATGTGGCCCGCTGGGGTCTTGGCGTGGATTATCCCGCTGCCGTTTCCTGCACCGGAGGGCGCTACCACTTCGACGATGACCAGGAAACCCCAGACACCAGTTACGCGGTCTTTGATTTCGGATCCTGTGGAGCGGCCTGGGACAGCAGCAGTTGTCTGCCCCGCCGTCACGAGCGCCATCCCTTCGTCAGCTTCTACGGCGAAAACGGCATCCTCTCCATCGAGGGCGGGGGCTACCGCATTCACGAGCCCGACGGCAATGAACGGCAAAACGCCGTCACCGGACTCGATGATGCCCCGCACTTCACCAATTTCGTCAATAGCATCCGCCAAGACGAACCCCTCCATGCCGAGATCGGCGACGCCCAAATCAGCGCCATGCTCTGTCACCTCGGCAATATGGCTTACCGCACCGCCTCCGTGGTCCGCTTCGATGCCAATCAGCGCCGCATCGTCGAAAACGACGCCGCGCAGGCCTTGTGGAAACGCCCTTACCGCGAAGGCTGGGCCCCAAACATCTAACTCGACTTCCTTTACACTCTCGTTATGCTCCGCAGCCTCATCGTTTCCTTGCCGCTTCTCTGGCTATCCGGCGTCGCCGCCTTGACCGCCCCCACCCTCGAGGCGCGTCTCCATGCCGCAGGAGACAACCGTCCGGAACTCGAACGGGCCCTCAAGGATACCCCTCAGGACCAACGCCCCGGCATGGAGTTCCTCATCCTCCACATGCCGGAGACTGACCTGACCTCCCTCTCCGCCGGGTTCCTCCTCGACAACGTGCGCTGGACCTACGAAGCCCGCCGCAATTCTCCTTGGGGCGCTGAGGTTCCGGATGACATCTTCCTCAACGATGTCCTCCCCTACGCCAGCATCAACGAGCGCCGGGACAATTGGCGCGAAGACTTCTATCGCCGCTTTTTCCCCATGGTCGAGGACTGCCGGACCATTTCCGAGGCGGCCTGCCGCCTGAACGAGAAAGTCTTTGCCACCCTCAACGTGCGTTACTCCACTCAACGCCGGCGCGCCGATCAAAGCCCCTATCAAAGCATCGAAACAGGACTGGCCTCGTGCACCGGGCTCTCTATCCTGCTCATCGACGCCGCCCGCGCCGTCGGCATCCCCGCCCGTTTCGCCGGCACACCCATGTGGACCAACAAGCGCGGGAACCATTCCTGGGTCGAAATCTGGGACGCACGCTGGCGCTTCACTGGAGCCGCCGAACCAGACGGGCGCGGCCTCGACCACGCCTGGTTCGTCGGCGACGCAGCAAACGCCGACCCGGACAACCCCAGGCACTGCATCTACGCCACCAGCTTCCGCAGCACCGGATCGGCATTCCCGATGGTCTGGGACCGCTCCATCGACTGGATCCCCGCTGTCGATGTGACCAAACGTTACATCGCTCTCCGCCGTGACCCCGGCGATCAGGTGCAGGCCCTTGTCGATGTCTGGGAAAAGCCCGGCGGCCAGCGCGTGTCCGTGGAAGTCTCCATCACCGCCCCCGGCAACGAAGAACCCCTCGCCCGTGGCCGCAGCCGCGACGCCTCGAACGATACCAACGACATTCTCAGTCTGGAACTGTCGCCCAATACAGACTGCCAGATCGAGATCCGCACATCACCGGAGGCCGAGCCGCTCCTTCGCTCGTTGCGCACCTCCGCGGAACCCTCACAGCGATTCGACTTTTTTCTCGAGCCCTCCGGCGAGTGAAACGGCCCCAGCCGCTTCGGCTCCCCCTTCGAGATCCGCAGCCGCAGTGTGAAGCCGGCGCAGGGCGTGCTCGCGCCGTAAGCGCCACAGCAGCGCCGCGGTGACTCCTGCATATAGCACAAAACTGACCACGCAGGCCGCCCGGAGGTGGGGCAACTGACCGGCCGGCACAATCCCCTTCCCTGCGGGTGCGATTACCGCATAAAACGGCAGCGCCAGCCCCGATAGCGAGGTGAGATAGATTCCGCCGGTCACCAGCGAGGTAGACGCCGTGCCCATGAGGATCGCCCCGAGACACGGCACGATCCAGGCGAACAACCCGGCTAACAACAATGATGTCCGCTCCCAGATCTCCAACACCGCGTGCGCGGTGGCCGTCAACATGAGAAACACCAGCGCCAAAAAAACATAGCCGGCAATGGGAAAGGACACGTCCGGAGCCCTGCCCGAGTGAAAAAGCTCCCAGACAAAGACGAGCCATGCCGCCATCCCCAAAAGAGCCATAAGCAGGGCATGACCCTGAGCTCCGGCTCCGTCGGAACCTATCGGGACTTTCCTCAACCCAAGTTTTCGCATCCGGCGCAGGCCCCGGAGATTCTCGTCGCGCGAAGGGGTGACCGCGCAAACCATAGCCAGCACCAGCCCTAGCGAAACCACACCGAAAAACCCAGCCAGCCCCAACGCCTCTCCCGGCATGGCCCGCCGGCCGGCAAATCCCGGCAATCGCCGCTCCAATTGAAGGGATATGGAGGGGAAAATCCGGCCGTCCTCAACCAGCGGAAGCGCGTTCCCCAGCAAAAGAGTCACAATCCAGGCCAGCACCACTACGGCGAAGTGTTTTCCCAAGGGGTGACTGACCGGATTCTTCCATTTCCTGAGTACCACCACCAAAAAGACAAAAATCAACGAACCCTGGACAATGAGCGAGAACGACCATCGCGGCACATCCCTTCCGAAAAACGGCACGCTTGGAATAAGCGTCCGCAGAAAGTCCACCGCCGGCCCTCGAATGGGATCGGGCAGCAGGTCAGGCCACTGCTCCAAAATCACGGGCCGCACCGTCAGGTAGTCGAAAAAGACGTATCCGACGCGCGCCAAAAAAGGCAGCAGGAAATAAAGCAACAGCACCATGATCACCGACACCAACGCTGCGATCCAACTCCGCCGGACCACGCTGCCCGCAACGAGTCCAGTGAGATGGTAGAGAAGGACCGAACTGAAGAAAACGGCGTAGACCTTGCTCAATGAGCCGATCGGAACCTGCCCGGCCACCGCCCCAAACAAGGTGAAGGGAGCCGTTAAACCAAAGAGAACCCAGGCCCGCACAGGCAATCCGAGCAAGTAACCGAGTATCTTGCTCCCGGCCGGCATGGGTGTGAGGCGCTGATAGTCCATGATCCCTTCGTCAGCCTCTCGAGTGATGCCCACGGCCACGCCCGCCGCTCCTCCCAGCATGAGCAACACGCCCTGAATGAGAAAAACCGGAATGAGCGTCAAGCGCGCCGCATCAGCCACGCTCCAACCGACGCGCCGGGCCAAAATGTAGGCCAGCAGGAAGAAGAACGACGTTCCCACGACCGTCGCCAATGCCGTGGGAATGAGAATGCCCGGCCGGAGTCGCGACCGGGCATAGCGGACAAACACCGGGTTACTCCAAGGCAGCCAATAACTCAAACCCTGCATGGTCAGTCCCTTCCCGGCGGCTGGCCCGCCGCCACCCGCAACATCACTTCCTCGATGGTCGACGCCCGCTCTTCGAAAGATCTCACCCGGCAACCCGAATTCACCAAACGTCCCAACAGCTCCGCTTGCGCCTCTCCGCTTCCACCAAAAAACAGGCGGATCGCGTCCCCCTCCACGCTCATCTCGGACACGCCGTCCGCTTCCCGCACCAGGTTCCCGGCCCAGGACACATCCGCCGCCCGGCCCAGAATGCGGATCACGATCAGCCTCTCCCTCCGTCCCAGACGCTCCACCACCCCCGAGACTCTTCCGGAATCGATCATCCGTCCCTGCGCCATGATCCCCACCGAAGTACACATGTCCTCCAGCTCGGTCAGGATGTGTGAACTCACCACCACCGCCGCCCCATCCCGCGCCAAAGCCCGGAGCACGTCCTTCAGCGCCGCGCGGGAAACTGGGTCCATCCCGCTGGCCGGTTCGTCCAGAAGCAACACCCGTGGCCGGTGCAGAAGGGTCTTGGCCAACACCAATCGCTGCTTCATCCCCCGCGAAAGGTGCCGGCAGGGGGTTGATCGTTTGTCCTCGAGGTGCACCAACGCCAGACACTCGGCGATCCGGTTTCGGCGCGCTCCCAGGCCAAGACCATGCGAAGCGGCAAACAGATCCAGGAATTCCCCAACCCGCAGATCCGTGGCCACCGGCGCGAGATCAGGCATATAGCCCAGACAAGCCCGGGCCCGGTCCGGATGTTCGGCCACGTCATGTCCGCACAACCACACGTCTCCGTAGGTAGGCTCCATAAGCGTCGCCATGACTCGAAAACTGCTGGTCTTCCCCGCCCCGTTCGGACCGACCAATCCAAAAACCTCCCCCCCTTCGACCTCCAGGTTGAGCCCGTCCACGGCCACCGTGTCGCCGTAGTCCACCCGCAGATCCGCCGTCCGCACGAGCACATCCCCTCCTTGACTCATCTTCCCCTCCATCATCGTGGCCGCACTGCGCCCCACGCGCCGCCGGTTCTCCGGCTGGCGACGACCCCTTCAGGCCCCCGCCCCGGAGCCGGCGAGCCGGGCCCGGCGCGCCCGCACAAACGAGCGGATCGCCAGCCCCAGAAAAACGAACAGCAGCAGCGCCGTGATCGACTGGCTCCAGGCCGCCAAAGGCAATTTCACCTCGGCGCCTCCCAGAAGTTGCACCAGCTTGGGAACACCCATTGCCGCTGTCGCCAGCCCCAACAACAGAGCCAAAGCCGCCAACACGTGCATCAGATGTTTGCGCAGCCCCGCCGCAGCCAGGGAAATCCCTCCCCCCAACACGTAAACCACTCCGATATAGGCAGGAATCAAAGCGGTCTTGGATCCGCTCATGAAGTAGGGCACAAGCCCTGTGATGATGAGCAGAATCCCGATGGTCAGCGCAGCGCCCGGCATAGTCGTAATTGGGTGGATTCGAGGAGGCCGGCGCTTTCCTACAACGCCGAGCCGATAAATCCGGTCAGATCCTTCTTCAGTTTCTCCAGTTCCTCCGGATTCGTATACATCATATGACCCCCTTGGTAGTATTCCACGCGGATGTTCGATCGCAACTCCGCATCCAGGTCGAGATGATTGAGCGAATGTAGAATGGCGAAATGGGGTGTCGCCAAATCGTAGTAGCCGCAGGCCACCAGCACCTTGAGGTGCGGGTTGTCGCGCATGGCGTCCCGCAGCCGGCCGGAAACGCTGACGTAACCCGCATCGTCGGGGTAATTCCACCGCAATCCTGTCAGAATCTCATACGGGAGATCGCTCTCAAAGCCCAATCCCCGTCGCAAATAGTCGTTCACCGTCGATGCGTAGGGGCCCAACACCACGCTGTAAGAAGGATCATACTCCGGCTGCACCGCGGCGCGGTCGCTCTCCCATCCCGTCACGCGCGCATCGAATCGCCCAACGGATCTGCCAGACTCCAGTCCCAAAAGCTCCCTCCGGAAACGTGAAGTCGAAATGCGCAGGTTGCTGCGCTCCACCAAACCAGCTTCCAAACCCGTGTAGCGCGCCGCCAGACCGGCAATCCGCGAGCGTTCCTCGCCTTCAAGGGCATTCCCTTGAAACAACGCGTTCGCATAAGCCCCCCGGGCAAACTCCTCGGACTTCCGCAGCGTCGCAGAAAAATCGGCCATCAATTCATCATCCAAGCGCCGGTGGTAAAACGCCGTCGCCGTCATCGTCGGCAAAAACAACACGTAGGGCAAATCGTTGTTCGGAGCCGCTCTCAACGTCGAAAAATCCAGCAAGCCCGACAACAGCACCACGCCGTTGCAATACATCCCGTGGCGATCCTGCAAATGGCGGACCAGCCCGGCCGCGCGAACCGCGCCGTAACTCTCTCCAATCAGAAACTTCGGCGACGCCCAGCGGCGATTCCGGGTCACGTAAAGACGCACGAAACTGCCCACCGATTCGATGTCCTCCTCCAACCCATGGAACTTGCCCGCCTCATCCGGCTTGCTGGCCCGGCTGAATCCCGTGCTGACCGGGTCAATAAACACCAAGTCGGCCACGTCGAGCACCGAATACGCGTTGTCCGCCAGGGCAAAGGGCGGCTTCGGAAGCTGCGTCCCGTCGCCGGGAAAAGGCGCCCGGCGCGGCCCCAACGCCCCCATGTGCAGCCAGACCGACGACGACCCCGGACCACCGTTGAAAGCGAACATCAGCGGGCGTTTGCCCGGTTCCTTCTCCGTATCGACTCCCTCCCGCGTGTAGGCGACATAAAACACGGAAGCCGTCGCGTTCCCTTCGTCGTCCTTGAGCGGGATCGTCCCGGTCGTCGACGTGTAGGAAATCGCGACTCCGCCGATCTCCACCTCGTGCGTGCGGACCACCGGAGCGTTTTCGTCCGTGGCTTTCGCCTCCGCTCCGGCTCCCTCGCCTTCCTCCGGCTTGTTCTCTTGAGCCGGCGCCATACCGGCGAAGCCCGCCCAACAAGCGGCCGCGCACATGACTCTCAACCGCCTTCGCAACACGGCGCGAATGTAGGAACCGGTCCGGACATGTCAACCTCTGGCTCGCCCCGGCGATCGCTCCCAACGCTCCGGCGCCCTTCGACTCCACCCCAGCAGTGATTCTTGGGTTTATGTATGAAGATGTATGAAGACGACCGTAGAACTGGACGACGAACTCCGGTCTCTTTAGTGCGACGCTTCGCGGCGCTTTCCCACGGGCAACGGACCCAAGGCGCGGCTCATCGAAATCGGGTTCGCTAGCTCCCCTCGATAGATCAGGAGTTCTGAGGCGATGAGCGGCCCCGTGCAGCTCAATGGCACACAGCCATGTCCGCCCTCCGTTTGGCTTCCAAGGCGAGTTCGCACTTCGACCGCTCGAGGGCCGCAAAGGAGGGCGGGTTTTCCAACCCGCCTCCCCCCTTCGATCATCGATCAAGAGTTTCCGCGACTGGGGTCAACGCCAAGGACCGCCGGAGGCGCTTGGACTGCGAGCATCGCCGCTCTCCCTCGGCGCGGAGCGCCGTCCCCGTAGCTGCATTCGCAAGAAAGCAGACTGCCCGCCAGGGCTTCGGAACTCTCACGAGTTCCGCTACAGTTCTGACGCCAAGGCAAGCCGGAGGCCCTTGGACTGCGGCGAGCATCGCCGCTCTCCCTCGGCGCGGAGCGCCGTCCCCGTAGCTGCATTCGCAAGAATGCAGATTGCCCGCCAGGGCTTCGGAACTCTGACGAGTTCCGCTACAGTTCTGACGCCAAGGCAAGCCGGAGGCCCTTGGCCTTCGCAACTTCCTGTAAGTAAGAGGCCCCGCAAAATCTGTATCGTGAGAATATCACTTTTTGTTGCGCTATCCTGCGCTTTCCTGCTACATTGCGGCTGTGGCAAAGGGCATACGAATCAAGCCATCCAAGCACCCCAGGTACCCGTGGGAGGCCTCCTGGGCTACCTACGTCAACGGGATCCGGACCCCGCGGCGGAGGTATTTTCGCAACAAGAGCGAGGCGGTCGATTTCCGGGCCCGGCACACCGCTGCCCTCCAGTCCGCGGGTCCCGAGATTGGAGAACTGCGGCCCGAGGAACGGCGGGCCCTCTCGATCTGGCGGGAACGCGGGCACTCCTTTGCTGGAAAGATCGTGCTGCCGGACCTGGACGAAATCGTGCGGCGCGAACTGGACCGGATCGCCAAGACGTTCGGGTCGGGAACGATCAAAGA
>JBGTBW010000020.1:0-31953 GCA_041749135.1 Verrucomicrobiales bacterium
GATTTGAACCCCTAACCTCCTGATCCGTAGTCAGGCGCTCTATCCAATTGAGCTACGGGCGCAAGATCCGGAGAACCGGATAAACACCCATATCCGGCGCCGCTCCGGTGTCAAGAGCCGCTCCGGGGTTTTCGTGTCCCCTGCCTCCCTCCCGCCGCGCCATCCCCTGCCCCGGCAAAGCTCTCTCCTCCGCCGGCATCGCCGCTGGACATCCGGCACAGCCCGGGACGGACACACCGCCGCTGGGGCGCCGCCGGAGTGTGCAGCAGCGTGTTTGCGGCCCCCGGTCTCTCGGCTAATGTCTTCCTCGAACCCTCTCCACCTCACTCCACATCCCATCTCCTCCCATGAAATCCCGAATCCTCCTCTCCGCCCTCGGTCTGGCCGGTCTCGCCGCGATCCTTGCCCAGGACAATGCTGAAAAGGTGCACCCCGTCGGCTATTCCGACACGCCCCAGTTGCCGCATTCGAAATGGAAAGTTCACGACATCGACCGGCCCAGGCCTGCCGTGGTGGAGCCGGCCAGCGAGCCGGGCGGCCCCCCATCGGACGCCATCGTCCTTTTCGATGGATCCAACCTCGATCAGTGGGTCGATAAAGACGGCAATCCCGCGGCCTGGAAGCTGGTGGATGGGGCCATGGAGATCAACAATACCGGGGACATCTTCACTAAAGAGAGCTTTGGCGATTGCCAACTCCATATCGAATGGCGGGCGCCGGATCCCCCCGTGTCCAACTCCCAACACCGGGGCAACAGCGGAATTTTTCTCATGAACCGCTACGAGGTCCAGGTCCTCGATTGCTACGACAACCTCACCTATGCCGACGGCCAAGCCGGCGGCCTCTATGGTCAGTATCCGCCCTTGGTGAACGCCAGCCGGAAACCCGGTGAATGGCAGACCTACGATATCTTCCTGCGCGCACCCCGTTTCCGCGAAGGAGAACTCCAGAAACCGGGAGTCCTCACGGTCATCCACAACGGAGTCGTCACCCTCAACGCCGTCGAGATGCTGGGCTCCTCAGGTCACAAAACCGTGGCGGCCTACAGCCCTCACGAACCGGCCGCGCCCATTCGCCTTCAAGATCACAAAGACCGCCAGCCCTTGCGCTACCGGAACATCTGGATCCGTCCCATCGAACTCCACGACGGGCAAGAGTAGCCGGAGATCCGGCGGTATTGACTACTGGCTAGGTTTTATCATGTCTGGACTTTCACCATATAAGAAACGCCTTACTTGGCTCGACGCACAACGTCAAAGGCCACCCACCCGCTCCCGGGAGCGGAGGATCGACTGGCGGTCAACGGCTCAAGTCATCATTTGGCATACGACTCGACGCCGGGGTAGCGGGTAAGTGTGAGCAGCCTTGTTCGGTCTTTGTCCATCAGCGGCGGCGCAGGCCATAGCTTGGATGCCGACGATCGTGGCGCAGCACCAAGAATCGAAGTCTGGAATCGTTATTCTCGAAAAGCCAATGGTATGGAAAGACGCTCAACTGAGCCCGTCGGAGTCGAACCGTAGAGGAATGGAAGTGCTTTGGGTTAGCGATAACCCTTGCGGCTGTCTCCTCGACATCCGCGAAGAACCGGTCTCCGAGCACTGTTCCTCCCTGCCGGTCATAGTATTCGAGGGCCGATCGTAGGTCCCTCGATATCAATCGGTGGTAGATGACCTCCATCGATCACCTGCCCAGGTCATTCTTGACTTCATCCCAGGAACACCCCGCGGATGCATCCTCATCGAGTTCCCTCGATCGACGGAGAGCCTCGGCGACACCCTCGTCTGGCTCGCTCAAGACGGCGGGCAGGGAGCACAACAGTTCCGCCGCAAGCTCAGCGCGCTTATCCTCAGGGAGCTGGAGAGCAATCCGATGGAGTTCTTCCACGCTCATGATCACATTCTACTGCCTGTAAGACCGTGCGTCATTCTGATTTCGAGCAGCCAGAGGAGTAGCATGATGCCTGGTGATTTCATTTTGTTGCCGAACGCTCCGGCTCAGGCACGCCGGGCCAACGATGTCCGATTTCAAACCGAGACGCGATCCCGGCGTTGCCTGCCGCCGCTTTGTTCGGCTCCTCTGTCTTCCTCATAGCCCAGATTCGGTAAGACGAAAGCTCAATGAGGATGCCTCAGAGGAGAAAAACCCCCGGATCACCTTCTTCGCTTGGGCTGGTGCGTTCGTGTGAACAAACATGGAGCATTCGCCATCGCCAAACTCCTCACCATCAATCTCGCCCAACTGCGCCTCTGACAGCTTCTCTTCAAGCCGGTGTTTCAAATCCATAATGGTGTCGCGTTCCGGCCGTGTGCCAAAATCAGAATCTGACAGTTTCAGCGTGACGGTGAGCTCTGACGAATAGCTCACTCCTTTGGCTGAGTCCCCTCGAACCCAACTCAAGCCGAGCCAAATCATCCCAACTGGAAGTGCCAGTCTGGGGATATCGATCAGTCGCCAACGAAAATACTCATTGGGCACGAACAGACAATAGACGCACCAGATCAGAATCCCCGTCCCCATGGCAAGCGAGAGCAAACCGAATGCGAATTTGGCTGCGCGCTTCATGTTGCCGAAAGTCAGAGGCCACTCACCCGCTACCGGGAGCCGGCCTGTGGGTTCTGATGGACGGCTCGAGTCATCCCTGACCTTTCAACTCGTGGCGGGTAGCGGGTTGGTGTGCGCCGTCTTGTCCGGCTATACTTCGCAGAACGCCGCCTCCACAGATGGCAAGGGAACTGGCTGCCCCTCTTCCCGAAGTCCCTCAAGGTGGAGTTCGATCGCTTCTCGCATGTTCTTCTGGACCTCCTCTCGACTCGCGCCTGTAGATACGCACCCTGGAAGATCCGGTGAATATGCGGAATCCAGATCGTATCGTTGGTTGATCGAATCCCAGGATTCCTGCTCGGGACACAGCGCATCGAGAATCCACTGGATGTGATTGTCAAGATCGCCCTTCCCACGGGGAGACTCAAGATGCCATTGGCCTGTCCGCGCTTGTATTGATTCTTGGTTACTTTTCCGATTCGTATATTGCCCTTCCTTCGGGCGGCCGTCGGAGGGAATCTAAGAATTCCCGTGATTTCATCGGGGTCTAGATCATCGCCAAGAATCCGCAGAGTCGCAGAGGTTTCGTCAACCGGGCCGCCGACGCGAATTCGGTCACGATGCTCTTCACCACTGTCGGGGTCACAGGTCATGAATCTTCTTCAGCGAACGATAGAGTGGAGGCGCCGGCGGAGGGAAGCCCGAATTCAGATTTGCGGGCTATCGCCGGTTGCCTCCCACGACTTGTTATGCCCGGATTAGTGCCGTGACGATCAGAAGGAGGATCGCGGCGATCGTCGCCCAGATTCCTACGGAGATGATCATCTTGCTTCGTGGTGAATGGTCACTTGGCATATTCGTCTATCACCGTCAGCAACGGCGCAGGAATCTCCAGCCCGTCGTTGCCATCACCAAACTCAGCGGTCACCCACGCTGAAAATCGTTTGGAATCGAGTAATTCCACGGTTTGAATGTCATGGGCTCCAATCATCTTCCGCTCGACTACCCTTGCCGCAGGCAAATCGCTGGGAGCGCCAAACGGATCAGCTCCGTTGGAACCGTGAATGGTTGCCCGGGGAAGCAGGGACTGGCAGCGCTTGAACACCCCAACCTCGGACGCCTCCACGGTTGGCTTACTCGGCAAAGGCATCACCTCAAGAACCTTGGTCTCCTCCGACGCCGCTAGGGTAGTCTGAAGATAGAGGAGTTGCTCCTTGCCATTCCACGCAATGATCGCATCTTGCTTTGGCTCCAATATTCGGACTCCCTTCTTGAAGGGAATGCTTCCCATGTCCGCACGACACATCATGGTGAGAGCCACCGCTAAGAGAGTGATCGTCCGAATGGCATTCACTCTCTGGGAGAACGTCGAGGTGTGGCGCCGGCTACCGGGAGCGCCACACCGCAACAGGGTTAAAGGTTGTAGTCAAGTCGGTCATTTCGGCACGGGGCGGGCAGCCGGTTGTCCACCACCGTATTGTTCTCCCCCGGTTGATTTGACTAGGCGGGGATTACCGAGCTGACGCTGTCGGATCGCAGCGAAAAATGAGTCAAGATCGCCACCATGTTCGACGACAATCTGACGCTTGATGGCACGAACCTCGGAGATAACCGGGTCCAACATCTTCTCTGGGAAATCAATCGTCGTCATCGTTCAAAAGTTCTTCTGGGGTACACAATACAGGCAAAACATACCCGGATAAAGCAACTTCTTGCCTGAGATCCTTTCGAATGAGGGGGTTGACAATATGCTTGAAATTCCAAGTAACGAGAAAATCCACGCCGTGAACACTTGCTGTTGCGATGTGGACAGCGTCAGAAGCCACACTGGCCGGAACCAGCCCGGCACCGATCAGCCTCCGCGCAAGATCCTCCACATCGGAATTGAACTCCAGCACGGAAATCTCGGCCAGCATCTGAAAACGCCTCGATGCCTGCTCGGGATCACCTCGCCCGGCCTCATCCAAAACCTCTTGGGAAGTGAAGAGCTCGAATCCCGAGCAGCCCCCATCCCACCATCGTCTGGTTGCGGACTGCCGAGTGATCTGCACTACATCACGCGCCGGCCGGGACGTGTAATAGCTTGGGATCGTGGTCTCAATATACGCGGTCGGCATGATGCATTATTTTGGCGAACGTCGAAGGTCAGGGACGAGCGCCCGATGGCGCGACGGATGCGCAAGCAGGCCGGCGCGACAGCGGAGGATCCGTTCACTGCACCGTCTTGTTCGCTCTGGTTTTGCCGATCTTGTCATGGGCGGCTGTCACCAGGACCTCGCGTGCCCAAGCTGCAAGGCCACGATCCTCTGCCGCCTTCGCAATGAGCATCTTCTCATGGCGTCTGAGGCGGACGAAGAGGCTCTCGCCGTGAAGCTCCTCCGGTGGCTTCGCCGCATATCTATTTCGTTTCGGAGCCGCCATTCGCTTTCGGAGTCGTCGAAACAAGGCCCGTCATCGTCAGCAGAGAAAGCACAAAGTAGTGTTCATCATCATCGTAGACCGTCGCAAATGTCCCTTTTGGCGACAGGGAGATGTAGTCTGGGTGCGGCACGTCGTACTCCCTTCCATCAGCCATGCGAAGCGTGAACGGAATGCCGCTGCCAATCGCGGATTCAATCTGACTTTTGGTCATAACAAGCCTATACCCAGAAGCCGATGATACCGCAAGCGGATTCTTCGAGCGAACGTCTCAAGCACTGGCCGCCTCCGGGCGGGGCAGCGCGTGGAACGCAAGGCGAGGGTTGGAATTACGGTGAGTCATCGCAGAAAGTGAGGAGCCCGGGGGCTTGCCAGCCGCGTATGTTCGCCCTTGGTTGCGTGTCATTGGGTCGCTTCATGGTTCAGTGCCATCCTTGAGATCGGGCGTAGGCTGCCTCCTGCATCTTCTTCACTCTGGCAGCGTTGGCAAGGTTGAGTTCGGAGTAACGAGGATGCTTCGCGAAATATGGCCCAAGCCAGCCCTCCTCATGTGTGAAAGCCATCGTCCACGCCATGTTGGGCGGAAAGACGTAATAATCAGAGAATGGCCGGCTGTCGGGCCGCTCATCTGAGAGATATGCTGCATCGCGGTCATTCGAGAGCACCACAAACTCGGAGCAAATCTGCTGCGAATACTCGGAAAGCGCCTGCTCACCCTCCAGTGCTGGATAACGGGAGCCACTAAATACATGCCACATGAATGCCTTCGGGTTCATCCCTTGACGATCTCTGCCATAAACCTCAAGCCAAGCACGGGCAAGGTTAGCGGCCTCAACAGAGTTGAACTCTCGAAGTATGCTCATGGAGAGGGACGCTGCGAAGTTGAGCGAACAGTTTTATTACGTCTCTGTGTAGATGAACTGTTAAGACACACAGAGACATAATAAGGGAGTTACGGCTCCCGAGTGTCGAATTTTGTCCATGATTTCTTCTCCACTTTGGATCAGAATAGGGGATTCTCTGCCGGCTGGCAATACCGTTCTCGGACCCGGTGGACTCTCCTCACGGATTCCGTAAAACGCCGCAACTGGGCATGGTCCAATCCAAGGGGCTCGGAGCGCCGGCCCCAGGACGTTTCATGAGGTGGAGGCAGATCATGGTGGTGGAGACGTTCGGCGTGGCCCGGGAGATCCTGCACCGTGCGGATATCCGTGCCGCTGTCGAGCAGATGCGTGGCGAACGAATGCCGGAAACTGTGGCAGGTCACACGCTTCGCCAGGACCGAGCGCTCCACTGCCTGCTTGAACTGGCGTCGCAGGGAATGCTCATTCGAGCGGGAATGAGGTCGGGTTGGAACTCCTCCACGCCGTATACTTTCCGCGTTAGGAACGCTGAGAACAGCTCGGGCAGAAGCAGCGGCTCTTGCACGGAAAAGCCACAAGGAAGTCCAGGGGCCTCGCTTCACCCCATAAGGCCCAAAAAAAACCGGCCCGGGAGCAGGGAACCCCGGGCCGGCATCGCGTTTGGAAGCGACTCGGACGCCGCCGTCAAAACCCTTGAAACCAGCGGCGTCTTCGGCGCTTAACCCATTCCTGACACCTTAAGCGCGATATACTGATTCAGACCGCCCGCGCCCCCAGATGTTCAAAGAAATTGTGAGCGATCTGGAGAGGCTGAGAAATGCGGGAAGGATGGCGCGACAGGGCGCGAACCGATAGCTCCACGGAATCAATCAACACGCCCTTAAGGCGGTTCCAAGAGAAGAACTTTTTCCAGCTCAATGCGAATCCCGAAAGGCATTGGGGCTAGAGGCCCGGGACCCGAGGTCAGCGAATCGGAGATTCCAGTGGTTTTTTTCATTGAGTTAAACCAATCCCCTACTTATTTGCTTGGACGATTAAGATTTGTCGAGAGTTGACTGTGAAAAGCGATCCCGTTTCTTCAAATTCAGCGGAGCCGGTCCCCCGCTTCGACTTCTCGGTCGTCCGCCGCCTCCGCCAGCGCGAAGGCCAGACCCTCGCCCAATTGTCCGAACGCTCCGGCGTATCGATCCCCGTGCTCTCGAAGCTCGAACGGAATCAGACCACCGCTGAACTCGAGACTCTTGCCCGGCTTGCCCGGGCCTTCGGCCTCACCGCCGGCGATCTCATCAGCCTCGCGGAGTCTCCTCTTGCCCATCGGGCCAAGTCCGACACCTACGAATCCAACAGCTTCTCTTTTCACCGGATCCGCTACGCCAATCACGCCCTCATTCTTGCGGAAGCTCCGGCGGGGGCCCGCCTCAGCAAGCCCGAAGTGCACCGGGACGAACTCGAGACTTGCTGGGCTCTGGAAGGGCGCCTCCGCCTCAGCATCGGCAGCCAAGTCCTCGAACTCGCGCCGGGAGAAAGCGTCCAATTCGACGCCGTGGAAGCGCACAGCTACGAGACCCTCGCCGACTCCGTTTTCCTGATCCTCCATCTCCGTAAGCCCAATCGATTCTGAAGCGGCTCACCCGCGCTGCGCCATGATCATCGACGACGCCGTCACCGCAGAAAGTCTCCAGGACGCCCTTGGAGAATTCTGGGAATTGTCGGGACAGAAAATCCGTTGCATCCGGGAGAAATACGAACGCGGCCAAGGGTCCCCGGTTTTCACCTCGGGCGGGCGCTACCGGAGCCGCGGTTGGACGGAATGGACCCAAGGATTCGAATTCGGCTCGTCCATTCTTCAGTTCGACGCGACGGAGGACGGGGAGTTTTTGGCCTACGGACGCGCCGCGACGGTTGCCCACATGGCTCCGCATCTGAGCCACACAGGGGTCCATGATCATGGGTTTAACAATATCAGCACTTACGGGAACTTGCTCCGTTTGATGCGTGAGAAAAGGATCCCTGACGATCCTTGGGAGAAGCGCTTTTATGAATTGGCGTTGAAACTCTCTGGAGCGGTTCAGGCTGGACGTTGGACGGATTTGGGCCGCGAGGCTGGTTACATTTTCTCATTCAACGGGCCGCACTCCCTCTTCATCGACACGATCCGGTCCTGTCGGTCTCTCGTCGTCAGTCACATGCTGGGCCATGTGCTTATGACGGAAGGCGACCAGGCCATCGATCTCCTCGATCGCGCCGTGCAGCACCTCGAGACCACAGCTCTGTATTCCGTTTACTACGGCGAAAACAGGGACATCTATGATGTGTCTGGCCGGGTCGCGCACGAGTCCGTCTTTAATACTCGCAACGGAAGCTACCGCTGCCCATCGACCCAGCAAGGCTACAGCGGCTTTTCGACTTGGACCCGCGGTCTGGCCTGGGCCATCCTCGGATTCGCCGAGCAACTCGAATTCTTTTCGTCCGCAGCCGGACCCGATCCGGCCGCTGCGGCCAGGGTCCGGCCATTGCTGCTGCGCGCCGCCTGCGCCACGGCGGATTTTTACATTGCGAACTCCGCCTCGGACGGCATCCCCCACTGGGACACCGGGGCTCCGGGACTGTCCCGGCTCGGCGACTATCTCAATCGTCCGGCGGAACCGTTCAACGGAATCGAACCGGTGGACAGCTCCGCGGCAGCGATCGCTTCCCAAGGCTTCCTCCGTCTGGGGCGGCTGCTCGGGGCCGAACCCGGCGAAGCGGGCCGCCTCTATTGGCAAGCGGGCCTGACGCTCAGCCGCAGTCTCTTTGCGGATCCCTATCTCAGCCGTGATGCAGAACACCAAGGCCTCATCCTTCATTCTGTCTACCACCGGCCCAACGGCTGGGATGCCGTGCCCCCAGGTGAAACGGCGCCCTGCGGTGAATCCAGCATGTGGGGGGATTACCACGCCCGGGAAACGGCGCTCCTCGTGCAGCGCTCCTCTGCGGGCGGACCGCCCTTCAATTTCTTCGCCTGTGCCTGTCCCTGAAAGCACGGTCTGCTCCCATGCCGGACCCTCTTCCCAAGCACCGCCTCTGCCTCCACACCGCGACCACCAAACCCTGGTCGTTGGAGGAATGCTGCCGGCATTATTCCGCCGCGGGAATTGGACAGGTCACAGTCTGGCGGAATCTGCTGGAAAATGTTCCCTTATCCCGGGCGCGCAGCCTTTTGGCCGATCACGGACTCACGGCCGCCGCTCTCTGCCGCGGTGGATTCTTCGCGTCCACCCAAGCCTCCAAACGGCAAGCCGCTCTCGCTGATAACCGCCGCGCCCTCGAACAAGCCGCCGCCATCGGCGCCCCCACCCTGGTCTTGGTCTGCGGCGCGGATCCCGCCCAGTCTCTTGAAGATTCCCGCAGTCAGATCAGGGATGGAATCGCCGCGATCCTCTCCGAAGCTGAGTCCCTCGGAGTCGTTCTCGCCATCGAACCCTTGCACCCCATGTATGCCGGGGATCGCTCCGCTGTGGTGACTCTGGCACAAGCCAATGACATGGCGGAATTCTTCGCTTCCCCCTGGGCCGGCGTTGCTCTCGACCTTTACCACCTTTGGTGGGATCCCGCCCTGGAGCAGGAGATAGAGCGATGCGGAAAAGGCGGATTCCTCCGATCTTTCCACGTGTCCGATTGGAAAATTCCCACGGCAGACTTGCTCAACGACCGCGGACTGATGGGCGAGGGTTGCATTCCGTTGCGCCGCTTGCGAGAGCGGGTCGAGGCCAGCGGATTCCGGGGCCCGGTCGAAGTCGAAATCTTCTCCACTTCTTACTGGAAATTGGACCAGGAGGTCTGGGTGAGGCGGATCATCGACGCCTACAGCCGGCATTGTTGAATCCTTGAGGGAGAGACTCTCCCATCAGCAGCACATGAGCATCCAACGCATCGGCATCATCATGAACGGCGTCACCGGACGCATGGGCACGAACCAGCACCTCCTGCGCTCCATCAAAGCCATCCGTGACCAAGGAGGCACGCTGGCGAGAGACAATGTCCGAATCATGCCCGATCCCGTGCTCGTGGGCCGCGATGCGCGGCGTTTGCAGGAATTGGCTTCGCGGGCCGGTGTGGAACGGTGGACCACCGATCTGGAAGCCGCTCTGGAGAATACCGAAGACATCATTTACTTCGACGCCCAGACCACAGGCCGAAGAGCCGAAGCGGTTCGAGCGGCTGTGGCCGCAGGCAAACACATCTACTGTGAAAAACCGGTGGCGACCTCATGCGCCGAGGCTCTCGACCTCTACCGGCTCTGTCGAGAGGCGGGAGTGAAACATGGCGTCGTCCAGGACAAGCTGTGGCTCGCCGGGATTCGCAAGATCCAGCGTCTCCAGGAATGCGAATTCTTTGGACGGATCCTCTCCATTCGCGGCGAATTCGGCTATTGGGTTTTCGAGGGGGACAGCATCCCGGCCCAGCGGCCCTCCTGGAACTACCGCCGGGAGGACGATGGCGGAATCATTGTCGATATGCTCTGTCACTGGCGCTATTTGCTCGACCATGTATTCGCTCCAGTGCGAGCTGTCTCCTGCCTTGGATCCACTCACATTCCCAAGCGGATTGACGAATCCGGACGTCCCTACGCCTGCACCGCGGAGGACTCCGCCTACGCCACCTTTCAACTCGATGGCGGGGTCGTCGCCCATTTCAACTCCTCTTGGTGCACCCGAGTGCGCCGGGACGATCTTTTGACGCTGCAAATCGATGGGACCCATGGGTCGGCCGTAGCCGGCCTGCGCGAGGTCCGCATTCAACACTACGGGACCACTCCCAAACCCGTGTGGAACCCCGATATCGCCCAACCCATCAGCTTTTTCGACGGGTGGTCGCTCGTCCCGGATCAAGAAGAGCACGACAACGCCTTCAAAATACAGTGGGAAATGTTCCTGCGTCATGTCGTGGCCGGCGAACCCTTCGCTCACGATCTCCTCGAAGGTGCGCGAGGGGTTCAATTGGCGGAGTTAGGGCTGCAAAGCTGGCGGGAACGGCGATGGATCGACGTGCCCTCCCTCGATTGAGCGCACTCTGCCCGGAGCGTTTCCCCTCGACCCTCTCAGCCAAAGCCCCGCGACATGGCTCCCTCCACACCCCCTCAATCTCCCCCACTGGCTCTGGTGACCGGCGGAACCCGCGGCATCGGCCTGGCCATTGCCCGCCGGCTTGCCGCCGACGGCTATCGTCTGGCCATCAACGGGGTCCGGGAGAAAGCGAGTGCGGCGGACGTCCTTCAAGAGCTGAGCTGGGAGGGCGCGCCCGCCGTGTATTGCCAGGGCGACATCGGCTGCTCCGCAGCGCGCCAGTCGATCCTGCAAGAGCTTCGTTCCGGATTGGGCCCGGTCTCTCTGCTGGTCAACAATGCCGGTGTGGCCCCGGAACGCCGCGTGGATCTCCTCGAAATGGAGGAGAACAGTTTCGACCGGGTGCTTTCCGTGAACCTCAAAGGAGCTTTCTTCCTCACTCAACAAATTGCCCGGGACATGATCACTGCGGTGCAAGGCGATCCGGCTTTCCGCGCCTGCATCATCAATGTGTCTTCCGTGTCCGCGACCATGGCCAGCATTGCCCGCGGCGAATACTGCATGTCCAAGGCTGCCTTGAGCATGGCCACATTGCTGTTCGCCACGCGGCTCGCGCCGCACGGAATACCGGTCTACGAAATTCGCCCGGGAATCACGCGCACGGACATGACTGCGGGCGTGACCGAACGCTATGACCGGCTTCTCCAGGAGGGCTTGTGCCTGCAAGCCCGCTGGGGAGAACCTGACGACTGCGCCAAAGCCGTGAGCGCCTTGGCCCGCGGCGACTTCCCTTACTCCACCGGTCAAGCCATCTGCATCGATGGAGGAATGACCGTGCCTCGCTTGTGACCGGAGCCCAAGGCCACGCCTTCAGGCTGCTTTCAGTCCAAATCCCGGATCCGCAGCCGGCGGAACCAGACTTCGTCGCCGTGATCTTGAAGCATGATCCGCCCCTGGCGATTCTCACCGAATCCTGCCGCACTGCGAAACTTGCTGGCCGCAATCGCCTCTTTCCACGCCGCGGACCCGGTGTCGGCTTTCACAATCAACTCGCCATTCAGCCAGTGCTCCAGCACCGCTCCCCGCACCACGATTTTCGCTGTGTTCCACTCCCCTACGGGCAGAAGTTTCTTGGCCTCGGAAGGAGGGAAAAGAGCATACATCGAGCCCGCCGCCGTCAGAGGGCTCGAGCCGTCGCTGTGAGCCGCATCGTCCAGCACCTGATACTCCGGACCGAGCCAGCCTCCGCCCTCGAACTGCCGGACGCGGTATTTGACTCCGCTGTTGGATGCCTTGGCCACTTTCCATTCGAACTCAAACTCAAAATCGCCGAATTCCTTAGCGGTAAAGAGGTCACCGCCCCGGTCTTTGCGGTGCAGCACGCCGTCCGTCACAACCCAGCCGCGCGACGCCGTCCTTCCAGATCCGTCGGTCCATGCCGCAAGTGAGGAACCCTCGAGCAGATCGGTCCACTCTTTCTCTTGAGCCAGGGACAGCCCACTCCCCGCCAGGATCAGCGCGAGCCCCAGCAATGCATTTGCCCGTTTCATTCCAGCAAGTGTAAGGCCTGCCAGGGGAGCCGGCAATCCCGTCCTTCTGTCTGCCTCGCTTGCCCGCGATTGCGGTTGAAGATGGCGCGGTTTCGCGGAGAGTCGGCCGGGCTCGTGACCCAGCCGTAGTGAACCAGCCGATGCGGAAACTGAATCTGGAAGGCAGGACCGTCTTCTTGACCGGAGCCACCGGCGGGTTGGGGCAGCACCTCTCCAAAGCTCTGGCTTCCGCGGGAGCCCGCCTCGGCCTAGTGGCCTTTCCCGGTGAGGAAATACCCGCGCTCGCAGATGAACTCCGCTCCGCCGGATGCACTGTCTGCGCCCTGCGTGCAGATCTCACCCTTCCTGAAGGCCGAAGGCTCTTTCTCGAACGGGCCTGCGAAGCGCTCGGTCCACCAGAGGTCCTCATCAATAATGCAGGCGACGAGGTGGCCTGTCCGTTTCACCTGCTCCCCGAAAGCGAGGTCATTCGGTTGCTCCGGGTCAATTTGGAAGCCGCCGTGATGCTCTCCCACGCCGTGTTGCCGCAAATGCTCGCCGCCGGCCGCGGCGCCCTGATTCACATCTCCTCGCTCGCCGGCAAATCGGGTCCGGCCTGTCAGGAACCCTACGGCGCGGGCAAAGCAGGCCTGTTTGCTTTTAGCCAGTCGTTGCGGGCCACCTACCGCTCGACCGGAGTTCGCTCCACCGTCATTTGCCCGGGATTCGTCGAAACGGGCATCTACTCAAGGTCTGTTGCCGCCACTGGGGTTCGGGCTCCTCTCCTCCTTGGGACTTCCCGGCCAGAGGCCGTGGTGCGGGCTGTCCTTCGCGCCATCCGCGACGCTCCTCCCGAAATCATGGTCAATCCAACGCCGCTCCGTCCCCTGTTCGCTCTCTGCTCGCTCTTCCCACGCCTGGGCGAGGCGCTGGTCGAGTGGACCGGGGGCCAAGATTACTTTCGCCGGGTCGCGGCCAAGCGCCCTCAGGAAGGGCCGGCCAGCAACCCAGATCAAAAGCGGTAGCTCAGGCTGAAGGACAGCGCGTGAGACAGGTAGCGGTAATCGCCGTCTACGGACTCTCCCGCGGGAGTAACCGGCGCTCCCGACACTGTCCGTTCCCCATATCCCAATTGATACATGAACCCAAATCTCCATTGGTCCCAAATTCGCCCAAAACCGATGGCTCCAACGTGGTAATCCATGTCCGGCACACGGGGATTGAAGCTCGAGGAAGGAACCGTGGTTTCCGCAAACCAGTATCCCGCGCTAACATACCAGCCATTCTCCAGATAACGCGTCGCCCCGAGGCTGACCACCACACTGGCGTCCCAATCCAATTCTTCGACGAACCTTCCTCCCGGCGTCCGCACAACGGAGTTCTGAAAACTGGACCAATCCGTCCATTCCACGTCGAAGCCGATATCCCAATCCGGCGACGGCCGGAAGGAGTATCCCATGACCACTTGCTGAGGCAGGCGGAAATACGCGCTCGCAGGAAAGCGGGTTCTGGGAACGATCTCGGGAAAGCGGCTGCGAGTACGGATGCTCCCCTCCAAGTCTACTCCGACGTCGCTCCGGTAGGTCAAACCGAAGGCGTGCCGGGCTGTCGGCTTCCAGAGGAGTCCCGCGTTGAACCCGGCCCCGAAACCGTCGCCGTCGAACTGAAACTCGTCGTAGGGGAGCGCCACGCCCCGGCTCAACTGGGCGTCCCCATAATTGATGGTCATGCCCACGGCTAGGGAAAACTCGTCGCTGAACCGGTAGGAAAGAACAGGCGTCAAGGTCAGGTAATTGACTTCGTTGAAGGTGGCATGAGAGCGGAAAGGGCCGTCGTCGGGCCAGTCGCTGGCAAGGCCAAAGGGGGAATAAACCCCCAGCCCCAAGGTGACCGGGGAGTTATCCAGCGGATGCACGTAAAAGAGCTGAGGCAGCACATAGAGCTTGTCGTCCATGCTCGCGGAGGAACCCCGGTCTCCATCGTAATCCACGTCGTAAAACAGCCAATAAGCGCCGGCTTCCAGTTCCGGATCCTCAAGTTGCGAGATGCCCGCCGGATTGTAGAACAGTGCTGAGGGATTGTCCGCAGTGGCGGCAAACGCGTTGCCGCGCGCCGTGGCGAAGGCGTTCTGATTTCCCAAGCGGATGCCGAGGGCGAGGACCGCCGGCGTACAAAAGACAACCATGGCCACTCCGAGAAGCCCGGCCGCAGCCAGTGTCTTGCGTGTATTCATCGATCGCTAGTGCAGATTTCTCATATTGTTTCGACGCGAGGGGCCGGCGAGCCCCGTGCGGAATAGGTGCGCCTTGCCGAAGGCGCCGAGCTGGGTGAATAAACCCTGCTCAAGCCTGAGGCAAGCGCAACGAAGGCAGGATGGGGTGCAGCGCTCCACAGCAGAAAGGGTATGAGAAATGTGAACTAGCCTTCCTACAGCGAATCCACCAGCCGCAGCAAGGGAATTCTGACGGGAGCCGCCCTCGCCGATTTCGCCCCGTTCAGGACGCGACCTCATCGGGGGGTCTTATCGGGCCAGCAACCCGTGACGCCCCAGTCAGCGAGGCGCGCCCTTACACCAAGGCCATGTTGCGGCGGCACGATTCAATCAACCCGCAAGGCGTCAATCCGTAATTGCGCTTCACCTCGACCCGGAAATTGTCGTATTTCTTGAAGCCCAATTCATAGGCCGTCTCTTGCAGCCCCATGCCCATGCGCAACAGTTGCAAAGCCCGCAGCATGCGCTGTTCCGCCAGCCATTGCTTCGGACTGATCCCCAAGGTCGCGTCGAAATCCCGCTCCAATTGCCGGCGCGAAATACCCAGCCGTTCCGCGATCAGATTTGACTTGTACTGACACTCCCGACCCAGCTCCCGCAGGTCAACCGGAGAAGCCAACCGGCTTCTGTGAACGAAATGAGGCTTACCTCTGAGGATCGCAATCATGCCGCTGCTGGAAGCCGTGTTCAGGGCCCCGTCCGCGGTTCTCTGCACCTCTGACGAGTAAGTATAGGGAATTGCAGCATGGCTGGCAATGAAAAAATGCCCATAATACTGCCCCGCAGCGATTCCGCCGCCGCCGCCCGCACCGGCCATTTTCCGGCGCCAAACTCTCCCAGCCGGGAATGCGGCCCGCCAGCTCCCTTTTCTCACCAGTTCCGGAATACGCGCGACCAAAACAGCTCGTTGGATATCAAATCGCGCACCAATTCCTTGGATGTATCCGCGTCGCCGGCCAGGGCTTCGGGATGAAACCCGATCTCCAATCGGCATCTCTCCGGCTGATTCTCCATGACTTCCACCGATCCCCCGTGGTGATACAGAGCGAAATAGGCGGCCAACAAACCTGCCGCCTGATCCGTCGATGGTCCCAGGTGCGCCATGGGACGCACCAGCGCCGAGAGATGTTCCTGAAATCCCGGACTCCGCAGCTCCACAGCCAGTCGCGGTTCCGCGGCGCTCCCGGCAATCCTGGGCTGGAGCTTCCCGCCTTCCCCATCAAAGGGCTGGAGCGCCTCCAACAACGAGCCAAGCACGGCCTCGGCCAACTCCGGATCCAGCAGCCAGACCCCATCGCTCTCCGCTTCCGCCGCGGCCGGATCCGCGCCCAAACGCCTGGCGAGATGCGCTAATCTCACCTGCGTCCCGCTCCCCCGGGCCTCCGGTATCCGCCCGAATTCCTGCTCCAAGCGCCCCAACACGCGCTGCAAAATACCGCAGTGATAATCGTGAAACCGCCGCCAGTAGCCCGGGTCCCGCATTTCATCCAGCGAAAACCAGTCCGGCGCCTCATCGACCACCACCAACTGCAAAAGACTTTCCATCGCCGCTCCCACCCGCCGCAGAGAGCTTTTCCTGGCAAACCCCACCAGAGCCAGGGACATAATCCGGTCCGCCGCCAGCAGATTGTGCATGGAAGCGAGCTTCTCCTTCATTAAAGCGTTGCGCTCCCGGCGAATCGCGAACAGCTCCATGGCTTGCTGCAGCAAAATCTCCAACTCCGGAAGGTCCCAGGGCTTGGTGACGTAGCGGTAAATCTCCCCCAGATTCACGGAATCCACCGCCGCATCAATGTCGGCGTAGGCTGTGGACAACACCCGGATCGGCTCGGGGTATTCCCGGCGCACACGCTCGAGAAATTGCACGCCCTGCTGCCCGGGCATGCGCTGATCGCTGAGGACTACCGCGATCTCTTCGTGATGCTCGCGAAAGAGTTCGTATCCTTCCTCTGCATTCGCAGCCGTATAGACAGGGTAAAGCCGCTCAAAGATCCTGCGGAAATACTTGAGGGACTTCTCCTCATCGTCCACTAGCAGGACGGCGAAGGAGCGTTCGGGCGACGTCGGATTCATGTTCTGGAATCGTAGTATCGGCAGCGTAGGCGTGTCGCGCCAGGATCAACTGAAACTCGGTATAAACACCCTCCTCGCTTTCGACGAGCATTTTCCCACCATGCTGCCCAATGATGTTGTAGGACACGGTCAATCCCATGCCCATCCCTTCCCCCACTTTCTTCGTCGTAAAAAAGGGGTCGAATACCCGGTTCAAGTTCTCCACCGCAATCCCCGTCCCATTGTCGCGAAAGCGCAGAAAAAGGCGATCCTCCAGCCGGCCGCCGGATATGCGGATCCAGGGTTGCTGCCCTCCAAAATCCTCCTTCGCCTTCAGGGCCTGCATGGCGTTCTCAATCAAGTTCACCATCACCTGCACAAGCTGGTTCAGGCTGCCCCAGGTTTCAAACCCAGATTGGGGGCGCAGCTCATTCTCCGTCCGGATCCCCCGGCTGCTGCACTCATGACGCGTCAACCGCAGCGCCGTCTCCACCGCTACACCCAAATCCACCGGTTCGTAATTTGAACGTTTATCGTATGTAAACGTCTTTAAGTCGCTTACTATGGCTATTACACGATTGACGCCTTCCTCAAGATCCGCCAGCGTATCCGTGTAAAGGTCCCGCTCCGCGGCGCCGAGGTTCTCTTCAAAATCCCGAAGTACATACAACGCCGTCTTGGCATAGTTCATCGGGTTGTTCACCTCGTGAATCAGTCCCGCGCTCATCCGCCCCAGCGAAGCCATTTTCTCGGCCTGAACCAAGCGATCCTGAGATTCCCGCAGCTCCTCGAGCGCTTGCTCCAGCTCCATCGTCCGGCTATTGAGTTCATCCTGGTACTGAGAATTCAATAGCAGGTTCCGCACTCGGGTTCCCAATTCAGCCGCTGAAAAGGGCTTACTCAGAAAATCGCTCGCCCCCGCCTTCAAGGCTTGCAATTTGCTCTCTTCGTCGGCCCGGGCCGTCAAAATGAGTACAGCCGCGTTGCGCGTAACGGGATCCTCGCGAATCAATTCGCAGACCTCCAAGCCGGTGCGCTCCGGCATCATCAGGTCCAAAACCACGACCCGGGGACGAAACTGCCGCGCCATCTGCCAAGCCTCCTCACCGTCTGACGCCTCCAAGACGCGGTAGGATGCAAGGTGCTGACGAAGAAAACGGCGCATATCCGGCTCGTCGTCGGCCACGAGGACGAGCGGCCGGCTATCCACGCCCAAGGCCGGGCTCAGGTCGAACTGGGCCCCAGGCTCGGAGCGCGGAGAGTGAAACAAGGCCCGGCGGTGCAGGTCGACGATGGGATCCCTTTCGTCTGCACCGGACTCGACGGCGGCCGCCGCTGCAGGAGCCGGGAGCCGGACACGGAACAGCGTGCCCTGGCCCGATGGACTTTCCACGAAAACGCTGCCCCTCTGCACTTCGACAAGGCTCTTGACCAGGGAGAGTCCGATGCCGGCCCCCTGAAACTTCCGGGTCTCCGAGCTATCCGCCTGCCAGAAACGGTCGAAAACAAAGGGCAGATCTTCTGCCTTAATCCCCACCCCGCTGTCTTCCACCGCAATCTCGAGCAACCCCTCCCGCCAATCCGACCTCAGCGTGATCCGGCCCCCACGGGGCGTAAATTTCATGGCGTTCTGCACCAGGTTCAGCAGAATCTTGTCGAGTTTATCGCGGTCCAGCGACACCCAGCAGGTCTCCGGCTGTGTGTGCACGTCGAGCCGGATGTGTTTGCGCCGCGCCAAATGCTCGAAACTGCTGGCGATGCCGCGGAGGTAGGCCGGGGCATCCAGAGGTTCCGGATTGGTTCGGTCCTGCCCGGAGTCAACCCTCACCAGGTCCAGCAGATCGTTGATGAGTTTGAGCAGCCGGAGACCGTTCTCCTCCATGGTGGCCAGCATGGCCTCGGTCTCCCCGCGCTCGAGGCGAGACCATTCTTGGATCAGCCGTTCCAGGGGGGCAAGGATCAGGGTGAGCGGCGTCCGCAGTTCGTGGCTGATATTGGCGAAGAAGCGGGTCTTGGCCCGGTCTGCTTCTTCCAGTCTCGCGTTTTTCTCGGCCAACTGAAGGCCCTGCTCCTCGAGTTGCTGTCTCAGTTTGAACTCGCTTAGCCTCAACCGGTTGTAGGCAAAGGTCCCGGCGGCGACAAACACTCCGGTGGTGAAAAGAAAGTAAGCGTTGTTGAACGCCGCGCCTCCCCCCTGATGCCGCCCCAGCAAATTCTGATTGATTACGCAGGCTGCGACATATCCGGCGAACGTCGCCAAGATCACCCAGGCGCTGTCCCGGAAAGTCCACCGCAATACCAAACCAGCCCCTATCAAAACAAGATTCAACCCGGCGTAATACGGCGAATTCGAGCCTTCCGTGGCGGCGATCATCCACAGAATGCCCGCCAAGGGAATAAAGGCCATGACCACCCCGATGCTCCGGTGACGCCGCATCCCCGTCGCTGTCAACAGCAGAACAAAAGTCCCCGCCAGCAGTACTCCGCACACCACCCGCAGAAGCAAAAAGGGCAAGGCCTGCTCCGGATAAACAAAGAAGTCGAGCGCCGAACCCAGCAACATGAAGACGGTCCCAACGACCGCCGCGATGCGGTAATTCCGCACCCTCACCCGGCGTTCGTATTGTTCGAACGCGGTGAACAACTCCACGGCGACTTCTGGCCGGCGGTCTATCATTGCTCGCCTTTACGAATCTCAAGGAACAGATTCACCCCGGTCGAGTCGGACCGCACCGACGCGCTCCCTCTCCGCTCCGGGGCGACCAGGTCGAGGAATTCCCTCTCATTGCGGTAAACCAAATTCCATTCCACCACAAACTCCATCCAGCGCCGGGAAGGATTGCTCCGGCTGACGTTCGTCGCCACGATCAACCCGCCCGGGTTCAACTGCCTGTAAAACACCTCCAGAAGTCGCGCACATACCCGTTCCGAAAGATAGTCGAAAAGGCCCGCGCAGTAAATCACATCCCAACGACGGCCAGCCGGCTGCGCCGCCGGGTCCGCCGCGTCTTTGAGAATCTGATGGACGGAACGCTCCACGACTTCAATGCGGGTGTTGCGCTCGCGGCGTTGAAGCAGGGGAACCAGCCGGGATCGCACATACTCGACGGTTTCCCGGTTGAAATCGAGCAGCGTGAAGTCCGCGAAATCCGCGGCTGGCGAACGCTCTACGAAATGTTCCACTTCTTGAGCCGGACCGCAGCCCAAGTTATAGATGGCGGCCCGCTTGCCGCTGCTTTGCACCCGGGCCACTTCCACTTCGAGAGTCTGTTCGAGATAGGCGATCCGGTTGCGATGGGCCTGGACCGGAGGCGCTTCCAGAAACACGTAGTTCAGGGCCTTGGCGAACAGCGAGCTTCCTTCATAAGGATCGCGCAACATCATGTTCACGATCTCGTAGTCTCCTGCGTAACCGAGGGGCTTCTCGAAGGACCGGTAGACGAAGGGAGCGCACAGGACCACCGGATGAATCTGACGCCGCACGTAGGTCTTGTGGATTGACACCTGGTCTCCCGGCACTTCCTCAGCAATGGATTCGAAGCGCTGCAATAAAGAAGCGGCCCTGTCTAAAATCCCCGCCTCGATCTGGTCGAACACCTCGTGCTCCAGTTCTCTCCGGCTTCCCGTGCTCACCGAGCGCAGCCCCAACTCCACCTGACTCAACCACTGCTGCAAGCCCACGAACAGCGTTTGCAGGTCGGCCACCACAACCTTGAATCCGTCCAGAACCGTGTGAATCCGCTTCCATTCTTCGATAAAGGATTCGAACTGATCCCGAAGTTGATGCTGGCCGCGCCTCCGGTCGAGAAAATCAATGTCGATCCAGGCCTCGTCCAGGCTCGCCTCACAGACCAGAAGGATGCCCGTGTTGACCAAGCTGGAAACGACGGCGCGTCCCTCATAGACCATGCGGTTTCCCAGGTAGATCTGAAACCCGCGGAGAACCTCAGACAACTGGATGATGGAATACGGGCTGTAGATCTCGAAAACTACGGAGTAGCGCGTGAGCCGCAGCAGGCTCCCCTTCACCGCTGCACCTTGACTGTTGCGGCATGCGATTACACTCTCTCGCAGGTCGGGAGCGGGCGCGATCTGCTCAGATCGCTTCAACTTATCCATCTTCGTCGTCAAGGGCGCCAGATGAGAGGAAGCCCCCGGAAACACAAGTGCCCATAAGCCCAAGAAGCTCCTCTCCCCACATCGAGAGGCATCGATGCAAGAGGCCGCTCGCTCCGGATTGCCTGGTTCCTTGCCGCTTCCGCTTCAGTGGCAATGCTCTCTTTGTCAACAATGTCCCCCGAGAAACGGAGAAATCAATGCGCAATTCGCTTGGTTTTGTCGCACTCACGGGAAAACGTCCCCAATCAGTGAACGGCAACACCCATCGCGCATGAGATGGCGGCAGGATACCGTGTGAGAATTGTGGGCCAGGGGCTGCTTCAACCCCAAAACGTCAAAAACGTCGCCAAACCGTGGTGCGCGATACAGGGTTCGAACCTGTGACCCCTACCGTGTCAAGGTAGTGCTCTACCACTGAGCTAACCGCGCCGTTCCATGTCCGACCCTAGACTTTCTCAGTCTTCGCGCAAGCCCTTTTACCGGGAGTTCCTGCGTCTGGCCCCTTCTCCCGATACGGCTTCCTCGACCTGCCCCCGGAAGGTGTTGACGGGCACCGGATACTGGCGGCTCGCCCCCGTCAACCGCCGGTGCGCGGCGATGAACTTTCTCGGACTGTAGTAACAGCGGTCGTCTTTAGGCCAGAGAGGACGGTCCATGCCCAGCCGCAGTTCATGCCTCATTTCGAAGTGCAGGTGCGCCGTATACCGTCCATGGGCCGTCCCAATCGTTCCGACCAGTTGACCCTTTCGCACCTTTTGATGCAACCGCACCGCCCGCCGGTCGAGATGCCCATAAAGCGAATCCACATAGCGAATCTTCCCGGCCGAGTCGCGGTAGGCGTGGCGCACGATCACCACGTTGCCCCAGCCCTTTCGATAATCGGCGGAGTAAACAACCACCCCGTGCGCGATGGAGTAGACCGGATCCCCGAGGTCGCTGTTTCCCCCGCCCCGCCCATTCCAATCTTCTCCCAAATGCCCGTTGGGCCAGTATCCCCGGTAAATGTAATACCCTTCTCCATCCGGCTTCCCCACCGGAAAATCAAATCCGTCCGCCAGGATCCAGGGCACGTGGGTCTCCGCCGCCGCAGCGGGCGCCAGACAGAGCGAGATCCCGAAAAGGAGCGGCGCCCAGAGCCTCCGGAATCTCGCCATCCGTCTCCTGTAGAATACCCTGCCGGGAGTCGCAAGGAAAAGGCGTCCGCTGCCGTTCATCCGGAGTCCCGCAACTCCGCCCTTTCTTCCTCACCCGGGCCTTCCCGCACTGCGCGCTCAAATTCCTCCCGCCAAACCGCCAGGCGCTCGGCGATCCTCCTCTCCAACCCCTGAGACGAGGGCTCGTAATAGCGCCGTCCTTCCGGCAGATAGGCCTGGGGCACGTAGGCCCCTTCGTAATCGTGGCTGTAAAGATAGCCCTCCCCGTGCCCCAACTGCTTCGCTCCCGAGTAGCTGGCGTCGCGCAAATGCGCCGGCACTGGGAGGGTCCGCCCTTCCCGGACGTCTCTCAGGGCCGACTCCAAACCCGCATAGGCCCTGTTGCTCTTCGGGGCTGTCGCTAAATAGACAGTCGCGTGCGCCAGGGGAATGCGCCCCTCGGGCATTCCAAGAAACTCCAGCGCCTGTTGCGCCGCTACGGCCACCCGCAGCGCGTTCGAATCGGCCAAACCCACGTCCTCGCTCGCCGCAATCACAATGCGCCGGGCGATGAAACGAGGGTCCTCCCCGGCATGCAGCATCTTGGCCAGCCAATAGAGAGCCGCATCCGGGTCCGAGCCGCGCATGCTCTTAATAAAGGCGCTGATCGTATCGTAGTGGGCGTCGCCGTCCCCGTCATACACAAGCGCCTTAGTCTGAATCGACTCCACGGCGATAGGAAGGGTGACCCGAATCCTTCCCCCGGGACCCGGCGGCGTCGTCAACACCGCCAGCTCGAGAGCGCTCAAGCATTTCCTCGCGTCCCCGCCGGCCACCCGCGCCAGGTGTTTCGCAGCATCCGCATCAAGATCGACAGCCAGATCTCCCAATCCCCGCTCCGGATCCCGCGCCGCAGCGATCAGCAGCTTCTCCAAGTCGCTCTCCAGCAATGGCTCCAACTGAAACACCTGGGCCCGGGACACCAACGGACTGTTCACGTAGAAAAAGGGATTGTGCGTGGTCGCGCCGATGAAACGAACCACGCCCCGTTCCACATGGGGAAGCAGAACATCTTGCTGCGCTTTGTTGAACCGGTGAATCTCATCCACAAAGAGGATGGTGCTGCGCCCATTCATCCGCCTCAATTGGCCGGCGCTCTCCACTTCCCGCCGGAGGTCGGCCACACTGCTCTCCACGCCGCTGAGATTGATAAAGCGGGAAGCCGAACGCCTCGCGATCACTTCCGCCAGACTTGTTTTCCCAGTTCCCGGAGGTCCGTAGAGAATCATGGCCGTGAACCGGTCGGCTTCCACCGCCCTGCGCAACAGCTTCCCCGGACCGAGAATGTGTTCCTGTCCAACGAACTCGGACAGGTTTCGCGGACGCATGCGGGCCGCCAAGGGCAAGGCTTGATCCGGCTTCTCTACCGGGTGCAAAGAAGGAATCTCGGGGCTCCTTTGCTCCGGAAAGAGGTCGTCCGCAGGTCCCGCCTTCACCGCCGGTAGCACTCTCCTGTCACGGCGATGGAGCCGGAGCCGGACTCTTCGCCGGTTGGGCGGAGCCCGTTTCCTTGGAACCTCCGCCGCCCTCCTTGGCGGGAGCGCCTCCCTCCCCTCCGCTGCCTTTTTCCCCTCCGCCGCTCCCTTTTTCCCCACGGCCGCTGCCTTTTTCCCCTCCGCCGGCGCCTTTATCGCCGCTGCCCGCCGCGTCACCGCCGCCGCTCTCCGCTTTCTGCGCCGATTTGTAGGCGTCGCTACGGTAATCGGTCTCGTAAAAGCCCGACCCCTTAAAAATAATGCCGGCGCCGCGGCCCAACAGGCGTTTCACCTCCCCTTCGCAGCCCTCGAGAATGCATTTCTCCAGGCGTGGATCATTCATCGACTGAAAATAGTCGAAGGTTTTGCCACAGCGTTCGCAGCGATACTCGTAGGTGGGCATGTAGCAGACCTAATAGGCGAAAACTCCTCGCCTGCAACCAGTCAAGGCGCTACCGGACTCCGTGCATTTTCTCAAACTGGAGGGAGCCGCCGCGGTTTGCCAGGTCAAGATCTGCGGTCTGCGCTCCGAGCCCGACGCCAGGCGCTGCGCCGCCCTGGGTGCGGATGCGTTGGGTTTCAATTTTTGGCCCTCGTCCCGGCGCTTCCTCCCGCCCGCCCAGGCCCGGCATTGGCTGCGGGACCTGCCCGGGCAACCGGCCCGGATCGGGGTCTTCGTCGATGCCTCGCTCGAAGAAATGCTCGACCTGCTCCGCGCGGGATGCCTCGACGCCGTCCAACTGCACGGCTCGGAGGCTCCCCGCCTGTGTCAAGCCCTCCGCCAAGCCGGCTTCCCCGTCTTGAAGGCCATCGGCTTGCAGGACCGCCAGTCGCTGCAACAAATCCAACGCTTCGCCGAGGCTCGCGTCAACGGCGTCCTCCTCGACGCCTATGCTCCGGACCTCCGCGGCGGGACCGGAAAGACCATCGACTGGACCCTCGCCGCGGAAGCGGTTGCGTCCTGCGCCGGTCTGCCGGTCATCCTCGCCGGTGGACTCCATCCCGCCAATGTCGCCGAAGCCATCTCGGCCGTTAGACCCCGCGCCGTGGATGTGGCCAGCGGCGTCGAACTCGTGCCGGGCGTCAAGGATTGGGTGGCGCTCGAAAACTTCGTGAAACAGGCACATTCCGCCTTGCCTTCGCCGGGCGAGATCGCGAAGTAGGGCTCGCTATGTCCGCCGCCAGCCCTTTCTGCATCGCCGTCTTGCCCGGCGACGGCATCGGACCCGAAGTCATGCAGGAAGCCCTCCGGGTTCTCGAACGCGTCGCGCTCCAGCAAGAGCTGCACTTCCATTTCGAGCCGCTGCTTGTCGGCGGGGCAGCCATCGACGCCGCCGGGCGCGCACTGCCCGCAGAAACCCTCTCGGCCTGCGAGAACTCCGACGCCATCCTCTTCGGATCGGTGGGCGGCCCGAAATGGGAGACTCTGCCGCCCGCCGAACAGCCCGAACGCGGGGCCTTATTGCCCTTGCGCCGCCATTTTCGGCTCTTCGCCAACCTCAGACCCTCCATCTGCTACCCCTCCCTCACCCAGGCCTCCCCGCTCAAAGAGGAACTCATCGCGGGGGGGTTCGACGTGCTCTGTGTCCGAGAACTGACGGGCGGCCTCTATTTCGGAGAACCCAAAGGCACGCGGATCGAGCAGGGCGAAAAGATCGCCGTCGATACGATGATCTATCGCGAGAGCGAGATCGAGCGGATCGCTCATGTCGCCTTCCGCGCCGCGGCATCGCGCCGGAATCGCCTGACCTCCGTGGATAAGGCCAACGTCCTCGAAAATGGGCTGCTGTGGCGAGCCACCGTCGAACGCGCCGGCCGCGATTATCCCAATGTCCACCTCGAGCACCTCTATGTCGATAACGCCGCCATGCAGCTCATTCGACGTCCCCGGGATTTCGACGTGATCTTGGCTGAGAACCTTTTCGGCGATATCCTGAGCGATGAAATGGCCATGATCGCCGGATCGCTGGGCATGCTGGCCAGCGCGAGTTTGGGCGACGAGAGGAAACGCGGCTGCCCCTTCGGCCTCTACGAACCCAGCGGCGGATCGGCGCCCGACATCGCCGGACTAGGACTGGCCAATCCCATTGCCCAGATCCTTTCCACCGCGCTTATGCTGCGCCATTCGCTGGGACTCGAAGACGCCGCCACCCTCATCGAGGCCTCCGTCCGGCTCGCCGTTGACGAAGGGGCCCGCACCCGCGACATCTTCACCGGTGCACCGGACACCCGCCAACTTTCCACTCAAGAAATGGGGGACGCCATCCTCGGCGCCTTCGACCGTCTGGCCGGAGCAGAGGCGCGTGGTTAGGATGTTGTTGGACAAACCGGCCGGGCCAAGCGCCGGCGGCCCAGGCTGCGGAGCCAGTCTGCGTTCCCCACTCAAGCCCTTGCCGATCGAGGACCGGGGCCGCCTCCTCACCGCCATCGGTTGCTCCCGGCTCAACAGGACAACCCGCTCAATCCCCCGCTTCCTTCAGCGTCTGCCCCTGGGCGCTCTCGCCGCCACGGCCCTCCTGCTCGCCGCTTGCAGCAAGGACGGCAATACCCTTTCCCCGCAGGAAAACGCGAGCGTCGAGCCGGCTCCGCCACTGCCTGAACCCGCCGAGGAATCCATCGAGATCCGCAATACGGCCAAGGCCGTGATTCTCCTCTATCAACGTTTCTCGACTTCCCCTCAGCCGGCTTCCAACACAGTCATGCCGGTCGCAGAATTCCGCCGCCAGATGGAGCATCTCTACAACGAGAGCATTCCCGTGGCGCCGCTCTCGGCCTACACCAGGTGGAGACAGGGAAAGGAGAACATCCCTCCGGGTGCGGTGATCCTCACCTTTGAAGACGGATATCGCGATATCTACGAACACGCGTTCCCCATACTCAAGGAGTTTAACTACCCCTTCACGGTCTTTACCTACTCGAGTTTCGTCGATGGCGGAGGCAGATCCCTGAGCCGCACTCAACTGGAGGAGATGGGACGCTTCGGAATGGAACTCGGCAGCGGGGGATTCAAACATCGCCGCTTCGATCAACTCGATTCCGATCGGGGGGAGGAGCTGCTCCGGGAGGAATTGGCTGGCTCACGGAGCGATCTCGCCGCGCGCTTCGGCTATGAAGTGCCCTACTTTGCCTACCCATACGGACTCTTTACGGACCGCGCTGCAAAATTGGGTCTCGAAGCAGGCTACACCCTGCTGCTCACCCAAAGCGGCCAGGTCGCTGATTGGAACACCCCGTTTGCCAAGGTCCCGCGCTTCATCTTGCCGGGGAATTCGCCTTCCACTTTTGATCGCATCATCAAACACGTCACTCCCAGCGCACGGCAATTGGACGGGCACAACCTGGCCTTGCGCCCTCGCAGAACGGCTCCCCACGGGTTGCCCCTGATTCCCGTCGTTCCCGCCTCAGGAGCCGTCATCGCCGACAGCCGTTTTCCCACGATCGAAGCAGACCTTTCCGCATTGAACGCTCTCGTCCCGGACAGCCTTCGCATGACCGTGTCGGGGCGCGGGGCCGTCGTTGCGGCCTACGATCCGGCAACCGGAAAAGTGCAGCACACGCTGCAGCATCGCCTTTATCCCGGTCCCTGCACCGTCCAACTCACCTTCCTACACTCCGCTCCTCCGCGACGAGATCACTTGATCTGGACTTTCCAGTTTGATCCGCGCCCAGAATACCTGGCAGGTCTCAAAGCGCTCGGGGTGTCTCCCGACGATCCGCCATCCACCGAATCCAGTCGCGAGGAGCCTTGATCTGCACCGGTCGCCCCCGCCCCCCCTATTTGCATCATGTTTTCCCAGCTTCAGGACAATCTTCAGGACGTCTTCAAAAAACTCCGGGGTCAAGGCCGTATCTCGGAGAAGAATGTCGCCGACGCGATGCGCGACGTGCGCCTGGCCCTACTCGAGGCGGATGTGGACTACGGCGTTGCCAAGAACTTCATCGCCAACATCCGCGAGAAGGCCCTCGGTCAAGAAGTGATGCGGAGCATCACGCCAGGCCAACAGATCATCAAGATCTTCCACGACGCCTTGGTGGAACTCCTCGGAACAGGCCCGGCTCCCCTCGACCTCAATCCACCCGGCCGGATACTCATGGCCGGCCTCAATGGCGCGGGAAAAACCACCACCTCGGCCAAGCTGGCGTTGCGCCTGAAAAAGGAAGGCCGGCGGCCCGTCCTCGTGGCTTGCGACCTGCAGCGCCCTGCCGCCATCGAGCAGTTGGCCACGCTGGCCCGCGAAATCGACGTGCCCGTCTTCATCCCCGAAGCGGGATCTGCCGACGTCGTCGAGGTCGCCCGCCAAGCCTTGGCCTGGGCTGCCGCACGCGAGGCCAGCGTGATCATCTTCGACACCGCCGGCCGTCAGGAAATCGACGCTCCGCTCGTCGCTGAACTCCAGAGGCTCCGCGAGTTCTTGCTGCCTCGCGAAGTCCTCCTCGTGGCCGATGGCGCAACTGGCCAACAAGCCATCAGCGTGGCCACGCACTTCCATGAAGCCATTGGGATCACCGGAATAATCCTGACAAAACTCGACGGCGACGCCCGCGGAGGAGCCGCCCTCTCCATGCGCGCCGTCACTCAACAACCCATCAAGTTCGCAGGGGTCGGAGAAAAGCTGGATCAACTCGAGGTTTTCGTTCCGGACCGGATGGCCAACCGGATCCTCGGTATGGGCGACATCGTCGGCCTCGTCGAGCGCGCCGCCGGAGCCATTGAGGAAAAGGAAGCGCTGCAGATGGCGGACAAGCTCCGCAAGGCCAGTTTCGATTTCGAGGATTTCCTCGCACAGATGAAAATGCTCCGCCGGCTCGGCCCGCTGGAGGGCCTGCTTGGAATGATTCCGGGCATGGGCCGCCTCAAAGACCTGCCCATCGACGAAAAACGTCTTCGCCGGACCGAAGCCATCATCCTTTCCATGACCCGTCAAGAACGGCGGCGGCCCGAGATCATCAACGGCCGAAGGCGCCAACGCATCGCCAAAGGCAGCGGAACCCGCGTGGCGGAGGTCAACAACTTGCTGCGCCAGTTCTCGGAGATGCGCCGGATGATGAAAGATAAGGGCAAGATGAAGCGCCTGCTCAACCAAGTGGGCGGCGGGCTGCCGCCGGGCATGCGATTCTGAGTTGGCCGGCGCTTCCGGGTTGCTCTCAGCCGCCCAGGAAACGATGATCCGGTCCCATGACACCCCTTCGCGCCCCTTCCGCCTGCCTTCTCCTTTTGTGGACCGTGGCCAGCTCCCTTCCGTCGGAACTTGCCGGCCGGCTCGATTACTGCGCCCACGGCCTCGCCCTCCAGCAGGCCGCGGAAGCCGGTCCGTTCGACTCGCCCGACTACCGGAAATACGCTCCTGACCGCCTCGTCGACATCGAGCATCTCCGGCTCGACATCACCCCGGATTTCGAACGCCGCAGCATCGCGGGCCAGGCCACACTGTCCTTTGCGCCCATCGGAAAGCCCCTGCGGGAACTGCGCCTCAATGCCGTTGATCTCCGGATCGCTGAAGTGAACTCCAGCGCCGCCTTGGAAGGCCATGACAACACCGGTTCCGAGTTGATTCTCACCTTCGCCGATCCCGTGCCCGCCGGGCAACGCGTCGAACTCTCCATCACCTACTCCGCCGAACCCCAGGCCGGTCTCTATTTCCGGACGCCGGAGATGGGTTATCCCGCGGGAGACACCCAACTCTGGACGCAAGGCGAACCGGAGATGCACCGGAACTGGTTCCCTTCACATGACTATCCCAACGAAATGTTCACCACGGAAGTGCTCTGCCGGGCGCCCGACGGCATGACCGTGCTCTCCAACGGCCGGCTCGTTTCCGAGGAAATCGATGCCGCCACCGGCCTCCGCCAGTTTCATTGGCGGCATGACTATCCACACGTCAACTACCTCGTCTCCCTCGTGGTGGGTTATTTTTATCATCTGGAGGACCGCCACGGGGACCTGCCCCTGGCCTTTTATGTCCCGCCTTCAGAAAAGGACCAAGCCGCCGGCTCATTCCGCGACACCAAGGCCATTATGGAGTTCTTCGAAGAAGAGATTGGCGTGGCCTATCCTTGGGACAAGTACTACAACGTCTGCGCCATCGATTACATGATGGGCGGCATGGAGAACACCAGCCTCACCACGCTGACCACACGCACCCTCTTCAGCGCCGACACAGAAAACCTTTTCTCCACCCGGGCCCTCGACGCCCATGAGCTGGCCCACCAATGGTTCGGAGATCTGGTGACTTGCCAGGATTGGAGCCACATCTGGCTCAACGAAGGTTTCGCTACCTACTATTCCCTGCTCTTCGACCGGCATCTCCTGGGCCGCGACGAGTTCCTCTTCGGCTTGCGCAGCGACGCCCGCCAGATCTTCGCCAACGCCAAGGACGAGATCCCCATCATGCACCGGGCCTACGGTCAACCCATGGAACAATTCAGCTTCCGGGCCTACCCCAAGGGCTCCTGGGTCCTCCACATGATTCGGACCCAGCTCGGTGAAGACCTGTTCCGCCGCTGCGTCCAAACCTACCTGGAACGTCACCGTCACGCCACGGTCGTAACCCAAGACCTCATCGACATCATCGAAGAACTCAGCGGCCGGTCCTGGGAACGCTTCTTCGATCAGTGGGTCCGCCTTTCCGGTTACCCCAGTCTCGCCGCTTCCTATTCCTGGGACGAGACCACCAACCAGGTCCGGCTCACCATAGAGCAAACTCAAGACATCAACGAAAAGCGTCCGCTCTTTCACTTTCCCCTCCCTGTGCGCGTCATCACCGCCGAAGGTCAGCGCGATTTCCTGGTCCAGATCCGTGAAAAGAAAGAGGATTTCTATTTCACCCTGCCCAGCCGCCCCGAGGCGCTCCGGATCGATCCGGATCTCACCGTTCTGGCCCAGATCTCCCTTAAAATCGCGCCCGGTCACCTGGATCGGCAGCTCGCCGATCCACACGACGTCATCGGCCGCGTCCTCGCCGTCGAACAACTCGCCGAATCGAAGGACCAGCAAGCCGTCGAACGGCTCGCCCAGCGCCTGTCCGAGGATCCGTTCTACGGCGTCCGCATCGCTGCGGCCGAGGGACTCCAGAAAATCGCCACCATCGAGGCCTTCGCGGCGCTCCAAGCCGCCGCCGCTCAACCGGATGCGCGGGTCCGCAATCGCGTTGTCGAAGCCATTGGGGCTTTTTACCGCGATGAGGCCTGCGATCTCCTGCTCCATGCCGCTGCCGCCGAGCCCAACCCAGCCATCCGGGCCACCGCCATCCGGGCGCTGGGATCCTATCATCGCCCTTCGCTCGGTGAATCCCTGCTGGGCTGGCTCCAGGCCGATGGCCACCGCGATCGCGTCGCCGCCGCGGCCCTTCACGCCTTGCGGGATCAGGGCGACCCCGAACTCGTCCCCACCATCCTCACCACTCTCGAAGCCAAAGGCGCTTCCTGGGAAAGCAGCACTGTCGCCTCGGCCCTGGAAGCCCTCGGTTCCCTGGGCCGTCAAGCCGAAGACCGCGTCCCCGTGCGGTCCCGCCTCTTGGAAATGACCTCGGATCCGCGCCGTTCCGTCCGACAAGGTGCGTTGCGCGGTCTAGGTCACCTGGGAGATCCCGCAGCCTTGCCTGCTCTCGGAGCCATCGCCTCCGCCGGCAGGGATTCCGACGAAGCCAAGCAAGCCCGCTCCGCCATGGAAGCCATCCGGAAAAACCAACCGGACTCCGAAAATCTCAGCCGCTTGCGCCAAGAGATTTCCGACCTCCAAGGGCGCCTTCAGGCCCTGTCCGCCGACATGTCCACCCTCCGCAAACAACTGCACGAACGGATGCAATCCGAGACTTCTCCTGACAAAACCACGGAAGGCCAATCCGCGGAAAATGAGTAGGGGAACGGAGACCGTTGAGCAGTTTCTCCTTCAGATCCACTTTGATGGCGGTAGAGCGCGCCGGCATATCTCGTCCGCGACTGCTAGGCTCAGAACTCCTGATCTCGAGGAATCTGGATGGGCTGGAAGGGTATGATAGAGGTAGGGACGGGGCATTGGTTTGCCCCGCCCCTCCCTCCGAACCGGACGTGCGGATCACCCGCATCCGGCTCTCCAGTCAGCGGGTGACCTCGCGATGAGGATGGTCTACCCCGGCACAGGGCGGCTCAGGCTCGCTCCCCAGTGCCTGCCTGCGGGCCGGCCCCGCAGGTGGTAGCCACAAGCAGCGCCAGGCTCTGGGGGGCGATCTCTCATGAGCTTCCGGTGTTCTAGCCCCTTCCCGGGGCAATCGTTGCCGGATGATGTACCCCCTTTCCTTCGGCTGCTTCCGCCTTCCTGCCGCCCTTCGCTCCACCGGTCGTTACCCGGCTTCGCCACACGGTCCCGGCTCACTGCTCTCCGGCTCTGCTTTTCCCGCGCGTTGCTTGCACTACTACGGCGGCTCTGACTCCTGCCGGGCGGGCTCTTCGGGCACTCGCGTGCCATGAA
>JBGTBW010000021.1:0-18137 GCA_041749135.1 Verrucomicrobiales bacterium
CGCAGGCACGGCGCTGCGCGCCTTGAATGAGAGCGGCGATGCTCGCCGCAGTCCAAGAGCCTCCGGCGTGGCCCGACGAGGCCTCCTAGCGGCGGCTTGTCCGCCGCCCTTGGACTGGGGCAGAGACTCCGCGTCCGCGGATCAGGAGTCGCCCTGAGACTTGGCGGTGAGGGTGGCGGGGGCCTCTTCGGGGAGATCGAGGGCCCAGTGGAGCAGGGTCCGGGAGTCTTGCCAGATGCCGCTGTTGGTGCTGCCGAGCACTACGACAATGACGCTGCGTTCTTGATAGGTTCCTGAGCAAATGAGGCAACGTCCGGCGGCGTAGGTGAAGCCAGTTTTCATGCCTTCGCATACCGGTGAGGTGCGGAGGAGGCGGTTGGTATTGACCAGCGGCTGGACGGTTCCGTTGGCGAATTGGAACTCGAATTCGCGGGTGCGGACAATTTCCCGGAGGACAGGGTGGCGCAGAACGAGCCAGGCGAGGCGGGCCATGTCGCGAGCGGTGGAGTATTGGCCTTCTGCGGTGAGCCCGCTGGGGTTGGCGAAGTTTGAACTGGACATTCCGAGCAGGGCAGCGCGCGCGTTCATGGCGGCGGCGAAGTCTGCGACGGAGCCGGAATGGTCGCGGGCCAAGCAGCGGGCGACATCGTTTCCACTGCAGACAAGGAGAGCTTTGAGGAGATCGCGCCGGAGGTAGCAGTCGCTTGGGTGGATGCCGAGTTTGGATGGAACCACTTGGGTATCGGACTTTTCGACGATGACCTCTGCATCGAGCTGGCCGCGTTCGGCGACGAGAAGAGCGGTCAGGAGTTTTTGGGTGCTGGCGACTTGGCGTCGTTCGTCGGCGAGTTTTTCGAAGAGCGGGTCGCCGGTGAGCGCGTCGATGATGATGGCGGACTGGGCTTGGATTTTTGTGCTGTCGGGGGGGGCGCCGGCGTCAGCGAGAGCGGCTCCTGAGGGAAAAGCCAGAGAGGTGCAGACGGCGGCGAGGACGGCTTTTGACATAATCGATTTAGGAGGACGACGCCGCGCGAACGGTCCGCTTTTTGTCGAGCTTGAGAAGATCGCCCGGTGCGAGGGTGGGGATGAAGCTGGGGTCGGTGAGCTTAGCTCCATTGAGCTGAATGCTTCCTTGTTGGATAAGGCGCCGGACATCCGAGTTGGAGCGCGGGAGATTATAGATAGTGCGGAAGGCGGATGCAACCAAGCTTACGAGGTCGGCCCCGGGTTCTGGAATGAAGGCGGGCCAACTGGTGGAGCTGGGGTCGCCGCTGAAGCGGGCTTCGAAGGTGGAGCGGGCTTGTCCGGCTGCGGCCGGTCCGTGGTAGCGTTCGACGATGCGGGAGGCGAGCTGTTTTTTGGCCTCCATGGGGTGCAGGTCAGGGGCGGGCGGTTCGCCGAGGAGGAGTTCGGAGTAGCGGGCCATGAGCGGGTCGGAGATGCTCATGATTTTTCCAAACATTTCGTCGGGCGGCTCATTGAGAGCGACGTAGTTCCCGAGACTTTTGGACATTTTTTTGACCCCGTCGAGCCCTTCGAGGATGGGGAGGAGAAAGACGACCTGAGGCTCCATCCCAGCGGATTTCTGCAAATCGCGGCCGACGAGGATATTAAAGAGCTGGTCGCTGCCGCCGAGTTCGACATCGGCGCGGATGACGACTGAATCCCAGCCTTGCATGAGGGGGTATTGGATTTCGTGGAGGCGGACTTCATGTCCTTGGTCGATGCGGGTCCGGAAGTCTTCCCGCTGGAGCATTTGCTGGAGGGTCACCCGGCTGTTGAGGCGCATGACCTCGGTGAAATCCATTTTGCGAAACCAATCTCCATTGTAGAGGACTTCGGTGGCGTTGCGATCGAGGATGCGGAAGGCCTGATCGGTGTAGGTTTCGGCGTTGGCGAGGACGTCTTCGCGGGAGAGGGCAGGCCGGGTGGCGGAGCGGCCTGAGGGATCGCCGATCATGGCGGTGAAATCACCGATGATGAGGATGACCTGATGGCCGAGACCTTGAAACTCGCGAAGTTTCTGAAAGACGACGGTATGGCCGAGATGGAGATCTGGGGCGGTGGGGTCGAGGCCGAGTTTAACGCGCAGGGGCGAACCGCGGCGCAGTTTGGCGGCGAGTTCCTCGCTGTTGATGATGCGCTCGGCTCCGCGGGAGAGAGCGGCGAGCTGATCCTGAGAGCTGGCCGGAGCGATGGAAGTCATTGACTGGGCGACAGGAGGCGCCGGACTTCGTCGACAGTCATGGAGGCTTCGCGGTCGGGCAGCTTGAGAATCCGCTTGGCTACTTCTGTGTCGCTGAGGGTCTTGTCCGAGCTGACGTTCTTGAGGATTTTCAAAGGAACGGTGCGTCCGTCTTCCACGCTGGGTGCGGACTCCACTTGGGTGCGGGTCAGCGGGGATTCGCGTTTTTCGAACTTAGCATCCGCCTCGCCGGCCGGCCGAGTGTCGTAGGTTTCGCCGGCGAACGGGGATCGGCGGTTCTGGACCCTGGAATTGACGGAGCGGTTCTCCGGCGCGGTCGAGTTTCCTTTCCACGTGGTGCGCTCGACTTTTCCGGCCCGGAAGAAGGGATGATCGGGATAGTCCTTTCGGGCGAAGGACTTCGCCTCCCATTCGGTGCGGCCGAAGTCGCGGTTTTTTTCAAACCCACTGCGGATAGAGGGATCGGGCAAACCATCGGCCCCCGTTTTATAGCCGGCGAAATGATTGCGCAGCCGGGTCCATTGGTCTTCGGATTCCTGGGAATTGATTTCGATGTCGCGGGAGGTGTTGGAGCAGGCGCTCAGGGCGAGCAGGGCCAAGCAGGCAGCAGCTAGCGTGCGGAAGGGAGGGCGGGAGCGCACGGGGCCTTGTACTCGTGGGGCATTGTGCATGCAAAGGGGAATCATGGGAAGCGGGCGGCGGAAGACTGAGGTTGGAGGGCGGCCAGCGTGAGCGACTCAGCGGATGGTGATGAAATCGTTGTGATTGAGGAGAGCGTGGACGAGCCGCGCGCGCGGGCCGGAGCCGGTCTCGGAGGGAGCGGTTTCGAACTGACGAAACTCGGAGAGGGCGGCGGCGCAGGAGGCGGATTCGCTGGAATCTGGGGATCGTCCGAGGACGGTTTGGAAGGCGGCGTTGATGAAGTCGTCATCGCTGGCGGAGGGCTCGAAGTGTTGGAGCCGGCGGGAGATGTCTGCGGCGGCGTCGAGGGCCTCGCGGCTGTTGACCAAGGCGAGGGCTTGTTGGGGGACGATGCTTTCGGTGCGGCGGTAACATTCCTGGATGAGGGCGTCGTCGAAGAGACCGAGGAACAGATTTTGGTCGTCGCGGGAATGTTTGAAATAGAGGCTCCGCCGGGGAGTTGGCGAAGGTTGAGCGGGGTCGAGCGAGGGGCCTCCGAGGGCGAGGTCGAGGTTGCCGGAAAGGTGGAACAAGGCATCGCGGAGGACTTGGGCTTCCATGCGGCGGGTGGGGAATTTCCAGAGCAGCAAGTTGTCAGGATCACGTGCGAGCGTTTCGGGATCAGCGTCGCGGAGGGAGCTGTGCCGGCGGAAGGCTTCGGAGGCGACGATGAGACGGTGGAGGTGTTCGAGATCCCAGTTATGGTCGAGCAGTTCGAGGGCGAGGAAATCGAGGATCTCGTGGAGGGGCGGGCGTGGACTGCGGCGTCCGAAGTCGGCGGGGTCATTGACGAGAGATTGGCCAAAGCAGCGGGTCCAAACGTGATTGGAGGCGACGCGGGCGGTGAGAGGGTTTTTTGGATCAACGATCCAACGGGCGAGAGCAAGGCGCCGGCCCGTGCTTTGGCGCGGGTAGCCGGCGGGGTAGGAGTCGAATTGGTGTTCGGGGGTTTCGAGGGCTTGGCGAGAACCTGGCAGGGGACGGTAGGAAGTGTCCACGGGGCGCTCGAGGAAGGCTTGCTGGGCGGCGGCGAGGTGTTTTTCAGTTTCGCGCAATTTTTCGCGCAGCTTCTCGGAATCTCCGGCGCGGTCAGGCTCCGCTAACTGAGCGGCGAGATCGAGAACATCGGCTTCGGAGGAGGCGAGGGCGTGCCGTTTCTCCGCGCGGGCGGCGATGGCGGCGAGGGAATCCGCCTGCGAGTGTGCGGAATGGGTGAAGAGTGCGTCGTCGGCGCGAATGCGAGCCTGGAGGGCTTCGAGTTGGAGTTGGGCGGCGAGGCTCCGGGCGGAGGCCAGGGCGAGAGACTCGGCTTCGGTGGGGGTCGCGTGCACTTGGGCGAGCCTGGCTGCGGCCTTTGCGAGTTCGGCTTGGGCGGCCCGGACGGCTTGCCCGGCTTCGGACAACCAGTTCTGGCGGACGGTCGGAGCTGTGCCTGGGGCCCAGGCGCTTTGGGGCAGATCGACGGGTTGGACGGTGAAGGCTTCGGTCTCTAGAAAGGCGGGGATTCCCGGCTCGATAGGGTTTGAGGCATCGGGATCCATCTCATTGCCCCGGCGATGAAGGTAGGTGAGGGCATTGGGGTGAGCGTCGAAGGCGCGGGGAAGACCGTCGCGGTCGAAGTCTGTGGTTCCCGGAACGGCATCGAGCCGGATCTGATGCGGTTCGAACAGGGCGCGGAAGCGGTAGTAGTCTTGGTGGCGAATGGGATCGTATTTATGATCGTGGCATTTGGCGCAGTGGATTGTTAGTCCGAGAAAGGCTTTGCCGGTGTGTTCGATGGTGGAGTCAAGCCAGGTGGTGCGGTTGAAAAGGTAGTAATTGCGCGCGAGAAAACCGGTGGCGCGAAGGGTATCGGGGTCTTCGGGGGCGAGTTCATCGCCGGCCAGCATTTCCAGGATCATGCGGTCGTAACCCACATCGCGATTGAGGGAATCGACGATCCAGTCGCGCCAGCGCCAGATATGTTTCTGGCTGTTGCGCAGTTGATCTCCGAGACCGTACCAATCGGAGTAACGCCAAATGTCCATCCAATGGCGGGCCCAGCGTTCGCCGTGTTGCGGGGAGGCGAGGAGCCGGTCGGCGATGCGAGTGAAGCGATCGGGACGGGACGAAGCGAGGAAGGATTGCAGATCTTCGCGCGAGGGCGGAAGTCCGGTGAGGTCGAGGTAAAGGCGGCGGAGCTGGGTTTCGGGCGGGGTGAGAGGCTGGGGACGGAGGCCGGCTACGGACCAGGCGCGGGACAGGAGGAGATCGATGGGGTTGGCTCCGGCGGCGAGTGCACCTGGGGTGAGGTTGGGGCGCTGGGGCGGTCGAAAGGCCCAGTGAGAACCGGCGTCCGAATCGGCCTCTTCATGATTCGGAGCGGGGGATCCGGCGAGAATCCAGAGGCGGAGAGCGTCCTTGGTTTCCGCGGTGAGGGGTTCGCCCTCCGGCGGCATGCGCATATCGGGGTCGCCGGCGTTGACGCGGCGAAGGATGAGGCTGGACTGCGGTTGTCCGGGGTGGAGGGCGGGTCCGGATTCACCACCGCGGAGAAGGGAGCCCACGGTATCGACACGGAGGCCGGCTTTTTGTTCGAGAGCGCCGTGGCAAGAATAGCAGCGCTCCCGGAGAACGGGTTTGATGGAGTCGAGGTAGTTGTCCTGGGCAAGCGACGGACTTCCGGCGAGCGCGGACAGAGCGAGGGCGGCAGAAAGCGGTGTTGGGAAAAAACGCGGCATCTCGTTTGCCTGAACCTATGCGGAGTATGCCGGGCGGGGTTGAGCGGGTCAAACACACAAGAAAGGGCGGGAAATAGCCGGCGTAAGGGGTTCGCGGCGGGCGTTGCTGCGCCTGCGGATACGCCTCGGCCTTGTCCGGTGGCGGGTAGGGAGGCCGGGTTTTCGGCGGACCATGAGAATTTCGCGTGCGCAGTGTTGGGCAATGGACGAGCTTTACGAGAATACTGCGATCCGGGGTTTCCGGGCGAGGGGTCAGGGGCTGCGGATCGGGTGGTGAGGAACTTCCTAACTCTTCGTGTTATGGCTGGGATCGTTTATCCGATAAGCAGATGGTGGGGCAGCGGGTTGCTGATGATGGCCGTGTGGTTGACCGGGCCATCCTGGGGTCAGGAGCGGGCGGCGGGTGGAGAGCCAGAGATTCGGATTCCGAAAGACGGGATTGGCCCGCGGGCGCAGATCAGCGTGGTTTTCCCCGGACCAATGGTGGATCCGGGGCGGGTAGGGGAGAGGGAGGAGAACCGGATCTTCGTTTTTGATCCGCCCTGGCCTGGACAGGTGGTGTGGAGCGACCCGCGGACCGCGGTTTTTCTGCCGGGCGCGGCGCGGGCGATGGGGAGCGAGGTGAGGGTGGGGATTGCGGAAGGTTTGGTGGATGGGTCGGGCCATGCTGTGCGGGTTCCCAGAGGCGTGCGGGCGAGTCTGTGTGGGTTCGAGGTAGTGGAGATTTGGAGAACGTATCGGCGATGGGACGAGAATGTGCCGGCAATCGGGGTGCGGGAACCCGTCTCGGTCGTTTCCTTTCCTGCGGCTCCGGATGCGGATTCGTTGGCGTCGGGATTGGTGTTTGAAGACGCCTCCGGGCGGCGAGTGGCGGCGCAGGTCCGGCGGGCACGAGGAAGCGAGTTGTCCTATCGGATGAGCCGGGGCCGGACCTGGGAAGAGGAGTGGGCGGAGGTAGTTGAGGCTGGGCAGGCGACGGGCGAGGTGTTGGCGGGAAGAGTTGCGGAGCCGGCGGAACGTGATCCGGACGTGGAACTCGAATGGGCCTGGCTGGTCCGGCCGGTGGAAGCTTTGCCCGTGGGACAGGATTGGAAGCTGCGAGTGGCTCCGGGAATCGCCATGGCCGGGGGCGGATCGGCGACGCAATTGGAGCGCGAGCTGGCGGTGGGTTCGGTGTATCCCCTGACCGTCGAGCGGGTGGTCGCGGTGACGCCGTTGGATGCGCCGCTTTACGTCCGGGTGGCGTTCAGCCGCGGGTTGGATGAGGAAAAGGCGGGACAGTTAGGTGAGCGATGGATCGGCGTGGAGCCTGCCGTTTCCCAGTTGAAGCTTCAGCGGATGGAAGGAAGTTTCCTGGAGGTGACCGGGGCCTTTCGGATGGGGGAGACCTACCGGGTGACGGTGCATTCGGGAGCGCCGGCTTTCGACGGGATTACGTTGGACGAGTCCGCGACCGCGGAGATTCGTTTTACTCCACACGAACCCGTCTTGGCGCTGCCATCGGACAATGCCTTCCAACTGCGCTCGGGTTCGGCGCGGTATGCGCTGTTGAGCGCGAACCTGACAAATATCCGGGTGCGGATCAAGGAGGTCGATGCGGCGGCGCTTCCCTTTGTGGAGCAAGCTTATCGCGAATACACAGCCAAACTGAATTCCGAGGAGAACCGGGCGTTGACTTATGAGGGAGTGGCGGGACGGACGCGGTATGACCAGGTTTTGACGTTGGAAGGGCGGCCCGACCGGACGCAACGGACCGAGTTGGACTGGCGGAGCGTGTTTCCGGAGGGACTTCCTGTGGCGATTTTCGTTTCAGTGGAGGGCGAAGGAACTCAGTTTGCCGCCAACGACACAAGAGGATCGACGGTCCGGCGCGCGGCGCAGGCGCTGCTGCAGTTTACGGATTTGGGATATACCTGGAAGAGCGGGGGCGAGGAGGCCTTGTTCTTTGTGTTTTCGTGCGAGAGCGGCGAGCCACTGGAAGGGGCGCGGGTGCGATTATTGGGAGGGGAAGCCGAACAGTTGCAAGAAGGAGTGACGGACGCAGCGGGGACAGTGCGGCTCCCGCGGGCCGGAAACGCGGCCCAGATCGTGCTGGAGCATGGGGCTGACCGGTTGTTGGCTCCCTTTCAGTTTGGGACGGGCCGGATCGCGGATTATCGCTGGCACAGTTGGGAGGATGCGAAGACGTTTGAGCCGCGAGTGTTCCTGTTCACGGACCGGGGGCTTTACCGGCCGGGCGAAACGGTGCGCCTGAAGGGGATTTGCCGGGTGCGGGAAGGCGTGAAGATCGGCCTGCCGGACGGTTGGCGGGTCGAATTGGCTGTGAGTGATCCGCGCGGCCGGGAGATTATGCGGCGCGCGGTGAACTTGAACGAGTTTGGGTCGTTCGAGGAAGAGATTGCACCGGGTTCCGGTCGAGTGGGGAGTTATCTTGTCAACGTGGTGGTGGCTCAAGCGGCGGAGGGAGAGGAGGCAGACGCGAGGGGGCGGGTGATAGGAACATTTTACGAGCGATTCGAGGTCCAGGAGTTTCGGCGCGACGCCTTCGAGGTGGAGGTAGGTCTTGCGGGGGTTGAGGAGGAAGCGGCGGTGGATTTGGAGGTGTCGGGCCGGTATTTTCACGGGGCGCCGCTCTCGGATTCGAAGGTGACTTGGCATGCATCGTTTGCGGAGACAGGATTCTATCCCGAGGGCTACCGGGATTATTTGTTTGGCGATCACCGGGAGGAAGACTGGCAGTACTGGAGGAGGTATTACGCAGACTCCTCAGAGAGCGGCTATTGGAGGACGGCGAGCGACTCGCGGAACGGAGATGCGGTCATCGACGAGAAGGGCAGCGCTCAAGTCCGGGTAGAGATTCCTGAGCTGAAGGATTTCCCTTCGGCAGTGCGGGTGGAAGCATCGGTGGAAGTCACGGATCGCAATCAGCAGACGATCGCAGGCGGCGCGGAGACGGTGCGGCATCCGGCGGCGTTTTATTTGGGTGTGGAGCGTTTGGACCGTCTGATTTCAGCGGGCGACGAGGTCCGGTTAGGGGTGATTGCCGTAGACAGGGAGGGCTCACTTTTTGGGGACTCCGTATTGGCGGAGTGGCGCGTGGAGCGGAAAGTGTGGGAGACGGTGAAGATTGGTGTGGCGGGCGGCGGGGCCGGTTACCGGAATGATCTGCGCTTGGAGCTGGCGGCGGAAGGGGAGTTGCGCGTGTCCGAGAAGGGGGGCGCCGTGGAGTTTGTTCCGGGAGAAGCGGGCGAGTATATCGTGACGGCAGCGGCGAGAGACGGGCTGAACCGCGAAGTGCGAACGGCTGTGACCTTGCAAGTTGCGGGAGGAGGAGCGGGCGCCTGGCAGTTGGCGGACGGCGATCGCCTGCAACTGGTTCCGGAACGGCAGACCTGGTCGCCCGGGGAGACGGCCCGGGTGTTGTTGAAGACGCCGGTGGACGCGACGGCATTGGTTACGCTGGAGCAGGACACGGTGGTGCGCTCTTTTGTGGCCAAGCTGCGGGCTGCGGATCCGGTGTTGGAAGTGCCCTTGGGCGAACTTGAGGGTCCCAACGTCTTTGTGGGAGTGACGGCGATTGCGGCGGGCCGGGGCGAGGATGGGAGGCTGATCAATCCACGGGTGCGGACAGGCCATGCCCGGCTCTTGTTAGCGCAATCGGGAGACCGGTTGGAGCTGGAGGTGGAGAGCGATGCGGAGCGTTATTTGCCTGGGGCGGCGGTGAGCGTCTTGGCGGAGGTGCGGGATGGTTGGGGCCGGCCGGCGGCGGATTGTGAGGTGACATTGTATGCCGTGGACGAGGGCGTGCTCAGCGTGGCCGGGTACCGGTTGCCGGACCCGATCGCCTATTTTCACACGCCGATGGGCCATAAGCTGCGGTCCGGGGAAAGTGCGGAACAGTTTCTCACTGAGAACGGGGCGGAATTCTCGTTTGGAAACAAGGGCTACTTGGTTGGCGGAGCTGGGGAAAACCTGAGCGGGAATCAAGGCCGGTTGCGGAGCGATTTTAGAGCGCTGGCGTTTTGGAGCGGCGGTCTGAGGACGGATGCGGAGGGCAGAGTGAGGGCGTCATTTACGGCTCCGGAATCGCTCACGCGCTTTCGGGTGATGGCGGTGGCCATCGACGGAAGCAGGCGATTTGGATCGGGAGAAAGCTCATTTGAAGTGAACAAGCCGCTGATGTTAGAGCCGGTGATTCCCCGCTTTGGGCATGTGGGCGACCGGGTGGTGGTCAAGGGGCTGGCCTTCAACCGGACCGCCGTGGGCGGAGATTTCCGGGTGGAGCTGGCCTTGGACGAGGCGGCGGGGTTCGATGACGGGTCCCCGGTGGAGGGGGAGGCGGTGGAGAGTGGCGGTGTGCAGGGCGTGGAGTTGCGATTGGAAGCGGGCGCATCCGCGGCGGTGGCGTTTGGCGTTCGGTTTCTTTCCGAGGGCGAAACGGTGTGGAACTGGAACTTGCGTCCGGTGACCCTGGACGCGCCTTTGCCGGAGTTCGAGCGAGAGGCAGGGCAGGATGCGGTGGAAAGCCGGCTGCGGGCGGTGCATCCCGTGCCGGTGCTAAGGGAAGCGGTGTTTGGGAGGGTGGAACCTGGGACGCTGTCGGAGGACTTCTTATTGGGCTCCAAAGGGGTGTTGTTTCCTGGCACTGGGCAAGTGTTGGTGTCGGTGTCGCGCACAAGGTTGTCCGACGCGGTCGAGGCAGTGGACCGGATGTTGACTTATCCTTACGGGTGTGTGGAGCAAACCTCGTCTTCGTTGATGCCGTGGCTGATGCTCTATCGTGTGCCGGAACTGCGGGGATTGTTGGCGAGACCGGACGAGGAGGTGCAGGGGGCGCTGCGGTCGGGACTGGACAGGCTTCTGGCGATGCAGACGGGGGAAGGAGGTCTTAGTTACTGGCCCGGGGCGCAGGAGCCTACCTTGTGGGGCAGCGCCTATGGGGGCCTGGTGTTGGCTTTGGCGCAGGAAATTGGATACGATCTGCCTCAGGCGCGGCTGGACGCTCTTTGGGAGTATTTGTCGCAGTCGTTGCGCGACACGGGACCGGATGCCGGAAGGGTGGAACTGAGTCACCGGGCGCTGGCCGTGTTTGCGTTGGCGAAAGCGAACCGGGCGGAGCCGGCCTACCATGAGAAGCTATTCGAGTTGCGCGCGGGCCTTGCGCTGGAAGCCCGGGCGCTGGCGGCGGCGGCGGTGGCGGCAAGCGGAGGGCCGGAGGAACTGGTGGAGGGATTCTTAGCGGAAGCGGAGGTGGAGAAACCGGGTCCTGAATATAGTTATGGCAGGAGTCATGTTGTCGCGGTGCGATTGTTGGCTTGGCTGGAATACGATCCCCGGAATCCGGCCGCAATAGAGTTGGCTGAGCAACTCATGACTCAACGCAACGCCCGGGGAGACTGGGGCTCGACCTACGGGAATGCTTGGGCGCTCTTGGCTTTGAGTGCGGAGGCGAAGGCCGAGGGCGGGGGAGGGGAAGAGCCATCGCGGATTCTGGTGCGCTTTGGGGATCGCGAGGAGCAGGTGCGGCTGGACCGGGAACAACCCGCGCACAGGCTGGTCTTCGATGTGAAGCTGGCGGATGGCGCGCCTTCGGTGCGGCTCGCGGCGGAAGGAGAAGGCATGGTGTATGTGGCCATTCAGGCTGCGGCCCGGCCGGAACGGATGCCGCCGCGGCGTCCGGACCAGGGGTTTCTGGTGACCCGGCGGTATTTGCGGATGAATGCCGAGGGCCAGGCGGTTCCTGCGGAAAAACTCCGGATCGGAGATTTGGTCTTGATTCAGTTGGATGTGACGGCGGAGCAGGCCGCGTCCTATGTGGTGGTGGACGACCCTTTGCCCGCGCTCTTGGAGCCGGTGCAGGGCAAAACGGCGGACCGGTTAGGGAGGCGGGATTCGACGTTATGGCGAACGGATTACCGGGAGATGCGCGACGATCGGGCGGTGTTTTTCTGTGACGCGTTGCATTCGGCGGGCCGGTTTCAGTTAGAGTATTACGCCAGGGTTACCGGAGAAGGGGACGTGTTTGCTCCGCCGGCGACCGTGGAAGCGATGTATGATCCGGCTCTGCGTGGGTTCTCCGGATCGGGAAGGTTGGGAGTGGACGGACTCGATTGATTGGGGTAAGGGCGGGGCCATGGCAGAGGGAAAAGTGCGCGGGAGGGCGAGGCGCTTCAGAGTGCGGACTGCCGGGTGGGGTCTGGCGGCCCTGGCGGTCCTCTGGATCGTGTTGTTCTGGGTGTTGCCGGCGTTCCTCTCCTTTCCGGAGACCTTGCAGAACGATCCGCCGCCGGCTCCGCTTTTTACGGATAGGGAGGGCGCGCCCTTGCGCCGTTTGATGTCTGGTGAGGCGGGCCGATCGCTCGGGCCCCTCGAACTGGAGGAAGCGGGTGAGGCGTTGCGAACGGCCACGGTGGCGGCGGAGGACCGCCGTTTTTGGCGGCACGGCGGAGTGGACTGCTGGGCGGTTCTGCGAGCGGCCCGGGACTGGATGCGTCACGGCCGGCCGGTGTCGGGCGCTTCGACCATCACCCAGCAACTGGTCAAGTTGTCGGCTCCGCCTGCCCGGCGAACCCTGGTCACGAAGGCGAAGGAGATGCTGCGGGCTCGCCGGGTAGAGATGGCTTGGAGTAAGGAGCGGATCTTGGAGGCCTACCTGAACCGGTTGGACTACGGCAATTCCCACTGGGGATGCCGGGCTGCGGCGGTGGGGTATTTCGGCAAGCCGGCCGGGGATTTGTCCCTGGCGGAGAGCGCCTTTCTGGCGGGATTGCCGCAATCGCCGGTCCGGTTGGATCCTTACCGGAATTTTGAGGCGGCGAAGGCGCGCCAGGGAGTGGTGTTGGACCGCATCGCGCGGAGCGTTCCGGCCTGGCGTGAGCGGGTGGAGCGGGCCCGGAGTGAAGAACTGCGATTGGTTCCGCGTTCGGCTGCCTTCGAGGCTCCGCATGTGGTGGATTATTTATTGCAGCGGCGGATTCCGAAGCCGGGGGAGACGCTTCGGACGACGCTGGATCACGCAGTGCAGAGAATGGCGGAAGGGATGCTGAGGCGGCATCTCGCGCCTTTGGACGAGCTGGAAGTGGGGAACGGGGCGGTGGTGGTGCTGGACACGGGGACGGGGGAGGTTTTGGCCTTGGTGGGCTCGCGGGACTATTTCGATCCCGAGGCAGGCCAGGTGAACGGGGCGTTGGCTCCGCGTTCGCCGGGATCGGTGTTGAAGCCATTCACCTATCTTTTGGGCGTGGAAGGGGGATATGGTCCCGCTGCGGTGCTGGCCGATGTGCCGGTGGAGTTCATGACGCCGACTGGGGTCTATCAACCGCATAACTATGGCCGGACCGCGGCGGGCCCGGTCAGCGCCCGGCAGGCTTTGGCTAACTCTCTGAATATTCCCGCGGTCCGGTTGTTGGAGCGGGCGGGTGGAGCGGCGGTATTGCACCGGTTTTTGCAGCAGGCCGGGATCGGCCCTTTGGATCGCGAGGCCGATCATTACGGTCTGGGACTGACCTTGGGCAATGCGCCGGTGCGTTTATTGGACGTGACGGCCGCTTATGCCGGCTTGGGACGGCTGGGACGATTTGCACCGCCCCGGTTTCTTCTCGATGACCCGGAAACGGGAGAACAACTCCGGTGCAGCGCTGGAGCGGCTTGGCTGATCGGGAACATCCTGGCGGACGACGGGGCGCGAGTTCCGAGTTTTGGATTGCGATCTTGTTTGGATCTACCGTTTCCCGCCGCGGTGAAGACGGGGACGAGTTCGGATTTTCGGGACAACTGGGTGGTTGGGTATACTCCCGATTACACGGTGGGAGTTTGGGTAGGGAATTTTGACGGCGCGCCGATGCGGGGCGTGTCCGGCGTGACGGGCGCGGGTCCGTTGTTTCGCGATCTGATGCTGTGGCTGCACGAGGATGGGGCGAGCGCCTGGCCTGCGGCTCCGCCTGGGGTTGTGGAGGTCGAGGTGGATGAGCGCACGGGCAAGCGATGGGTGGAAGGGGTGCTTCCGGCAATGGCCACGAAGCACCGGCGCCGGGAATGGGCCCTGCGAGAGTTCCTGCCGGAGGCGGCGGTCGCGGAGGACTACGATGCGGAAGGAAGGGCCTGGCTGGACCCGGGCTATAGGGACTGGTGGGCTTCGCTTTCACGGAAGCCGGAGGGCTACCGGTTACGCCAGGGGGGCGGAGCTGAGGCTGCAGCGCTTCAGATCGCGTTTCCGTTGCCAGGCACGGTGGTGTATTTGGAGAAAGCGCTCCCATTCGGAGGACGCCGGATTCCCTTGCGCATTGGGAGCGGCGAGGAAGTGGACTGGACCAGCGATTCGGCGGAGATCCTACGGGAGGCGGACCGGTTTTATGCGGAAGTTTCCGCCGGGAACCATCAATTCCGTGCCCGAGACCGCGAATCCGGGGAAGAGGCGACGACCTGGATCCGGGTAGTGGGAAGCGGCGGCGGGGAAGAGTAAGAAGGGGAATCCCGCTGCGGGCCGGGAGAGCGGGGCGTGGGCCGGGGTCGAAAGGGCGGGTTGACCGTGTGAGGTTGCCGGGCTATTCGATGCGCTTGGGATTTCAGGGTCAAGTTATGCATTCGGAGAAAAGCGAAAGCGGGCGTGCAGGACGGTGGGTACGGGTGTGGGCGTCCACGCTCGGATTCGTCATTTGGGCCTTGGGTTTCTCGGGATGCGCCTCCTTGGAGGAGCGGAGGGTTGCGCGCGAAACGCAAGAGGAACAACAGCGAATCCTGGCGGAGTACGAGGCCTTTGTGGCTTCCGAGGGCTATGCGAAGAATGTTTACCGGAATGACAATTTGTTGGAGGAATTGAAGCCGGAAGAGACGGAGATCGTGGTCTCCTTGAGCCGGCAACGGGCCCTGGTGATGAAGGGCGATCAGGTGGCCTTGGACACGCCGATTTCGACGGGGAAACGGGGGCACGCGACGCCGAAGGGGAACTACAAGGTGCTGGCGAAGTCCCGGATGCACCGGTCGAACCTCTATGGGGCCATATACGATGTGGAGGGGAATCTGGTGACGGGCGCAGCTTCGACGCGGGTGGATGGCGTGCCGGAGGGTGGGCGCTATGTAGGGACGGCCATGCCGTATTGGATGCGATTGACCGACACGGGGATCGGATTGCATTCAGGCTATGTTCCGTCTTATCCGGCTTCGCACGGCTGCGTGCGGGTGCCGAAAAAGGTGCAGCCGGTCATTTACGAGAAATCGAAGGTGGGCACACCGGTGCGGATCGAGGATTGAGCGACGCTGTTGAGAACGGCGTGGGGACGAGGGGAGCACGCGGGTGAGGAACGGGGACTGAGGGTTGAAGTCGGAGATGGGCGAGGAACCGGAAGTCTTGAGGGAATCGGCGGAGCATCGGCGGCTGGAGGAGGAGCGCAGAGGATTTCGGGGCTGGAGGAACTGGGGGACGTTTTTGCCCGAGCGCCAATGGGGCACGGTGCGGGAGGACTATTCGGATGACGGAAACTGTTGGGAGTATTTTACGCACGATCATGCCCGGAGCCGGGCCTACCGATGGGGTGAGGACGGATTGTTGGGCTGGTGCGACCGGAAGTGCCTCTTGTGCGTGGCTCCGGCGCTCTGGAACGGAGTGGACGGCATACTGAAGGAGCGGCTTTTTGGGTTGACCAACCCGGAAGGCAACCACGGAGAAGACGTCAAGGAACTCTATCATTATCTCGACGCGACTCCCACGCATTCCTATTGCCTGGGCCTTTACCGCTATCCGCAAGTGGAGTTTCCCTATATCAAATTGGTTAGGGAGAATTCCAAGCGCGGTGCGGCCGCGACGGAGTTCGAGATTCTGGACACGGGAGTCTTTGAGGACGGCCGCTATTTCGACGTTTTCGTCGAGTACGCCAAGGCTTCGCCGAACGACGTTCTGGTGCGCTACACGGCCTGGAACCGGGGTCCCGAGAAGGCGATGTTGCACATTCTTCCGCAGGTGTGGTTTCGCAACACCTGGTCTTGGGGCGCGGCGCATGAGGGCAGCCAGGTGAAGCCGTTGTTGCGGATGGATGGGAAGGGGAAGCTGGTGGCGGATCACGAGACGCTGCACCGCAGTTTTGTGGAGTTCGATCCCGGGTTGGCGGACCATTTCCGGGGATTTCTTTTCACGGAGAACGTGACCAACGACCGGCGTTTGTTCCAACGGACCAACGACACGCGGGTGGTGAAGGACGGGTTTCACGAGTATGTGGTGGGCGGGCGGGTCGAGGCGGTGAATCTGCGGGGAATCGGGACCAAGGCGGCGGGACATTATGCGATGGAGATTCCTCCGGGGGAGAGTTTCACGGTGCGCTTGCGGCTCTACCGGGAGGACGAGCAGCCTTTGGGCGGCGCCTTTGACGGGTTTGACGGGCTGATGGAACAACGCCGCGCTGAAGCGGACCGTTTCTATGAAGTGTTGCTGCCGGAGTCGATGACGGCGGACGAGCGTTTAGTGGCTCGTCAGGCTTATGCGGGACTTTTGTGGTCCAAGCAGTTCTATCATTACATCGTCGCGGATTGGCTGGGAGGCGACGCCAACCGGTTGCCGACGTCACATGCCCGGCGCCGCGGCCGCAACGCGGATTGGAGGCATCTCTACGCCCGGAACATCCTCTCGATGCCCGACAAATGGGAGTATCCTTGGTTCGCGGCTTGGGATCTCGCGTTTCACATGGTCCCGTTTGCCCGGATCGACCCCGAATTCGCCAAGACCCAGCTCTTGGTGATGCTGCGGGAGTGGTACATGCATCCGAATGGCCAGATCCCGGCTTACGAGTTTGCCTTGGGAGACGTCAATCCTCCAGTGCATGCCTGGGCGGCGTGGCGGGTCTACCGGGAAGGGTTGCTTCAGGGGCGAAAGGACCGGGATTTCCTGACGCGAATCTTTCAAAAGCTGTTGTTGAATTTCACCTGGTGGGTCAACCGGAAAGACGCGGCGGGACACGGGATCTTTGCCGGGGGTTTCCTGGGACTGGACAACATCAGCATATTTGACCGGTCGCACCCTCCGCCGGGCGGCGGCTGGTGGCAGCAAGCGGATGGAACGGCCTGGATGGCGTTTTACTGCGCCTCCATGTTGCACATTGCCTTGGAGTTGTCGCGCGACGGGGAGCGGCGGGCGGTGGCGTATGAGGACATGGCCTCCAAGTTTCTCGAGCACTTCGTGCAGATTGTGAATTCGATGAACACGCACGGAGGTATGGGATTATGGGACGAGGAGGATGGATTCTATTACGACCAGATGCAGACGGAGCAGGGCGTGATTCAGATCCGGACGCGTTCCTTGGTGGGATTGCTGCCGATTATTGGCATATTCATCCTGGAGGGTGAAGCCATGAATCTGCTTCCGGGGTTTCGGGACCGGTTCGCTTGGTTCTTGGAGAATCAGAAAGATCTCTCTCGTTACGTGCGCCACGAGGAGAAAGGGGATAATGGGCGTTGGCTTTTTGGCCTCACGCCGGAGACACGATTGCGGCGGATTCTCACGCGGCTATTGGATGAGAACGAATTCTTGTCTCCTTACGGCATCCGCTCGCTGTCCAAGGCGCATGCCGACCATCCCTTCATCCTGCATGTGAATGGGGAGGAGTATCGGCTCGACTATGTTCCTGGCGAATCCTGCGGTGAGATGTTTGGAGGCAACTCGAACTGGCGTGGACCGGTGTGGTTTCCGATGAATCGCCTGATCATCGAATCGTTGGAAATCTACGACCGGTTTTACGGGGAACGGTTTCAGGTCGAGTTTCCGACGGGGTCGGGCAGGCTGATGACACTGGGAGATGTGGCGGCGGAATTGAAGCGGCGGCTGGCGGGCTTGTTTCTTCTTGATGGGAAGGGCCGCCGGCCGGTGTTTGGCGGAGACTCGCATTACAGCGCGGATCCTAACTGGAGAGACCGGCTTCTCTTTCACGAGTACTTCCATGGGGAAACGGGGCGAGGCATGGGAGCCAGTCATCAGACCGGTTGGACGGCGCTGGTGGCGACGGTGTTGGAGGACTTGGCCCGGCGGAGGGAGGAGCGGGAGATGGCTCAGAACTCCTGATCTCGAGGAATTTCGATGAGCCGGAAAACTATGATAGAGGTAGGGACGGGGCATTGGTTTGCCCCGCCCCTCCCTCCGAACCGGACGTGCGGATCTCCCGCATCCGGCTCTCCAGTCAGCGGGTGACCTCGCGATGAGGATGGTCTACCCCGGCACAGGGCGGCTCAGGCTCGCCCCCCAGTGCCTGCCTGCGGGCCGGCCCCGCAGGTGGTAGCCACAAGCAGCGCCAGGCTCTGGGGGGCGAACTCTCATGAGCTTCCGGTGTTCTAGCCCCTTCCCGGGGCAATCGTTGCCGGATGACGTACCCCCCTTTCCTTCGGCTGCTTCCGCCTTCCTGCCGCCCTTGGCTCCACCGGTCGTTACCCGGCTTCGCCACACGGTCCCGGCTCACTGCTCTCCGGCTCTGCTTTTCCCGCGCGTTGCTTGCACTACTACGGCGGCTCTGACTCCTGCCGGGCGGGCTCTTCGGGCACTCGCGTGCCATGAA
>JBGTBW010000022.1:0-42044 GCA_041749135.1 Verrucomicrobiales bacterium
GGTGGAGGGCATAGCCGGCCGGTTTCTGGCGCCCCTGCCGGGGTGCGGATCGAATTACGACTCACACCGGTGGTGTCGCTGCGCTCTACCACCGGATACAAGCTGCGAAGCCTCCGGCTTCTCTCGCGGCTTTGCAAGCTCGTTCCACTGAAGTTTGGGGCAACGTCCAGCCAGAAATGTTAGAACTCCAGGCCCAGGGCGTTGCCCTGGGCTTTCGACTTTGGCCCCGTTGGGGCTGTGGCAGGAGGCGGCTTATGATCATCGAACCCAGGGCGTTGTCCTGGGCTTACGCGGAAGCTGGCGCGGAGGGCCTTCATCTGTCCCAGGGCCGCCTCAGCGCTTTCGCGATCGATGCCGCCTCGCCGGCGCCGGGAAATCGAGCCGAAGGCCGGATGCCAACTAGACTGACAACATGTCCAACCAAAACCGGTGCTTTCCGAAGCTGTTCGGACCGCCGCACTTCGGCCTTGTCTTCCCGTCCCGGAATCCGCCATGCTCAAGCCCATGAACCGACTCCGCAGCGTCACCGGCCCGCAGCCCCGATTCCTTGTGGGACCGGCCGGCGATCGCGACGCCTTCGGAGCGGAATCGATCCGCGAAGCCCTCGAAGTGATCCGGCAGGAATGGCCGGAAGCCGTGGCCTATGACCGCGAGGGAAACCCGGTCAGTTGCGATGCGGACACCAACCCGGGTGTCGATGTCCTTGTATGGGCGAGCGAAGCTGACAGCCTCGATGATGACGGCCGCCGCGCCCCGGGGTGTCCGGCCCGCCTCGGGAATCCGAGGAGATCGGCGCTATGGGGTCTGTAATTGTCCGCGATGCCAAGGGACGGGTCAGCTTTGGCCCGTGGGATCTCGTCATCCAGGGTCTCATCCTAGTGACTCTCGCGGCGTACGCAATAGAGACGCTTCCCGGCCTCTCTGAACCCATCACCCGAGCCCTAAGACTCTTCGAATTGGTGACTGTGGGCATTTTCACCGGCGAGTATCTGCTCCGGGTGCTCTTGAGCCGGCCGCCGAAGTCCTACGTGTTCTCATTCTATGGGGTGGTCGACATCTTGGCCATCTTGCCGTTCTACCTGTCGACCGGGGTCGACCTTCGGACCCTCCGGGCATTCCGGTTGTTGCGCCTGTTTCGGATTTTGAAACTGGCTCGATACAGCTCCGCGATTCAGCGATTTCACCGCGCCTTTCTCCTCATCCGGGAAGAGATGGTGCTTTTTGGTGCGGCGGCAGGAATTCTCTTGTACCTCGCGGCGGCGGGCATCTACCATTTTGAGCACCAAGCTCAGCCGGAGCGTTTCGCTTCGATGTTTCACAGTCTCTGGTGGGCCACCACGAGTCTGACCACGGTGGGATACGGCGACGTCTATCCTGTGACAACAGGGGGAAAAGTCTTCACATTCCTTGTCCTCGTGGTTGGGCTGGGAGTTGTGGCAGTGCCGACGGGCCTGTTTGCCGCGGCGCTTTCGAAGGCCCGGGACATTGAAGATCAGCATTGACACATGCCAGAAAAATCCGCTTCGGTGGCCTCTCGTGAGCTCAAGCTAACTATCAAAGACCGTAGGCCCATCCAACGCCGACGAGACTATATGACCCATGCGCATGGTGTTCTGTTTCGCATTCTTGGCGAAGTGTTTGCTGCCTTGTTCCTCCAAGACAGGGCGTGCGGGAGCCCGCCCCCCCACAATCCCCAGCCGCGAGTCCTTGAACAAGGGTTGGTAGAGGAACCATTCTCCCTTCCCCCTTGGCGAGCTTTGCGCTCTTTGGGAGAGATGCATCTCCTTTATCCGTGTTCATCGGAGTCCATCCGTGGTTCCCAAGACCAGTCCCCAGGCGGGCTCTTGAGACTCCTTGACCCAGAAGTCTGCATTCTTGCGAATGCAGCTACGGGGAGGGCGCTCCGCGCCGGGAGAGAGCGGCGACTTGCGGCCGGGCGAGCAGAGCAGCGAAGGACTCCGCTGGCCGGGGGCGACTGAAAAATTCTCACATTCAGAAAATTTGGTCTTGCCCCTATGAAGCGGTTGTGTCAGGAATACTGACAACAGCAACGGAGGCGGTATGGTGAAGCGAAGGTTGGCGGTTGGGATGACGGTCTGGGCGGCAGTCTGCATGCCGGTGTGGATGGCGGCTCCCGGAAGGGCAGCGGAGACGGAGGCGCAGGGGGCGTTGATCCTCACCGGCGTCGTGGATGGGGGGCTCCCGGGGGGATTGCCCAAGGGCGTCGAGGTGTTTGCGGCAGCGGACGTGCCGGACCTGAGCCGCTACGGACTGGGAATTGCCAACAACGGCGATGGTTCGGACGGGATGGAGTTTGCCTTTCCTGCGGGAGCGGTGGAGGCGGGGCGCTACCTGCGAGTGGCGACGGCGGCGGAGTCCTGGGCAGCGGTGTTCGGGGTTCCGCCCGATTACGTGAGCGGAGCGGTGAGCGTCAACGGCGACGATGCCGTGGAACTCTACTTCGACGGGATGGTTGTCGACGTTTTTGGCAACGCGGATGGGCCGGCGGTGGGGGAGGGCTGGTATTATGGGGATACCTACGCCTATCGCGTGGATGGAACGGGGCCGGACGCAGACGGATTTGCCGTGGAGCACTGGCGCTTCGGTTCGGCCCGGGAACTGGCGGCTCTGGACCTGAGCGGGCACGGAGTAGCTTTGCGCACGGTGTTTGGTTTGTATGCGCCCAGGGATGGGGAAGGTCCGTCGCGGCTTTGGGTGTCGGTGGAGCCGGGGCGGGTGCGAGAGGACGGCGGCCCGGAGGCGCTGCGGATCCAGGTTGGATCGGATCGTGTTCCGCCGGGCGGATTGAGCGTGCGCCTGCGGGCGGAGGGACCGGGTGCTTCGCGGCTGCAACTCCCGGAGGAGGCGACGTTGACGCTGGAACTCCCCACGGCGGAATGGCGGAGCGGAGTGCTGGAAGACCCTGGACTGGGCGGCGATGAAGAGGCGGTGATTTGGGCGGAAGCGGCGGGAGCCGTGCCGGCGGCGGCAAGGGTGATCATCGAGGATGTGACGCCGCGTCCCGCGGTGATTGTGGCGGAAGTTTTTCCCAACAGCTCGACGGGGGACCCGAACCGGGACGGATTGGCGACCTTCGATGACGAGTTTGTGGAAGTCGTCAACGCGAGCGCTGCGGAAGTGGACATCGGGGGCTGGAGCCTGTGGACGTTTGGCAATGCCTCTGAACTCGTGGAACGTCACAGGTTTCCCGAGGGCACGGTGTTGGCGGCGGGCGGGGCTTTGGTGGTTTTCCAGGGGTTGATGGCGGAAACACCGGATTGGTGGTTTGGCGGGACGACAGCACAAGCGGCGGAGTCAGGCCGGCTGTTTTTGGCCGATGAAGGAGACACGGTGGTGCTGCGTGACCCCTGGGGCGTCTCGGTGGACGCGTTGGTCTACGGTCCTGACGAAGCCATTTCGGGCGTATCCTTGGTTCCGGGGCCGGGCGGCGGAAGCGTTGGCGTGCTTCGGCATGATGCCCATGAGGAGAGCCAGGGCGCGCCGTTTTCTCCTGGGACCACGACGGCGGGCGTTTCCTATGCGGGGGCTCCGGACCGTTTGGCGGTGGAGTTGGAGAGCGCGGAATTGGCTGAACCGAATGACGCGGGATTGCCCTGGGAAACGCGGGGCGTGGTGCATCGGATCGGTCAATCAGGTTTTGGCGAGCCGGTTCGAGTGCGTCTGACGGTTGAGGATGCTGAGGAATTGGTAGTGGACCCTGAGGAGCTGGTGATTGGGAGTGGGGACCGGCAGGCGGAGTTCATGTTGCGGACCGTGGCCGATGGAAAGCCTGACGGAGACGCCAAAGCTTTGAGACTGACGGCGGAGGCGGACGGTTATCTTCCGGGCTGGGCGGAGGTCGACGTCATCGATTTGCAGCTCGATATTCTGCGGTTGGAAGTGGAGCCGGGAGAGATCCGGGAAGGCGAAGAGGGAGGCTGGATCCGGGTGACGCTGCACGCGCTGATTGGAGGATGGCCCCGGCTGGGCGGGCCCGAGGTTGAGTTGACGTTCGCCGGGCTGGAAGGAACCGGCCTCATCACGCCAGGGCCATGGAGGGTGCCTGCGGAAGAGGCCGGTGCGGAGTTTTCCTTTTGGGCAGAGGACGATGGATTGGCTCAGGGGGACCGCGTGGCGGAGTGGATTGTTTCGGCTCCGGGCTACCGGGAGGCGCGGATCACGGTGTCGATTCGAGATGCGTTGCGCGCGCCCGGCGGCGTGGTGATCAACGAGATCCTGGCGGATCCACCTGGGAGCAGACCCGAGGATCTGGAGGGAGATGCCAACGGCGATGGCGTGCGGAACAGTTCGGCGGACGAATTTGTGGAATTGGTCAACGGTTCGGACGCGGTGGTGGATCTTTCGGGTTGGACGATCTCAGATGGAGTGGCGGTGCGCCATGTGTTTGGGGAGGGAACCTTGCTGGAGCCAGGTATGGCCGTTGTCGTGTTCGGCGGGGGAGTCCCAGGCCCGGGGTCCGGAGGGGCGCAACTGCTGGCGGCGAGCGCGGGCAGGCTCGGATTGAACAACGACGGAGACAGGGTGATTGTCATGGACCGGGAGGGAGCCGTGGTAAATGAGGTGAGCTATGGACGGGAGGGAGGTTCGGGCCAGTCGCTCAACCGGAATCCAGATGTGGCGGGCAGCGAGTTGGTGGAGCATTCGTGGGCGGAAGGCGGGGAAGGGCGTTTGTTTTCGCCGGGACTGCGCACGGATGGCCGTCCATTTGGAGAGACGGGGGTGGGCGGGGCCCCCGTGGAGGAATGGACGGCGCGCTGGTTTCCTCAGGGAGGGCCTGAATCTGCGGTGGATTCGGATCCGGATGGGGACGGTCTGGCGAATCTCTTGGAGTATGCCCTGGGGCTGAATCCGCTGGAGGCGCAGGCCGGATTGAGCATGGATGGAACTGCGGAAGACGGGAGGATCCGGGTGCTCTGGCTGCGTGGAGCAGACGTTCCCAGCGGGGTTGATTTGTGGCTTGAAGTGTCGAGCGATCTGACTGGCGGTGGGTGGCGGGCCTTGGAAGCCTGGGAGTGGGAGGAAGGACTGGTGGAGGATCCGGCGACCGGATACGTGCAGGTGGAGAGGCTCCTGCCGGTCGAGCCGGGAGTGCCGGGAGGGCGGTTCGTGCGGCTGGCGGCTGGGCGTTTCGTTAGGCCGGAGTGACGTCCTCGCGGGAGAGGAGTTCAGGGGCGGCGAGAGAATGGCGATGGATCCGGAGCGGACGGCGCGAATGACGGCGGCGCTGGGGGAAGGAATCCCGTTGCGGTGTGGGGGGCGGCGTTTATGATGGGCGCTTCATGTCCACGATGGCCTTGCAGCGTCCGGTGTCGGTCCAGTGGGATGTCGAGCAAGCGGCGGCGCTTTACGGGATCCGGAACTGGTCCAACGGCTATTTCGATATCTCGCCTTCGGGGGAGGTCGTCGTGAATTTCCGGGAAGGGAATCCGGACCCGGGCGGGGTGAGCCTGATCGAGATCCTGCGGGGGCTGCGGGAGAGGGGGACGCAACTGCCGGTGCTGCTGCGGTTCCGGGATTTTCTGACGTCCCGGATCGCCGAATTGAACGAGAGCTTTGCGCAAGCCATCCGGGAGAGTTCCTACAACGGGGTTTACCGCGGGGTGTATCCGATCAAAGTCAACCAGCAGCAGCAGGTTTTGGAGGAGATCACGCGGTTCGGCGAGCGCTATCATTACGGGTTGGAGGCGGGAAGCAAGCCGGAGTTGATTGCAGCGCTGGCCTACCTTCGGGACCGGGAAGCCTACATCATTTGCAACGGGTACAAGGACGAGGAATTCATTGATTTGGCATTGCAATCGAGCCGGATGGGATTGCAGGTGATTTTGGTTTTGGAAATGCCGGGTGAGCTTCCGCTGATCCTGGAGCGGGCGCGGTTGCTGGGGATTGACCCGGCGCTGGGAATCCGGGTGCGGCTGTCTACGCGGGGCTCGGGTCACTGGGCCGAATCGGCGGGGGACCGCAGCGTGTTCGGACTGAACATGTCCCAGGTCATCGATGCCGTCGATTATCTTAAGGACCAGGGCAGTTTGCACTGTCTTCGGCTGCTGCACTATCATCAGGGCAGTCAGATTCCCAACATCCGGGCCATCCGGGAGGCGTGCGTGGAGGCGACCCGGATCTACGTCAATCTGGTGCAGGAAGGGGCCCCCATGGGGTTGCTTGATTTGGGGGGTGGATTGGCGGTGGATTACGACGGATCGCAGAGCAGTTCTCCGAGCAGCAGCAACTACGGGATTCAGGAGTACTGCGTCGACCTGATCGAGGCGATCAAGCAGGTGGCCGACGAGGCGGAAGTTGCTCATCCGGACATCATCACGGAATCAGGGCGGGCTGTGGTGGCCTATTACTCGGTGCTGCTGTTTAACATACTCGACGTGAGTTCCTTCGAGCCGCCGGCCAGTCCGGCTGCGCTTCCGGAAGGCGCTCATGAAACCCTGGCCGCTTTGTACTCGGTGGAGGAAGCGCTATCCCAGCGAACGGCGCGGGAGGGTCTCAACGACGCGGTGTATTACCGGGATCAGTTGCGTTCGCTTTTCGTCCATGGATCGATCTCCCTGCGGGAGAGGGGACTTGGTGAGAAGATGTTCTGGCATTTGGTGACGCGGATCGCCCGGTTGGTCGAGGATATGGATCCGGTTCCCGAGGAGCTGGAGGATCTGCAAGGCACGCTGGTGGATTTTTACTATGGGAACTTCAGCCTGTTCCAATCGCTGCCGGATTCTTGGGCGATCTCTCAGTTATTCCCGGTGATGCCGATTCACCGGTTGGGGGAACGGCCCGTGCGGCGGGCGGTGCTGGCCGACATCACCTGTGATTGCGACGGAAAGATGGACCGCTTCATCAATTTGCGGGATTCGCGCCAGGGGCTGCCAGTGCATCCGTTGCGGGACGACGAGGAATATTTTCTGGGTGTTTTTCTGGTTGGAGCCTATCAGGAAACTTTAGGCGACCTGCACAACCTGCTCGGCGACACCAACGTAGTGAGTATTTCCTTAGAGGACGGAAGGATACGGTATACTCATGAGATCAAGGGCGACTCGGTGGCGGACGTGCTGACCTATGTGGAGTACGATCCTAAGGAGTTGACGGCGCGTTTTCGTCACTTCGCCGAAGCGGCGGTGGCGGAGGGCCGGATTACGCCGCAGGAGCGGCGGCGCATTCTCACCGCTTACGAAGACGGATTGCGTGGGTACACCTATTATGAGCATCCCTGAAGGGGAATCGGCGATGGGTCGCCGGAACGGAGATCGGGAATCATGTCCAAGGTAGTGATATTGGGAGCGGGCGGGGTGGGTCGAGTTGTGGCGCACAAATGCGCTGGTGCTCCAGAGGTCTTCACGGAGATCTGTCTGGCCAGCCGGACCAAGGCGAAATGCGACGCTATCGCCGCGGAACTGCCGCGCCCGGTTGGGACAGCGGCGGTGGATGCCGACGACGTGGATCAACTGACGGCATTGCTGGATCGGGAGAAGCCGGCGCTGGTAATCCACGTGGCGTTGCCCTATCAAGATCTTACGATCATGGAGGCCTGCCTGCGCTGTGGGGTTGATTACCTGGACACGGCGAATTACGAGCCGCGGGACGAGGCGCGCTTCTCGTATCGGGAGCAGTGGGAATACCATGAGCGGTTCCGGAAAGCGGGGCGGATGGCCTTGCTGGGTTCCGGGTTTGATCCCGGGGTGACCAACGTCTTCTGTGCGCACGCGCTCAAACACCATTTTGACGAGATCCACCGTGTGGACATTATCGATTGCAATGCGGGCGACCACGGCCTGCCTTTCGCCACGAATTTCAATCCGGAAATCAATATCCGGGAAGTGACGGCTCCGGGACGCTTTTACCGGGATGGCGAGTGGATCGAGACGGACCCGCTGTCCATGTCGCGGGAGTTTGATTTTCCAAGCGGAATCGGGCCGAAGAAGATCTATCTGTTGTATCACGAGGAATTGGAGTCCCTGGCCCGTCATTTGCCGGGGGTGCGGGAGTTGCGCTTCTGGATGACGTTTTCGGACGACTACCTCAGACACTTGCGGGTATTGGAGAATGTGGGGATGACCCGGATCGATCCGGTGATGTATGAGGGGAGAGAGATCGTTCCGTTGCAGTTTCTGAAGGCGGTGTTGCCGGATCCGGGATCCCTGGGGGAGCGGACGCGGGGGAAGACCTGCATTGGCTGCTGGATGGAGGGCGTCAAGGATGGACGCCAGCGGCGCTATCATGTATACAACATCTGCGATCATGAGGCTTGTTATCGCGAAGTGGGATCTCAGGCCATTTCCTACACCACGGGAGTGCCGGCGATGATAGGCGGGATGCTGATGCTCACGGGCTCCTGGCGGGGCGAAGGCGTGTTCAATCCGGAGCAGCTCGATCCGGATCCTTTCATGACCAAGCTTGGGGAGCATGGTCTTCCCTGGGTGGAGTTTGTTGAGGACATCGGGGAGGCGGAGGCATGAGCCTCTTGGAGCGGGCGGCAGCGGCGGTTCCTTCTCCTTGTTACCTGGTTGACCTCGAGAAGCTTGAAAGCAACGCCCGGGTGCTGGGCGGGGTGCGGGAAGAGACAGGCTGTGGAGTGTTGCTGGCGTTGAAGGGTTTTGCCATGCACGGAGTGTTTCCGTTGTTGCGCGGGCATTTCAGCGGGGCCTGCGCGAGTTCGGTCCATGAAACCCGCCTGGCGCGCGAGGAGTTCGGGGGCGAAGTGCACGTGCACGGGCCGGCTTTCTCGGAAGAGGACGTCGCAGAAATGGCGCCGCTGATGAATCACATCACTTTCAATTCGCTGGGACAGTGGGAGCGATTCTCCCCATGGCTGAAAAAGCGGAATCCGAATGTTCGTCTCGGTTTGCGGGTCAATCCGGAGCATTCCGAAGTGGAGACGGCAATCTACGACCCCTGTGCTCCGGGTTCCCGGTTAGGGGTGCGTGCAAGCGATCTTCCGGCGGAAGTTCCGGAGGGAATGAGCGGGCTGCATTTTCACACTTTATGCGAAAAGGATTCCTATGCTTTGGAGCGGACCCTGGAGGCCGTGGAGCGGCGATTTGGCGGATGGTTGAGATCGGAAGCCATCGCCTGGGTCAATTTCGGAGGTGGGCATCATGTCACCCGGACGGACTACGACGTGGGGCATCTGTGCGGATTGATTGAGGATTTCACCGGACGTTATGGGGTCAGGGTCTATCTGGAACCCGGGGAGGCTGTGGCGTTGAACAGCGGCTACCTTGTCGCGACGGTTCTGGACGTGGCGCCCGGATCGGACATGCCTTCGGCGATTCTCGATACGTCGGCGACGGCGCATATGCCCGACGTTTTGGAGATGCCCTATCGACCGCGAATCATCGGGGCGGGTGAGTTGGGAGAGGGGGTGAGGTCTTACCGGCTGGGGGGGAATAGTTGTCTGGCGGGCGACGTGATCGGGGTGTATTCCTTCGCGGAGCCGCTGGAGGTGGGCAGGCGGGTGGTGTTTGAGGACATGGCGCATTACACCATGGTCAAGAACACGACCTTCAACGGGGTGCGTCTCCCCGCGATCGCCACCTTCGACCCGCGCAACGGCGAGATCGTGGTGGTGCGGGAGTTTGGGTATGCAGCGTACCGGGATCGTCTGTCCTAACGGACTGCATGAAGGCTCCCCGGGCGTTGGATGCAGCGTATAGTTAGTCTTCCTGGCTCGCATACTCGATGGCAGCCTCCAGCTCTCCGTCATACATTTTCGGCGTCAGCATCAACACCACTCTGCGCTCTCTGTCTCGCAACGGGCAAGACGTGCTCCACTGCAATTCGCTGACGTAACAACGTGGCCAACTCCTCTCGCGACAAGTCTCGGATCGGCCTGCTCCAAGCTCGCCGGCACCGGTCAATCAAGCCGCTGTCCCAATCCGGCTCGACCCACGGGCCAAGAAGATCTGCCACGGAGACAATGTCGTTGCTCATTGGGGTTTGCGCCGTTGTCGTCGAGCGACTTGTTCTGCTTTCGCTTTCCTAAGAATCGCTTAAAGACACACAGAGACATGACTAGGGTGTTGCGTCTCCTAAAGGCCGATCTTGTTCACAGGCAAGTGCTGTTTGTGGGTTCGAGTAGAGGATCCCTTTCGCAGCACGAGCAGCGGGGCGCCAATCCCCTCACCCATGGCGTTGAGGACAATGCTCCCGTGGAGGAATTGGCATGAGGGCGAAGGTTAGCTCAGGCTTCTACTCTCGCGATCCGGGAAAGATGGTCAGCTTGACTTCGTCGTCTCCGCGTTTGACCATGACTTCTGCGGCCTCGCCGATCTTGAGGGCCTCGATGGCGTAGGTGTAGTCGTAGATGTTGGCGACTTTGCGGCCGGCCAGCCCGATGATGATGTCGCCGGCGCGGACGCCGGCTTCGTCGGCAGGCCCGCCCGCGGCCACGCTGGACAGCTCGACGCCGGTGAGCCCGTCTTTTTGCGCGTAGTTAGGAACCGTGCCCAGGTAGGCGCGCAGATGGGCTCGCGGCCCGGGATTCTCCTCTCTCCCGACCCGGCGGTAGACGGGTCCGCTCTCGCTCTCGGCAAGTTTCCGGGTCATGAGGGACATGAAACGGGTGATCTTATGCGTGCCCGGAAAGTTGATCAGGTCGACGGTGTCGCGAGGGGTATGGTATTCCTCGTGGGAACCGGTGAAGGCGTTGAGGATGGGAACGCCGCGGGGGTAGAAGGAGGTGGAGTCGGTGGGCGCGTAAGGGTCGCCCTGGAGGACGAGAGGAAGCCCGACCACGACATTGCAGCGCTCGATGAGCCGCCGCCAACCGTCGCCCGAGGACAATCCCTGGAGAACGAGACTGCGATCGAGCCGGCCAATCATGTCCATGTTGAGGCAGGCTCCGATCCGGGAAGAAATCTCCGACTCGGGTCCCCCGAGGGATTCGGCGATCTGGAGAGCGAAGTGAGTGGAACCGAGCAGGCCGAGTTCTTCGCCTGACCAGGCGGCGAAAAGGAGATCGCGCTTGGGTTGGAAGCGGTTCGCGCGTTTCTCCGCGGCCAGAAACTGGGCGATCTCAAGAAGGGCGGCGACTCCCGACGCGTTGTCGTCGGCTCCGAAGTGGATGGTCCCGGCCTCTTCGCTGGCGGCTCGGGAGTTTGACCCGGCGCGGTTGCCGAGGTGATCGACGTGAGCGCCGACGAGCACGGCCGGGGCGGGGCTGCCGGTTTCGGGACCGGGAAGACGGGCAATGACGTTGCGGCCGGACCGGCGCTCCGCCTGGATATCGATGTGAGCGGAGAGGGTGAGGCCGGGGAGAGCAAAACCTTGCAGGAGCTGGCCGCTGTCGAGAGTCGCCTGCAATTCCGCTAGGTTTTTCCCGGGTCCGAGCAAGGCGGCGGCCAGGCGATCGCTGATCGAGACGGCGGGGATGCCCGAGGTGGCCAGCGAAGCGTCAAACTGGAGGGGAACCAACTCGTTTTTCACTTTGGAAGCGGGGCCACTGACCACGATGAGTCCCTGGGCTCCTTTCTCTCTGGCCACCATGGCCTTGTAGCGAAGGCTGGAATAACGGGCGAAGCGTTGTCGTGTTTCGCTGGGAATGTCCTCGGGCATGTAGCGAAACACGAGCACCCATTGGTCCGCGACATCGAGATGAGCATAGGAGGCGTACCCCTCCTGGAGTTTCCCGCCTTCCCCTTCCTGCTCGGGGATTTCGAGGCCGTAGCCGGCGAAGACGATGCCGGCTGGCTCGATGGGTCCGGTTTCCGAAAAGGAGAGCGGCAACCATTCCCGTTGGACTTCGAAGCCTTGGGGTGTGTCGCTGCGATGCACTTGCAGCACGTTGGAATCGCCAAGAGCGACGCCAGCGGTGAACTCGAAGTTTTGAAAGAAGGAACCGTGATCCCCGGCCGTTTCCAGTCCGATGCCGCGAAAGACTCCGGCCACGTATTCGGTGGCTATGCGCTCTCCCTCCGTGCCGGTGAGCCGGCCTTGGGTCTGCTCGGAAGCCAACCAAGTGAGGTGTTGGCGGAGGTCTTCTTCCGTGATGTCGTCGTTGGTGCTTTCAAACCCAGGAGAAGGCAGGGTCCCGGTCACCGTGGCCGGAGCGACGTTGGGCCGGTTGAGACCGAGAGCATTGCGCGCTGCGGTGTGGTTCCAACTGGCGAGAAAGATCTGAGAGGTCGAATCGGAGGTCCGATTGCTGGTCCAGGTCAGTTGTTTTCCGTCCGGGGAGAAGGCGGGCAGACCATCGAAGCCGGGCGTCGTGGTGACGCGCAGCGGATCGTGGCGGCCCAGCGCATCGACGAGGTAGAGTTCGAAGTTGTCGAAACCGTGGAGGTTGGTGGCGAAGATGAGGTAGTCTCCGGAGGGATGAAAAAAGGGCGCCCAGGAAAGGGCGTTGAGGGTGGTGACCTTGCGGTGGTCGGTTCCGTCTGAGGACATGGTCCAGATCTCCGCTTTGTCGCCTTCCTCGTTGAAGCGCCGCCAGCAGATCCGGCGGCCGTCCGCGCTGAAGAAGGGACCGCCGTCGTAGCCAGGTGTATCTGTGAGGCGACGGATGTCTGAGCCGTCGGAGCGCATGAGGTAAAGGTCGATAAAGTAGGAAGGGTCCGTCTCGAAGCGCTGGCGATCATTGGGACTGACGGGACGAAGGTAGGCTTCGCGGTTGGAAGCGAAGACGATGGAATTGCCGTCCGGCGAATAAGAGCCTTCCGCGTCGTAGCCTTTGCTCGTGGTCAGATTCCGGATTCGGGCTCCGTCCGGGGCAGCTTCGAAGATGTCGTAGTGCTCGTCGTAATCCCAGGAATAGCGGCGTTGCCGGCCGGCGGCGCGTTCCTCAAGTTCGATGCGCTGCTTTTCCTCTGCCTCGGGATCTTCGTGGGTGGAGGCGAAAAGGACGCGGTCGCCTGCGGGGTGAAACCAGGCGCAGGTCGTTTTGCCTTTGCCGAGGGAAACCCGGTGGCTGTCCCCGGTGTTTAGATCGAGGACGAAGATCTGGAAAAAGGGATTCCCGGGGTCGCGTTCGCTTTGAAAGATCAGTTTCCGGCCGTCGGCGCTGAAATAACCTTCCCCGGCGCGACGGCCTTCGAAGGTCAATTGGCGGACGTCGGCGAGGAAGCGGGATTCGGAAGCTCCGGCGTCATCCTGGCCTTGCAGGGATAGGAAGGGCGCGGCGACGGCGCACAGAATCCACAGGGAACGCCGGACAGAAGGCGGGAGGATGGGAAGGAAGCGAGAAAGCATACTTGAGGAGAATGAGGCTCAGGATACTGCGGTTGGGCGCCGTGGCAAACGGATGCGGGAAGGGGCGAGGCGGGGGGCCATCGGCTGATAGCGAGCGTCGAGTTAGCGATTTGACCGGGCGCAAGCTCCAGACTTCGGCCTGGGGCGACCGGCCTGAAAAGGAGACGGGAAGGGAGCCGGGACTTTCCCGTTGTTCGCTGGGTGGCACGGCCTAAGATAAGCGGCTATGCCGCACCCTTCCCCCCAACGCTTTCTGCTCCGCCTGGCGCTCGGTCTTTGGATGACCGGATCACTGGCGAGCGGGCAGGATCCTTTTGCTGAACACGTGCGCACGACGGAACCGCTGAATCCTGAAGAACAACAGGCCAGTTTCACCGTTCCGGAGGGATTTCGCATAACGCTTTTTGCAGCCGAACCGGACATCGCCAAACCGATGAACATGGCCTTTGACGACCGGGGACGGATGTGGTTGACGAACAGTTTGGAGTATCCCTACGCGGCTCCGGAGGACCGGCCGGCGCGGGATTCGGTGAAGGTGTTGGAGGATACGGATGGCGATGGGCGGGCCGATCGTGTGACGACGTTCGCGGACGGGCTGAATATCCCGATCGGGGTGATGCCTTATGGAGACGGAGCTTTGGTGTGGAGCATTCCCAACATCTGGTGGTTGCGAGACACCGACGACGACGGGGTGGCGGACCACCGGGAAGTTCTCATCGGACCGCTTGGCGATGTCGTGGACACGCACGGGATGCAGAACGGCTTTCGGCGGGGCTTTGACGGTTGGCTACAGATTTGTCACGGGTTTCGCAATGATTCCCAGATCCGGGGCCGCAGTGGGGATGAGATCAGGTTGCAGTCGGGGAACACCTATCGGATGATGCCGGACGCGAGCCGGATCGAGCAGTATACCTGGGGTCAGGTCAATCCGTTCGGACAGTGTCAGGACAGTCTGGGCTATTTTTACACTGCGGACTGCCATAGCTCTCCCATCTATCAATTGATCCGGGGCGCCCACTACCCAAGCTTTGGGAAACCTCACGATGGGTTGGGCTTTGCTCCAGTGCTTATGCAGCACACGCACGATTCCACGGCGTTGTGCGGCATCGTGGTGGACGTGCCGCCGCACTGGCCCGCGGAGTTTCACGGCTGCGTGTATATCGGAAACGTCATGGGGAGCCGGGTGCACCGGGACCGGTTGGATTGGACGGGGGCTTCGCCTTCCGCCGTGGAGATGGAGGATTTGGTGAAGACGGAGGACCCCTGGTTTCGCCCGGTGGATATTCGTTTTGGACCCGATGGAGCCATGTATGTGGCGGATTTCTACAACCGGATCATCGGGCACTACGAAGTGCCGTTGGAGCATCCGGGCCGGGACCGTTACCGGGGCCGGATTTGGCGCATTAGTTGGGAAGGGGAGACGCCGGAAGACGCGTATCCTCCTCCGTTTGATCTGGGGGCAGCTTCCTTGGCAGAGGTGACCGGAGAGCTTTCTCATCCTCACTTGCTGCGACGGATGCGGGCGGCGCATCATTTGGTGGACCAGCGCTCCGAGGCAGCGGCAGGGGCGGTCGAAGCAGCCTGGGAGGGCTCACAGAATCCGGACCTCACGGTACAGGCGTTGTGGATTCTGCAGAGATTGGGACGGTTGACCGAAGAGGCGTTGGCGGAGGCGGGGGCCGATGCGTCCGAAGCGGTCCGCGTGCACGTGATGCGGGTGGCGGGGGAACGGGAGACGTGGAATGATGCACTGCGCGAGAGGGTGATGCGGGGTCTGGGAGATGCCAGTGCTCACGTGGCCAGGGCTGCGGCGGAGAGCGCGGGCCTGCGGCCGGCTTTCGAGCAGGTTGCGGCGCTCCTGACCTTGTGGGAGTCGACGCCGGAAGAGGACGATCATCTCATCCACACGGTGCGGGTGGCCTTACGTGAACACATGAACAATGCTGAAGTTATGGAGCGCATCGGTTTCGCGGAGTTGGATCTGGAACGTAGAAAGAAGTTATCTGGGATTGCGCTGGCGGTTCCTGGCGAAACCGCCGCGGCGTGGTTGCTGCGACAGGTGACCGAGGGCGTGGTGGAGGCGGGACAGATGGAGGAAACGCTGCGGCATTTGGCTCGCTATCTCACCCCGGACGAGGTGGAACGTTTTGCCCAACTCGATTGGCCATCTCTGGCTCCGGATACGGGGGTTCAGTTGACGCTCTACCGAGCCTCGTGGCAGGGATTGCAGCAGCGCGGGATGGCTCCGGGTGAGGCCTTTCGCGGCTGGGGAAGGACTCTGGCGGAACGGCTTTTTGCGGAAGGGGATTCCGGCGGCTGGACCGTGGAACCGGTTCTTGGAGCGCCGCCGTCGGAAGATCCGTGGTTTTTGCAGCGGCGAGAGTCGGCGGGAACACAACGCCGGGCATGGTTTGTGAGCAGTCTGACGCCGGGAGGAGAACGATTGACGGGCGTCTTGCGATCACCGTCCTTTGAAGCGCCGGAGGCTTTGTCGTTTTGGGCAGCGGGGCACGACGGTTTTCCGGATCACCCTGCCGGGGGGAAGAACTCAGTGCGGCTGCGCGACGTCGAGACTGGGGAAGTCTTGGCCGAAGCACCCGCTCCGCGCAGCGACTTGGCGCAGCGTGTGGATTGGCGGCTGGAGGCTCATCGGGGGCGACGGGCCTACCTGGAGATCGAGGACGGCCAAAGCGGAGAGGCCTTCGCTTGGCTAGCCGTGGGTCGATTTGAGCCTCCCGTGGTGGGTTTCCCGGAGCGTATGCCGCGGGACGCTGCTGCGAATCTGGTGGGCGCCTTTGAGTTAGTGCGGGAACTGGGCATGACCGACTTTAGCGGAAAGACCGAGGCCTTCGGGAAAGACGAGGGAAGGCCCCTGGCGGTGCGGGCGGCTGCTCTGCTGGCTTTCCGGGCGCTCGCCGGAGGGGGAGGGACGCGGCTGGACACGGCCATCCTTCCGGATGGACGGCAGCCGGAGGCCCTGCGGGTTTTGGCGGCGGAAGGACTGGCCCAACGAGATTCGGCCGAGGCCAGAACGGCGCTTGGGGAAGCCTTGCGCAGCGCCAGCGGACGCGTGCGGGACCGGGTCGCGGAACTTCTGGCGGGAAGCCGGGAGGGAGCGGAACTGCTTTTCGAGGAGATCGAAGCGGGCCGGGCCGGAGCACAGCTTTTGTTAGCGGGATCAGTGCGCGAGCGCCTGGAGGGAAGCGGATTGGAGCAGTGGGAGGATCGTGCTGCTCTTCTCACGGAGGGCATTCCCGATGGCGGCGCCGAACTGGAGACACTGGCGGCGGCGCGTCAGGCTTCCTTTCACGCGGCCGCCGGACTATCTGCGGAGCGCGGAAAGGAGATTTACGCACTGCATTGCGCGGCCTGTCACCAGGTCGGGGGCAACGGAGGGCTTATCGGGCCACAACTCGATGGGATCGGAAACCGCGGGGTGGATCGCCTGATCGAGGACATCCTCAATCCCAATTTGAACGTGGATCTGGCCTTTCGATACACCCTGCTGGATTTGGCGGACGGCAGCTCGCTTTCTGGTCTGTTCCGGCGTGAGGAAGGAGAGCTTCTGGTTTTCGCGGACGTGCAGGGGCAGGAGTTTAGTGTGAAAAAGGGGGACGTGGTCCGGCGGGAGCAGTCATCCTTTTCTTTGATGCCGCCGATCTACGGTCAGGTCCTGACGGAACCCGAGTTTCACAACCTGATCGCCTATTTGTTGGGCGCCGGGGGAGAATAGCTTTGCCAGCGTGTTAGGCGCGAGCCATGACGAAACCTGAGGGGGAAGGGGAGGAGAGTCCAGGTTTGGCTCCGCCTGGCGAAGGGCATGGGGAGGGATGGCTGCGTGTCAGTCAACTGGACCTTCCGTTGGAGCACAGCGCGGAGGAGTTGCGGCAGGCGGTTTTGGAACGATTGGGGATCAGTGAGGAGGATCTCCTGACTTGGGAGATCCGGCAGCGCGCCATCGATGCACGCCGGCGGCGGCCGGTGCGTTTCGTCTACACGGTCGATGTTCAATTGAGAGACAGGGAGGCTTCCCGAGGACTGGCCGTCCGCGCCCGCCAGGGCGGACTGCCGGGGACGACGATGCGGCCTGATGAACGCTATCGTTTTCTCGTGGGGAACCGGCGATTTCGCCCAGCGGTTCCGCGGCCGGTAATCGTGGGCACGGGTCCGTGTGGATTGTTCGCGGGACTCCTTCTGGCCCGGTTGGGATTTCGTCCCTTGCTGTTGGAGCGGGGCAAAGCCGCTGGGGCGCGGGCGCGGGATGTGACGCGTTTCTGGCGGACGGGGGAGGGGTTGGAGCCGGAATCGAATGTGCAGTTTGGGGAGGGCGGCGCCGGCACATTTTCCGACGGCAAGCTGTATACTCAGATCCGGGACCGGGAAGGCCGGAACCGTTGGATTTTGGAGCAATTGGCCGAGCACGGAGCGCCCTCGGAAATTCTCGTGCACAGCCGTCCTCACATTGGCACAGATAAACTGATCCGGGTCCTGCGGAACTTGCGCACCACGCTGTTGGGGTTGGGCGCGGAAATCCGCTTTGAGACCCGGGCAACGGATCTTGTTAGCGAGAGCGGGGCAATCCGGGGCTTGCGGCTGGCCGGCGGTTCCGAGATCGAGGCGGACGCGGTCATTCTCGCTGTGGGTCACAGCGCCCGGGATGTGTTTGCCATGCTCGAGGCTGGGGGCGTTCCCATGGAGGCCAAACCGTTTTCGGTGGGAGTGCGCATCGAGCATCCGCAGGAGGCCGTCGATCGCAGGCAATACGGGGCGCAGGCCGGGCATCGATTGTTGGGGGCGGCGGATTACCGTTTCGTCGATCACGGATCGAAGGGCCGGGCGGTTTACAGTTTCTGCATGTGTCCTGGGGGGCTGGTGGTGGGGGCGACATCCGAGGCGGCCCGGCTGGCGACGAACGGGATGAGCAGTTATGCCAGGGACCGGGCCAACGCCAACGCGGGGTTCATGGTGGAAGTGCGTCCCGAAGATATCGGAACGGGAGGGGCCTTGGCCGGAGTGGAATTCCAGCGGCGATTGGAAGAGAAAGCTTTCCTTGCGGGCGGCGGAACCTATCGGGCTCCTGCTCAATTGCTCGGGGATTTCCTTCGGGGAAGGGCCAGCCGGGGACCCGGCGGGGTGGAGCCTTCGTTTCGTCCGGGTGTGGTTTGGGGCGACCTCCGGGAAGTTCTGCCTTCTTTCGTGATTGAAGCGTTGTCGGAGGCGGCTCCGCGGATCGAGCGGAGCCTGCCGGGGTTCAACCGGGCCGACGCGGTGTTGACGGCGGTGGAGAGCCGCAGCTCCGCCCCTTTGCGGGTGACGCGTGGCCAGGACATGCAGTGTCCGGTGCTGGCGGGACTGTATCCGGCGGGGGAGGGAGCAGGATATGCCGGCGGGATCCTTTCGGCGGCGGCGGATGGATTGCGCGTGGCTGAGGCTTTGGCAGAGCGTTACGCGACGGCTTGAAGCTCCGCGCCGCGAGAGAGCCGCGATGCTCGCCGCAGTCCAAGGGCCTCCAGCTTCCCTTGGCGTTGAGGGCACTCCTGCCCGCGAACGCTTGAGGCTCAATGGCGGACAAAGAGCCTTTACGGCGTTGGCGCCTGCAGACGCACCCGCAGGCGGAGGAATTGCCGGGAACTTTCGCCGGAGGGCGGGACGGCCGTGACCCATTCCGATCCGTCGGGATTGGATTGTTCGACTTCGATGCCGGAGTCCAAAGGGAGCCAAACGGTCAGATTGGTTGAGCTTTCGATGGTGAACTCGAGATCGAGGGAATTGGCGCGGCGGAGGAAGCGCAAGAGAGGCTCGCCGTTTCGCAGCAGGACCCGAGGAAGGGAGTGAGCGCGATCTTCGGGTGAATCCAGGACGAGAGCGTAGCGGAGCAAATTTGAGATAGAGAATCCGGGGGGTATCGCGTGAGGGCCGCTCACGCTGGGATCGGCCAATTCCTCCGCGGTGAAATGCCGGGCGGCCCAATCGGTGTAGCCGCCTTCCTCAGGCGGCGCGTCGGGTCCGCCGGGGCTGCCGTGTTGCCGGCTGCTCGCTTTCCAATGGGATGCCTGCGACCATTGTTCCGGCGGGGCGGTATCGTCTCGGACGGTGAGGGAGCGTCCCTGGCCGTCTGTGGCCGGTTCCCAAGAATCCGAGTACGCGAAAGCTTGGATGTGCGAGCCCGTCGAATCCTGGAGGAGGATCGACTCACCGGAATTGGAGAGATTGCCCGAGTAGACTCCGGCCACGGGGATCAGGGGTCCGTAGCGGGCGACGAAGGCGTCGCGATGCTTGGCGAGGACGGCGTAGCCCCCGGCGGCCAGGTTGCTGCCGTCGGGAAACTCGAAGCGAATGCCGGCAGTGAAGGCGACGCCGGTGAGATCGAGAGCCTCTGCTCCGATGTTGCGCAGTTCGATGAATTCGAAATCGCCATCGGCGGAGCTGGCGGCGGTTTCCGTCCCGGAAGGGGCGGCGGGGTGGTAGTGGATCTCCGTGACCCGAAGAAAGCGGGCCGGAGTGGGCACGGACGCGGTGCTGGTGATAGTTAGGGTTTTGGTAGTGAGAAGACGGTCTTGAAAGTCTCTGGCTTCGATTTGGAAGAGATTGGGACCGGTTAGGAGAGGGAGAGTGAGTTCCCAGGAATCCAGAGCGGTCCAACGCACCGGGAGATCGCGATCTTGACCCGCGAGCCGGAGGGATCGGACATCGAGCCAGCCGCGTCCGCGGAGGGTGACTTGGGGGAGTGGGACGGTGAAGTCCTGGCCCCCCTGGGTGGTGATTTCGAAGGGAATCTCAGGGATGAGACGCTGGATCTGGCTGCGGGCGGAATCGCCCCGCTGTTGGACGTAGGAAGCTTGGGCGGTGTAGTTTTGTCCCACGGTGCTGCCGTAGTGCTGGAGCCAAGGGCTTAGGTAGGCGGTATTGAAGGGCATCTCCAAGAGGTCCAGCACGTGGCCGTAGAAGAGACGCTGGTGTTCCGGGATATCCATGACGCGGCGCAGATTCCCGGTTGACTGGAGGAGGGGCGCGGAAGCTGAGGAATTGAAGACGAAGTCCATGTCCCATGGGAGCGCCACGACGCGGCCTGCCTGAGGCGGGGCATACATGCGGAAGTTGTGCCGCAGACCTCCATTGAGGTAGTTGTCGCCGATGCCGCAGAGGCTGGTCAGCGCGGCGCAACGCATCCATTGGTCGACGTCCATGACCTCGGAGATGTGCGTGGCTAAGGAGTCGGCTGGGAGAGACATGGTCTGGCAAAATCGCATAATCGCCTCATAATCGTCGCGTTGGCGCCCGGTGCGAATTTCCAGGAAGGTCCGATAGCTTTCCGGATCGTCGCCGAGGTCGGTGAGATCCGTTTGGAGATGCTCGAAAGGAGAAGGGCGTTTGAGGCTTTCGGGATTTCCGTCGATGGTGGAGGTCGGTTCGTAGGTGATGTCGTAGTTGTAGACGGTTCCTCCGTCGTCGCCTTCGAACTGGGTGGAGGTGAACTCGGATTCGTAACGCGCCATGAGGAGCAGGGCGGTTCCGTTGAAAGTGTTCCTGGGACCGGCCAGGTAGACGAGATCGTCGTACATGCAGGGCAACCCGGCGCGATTGAAGAGGTGTTTGATATAGATCTCATCCTGACCTCGGACGCGGGGACTGCGGCCGGAACGGTCCAAGCCGATCGAGTCGTGCACGCCCCGGAAGAGCTGATCCCTGGGAAAGGCGATATTCAGGCTCTGATAGGAGATTCCATCGCGGGCGCGGCCGGCTCCGCTTCCCTTGAGACGAACTTGTGCATCGTAGAATACTTCCTGCTCATTGTAGATAATGGCGGCGCCGAGGCGCTCGTTGCTCATGAGATTAAGTTCACTGAGGAGGAAGTCCGAGTCCTTCTTGGTCATGACGATCCTGATCCGGTGCACGGGCAGGGAAGTTTGGGCTCCGTCATCGACTTGATAGAGGGCGGGCGATTCGGGGCCCGCGGCGGGATAAAAAGAAACGGCGTCGAGGGTGTCCGCGGCTTCCAGGTAGAACTCCACGATGGAACCCGCAGCGCGGGGAGGGAGGGCTGCGGCATAAGAGCCGTCTTCCTCCATTTCCATCGCGAGAGTTCCGGAGCCTCCGGCGAAAATCGAGCCGCCGTTGACTGCGTAGTGCAGCTTTATGGAGGCGATGCCATCCGGATCCGAGGCCTGCACCGAGATTTGCACGGGTTCGGCGGGCGAAGGAACGAGAGGGCTGTGGCGCAGCCTGGCGAAGGTGGGTCCGAGATTGGGTTCGGCGCGGGAATTTTGCCTGCCAGGGGTCCCTGTTTGAGCCGGAACTTCGAGGGCCACGGTGCGGGCCAGCCGGTTGAAATAGGAGCGGACATTGAGCCGGTTGGATCCTCCAAGCCAGCGGGCGCGAAAGGAGACTTCGTATTCGTTGCCGTCCAAGAGACGCTGGTTTTCGGCGTAGGTAGTTTCAACGTGGTTATGCTTGGTGTCGGAGGGACCGGATGCAATCAGGCGCAGCACGGGGTTCTGGGGAGCGTCCGGGTCCGCTTCCACCCGGCTTAGCCGGTGGGTGCCGAGAAAGCGCCAATGGTCGGTGGTCCCGTCCGGTTCGAAGATGTGGCCGCCGAAGTTGGCGTTTCGGATAAGGTTGCGCCGGGCTCCGTTGGGATCCTCGATGACCTGGATGTCATCGATCAAGACCTCGCCCGCGGTGAGAAGGCCGAGACAGAGTTCATTCCAGCGGGTGGGACCAAAGGCTTGCCCGGAGACAGCCCGATAGGAAACCGTCTGCCATTGAGAGAGGGCGGCGGCATCGCTGGCGGCCCAGGCTTCCGGGCGACTGTTGTCGGCCCAAGGATCGCGCAATTCGAGGCTGGAGCCTCCGCCGTCCGCATAGTCCGGCCAAGGTTTTCCGTCCGCATAGGCGACTTCGTCGGCCGTGTTTCCATGAGCGTCGAGCAACACAATGCGTTCGGCGCGGTTGGAGAGGCGGCCTTCCCAGTTTCCGAAGACGTTTCCCAGACTGGGATGGAGGGCCAGCAGAGCTTCGCGGTCTCGCGACACGACAAGATAATCATCGGGTTCGAGGACGGCTCCCGTGGGAAAGTTGAACTGGACGGCTTCGGTGAGCGACCAACCGGAGAGGTTTATGGGCGCGTCCGAGCGATTGTAGAGTTCGATCCATTCTTCAGGGGATTCGCGGAAGGGAAGGGCTCCGACGGCAGGCGAGATTTCGCGAGCGAGGACGAACTCTGTTCCGAAAGCGAGGTCGAGTTCGAGGAAGGAACTTTGATGCACTTCGACCGCCAAGGTATTTGTCCCTGGCTCCAACAAGTCCGCGGGTAAGGAGATGGCCTCGTTCCAAACGATCTCGCCGATTGCGGAAGCGGCGATGGTGGAAGGGCTGACCGGGCCGGCGCGCATGTTGAAGCGGTGAATCTCCTCGCCGTTCAGGTAGAAAACGGCTCCGTCGTCGACGAAATAGCGGAGTTGGAGTTCTTGATCCGTTTGAGGACCGGGATGCTCGAAAGTTGTGCGAAAGTAGTAGGTGGTTCTGCCGAGGGCGACATTGCTTCCGCCTGTTTCGGGAATGACGGCATTGCCGCCGCGGAAAGGACCTTCGGCGGTGCTCCAGTTGTCGTCGGTGAAGTCCGTTTCCGTCCATCCGTCTCCGGCCAATGATCCTGTGGCGTCGAAGCGCCAGGCGTGGCGGAGCGGGACGAGCGCTTCGGTTTCGTATTGGGCAGGCTGCGCGGGAACGGCGGCGAGAGGATAGGCGCGGTAGAGGATCTCGTTGATGACGACGTCCTGATGAAACGCGAATATGTTAGGCAGACCAGGCGTGGCTTCGAGCGGGGTGCGCCAGGCTTGGCCGTGTTCGGCGGCGCGCGCGACGGGAAGCCGGGCGGCGCGGCGGGCGTCGATCAACTCGGAGCCGCCCGCGGAGATCAAGGCGATGAGAGCGCCGGGGTCCAGGCTGCCGAAGGGAGCGGCGACGTCGAGGAGAAGCACGGCGCCGGGTTCCAGTGATGTATCTGGGAGCGCCATGTCCTCCAGACCCGTTCCGGGAAAAGCGAGGCGGCAGCCGGCGGTGACGGCGGGTTGACTGCCGAGATTGATCAGTTCGACCCAGAAACCTTCGGCGAGGCCGATGGGCGCGAGTTCATTCAAGGCCAATCCCGCGGGCGTGAATCCGGTTGTGACGTTAGGTTGACCCGGGGAGCCGCCGAGGGAGACGCTGGCGCCCCAGTTTTCCGCAGGAGCACTGGCCGATCCTGGATTCCTCTTGGAAAGGGTGGCTCCCGAACCGTCTGCGGCGGCGGGCCAAGGATCGTTGTCGTCGTATTCGAGGGCATCCATGAGCCGGCCGCTGTTGTTGCGCAGCTCAAGGCGTTCGCCGGCGTTGTCGAGCCTGCCGAAGAATGGCCCGAGGGCGGCAGTTGTACTGAGCAGGGCGGGGTCGGCGGCTACGACGAGGTATCCGCCGGCGGGGATGATGGAGCCTTCGGGGAAGGTGAAGGAAACGGCTCCATCGAGCGACCACTGCGAGAGGTCCATGTCGACGGCCATCTGGTTGTGAAGTTCCACCCATTCCGGGTCGCTATCGCTGCGTGGATGGTATTGGATTTCATTGAAGACGGTGGTGCTGTCGGCCAAGGCGGCCATCCATCCTGGGCTGAGAAGCAATAGAGCGGCGGCACAGGGAAGGGCCGGCATCCGGGGGGGCATACCCGGAATGTCTCGTTGTGGGAAACCGGACGCTGCACCGGCCTGAGGCGGAGGGGATGAGGACGAAAGCATCGGGGTGGGGGCCACCGGGAACGGGGCGGAGACTCCCGATGACCTGGGCACAAGGCCTCAGCCTTCAGGGGTGATAACGAGGATACGATAGGAGCGTTCCGAGACTTCAGCAACGGAGCCATCGACATGGGAAGTCGCGCCACCGGGTTGAGCGGCGATGGCGCCGGCTCCCGGCAGTGTTTCCCAGTCTTGCGGATCAAGCCCGTCGTTGATCTGAACCGCGTAGATCCTGCCTTCGACGCTGGACCAAGTGAGGCGAACGCCCTCCGCGTCGCGCACGGCATCACGGATGACGAAGACGGACGTGGGATCGAAGGGATCGGTGCCGGCGATGGCCTCGCGCACATCGCTCATGCCATCGCCATCGGAATCGAGCGAAGGATCGACGATGATGTCGCCAGGCACGGTTTCTCCCGGATTCTGGAAAAGGTAGGTCACGTTTTCCGCGGTAAGTTCCACTTCGTAAAGCTGGAGATCGTCCATCACTCCAGTGAGACCGAAGACGCCGGTGGTTGCGCCCAACTGGAAGGGCGATGCCGAGCCGTCGTCGAATCCGTCGGGTGAAAGGGTTTCGCTTAGGAGGGCGCCGTCGAGATAGATGCGGAGACGGTCGGCTCCGGGCTCCGTGCCGTTGGCGTCGGCATGGGTCACCACGAGGTGATGCAGTGTGCCTGGGCTGACTGCATCGCCGGTGGGATCGTCAGGGACTCCGGCAGAAAACCATTGCAGCGGCGAAGGGCCGTCGGCGACGCCGGTGACGAGGGCAAAGGGGTCGGCCAAGACGTTGCCCTTGGAAAAGAAGCTCGAGGTGGTGCCCACGTCGGCCGGGTCAATCATGACCCACACGGCGGCGGAGAAAGTCTGGAGCGGAGGAAGTCCGGCCGAGGCGGGGATTTCGCCGTAGCCGGCGCTGGTTTCCTCGCCGCCGTCGTTGAAGCGCACCGCGGTTCCACCGGCCAGACCCGGTTCACCGAGCTGGAAGGAGCCGGTCCCGGAAGTTTGGTAGGATCCGTGGTAGCCGTTGCCGGAGTGGTCTTCCAGGGAGACGCCCTCGGTTTCATCCATCGGATAGTAAGCGAGCAAACCTGCGGGATGAATCACGCGGGCCGTGAGAGGCAGGACCCTGAGCGGTTGACGTTCGTCATTGCTGGCGATCTCAAGTTGGGCCTGGAAGCGTCCAGTAGCTGCCCCCCCTTCGAAGCGCAGCTCCACCGAATCTTGTGCGCCGGGAGCGAGTTGCGTGGGATGAGATAGGACAGTGAAAAGCCCGGCGTCGATTCCAGTCACGGTCACGGAGGCGATCTCGAGGGTGTTGCCGATTCCTCCGTTGGAGATGCCGACCTCGTGCAGTTGCGGGCCGGCGCCTGGTTGTAAGAGACCGAAATCGCCATTGCCAAGGAAGACCACGCTGGGATCGCCGGCCGGCTCGTAGAGTTCCAGCTCATCGATGGCGGTGCCGCCGCCCAGGCCGGTCGCGGGCACGAGAATGCGGACGCCCGTGGCGACGAGTGGAGTGGCGTCGCTGCGGGCGATGGTAAATTCATGGCGCAGGTAGCGGGTGAAACCTTCTCCCACGACATCGTCTTCGTTGCGGCGGTGATCGAGGGTGGCGATGGTGGTCCATGACCCGTCTGGCGTGCTGGCGTCAGGATTGGCTTCCGTCGTGAACTGAAGGGTGTAGAGCCCCATGCTGCGGTCGTCGCATTGGCCGCCGCAGGCATCGGTGCCGGGTTCGGAATCATCGACGGCTCCGTTGCCGTTGTCGCGGCCCCAGGCGACCCGGCCGATTTCGACAGCGCTAGGGAGAGCCACACCGATGAAGGCTTGGCCGTCGCCTCCTCCGCCGATCCAACTGTTGGAATTGCCGTAGTAGCCGTCGTTGATGTTGGTGATGAGATGAAAATCGATGCCCAGTTCGGGACCGAGTTCCCCGGAACCGAGAGGCGTCGCTCCGCGGGAAGCCAAGGCCAGATTGTCGGGGACGATGGAACCGTCCGGAGGCGGGACGGGGTCGAAATGGACGCCGTCGTTTCCGTCCCAGGAGATCAAGAAACCATCGGCAGGAGAAAGAATGAGCGCGGGCGGCAACGGCGGGACGAAGATGTTTTCGTAGACCTCGATCTCGTCGATGGCGGCTCCGCCGCCGATTCCATTGCCGGGAGTGATCAGGCGGATTCCGGTGGCTTCGATAGCGGTGAAGTTGAAGCGGTGACGGAGGTGCGGGGCGGGGGGCGACCCTGGGGCGTAGATGACGTTGCCGATATCCATCCAAGCTTCGTCAGGGGTAGCGGCGTCTGGATTGGCGGCGGTGGTGAATTGCACGGTGTAGGTTCCCTCAGCGCGGTCGGTGAACACCTGTTCTTCGCCGCCGTTGTCCCGTCCAAAGGCGATGCTGCGAATGGTGATGGGCTCGGCCCCGAAACCGATGCCGGCGAAACTGTTCTCGCTGTTGCCGATCCAACTGTTGGAGTTGCCGTAGAGCCCGTCGTTGAGGTGGACGATCTGGTGGACGGCGAACTCGCCATCGTTGATGACATCTTTAGCGAAGGCCGTTCCGCCCGGAGCCAGGTTGCCGGCTTGAGCGATTCCGCCTTCCTCCACCGGGAGAAGTTGTCTGGCGATGCCGGCTCCGTAAACTTCCAGCTCGTCGATGGCGGTGCCTCCGCCGAGACCCGCGGAAGGAACGAGGATCCGCACGCCCGTGGCGACGAGGGGCGAATTGTCGGATTGAGAGACTGAGTACTCGTGGCGCAGGTAGGTGGTGAAACCTTCTCCGATCAAATTGTCAGCGCTGAATTGGTAGTCGAAGGTGGCCACAGTGGTCCAGGCGGCGTCGGAGGTGGCGGCGCTGGGATTGGGGTCGGTGGTGAATTGCAAAGTATAAATGCCGGTGCTCCTATCGTCGCATTGGCCGCCGCAGGCATCGGAGCCGGGGTCGCTGTCGTCGATGGCTCCGTTGCCGTTGTCGCGGCCCCAAGCAATGCGATCGACCTCGAAGCTGCCGCCCAAGGCGACGCCGATGAAGGGAGGGCTGTCCGGGCTGCCGCTGATCCAACTGTGGCTATTGCCGTAGAAGCCGTCGTTGACATTGGTGATGAGGTGAAAGTCGATTCCCAGTTCGGGGCCGAGTTCGCCGGAACCGAAGGGGACGGCTCCATTGGCGGCCAAAGCGATGTTGTCAGGAACCACGGAACCGGTGGGAGGAGGGGTGGGATCGAAGTTTTCACCATCGTTTCCGTTCCACTCGACTTGAAATCCCGCCGCGGGTTGGATGACGATTCCGGCGGGCGGTTCAATGATGGTTCCTGGGTCCGCGTAGATCTCGAGTTCATCGATGGCGGTTCCACTGCCGATACCGGCTCCGGGGGTGATCAAGCGGATTCCCGTCGCCTGGACCGCCTCGAAGTTGAAGCGGTGCCTGAGGAAAGGTTGAGCCGGACTGCCGCCCTCGTAAAGGATTTGGCCAATGGTGATCCAATCGCCATCCGGGGTGGATGCGTCCGGGTTGGGGACCGCGGTGTATTGGAGAGTATAAAGCCCTAACGAACGATCCATAAACACTTGCTCTTCGCCGCCATTGTCGCGTCCGAAGGCGATGCTGCGAACCGTGACCGGATCGGCGCCGAGGCTGATGCCGGCGAAACTGTTTTCGCTGTCGCCGATCCAACTGTTGGAGTTGCCGTAAAGCCCGTCGTTGAGATGGGCGATTTGGTGGGCGGCGAACTCCCCACCATTGATGACATCGCGGGCAAAGGCGGTTCCCGCCGCGGCGAGATTGCCTGCTGCGGCAGTGCCGCCCTCTTCCACCGGGACCAGTTGGGCTTGGGCTGGGGTCCCGTAAATCTCGAGTTCGTCGATGGCGATGGCGGCGGAGGGAACCAGGAGTCGCAGGCCGGTGGCGGTGAGCGAAGCGCCGCCCGTCCGGGCGACCGAGAATGCGTGCCGGAGGTAGTCGGTAAAGCCGCCTCCGACTTCGGTGTCTTCGTTGAAGCGGTATTCTATGCTGCCGATGGTGACCCAGGCTGCGGCCGGAGTGAGTGCATCGGGCGATGGATCATTGGTGATTTGGATGATGTAAGTTCCCGAGGCGCGATCATCGCACTGGCCGCCACAGGCGTCGGTACCGGGGTCGCTGTCGTCGGCGGCTCCGTTGCCGTTGTCGCGGCCCCAGGCGACGGTTTCCACATCATAAGCGCCGCCCAGGGCGATTCCGATGAAGGCCGGAGAGTCTGCGCTGCCGCCGATCCAGCTATTGGAGTTCCCATAAAACCCGTCGTTGGCATTGGAAATCAGGTGAAAATCGAGGGCGAGTTCCGCACCCAGCTCTCCGGAGCCGAAGGCGACGGCTCCGTTGGAGGCCAGAGCGAGGTTGTCCGGAACGATCGAGCCCGCGGGTGGGGGAGCCGGGTCAAAATGATCACCGTCATTTCCGTCCCATCCCAGCTCGAAGCCGGGCTGGGCGGTGATGCCCACCGGCGGTTCCGGTTCGACGAGGATTTCCCCGGGTTCCCCGTAGACTTCGAATTCGTCGATAGCGGTTCCGCCAGGGGCGATGAGGCGGATTCCGGTTGCGGACACCGGATTGAAATTAAAGCGGTGGCGCAGATGCGGTGCTGCGAAACCGGGTCCGCCGGGTCCGGCGTAGTCGAGAGTGCCGATTGTCGTCCAGTCTTCGTTGGGGGTTGAAGCGTCGGGATTGGGAACGTCCGTGTATTGTAAAGTGTAGAGCCCGAGAGAGCGGTCGGTGAACACCTGTTCTTCACCTCCGTTGTCGCGCCCGAAAGCGAGACTCTGGATGGTTACGGGGTTGCTTCCGAAGGAGATGCCGCAGTAACTGTCCGGGGAGTTGCCGATCCAACTATTGGAATTGCCGTAGAGACCGTCGCTGAGGTGAGGGATCTGGTGAACGGCGAATTCTCCATTGTTGATGACGTCGAGGGCAAACGGGGTGGCGCTGGGAGCCAGGTTTGCCGGAGCGGCGGAGCCGCCTTCTTCAGCCAAAACGAGGCCGCCGCCGTCGAGGAAAAGGGCCGCTTGAGACAGAGTCGGGGTCAGGAGGAGAAGGCAAGAGAGCCAGGGAAGACGGGAATGAGTCATGGGAAGCAAGTGGAAGACGGGGATAGGCCGGAACAGCGGATTTTTCAGACTGTATACACTTCATTATGGGACGGGGACTCCGCAATGCAACCGTGAAATCGCCCTGGAGTGCCGGAGTCCTCGACGGCGGTTTGGACGCGGGATGGAGACCTATGGCGGGACAGGACCTGGAGGGCCGGCCTCCGTGACGGCCTGGTCCCGGGATGCAGACCTATGGCGGGACAGGGCGTGCGGGAGCCCGCCCCTCCAGGATAGCGTGAGAGATCTGGTAGAGCCTGACCTGGAGGGCTGTCGTCCTCGACGGCCTGGTCGCGGGATGGAGATCTATGGCGCTATAGGACCCTGGAGGGCCGGCCTCCGTGACGGCCTGGTCCTGGGATGGAGACCATGCCGGGACAGTGCGTGCGGGAGCCCGCCCCTCCAGGAGAGCGTGAGAGATCTGGTAGAGCCGGACCTGGAAGGCCGTCGTCCTCGACGGCCTGGTCTCGGGATGGAGCCTGATGCCGGGACAGGGCGTGCGGGAGCCCACCCCTCCAGGATAGCGTGAGAGATCTGGTAGAGCCTGACCTGGAGGGCCGGCCTCCGTGACGGCCTGGTCCTGGGATGGAGACCCATGGCATGACAGGGCGTGCGGGAGCCCGCCCCTCCAGGATAGCGTGAGAGATCTGGTAGAGCCGGACCTGGAAGGCCGGCGTCCTCGACGGCCTGGTCTCGGGATGGAGCCTGATGCCGGGACAGGGCGTGCGGGAGCCCGCCCCTCCAGGATAACGTGAGGGATCTGGTAGAGCCTGACCTGGAGGGCCGGCCTCCGTGACGGCCTGGTCCTGGGATGAAGACCATGGCGGGACAGTGCGTGCGGGAGCCCGCCCCTCCAGGATAACGTGAGGGATCTGGTAGAGCCTGACCTGGAGGGCCGGCCTCCGTGACGGCCTGGTCCTGGGATGGAGACCATGCCGGGACAGGGCGTGCGGGAGCCCGCCCCTCCAGGATAGCGTGAGAGATCTGGTAGAGCCTGACCTGGAAGGCCGGCGTCCTCGACGGCCTGGTCTCGGGATGGAGCCTGATGCCGGGACAGGGCGTGCGGGAGCCCGCCCCTCCAGGATAGCGTGAGAGATCTGGTAGAGCTTGGCCTGGTCCTGGGATGGAGACCCATGACGGCACAGGGCCTGCGGGAGCCCGCTCGTGATTTCAATACCCGGCGGCCTGCCCGTCCTTGCGCGATTCGGAGGCGCCGTAATAGACGTCCGTTTCCCGTTCGTAGAGGATGGCTTGGTATCCCCCGTAGATTCCGATCTCGGAAGTCACCAAGTGACCGCGTTCGACGAGTTCGCGGACGGACCCATAGGGAAAACCGGATTCGAGATGCACCCGGCCCCCAGAGGTCATGATCTCGCCCGTCGGTTGGGATGAGCCGGTGTGCACGACGCGGGGGGCGTCGCCGGCCTCTTGGAGATTCATATCGAAATCGACGAGATTGAGCAGGATTTGAACGTGGGCTTGCGGCTGGGTGGCTCCACCCATGACCCCGAAACTGAGCCACGGCTTGCCCTCGCGAGTGACGAAGGCGGGGATGATAGTATGGAAAGGTCGCTTTCCTGGCGCATAACTGTTGGGCTTGCCTTCGGCTAGGTCGAAAAGTTCGGCGCGGTTCTGAAGGCAAAAACCGAGTCCGTCCGGACAAAGGCCGGATCCGAAGCCGCGGTAGTTGCTTTGAATGAGGGAAACCATGTTCCGGTCCTGGTCGGCGACGCTCAGGTAGACCGTGTCGCCTTCGTCCAAGGCGGGATTGCCGGGCTCGTCGGTGAGCGAGGCGCGAGCTGGATCGATGCGGGCGCGGCGTTCTGCTGCGTACTCTTTCGAGATCAGCTCTTGGACGGGAACGTGGCCGAAGGCGGGATCGGCGTAGAACCGGGCGCGATCGGCAAAGGCGAGCTTCTTGGCCTCGATAAACCAGTGCAGGTGATTGGGGCTGCCGAATCCAGCCGAACGCAGGTCGAAGCCTTCCAGGATGTTCAACATTTGGAGGGCGGCGATGCCTTGTCCGTTGGGAGGCAGTTCCCAAAGCTGGTAACCTCGGTAGTCGCAGGAGACGGGATCGACCCATTCCGAACGGTGCGCAGCGAGGTCTTCGGCGCGCAGGTAGCCGCCGTTGCGTTGCATAAAGGCATCGATGGCGGCGGCGATGGAGCCGCGGTAAAAAGCGTCGCGCCCCTCACGGCTGATCGTTTCCAGCGTGGCGGCGAGAGCTTCGTTGCGAAAGATTTCGCCTTTGGCGGGGGCCCGGCCTCCGGGGAGGAAGGTCTCGCGGAATCCGGGTTGATCCTGGAGTTTCTCGGCGCTGCGGGCCCAGTCCCGGGCGATGACTTCGGTGACGGGGAACCCTTCCCGGGCATAACGGATGGCGGGATCGAGCACCGCGTCCATGGGGAGTTTGCCGAAGCGCTCATGCAGCGTGAACCAACCATCGACGCAGCCGGGGACAGAGACGGGAAGAGGTCCGCTTTGAGGAATGGTTTTGAGACCGGCATTGCGGAGGATTTCCGCCGTCAAGCCTGCCGGGGAACGCCCGCTGCCGTTGAGGCCATGCAAGCGGGAGGAGGCGGAATCCCAGACGATGGCGAAGAGGTCGCCGCCAAGCCCGCAGCCGGTGGGTTCCGTCAGGCAGAGGACGGCGTTGGCGGCGATGGCGGCATCGACGGCGCTTCCGCCGCTGCGAAGGATGTGCAGAGCGGCCTGGGTGGCCAAAGGCTGACTGGTGGCGGCCATGCCGTGGCGGGCGATGACCTCGGAGCGGGTGGCGAAGTCCAGGCCGGTCGGGCGGTCAGTGGCCATGCTAGTTAGGACGAGGCAAAAGAAAGGAGCGACGAGGGCAGGCCGTCGAACGGACCGTTGGACGCCGGAGGATCTTGAAAGGAGTGGACAACGCATCGGCCGGAGGCCTGTTCACGGGGTGTCTTGGGCTGCTAGGCGGACGCGGTGGCGATAGTAAACCCGCGCGGTGCGGCCCATGTAATGCGGGACGAAGTAATCTTCGGCGGCGAGTTTGAGATGCGCCAGGGAGGAGGCGGTGCGGCCCTGCGCTTCGTCGTAAAGTCCGATGTAGAGGTGAGCGTAACCGAGACGGTCCCGCAGCTCGGAAGGATCCGGGTCCCCCGCTTCGCAGGCTGCCAAGACGTCCTTTTCGGTCCCGGTTCCGGCATAGAGGCGGTGGATCTCGGTCATGGGGACTCGCGGGTCTCCCTCGATCGGGATGAGGCGTCGATGCGCTTCCTCGACGTTTTCTTGGCGGGCCACGCAGAGATAATGCCAGGCGGCGTTCTCGACGTCCCGGGGATTGACGGTCTGGTGTTCCTCGAACTGGCGTCTTCCGGCGGCGTAATCGCCGTTGCAGTAGAGGGCGATGCCTCGCTGCCAGTGCGAGGCGCGCCGGTCTGGAAAAGCTTCGAGATAGGCGTCGAAATCGGCGACGCTGCCGCCAAAATCACCTAACATAAATCGGGCCACGCCGCGGTAGTGCAAGAGATCGGCTGCATCCGGACGCAGTTTGAGGCAGACATCGAAATCGTCTTTGGCGCGTTGGTAGGCTCCTTGGCGGTCGAAAATGGATGCGCGCAGGGCGCGGGCGTCGAAATCCGCTGGATCTTCGGCGAGGGCGGTCTCGAGCCGCGCCAGGGCGGCGGCGACGTCGCCTTCACGGTAGATTTGGAGGGCGCGTTCCGCTGGAGACTGGAGGGATTCTCCGAGTTCACGCACTTTGGCTTCGCGGTCTGAGTCCGGATCGGGTTGCTCCGCGGGAGGGTCTCGTGGGTCGTCCGGGCCGGCCCACAGGGATGGCGCCACCGCCGTCGCGCCTCCCCAAGCGAGAAGGAGCAGGGCGCACAGGGCGCGGCGGTTGGCGCGGAAATCCATGGGCAGGTGCTCGCTTGGTTTCAGGCCTGCACAGCGTCGCGAACGCGCTCCAGAAGTTTCTGGGTAGCGCGGATGCCCTCCACTTCGCTGAGTTTGGAGCCTTCATACTCGATGCCCACGTATCCGCGGTAACCGGCCGCGAGCACGATCTCCATCATCTTCTTGTAGTCGGTATGGATTTCGTCTCCGGCTTCGTTGAAGTCGTGGCTCTTGGCGCTGACGGCTTTGGCGTAGGGCATGAGTTCTTTCACGCCTTGGTAACGGTCGTACCAGGTGTCGTCGGACACGCGGAAGTTCCCGAAGTCGGGAAGAGTCCCGCAATTCTCCAGGTCCACGCGCTTCATCACGGCGGCGAGCCAGGCTCCGTCGGAAGAGAATCCGCCGTGGTTTTCCACGATGACGTTGAGGCCGAGCGGCTTGGCGACTTCGGACAGGCGGCGGAGGCCGTCCGCAGCCAGCTTTTCCTGTTCTTCGCGGGAACCTCGGGATCCGGCGTTGACCCGCAGGGAGTGGCACCCGAGAAACTTGGCGGCTTCGAGCCAGGGTTTGTGGTTTTCCACAGTTTTGATCCGCTCCGCTTCCTCGGGGTGACCGACTTCGCCGAGCCGGTCGCACATGATGAGAAGGCTCTTGACTCCGGCGTCTTCTCCGCGCAGGCGCAGGTCCTTGAGGTAGTCCTGGTCTTGGACCTTATCCATGAAGAATTGGTTGACGTATTCCACCGCGTCTATGCCGAACTCTTTCTTGGCGAATCCGGCGAAATCCCGGTTGTCCATCTCGCCCGCGAAGATGGCTTTGTGCAGGGACCACTCGGCCAGCGAGATGCTGAAGGCGGGCTCGTCCGCGGCGTGGAGGATGGTCCTGGCGGGAAGGAAGGAGGCGGAAGCGCCGGCTGCGACGGTTTGCAGGAAGCGGCGGCGAGGGAAGGGGGAAGGTGTGGCCATGAGCAGGAGGCTAGCGCACGGGGTCGCAGGCTGCCAAACGAAAAAGGGAGACCCGAAGGAGCCGCGGCGGCGAGGAAGGGGCAGGGGCTGGCGACGGGATGACGCCATTTTCCGGAGGAGCGACTGTTTCCATTGGGAGACCCGGACATGCGGCCTCTGTTGACAAGCTGCGTTTCACGGGAAACCTCCGCCATGCGCCGGCGGGTCGTGATCAAGTTCGGTTCGGGGATCCTAACGGCTCCGGACCGGGTGGAACTCGATGCCGGGCAATTTGAGGCATTGGTGGCCGCGGTGGCTGCGATCCGGCGCGGCGGAGTCCAGTGCATCCTTGTTTCCAGCGGCGCGGTGGCCGCGGGGCTCCCGGCTTTCCGCCTGGAGACCCGGCCCAGCGACACCGCCATGTTGCAGGCCTGTGCGGCGGTAGGGCAGACCCGGCTGATGCATTTTTACCAAACGCTCTTCGGGCAGCACGGGCTGACTGTAGCCCAACTGCTTTTGACCCACGAAGACTTGCGTGAGGACGCGCGACGGCGAAACTTTCAGAACACACTGGAGCGTTTGTTGGCTTTCGACGACACCGTTCCAATCATCAACGAAAACGATTCGGTCGCGGTGGAGGAACTCCGGTATGGGGACAATGATTTGTTGTCCGCCGATGTGGCGGTGATTTCGGGGGCGGATTGCCTGGTGTTGTTGACGACGGTGGATGGTCTGCTTCCTCCGGGAAAGACCAATGGGCAGGACATCCTGCGGATGGTCGAGGACATCGGGGAGGTCCAGTCCTATGCGTTGGAGGAGCACGGGCGTTTTTCGGTCGGCGGCATGCAATCGAAGCTCCGGGCCGTTGAGCGCGCTGTGACGGCGGGGATTGAGACCTTTATCGCGAACGGCCGGCGGCCCGAGCAACTCGAAGCGGTCTTGGCGGGCCGGGGACACGCCACGCGTTTTGTGGTGCGGGCCAAGGCCAATCCCTCGTGTCCTGTGCCGGAAACTGAATCCGCCGAGAAAGCGGAAACCCCTTAAGATGATGCGCATTTGGCGTTGGATTTTTTGCATCGGAGCAACCGCGGGTTTCGCGGCGGCGCGCGAGGTTCCGCGTTATTCCATCGAGGATTTCCTGGAGACCAAGCGGTATATGGGAGCATCCTTCTCTCCCGATCAAAGCAAGATCCTGGTGAGCAGCGATTCCACGGGGATACCCAATGTCTGGGCCATTCCGGTGGACGGAGGGGAACCCCAGCAACTGACGGATTCGCGCGAGCACGCGATTTTCTCGGCAGGCTATTTTCCTGCGGATGAGCGGTTTCTTTATTTGAGCGACCAAGGCGGCAACGAGTTGAGTCATCTTTACGTTCGAGAGGCCGACGGTTCGGTGCAGGACCTCACTCCGGGAGAGAACCTCAAGGCGGTCTTCTTCGGGTGGGCCCATGACGACAAGACCTTTCTGGTGGGAACAAACGAGCGCGACCGGCGTTTTTTTGATGTCTACGAGCATCAAGTTGATGGGTATGCCCGGGAGTTGATCTATCAAAATGAGGACGGCATGAATTTCGCGGATCTGTCGCCGGACCGCCGCTATATCGTGCTGCAACAGGAGTTGGGGAACGCCGACACGGACCTGTATTTGTTGGAACGGGAAACGGGAGAGAAGACGCTGCTGACGGACGATCCGGAGCCCGTCGAAAACAGGATGCAGGGCTTTAGCCCTGACGGAAAGTGGTTGTATTACGTTACCAACCAGGATCACGAATTCAGTTACCTGGTGCGCCGGGAAGTGGAGACTGGAACATTGGCTCCGGGAGACAAGGAGGAGTGGGACTTGGTGTTTGCGAGGTTGTCCAAGCGGGGGACCTACCTGCTGACGGCCCGCAACCGCGACGGGCGCAACGATATCCGGCTGGTGGACCGGGCCACGGGTGTTCCCGTGGAGCTGCCGAATCTTCCCCAAGTCGACATCACCTCCGTGGTGATTTCGGATGATGAGCGGCGGATGGCATTTTACGCCGGCAGCAGCCGGCAGCCCGGCGATCTCTACGTTTTTGACGTGGCCGGGGCAGAGCCGAGAAAGCTGACGCGCTCGCTCAATGCCGCCATCGACCCCGAGAATCTCGTGGAAGGCGAGGTCTTGCGTTTTCGCTCGTTCGACGGATTGGAGGTGCCGGGCATCCTTTACCGTCCGCACGGCGCTACGGCCAGCGAACCCGTTCCGGCGGTGGTGTCGGTGCACGGAGGGCCGGGCGGTCAGAGCCGCTTTGGTTACCAGCCTTTGGCCCAGTATTTGATCAATCACGGATACGCGCTTTACGCCATCAACAACCGGGGCAGTTCGGGATACGGAAAGACCTTTTTCCATTTGGATGATCGCAAGCACGGGCAGGATGATTTGGACGACGTGGTCGAAAGCCGGAAGATGTTGGCGGAACTCGACTGGGTGGATGGGAAACGGATCGGGGTGATGGGGGGTTCCTATGGCGGTTACCTGACGTTGGCCGCCTTGACCTTCCGGCCGGAGGTGTTCGACGTAGGCGTCGACCTTTTTGGGATATCGAATTGGCATAGGACGGTGACGAACATTCCGCCTTGGTGGGAATCCGGGCGCAAAGCCCTGGAGCAGGAGTTGGGCGATTTCTCAGACGAGGAGTTCTTCCGCGCCAAATCGCCGTTGTTTCACGCCGAGAAAATCCGACGCCCGCTGATGGTGTTGCAAGGGGCCAACGATCCGCGGGTGCTGAAGGTGGAATCCGACGAGATCGTGGAAGCGGTCAAACGCAACGGGGTTCCGGTGGAGTATGTGGTGTTTGACGACGAGGGCCACGGATTCGTGAAGAAAGAGAACCAAGCCACGGCCTACCGGGGGATCCGGGAGTTTCTCGACCGGCATTTGAAGGGGGAGGGTGGGAAGTAAGGGTTGAGAAGAAATTCCGAACGGAAGCAAGCCGCGGTGGGGCATGGTTCGGGGTTCCGCGCTCGGGGTTCCGAGTTTACGCGGCTTTGAAAGCTCGGGCAGCTTTCCCCAAGGGCCGTCTGAATTTCTCTTTACAATGAGGGCCGGCTTTCTATGGATGGAGCAACGTCATGCAACCGGACTATCTGGCGGTCTTGCTTCAACTCGTTATCGTGGGCGGATTCGCCGCGGGCACGTTGGGTTTGAGCGTTCTTTTGGGGCGGAGCGGTGTGCGCTCCGCGATCAAGGATTCGGCTTACGAATGCGGGATGCTCCCCATTGGGGATGCCCAGCCGCGTTTCAGCGTGAAGTTTTATCTCGTGGCGATGCTCTTCGTCCTTTTCGACATCGAGGTGGTGTTTCTCATTCCCTGGGCGGTTTCCTTTCGTAACTTGGTGGTCACCGGCGGGAATATGCTGGCGTTTACGTCGGCGCTGAGTTTCGTGATCATCCTGTTTGTCGCCTATTTGTATGCGCTCAAGAAAGGCGCGCTTCGGTGGAGCGATTGAGGCTTCTCTGGTTGGGCAGTATGGCGGTCTGCTCAGGAGGCCTTATGGGGACGGCGGTACCAGAGGCCGCAGCAGCGGCGGTAGCGGGTGATGAAGGGGAAACAGAGGAGGGCAATCACCCGCCAGGTCAGTTGCCAGGGGGTGAACCAAATTGCTTTGCGGGCGGAGGTCCGGGGGCCGTGCCCGGTGAGGATAACAAAGCGCATGTTGTGTTTCCGGCCCCAGCGGTGGAGAGCGCGGGACATCCAGATTTCTTCTCCCGCATAAACTTTTTCGCTGAATCCTCCGATGTCAAGGAAAGCGCGGCGCAAGCAAAACAGGTAACATCCCGCGGCCCAACGCAGGGAGAGGGAGAGGCTGTTCCAGCGCTGGATGAGCCGGACGACGCTGGGTGGGGTTTCGGGTGCGGGACGAATCTGAGCCCCGCCGCCGCAGCAGGCTCCGGAATCGGCGAGACGAAGGGTTTCCGCTAGGAGCGGCGCATCGACGAGGGTGTCGGCGTCGAGAAAGATGAGCAGCGATCCGGAGGCCGCGGCGGCTCCCGCGTTGCGGGCGCGGGAGATTTGGCGGTGGGGCTCGTGAACAACTTGGGCCCCCGCCTGGCGCGCGATGGCGGCGGTGGCGTCGGTCGAGGCGTTGTCGGCGACGATGATTTCGCCGCGGCGGTCGAGCGACCGCATAGCCTCTTGGAGATGCTCGAGAGTCTGTTGAAGGTAGGCCTCCTCGTTCCAGGCGGGGATGATGACGGAGTAATCGAGGGCGGAAGTCACAGAGAGTAGTGGGCGGGCGCGGGGGAGGGGACGGCGTGCGGGAGCACTGGGGCCGGGCGGGGTCCCTGTCAATGAGTCATGGCGTAGAACAGGATGTTGATGCCTATCGGATAGGACCAACGCTCGGAGAATTCCTTGAAGAACCAGAGCTGGTAGTTTTCCTCTTCCCAAGCGTCGGCGATATCATTGTTATGGCAGGCGAGCACGATCATGCGGCCGTCCTTGTCGTGCCAGGCCATGAAATGCGGAGTGTCGAGGTTTTCAGGCGGTTCCGGGATGGTGTCTTCGTAGGTGTATCCCAACTCGCGCCCGCGTTCCGCGGCGTCGTGGCTGGGCACCTGGGGGATTTTGTCGAGATCGAAGACACAGTGAAAAATGGCGTGCTCAAGGCTGAGTTCGCGAGGCTTTTGACCGGGCAGGACTTTCTGCATCTCGCGAGTGAAAACTTCCCACATACGGTTGCCCCAAAAGTCGTCGACCATAAGAAAACCGCCGTTGAGCAGGTAATCGCGAAGGTTCTGGGCTTCGCGGGAGGTCAGGTTGAGGTCGTGGGGGTTGGACATGAACACGAAGGGGTAGTCGAAGAGGAGGCGGCTGCCGACATCGATGACGCGGCCGTCGGGATCCACCTCGAGCGAGGTCAACTCCTGGAGACGAAAGGAAAAATTGAGGTCGCTGTTGGGAAAATCGGTGGCCCAGGCGGAGTTGTGGCGGAGACGCACAAAGGTGAAGACATCGTGCGGCAATTCGGGATCGAGACTCCAATCGGAGGCGGCGATGCCTCGGCCCTCGGCAATGTCGCGGGCGGTGGTTTGACCGGAGCTGTTGGGAAGGAGAAGGAAGAGGACCGCGAGAGTGCAGGCAAGGAGCGCCCGGAGCCAGTGTACGGGAGGGGAGGACGGCTTCCCAGGGGGGCGCCGGAGTGGGAAGGGTAAACGGCCGGGAAAGGGAGCGGGCATGAAGCCGAAACGGACCAGCCGGGACAGTGGAGCGGGCGGGACCGGGTGTCGAGCGCAGAGTGTGCGTGGCTGGAGGATCGCGTTCTTTTCGAGCGGAAGATGAAAGAGCCTGTTGCGGTCGAGGCGTGCGGTTTGTAGGATCGGGTCGCAGTAAGAGAAAAGGAAACAAGATCTCATGGAAGAGCCGCACATCGCCGGTCGAAAACCTCAGGTCATGCAACTGGCGTCTGGGGACTGGTGGTGGTGTGCGTGTGGGCGCTCGGGAACACAGCCGTTTTGTGACGGGAGCCACAAGGGATCGGGGATCGCCCCGGTGAAGTTCACTCTCGAGGAGGCCAAGACAGTGGCCTTGTGCAACTGCAAACACAGCGGCAACAAACCGTTGTGCGATGGGAGTCACGCAGCGCTGTGAACCGGTGATGAAAGCGGCCCAAGCGCGTTTCTTCGAGCCTGCGGAGGTGGACGAGGTCGATCTGCGGCGGCAAGTGGCGTTTCTTTTCTCCGGGGTGCGGGAGTTGCACGGGGGGAGCGTCGCCGTTGGCGCAAGCGCGCCGGCGCAGCGCTGGGCTTCATGGTTGAGCCAAGTCTACCGGGAGAGGATCCGGCACTGCCTGTGCGCCGCGTATTTGGCTGCAGAAGGGAGGAAAATGGACGAGATTTTCAGGGAGGACCTCGAGCTTTCCCGGTGGGAAGGCTGGCCGGCCGGAAGCCGGGAGGGGAGTCTTCTTTTGGGCCGGTCGCTGCTGGAGGCCCGGGCGGATCTGCGCGGTGAGCGAATGGGGTTTCGGCTGAGGCAGGGGATTGCTTCCGGTGTGGCGAATGGTCACGCCTCCGTGGTGTTCGCGGTGCATGCCGTGACCTACGGGATCCCGCTCTGGGTGAGTTTGGTGGGCTACGTATTCCTGGAGTGGCGTTTGGCCTTGGGTGCGCCGGAGACTGCCGGCCGAACCCTGGATCGCTTCTTGGATGAGGGGGAGCACGCGGGTTTGCTGGCGGATACGCAGCGGTTTCTCCACCAAGGCGAAGGCCTGGGGCTGCGGGTGGTGTGAGTTCACCAGCGAAGGCTGTGGTCTGCGGGGGTGGGAGCGCCTGCTTCTATTTGGATGACATGGTCCGGCCGATACCGCTTGGAGCGCATTACTAACAACGCCACAGTCAAAGCCAGGCCGCCGAGAACTCTGTCGCAGGGGGGTGAACTGAAAGGCGGGGTTCATGGAGGACTCCGTTTTTGTCTCACTGCTGCCTGGATGTGCGTGAAAGCGGTGATCCCGGGAGGTCCCGCACTCGTTCCAAAAGGCGAAGACTCGGTAGGACGGGCTTGCTTCGAGGGCGGGACTGGGGTTGAGTAAAGGATGGATGGGATATTCGGCGGCAGGATGCGGGCGGCAGGGCCGGTCTTGCTGACGGCGGCGTTGCTGTTTGTCGCCAGGGCGGATGCAGAAGATGTTCTTATCGTGGGCGACAGCTTGTCCCGGGAGTATGGGATCGAGTTTCCAGCGTTGTTTCCCGACCGTCCCGAAGCATGGGGGGCGCGCAATTGGGCGGAGTTGCTGCATGAGCGGCGGTCAAACCGTTTCGATATGGGGAGCGAGGCGCAGTGGTTCGGCTCCTCTGCGGGTTTTTTGAGCCTGTTTGGCGGATCCTTGGATTGGCTGGATGCTGAAATGGCCTGGCACGCCTACAATTGGGCCATACCGGGAGCGGAGTCATCGACCTGGAATGACATCCTCGAGGAGGACTTGTATTTCTTGTTGCGGGCTCCCCTGGATCTTCAGATTCAGGATACCGCGGAACGGGCCGTGGTCTTTCTGGGCGCGAACGATTTGAAGAATCATTATGGCGACTTCTATGATGGACGGGCGCCCGGTGGATTTGCCGATCGGCGCGCCACAAACGTGAAAGACACTGTCGAGTATTTGCGAGACCGGAATGGCTCGCTGCAGATTGTTGTGGTGGGTTGGCCGGATGTTGGGGCGACTCCCGAGGTGATGACGGAATTTCCAGACGCGGAGCGGCGGGCATTGGTTACGCAAATGACCAAAAGCATCAACGATGATTTGCGGGCCTGGGCCGAGCGGGAGGGGATTGGGTTTGCGGAGATCTTCGATCTCACCGTCGAAGCACAGGAACCCCGGCCTTTCTGCCGATGGGGCATCGGATTCGAGAAGGGCTTCGATCCGCTTCCGGGTTCGAACCGGGAGCAGTATCTGTTTGCGCCGGACGGATTTCATCCGAACACGGCCGTGCACATCGCCTTTGCCAACCGGATTCTCGAGGCATTCAACGCGTTGGGAGACGCCGTCCCGATTCCGCTGATCGAGGATGAGGAGGCCCGGGAGATCCTGGGCTTGGAACCGGCGCCGGGTTTTACGGATTGGTTAGAAAGCTGGAGCCTGTCCGGGGCCTCCGCGACGGACGATGAGGATGGGGACGGCTTGCCGTTGAGTGTGGAGTTTGCCTTGGGAAGCCGGCCGGACGCGGCGGACGTGGACGCGGTCCTGCGCTCGGCGGAAAGCGGGGAGGGGAATGGGCGGGTTCTGAGTTACCGGCCCGACCCCGGCGCCGCCTGCCATTTGGATATTGAGGTGGAAGAGAGCGGCGATTTGGAGAGTTGGACAGCGGTTCCGCGCGCGAGACTGCGAAGCGCCTCGACGGGCTGGGTGGATGTGTTGGGGGAGGAAGGCGCTCAAGGTGGATACGTCAGGCTCCGTGTAGTCGCGCTTCCTGAGCCGGCCGTAGAGTGAGGTTCCCGCACGAGCCGGAAAACTATGTGGCGCGGGCACTCCTGCCCGCGAGCTTTCTAGGCTCACTCGGCGGACAAGAGTGTCCGCCCCACGAATCGCCCCACAAAGAGAGTGTCATTCACAGAGTGGCGGTCTCGCTTTGGCTGACTCTTATTCCCCTGTATCCATTATCTTCCTCGATAGATCAGGAGTT
>JBGTBW010000023.1:0-68355 GCA_041749135.1 Verrucomicrobiales bacterium
GAAGGATCAGAACTCCTGATCTATCGAGGAAGATAATGGATACAGGGGAATAAGAGTGGGCTAAAGCGAGACTGCCACTCCGTGAATGACACTCTATTTGTTGGGCGATTTGTGGGGCGGACACTCTTGTCCGCCGAGTGAGCCTAGAGAGTTCGCGGGCAGGAGTGCCCGCGCCACATAGTTTTCCGGCTCATCCAAATTCCTCGAGATCAGGAGTTCTGAGGATGCGGCTCCGGATGCAGCAGGCGCAGGAGCGGCGCTTGTCATGGGGGAAGGATCGTGGGTAATGTTCCGGATGCTCCCCCCAACTTGACATGGCAGCCCCGACGGATTCTGAAATCATCGATCACTGGAAAGGAGAGTTGGCTCCGCTCTTGGCGGTGTTGCACGCTTTTCACGACCGGGATGGGATTCTGTCGGAGGCGGCTCTGCGGGCGACGGCGGCCGGATTGGGAATCCCGCTGGCCGACCTCTACGGGACGGTGACGTTTTATCATCATTTCGCCCGGGAGAACCCGGGGCAGCGCGCGCCGCGGGTCTGCACGGGCAATGTGTGTTCGCTTCGGGGCGGGCATGCGTTGTTGGAGGCGCTGCGCTTTGAGGGCGCTACGCCGATGCCGTGTTCGGGGCGTTGTGATGATCCGGTGCCGGTGTTGCGCGGTCACGAGACCTGGGTGGGAACGGCTCCGGGCAACTTGGAGCACCGGGCCAGCCGGTTGCCGGATGTGAATCCGGGCGGATGCCAAGAATGCGCCTTCGCGGCGATTCGCGAGCCGGGCCGGAGCGGGTTGGAAGGGTATCGCCGGACAGGGGGATACGCCGCCTTGGAGAAGGTGTTGGCTGAGCTTTCGCCGGAATCGGTGGTGGGGTTGGTGACCGACAGCGGATTGACGGGGCGCGGCGGCGCGCAGTTTCCGACCGGGGTAAAATGGAAAGCGGTATGGGAAGCGCCGGGCCGGCCCAAATACGTGGTCTGCAATGCGGATGAGGGGGAGCCGGGCTGTTTCAAGGACCGGGCGTTGATGGATTACGATCCCCACGCGGTGTTGGAAGGTATGGCTTTGGCGGGTTACGCCTGTGGGGCAGGCGACGGCGTCATCTATCTGCGCTACGAGTATCCGGAGACCTGCGCCATTCTCGCGCAGGCGATTGCGGAGGCGGAGGCGGAGGGTTGGTTAGGCGGCAGCGTTCGGGGAAGCGGGTTTTCCTTTCGCGTCCATCTGCGCCGGGGCGCCGGGGCTTACATTTGTGGTGAGGAGACTTCGCTGCTGAACAGTTTGGAGGGCAAGCACCCGTTTCCGCGGAACAAACCGCCGTTCCCCGTAACGCATGGATTGAACGGGCTCCCGACGGCGGTCAACAATGTGGAAACCCTGATCAACGTCCCGCCGATCGTGATGCACGGCGCGGCGTGGTATCGCGGATTGGGGATCGGAGAACACGCGGGCACGAAAATCATCAGTCTATCCGGAGACGTGGGATTACCTGGGAATTACGAGATCCCGATCGGGCTGCCGCTGCGGACCCTGCTTTACGACTGGGCGGGCGGTCCGCCGGAAGGCCGCGCGTTTCAAGCGGTGACCATGGCGGGTTTATCCGGAGGTTTTCTGGGGGCATCGGCGATCGACGACGTGACTTTAGACGACCCTTGCCTGCGGGCGAGGGGATCGTTTCTTGGCGCGGGCGGGATTATCGTGTTCGACGACAGCCGGGACATGGTGGCGGCGGCCCGGGAGGCCATGGAGTTTTTCGCCCACGAATCCTGTGGCAAGTGTTTTCCTTGCCGGATCGGGACGAAGCGATTGACCGAGCGGCTCTCGGCGGATTGGGCTCCGGACGAAGCAGAAGCGTGGACCGCGGAAGTTCGCGATATCGGCGATGTGATGAAAGCAACGAGCGCCTGCGGGCTAGGGCTGGCTGCGCCTTTGGTGACGGAAAGTCTGCTTCGCTACTTTCCCGAAGCGGTGGAATCGCATAGAGTGTCGCGTTCGACTTGAGGAAACCCATGATCACCGACGCAACGATCAGCACCCAATCGATCACGATCGACGGGGTAGAGGCGTCCTTCCGTGCGGGGGAAACCATCTATGAAGCGGCGAAGCGCCAGGCGAAGGCGATCCCAACGCTGTGTTACGATCCGCGGCTGGATCCTTTCGGCGGATGCCGGCTGTGCGTGGTGGAGTTGGAGGGAGTCAAGAATCCGGTGGCCTCCTGCACGACGAAGGCGACGCCGGGAATGGTGGTGCGCACGGCCACGGAACGCTTGGAGAAATACCGGCGCACTTTGCTGGAGATGCTGGTGTCGGAGAACCGTGAAGTCGATGTGGATCCGTTGCGCGGATATGCCTCGCAGGAGCTGAAGACCTTGGCCGATCGGTATGGAGCGCGGACCGGCCGTTTCCAGGGCCGGCAATCGGGGCGGAGCCGCGATGACGACGGGAACCCATTTATCCTGCGTGACTACGATCTGTGCATTTCCTGTTATCGCTGCGTCCGGGTCTGCGCGGAACAGGAAGGAGACTATGCGATTTCGGTTAGGAACCGGGGTTTCGACACGCAGATCACGACGGAGTTCGATGGGTTGTTGAAGGGATCGGCCTGCACCTTCTGCGGGCAATGCGTGCAGACTTGTCCGACGGGAGCTTTGGCGGACCGGAAGGCCCTGCGTTCCGTGGATGTCCCCGGAACGGTGGTGAAGACCCGGAGCATCTGCCCCTACTGCGGCGTGGGTTGTTCAGTGGATATCATGACCAAGGGGGAGAAGCTGGTTGGCGTGCATCCAGCCATGGATGGCCCGGCCAACCAAGGAGCGTTGTGCATCAAAGGCCAGTTCGCCTTCGATTTCGTGCAGCACGCGGACCGTCTGACGAAACCCCTATTGCGGCAGCCAGACGGGACGTTTCAGGAAACGGACTGGGACACGGCCATCCGCGCGGCGGCCGCGGGCTTTCTCGAAGCGAAACGGAAACACGGCCGGTATAGCGTTTATGGCGTGGCTTCTGGGCGCGCTCCGCATGAGGCGGCCTACCTGATGCAGAAGTTCATCCGGGCCGGTTTCGGCACGCACCTGATCGACAACTGCAGCCGTGCTTGACACGCTCCCACGGTCGCCGGTCTGGCGGCCACGATTGGCAGGGGAGCTATGTCCAATCCTCTCGTGGACATGGAGAAACCGGACGTGATTTTCTGCATTGGCACGAACATGACGGAGTGTCATCCGGTGGCGGCGACCGGGTTGAAGAAAGCGATGGCCAAGGGAGCCAAGTTGATCGTGGCGGATCCGCGGCGGATTCCGCTGGCTCGAATGGCGCATTTGTACTTGCCCATACGAGTAGGATCCGACGTGGCCTTGTTGTTGGCGATGGCTCATGTCATCGTGCGCGAGGGTTTGATGGACGAGGACTTCATCGCGGCGCGGACGAGCGGCTGGGAGGAGTTCCGGGAGCATTTGAGAAACTTTACGCCGGAATGGGCGGCTCCGATTTGCGAGACAGCCGCGGCGGACATCGAGCAGGCCGCGTTGTGGTATGGAGGTGCGGATAGAGGAGCCATTTATTATACGCTCGGCATCACCGAACACATTTGCGGCGTCGATAATGTGCAGAGTCTTTGCAACCTCGCGCTGATGACGGGGAACCTGGGAAAGGAAGGCGCCGGGATCAACCCGATGCGGGGACAAAACAACATTCAGGGGGCGGGCGATTGTGGGGCTGTTCCCACGAACTATCCCGGATTTCAGCCGATCACGGATCCCGAGTTTCAGGAGAAGTTCGCTCGGATCTATCAGCAACCGGAGATGGATCTCGGGAAAGGGATGACCAAGGTCACCGCCCTGAATCAATGTGGAAAAGGGGTCCACGCGATGCTTATCGACGGTGAGAACACGCTGGTGTCCGATCCAGACTATCATCATTGCGAACATGCGCTGAAGAGCCTGGATCACCTGGTCGTCATCGACATTTTCCTGACGGAGACGGCGCGGCTGGCCGACGTGGTGTTGCCGGCGACGGCCTGGGCGGAAACGGATGGGGTGTGCACGAACACGGAGCGGCGGGTGCAGCGGCTGCGGGCCGCGGTTCCCCCACCGGGGGAAGCCCGGCCCGACTGGTGGATTGTCGCCGCCATAGCCCGGGCCATGGAGACGCCGGGGTTCGAGTACGAATCGGCGAAGGAGGTTTTCAACGAGTTGTGTTCCGTATCGCCCATTTACGCCGGGCTGGACTGGGACCGGATTGACCGGGGAGAATACCAGTGGCCCGTGCCGGACCGGGAGCATCCGGGCACGCCGATATTGCACGTGGGGGAGTTCAAGAACGGGCGTGGGCTCTTCCGCGTGATTGGATACCGGGATCCGGCGGAAGTGATCGACGGCGAGTATCCGGTCTGGCTGACCACCGGCCGGCGCCTGCAATCCTATCATACCCGCACTCAAACTGGGCGGGCGCGCGGGATGGATTATCTCCTTGCGGAAGAGAGCCTGGAGGTGCATCCCGCAGACGTGGAATCCTGGGGATTGCGGGACGGAAGCTGGGTCAAACTCACGAGCCGGCGCGGATCGGTGAGGATCAAGGTCCGATCCACAGACCAATCGCCGCGCGGGACGGTGTTCGCCAGTTTCAGCTTTGCGGACGTGCCCATCAACAAGCTGACCGGTTCGGGATACGATCCGGTGACGCAGACCGCCGAACTCAAAGTGTGTCCGGTGCGGGTGGAAGCGGAGGATTGATCGGGCGTCGTGGGCCTTGGCCGGAAGGGGCCCGCCGTGTGATGGCGACAAGTGTGGTTAGGAATGATGAGAAAAGTCGCTGTCGCGGGGTTGCTGGGCTGGGCCGCGTGGCCGGTTTGCTTCGCGGCGGACCCCGGCGATTTTCCCGTGGTCGCCGAAGGCATGGAGGCGGCGCTGTTTGCCCGGGATCCCATGGTGCGGAATCCTTGCGCCCTGGCCTTTGATGGACGCGGCAGGCTTTGCGTGGGAATGGGACCGCAATACCGGAATCCGCGTCCGGACACGCCAGGCGACAGCGTGTTCATCCTGCTCGACGAGGATGGCGACGGGTTTGCGGATGGGCGGAAGGAGTTCGCCAGGGGCTTCAATTGCATCCAGGGTTTGGCCTGGAAGGGAGGGGATCTCTGGGTAGCCAATGCGCCGGATCTCACGGTCGTCCGTGATGTGGATGGGGACGGCGAGGCGGACGAATACGTGCGCGTTTACACCGATCTCGGGAATCTTGAGCACGCCCTGCATGGATTGCACTGGGCTCCGGACGGCCGGCTCTACATGTCCAAAGGGAATTCCAAAGGACTCACCCGGGCCCCGGACCGGTTGGCCCCGCGTCCTTTTCGGCAGTTATGGGGTGTTGACGCTCCGGAACTTCCGGATTTTCCGGATCCGGTCCGTTTCGATGCGGATCGATACGAGAAGAGTTATCACGATCCGGCCGATGACTGGGGGCGGACGGGTGGATTCTTGCGTTGCGAGGACGGGGGAAAGGCCCTGGAGATTGTCGCACGTGGATTCCGCAACCCTTGGGATATCGCATTCGACGACGGATTCGATTGGCTGGGCACGGACAACGACCAAACGCAGGGCGACAAGATTTTTTCGCCGTTTTACGGAGCCCATTTCGGCTGGGGCCATCCCTGGAGCTTCGATTGGAAGGGCGACGAGCATCTGCCTACGGCGCCTTCAAGCGGAGCCTTGTTTGAGGGCTCGGGCACGGGCGTGGTTTTTTGCGGTCTTGCTGACTATCCCGCGCCGTTTCGCGGGGTGTTCTTGATCAATGATTGGTTGCGGCGCGAGACCCTGATCTATCGCCCGGCTTGGGACGGGGCGCGCTTGATTCCGGCGGAGGAATCGCTGCGGGTGCTGGCCTCGGCGGACGGCGGGCGTTCGATGAACCGGAGTTTCGGGCGCAGTTACGATCCTGTGGATATCAAGCTGGGTCCGGACGGCGGGATCTATGTGGCAAGTTGGGGTCGCGAGTACGGTCTGTCTGTGGAGAACGGCGAGCAGGCGAACGAGGGGCGCATTTACCGTTTGCGTCCGGCTGGGGTTTCCCTGAGTGATCCCAACGCGAAGCGCCGGGCTGAACCGCTTTCCGCGTGGACGGCGAGGGAATTGTTAGGAGATTTGGCTTCGCATGTTCCGGTCTGGCGGATCAATGCGCAGGAAGAACTCGTCAGGCGAGGGGAACGGGCGGCGTTGCGAGCAGCATTGAGCGCGCCGGACGTGAGGAGGTCCGTGGAGACTTGGGCGTTATGGACCTTGGGGCGGATGGACCGGGAGACACCAGGTGAGGACGAGCAGTTCGCACGCTGGGCGGGGGCCGGAGGAGCCCCATTGAACCGCCGGTTGCAAGCGCTGCGGATTCTGGCTTTTCGCGGCCGCCTTCCCGCGGAGATCCGCATTTTAGCCCTCGACCCGGAGCCGCGTGTCAGGCTCGAATGGGTTCTGGCGCTCAGGCAATGCGGCCAGCGGGTGTGGGCGAAGGATCTGGTTGAGTTGGCGGCGGTGGAGGAGGACCGGGTGGTGTTCTATGCTGCTTGGGGAGCGATGCTTTCGTTGTTAGGTCAGGATGAGCTTCGGCTGTTCCTCGACGACGTGCGGCCGGGAGTTCGACGAGCGGCGATGTTGGCGTTGTTGGAGGCGGATGCGTTGGCACGAGCGGAAATCGAGAGATTGAGCGCCGATTCGGACCCGGTTACGGCGGAATGGGCCCGAAAGCGGCTGAGAGGCAAAGCGGAGACGGAAATTCGCGGCCGGGCGCTGGCGGGGAATGGCGGAGACGACGACGGAGACTCCTCTGCGGTGGCGACGACGCCCGTCGTGTTGCCTTCCTATCTCTCTGAGATTCGGGCTTCCTCCGGCTCGAGGATCGAACCGGGCATCTTGAGACGCGGTGCGCCAGTGTATTCGGACCGCTCCTTCCGGTTGCGGGATGTGGCGGAAGAGTTCGAGGGAGAAGCCATGCTGAGAACCGCCAATGACGATGCCGAAGCGGCCGAGTTGGAGATCCGCTTTCATTGCCGGTACCCCGCCGAAGTATGGATTGGGCACGATGTGAGGATTCCGCGGCCGCCTGCCTGGATGAAGGGTTTCGAGGACAGTGAACAGGGCTTGATCACAGAGGATACGATGATGCGCTTGTACCGGCGCGATTTTCCGGCGGGAGAGATCACCTTGGGCGCCAACGCCGACGACGGTGTCCAGTTCGGGCGATCCCAGTATGTGGTGATTGTGCGGCCGCAGATGCTTCAGGCGAGGGAGCGGTCCACCACCTTCGACGAGGCCGTTGGGTTATTGGGCGATGGGGACGCGTTGCGGGGCCGCGATCTGTTTTTCGCCAAACAGGGCGCCGGATGTGCTCTGTGTCATCGTTTGGAGGGAGTGGGAAATGTGTATGCCCCTGACCTGACGGACATTGGGACGCGGGCGGACGCTGCCTTTGTCCTCCGCTCGATCCTCGAGCCCAGCGCCGACATTACCGAGGGATTTGCGCAGCAGGTGATCACGACCACGAACGGCGAAGTTTGGGCGGGGATCGTGCTGGAGGAAACGGGGACGGGTGTGCGTTTGGCCTTGGCGAATGGGGAGACCGCGTTTGTTGCCGCGGTGGAGATCACCGGAAGAGAGAGTTCAGGCCTGTCGGCGATGCCCGCGACTTATGGGGCGAACCTGTCTCCGGAACAAGCGGCGGATCTGACGGCTTATCTGCTGGAGCGGGCGAACCCGGACGGGAGAGGTCGGTAGGCCTCGGATGCGGCCTATCTTCGATTTCAAAGGAAACGGCGCAAGGGAGGCGAATGGGAAGGTGGGGCGGCGGAAACTGGGGTCTCCTGCGCTCATTGCAGTTTCGCTGCGCGCGTTTCGAAATGCGTTTGCAAGTTGAATAAGGGCACATTATTTTCGCGCCGTCTTTAGCGGCTCCCGCGGAGGACCATCGAACCCTCCCGGAATTCCGCCATTCGGCGCACCAGTCACCTATTCCGACGACTCCCGCAGCGCCCGGGAGACGGTTCGCTTTGGCGAACTCTTCGTGCTGCCCATTCAACCAGGGTCAACCATGATCCACCCCGCCACTGAACTCAGGTACGTGAACGACATCATCGGTCTCGGCGTTTTCGCCGTCGCCGACATCCCCAAGGGAACCATCGTTTATGCGAAGGATTCCTTCGATATAGAAGTCACTCCCAAGGAATTCGCAGCCCTAAGTCCACCCATGCAGGCGGTCGCGGAAAGGTACTCTTATCTCGACGAGCGCGGCGTGCGGATCATCAGTTGGGACCACGCCAAGTACGTGAATCACCGCTGCGACTGCAACACCATGAGCACGGGATACGGGTTCGAAATCGCCTTGCGGGACATCGCGGCCGGTGAAGAGATCACGGACGAATACGGGCTCTTCAACATGGATCAGGAGATCGTGCTCGCTTGCGGTTGCGAAGGTTGCCGGGGCGTGCTCCGGCCCGGCGACATTGAGACCTGGCATCCCGTTTGGGATGCGCGAGTCAAGGGGGCCTTGGCTTGTCTCAGGCGGGTTCCCCAACCTCTGTGGGACGTGCTCGATCCCGCGATTCGCGGCGAAGTCGAGGCCTACCTCCGACGACGGACGTCCTACCGCTCGGTGTTGTCTCTGCGGTTGCCGCGAGCGGCGCGTTTGGAAGCCAGCGTCGCCTACTGAGCAGACCGAGGGATAGGATGCAACCTGTTGCGCTCCGGTCTGCTCAGGAACGGGTCGAAAGGCAGCGCCGCGGAGCCGCACCGGAGAGGCGCGAGTCTTTCCGGTCGCGCCGGGTCTCAGGAATCTTCCCTTGATGCGTTCCCAGTTCCCGGCGACGAGTGCGGGGAGATGAAGCTTCACGGTTTTTCTTCTGCGCGAATCTCGCCGGTGGCGGGTTTGGCGGCGTCAGCGTTTTTGTGGTGCGGGGGAGACGCAGGCCGGGCGGCGGAGAGCGAGGCGAAGGACGATGAGGTGAGGAAGGCGGTGAAGGCGGCGCTGACTTTTCACGCCCCCTTCGATGGCGAAACTGATGCGGCGGTGGCGCGGGGTGAACGGCGGATCTTCACGGCGGCGGCCGCCGCACAGGTGAAGGAAGCGCGCCCCGGGCTTCCCGATGGGGACAAGGTGAGGCTCGCCAAGGGCGAAGGGAGGAGGGGGGACGCGTTGCGTTTCACGGAACGGGAGATTCCCTTTGTGTTCTACCAGGGCGCAGGGAACGTGGCCTACCGGAAGGAAGATTGGAGCGGGACGGTTTCCTTGTGGCTCCGTCTCGATCCGAAGGAGGATTTGGATCCTGGCTACACGGATCCCTTTCAGATCACGACCCGGGCGTGGAACGACGCCGCTCTTTTCGTCGACTTCGATCAGCAAGGCGATCCGCGGGATTTCCGGTTGGGAGTGTTCCCTGATCTCCGCGTATGGAACCCGGAGAACGCGGACGTGCCGGAGGACAAGCGGCCGCTCTTGAAAGTGCGCAACCCTCCCTTTGGTCGCGATCGTTGGACGCACGTGGCGGCGACTTGGGAGGGGTTTAACAAGTCCTCACGGGAGGGGGTCGCGACATTCTATTTGAACGGGAAGGAGCAGGGGCGGATCACCGGCTGGGAACAGACCTTCACCTGGAGAGAGGACGAGGAGATCCGGATCTACATCGGATTGTATTACATTGGCTATCTGGACGAGTTGTCTTGTTTCGACCGGGCGTTGACGGCCGAGGAGATCGGCTATTTGAACCGGGCGGAAGGGGAGTGGTATCGCTAGGGAGGATGGACGGAGAGACCCCTCAGGGTTGATAACACGCCCTTTACGCGGTTTCTTGGCCCTGGCGGGGGTTGAACGGTTGCGAGGCCATAACGCAGAAGCGTTCGCTCAAGAATTGTGAGACGAGGGCAAAACATGACTTGATTCTGTGAGTGTTTTGACAGAAAATTCACACATGAACGCCTCTGCTGTCTCTTCGAATGCTCCCCAGTCGTCCCTCGCAAACCGCTCGTTTTCGGGCCGGACAGCGCTCTTTGGCTGTCTCGTGGGCTGTTTGCTGGGGGCCCTCGCGTTTGCGGGCGCGCTGGCGCTGTTGCCCAAAGGCTACGTTGCTCGCGCCGTCGTGCAGCTTCGGACCGTGCGGCCCCCGGGAGAGGGGGCGGTGAAATCCGAGGTCAGCTATCCGGACCGGATCCGCGAGTTGTTCGTGGCGGAGGAAACACTGGGGCCCGTGGTCCAGCAATTCGGTTTGGAGCGGCTCTGGGGAGTCGAGGGTTCGGAGGCGGCGAAGCGGATTGGTCGCGAGGTCAGGGTGGACTGGGCGCGGGGCCGCGACGTCTACGCGGTGACCTACCAGCACAGAGATCCGCACATGGCCTCGGCGATTGTGAACGCGTTGGTCGAGTCGTGCCAGGAGCGGTTGCGGGAGGTGGGCGCGAAATCCGGAGCCGGCGGCGAGCTATCCGCGATGCCGGTGATTGTGATGGAGAAGGCCTTTCCCGGGTCGAAAGGCTGGAATGATCCGGGGAGTCCAGACCTGCTGCGGGCAGTTTTGTTCTATATGACGGCGGGCGGCGCCATCGGGTTGATAGTGAGTTTGCCAGTCTGGCGCAGGAAGGCGGGCCGGAGCGGCTAGGAATGGCGGAATGGCCGGCGGCTCAGTTGAAAGCATGTCTGGTGAGATGGCGATGCGGATCGTTCTCCTCGGAAACGCGGGGTCGGGGAAGACCACGATGGCGCGGAGGCTCGCAGATGATCGGGACATTCCTCAGCTCTCGCTGGACGACATCGCATGGAGAACGGAAGGCGAGAGAAAGCCGTTGGAGGAAAGTTTGCGCGAGCTGGAAAGTTTCATTGCGGCGAACACGGAGTGGATCATCGAAGGCTGTTACGCGGATCTCGTCGAGGCCGCGCTGCCTTACTGCAGTGAACTCCGATTTTTGAATCCCGGGATTCCGGTGTGTGTCGCTCATTGCCGGAATCGCCCTTGGGAACCGGACAAGTTCACGTCGGCGGATGCCCAGGATGCGATGCTGGAGGCGCTGATTGCCTGGGTTCAAGAGTATGAGACGCGTGAGGACGAGTTCGGTCTGCGGCGGCATCGGGAGGTCTTTGACGGCTTTGCAGGCTGGAAGATGGAGTACAGGGGGCCATCACCTCTGCGGCCGCCACAAGTCCGTACTGGTCGAGGGTGACGGTGCTTCGGCGGGCGGCTCCAGATTGAGCCAGGGCTTGTTCTGGCCGGACGGCAAAAGGGAAAGGCGTCCGGGAAGCCGGGAAACCCCGTGCGGAGCTTCAGCGCTGCTGGATGAATTCTCGTCCCAGGTGGGACGAGAATTCATAGGATCAGAGCTCCTGATCTGCAGGAATTAGGATGAGCCGATGAATTCTCAGAACTCCTGACCTATCGAGGGAGATCATGGACAGGGAGGAAAATCGCTGAGCCGAAGCGAGACCGCCTCTCGGCAGATGACGCCCTGCTTGTGGGGCGGACACTCCTGTCCGCCGCGGGAACCTGAAGAGTTCGCGGGCAGGAGTGCCCGCGCCACATACCCTTCCATCTCATCCAAATTCCTCGAGATCAGGAGTTCTGATTCCCAACGGGGCGGCTGGGAGCCGAAGCGCAGCAGAGGCGCTTTTGTGCTGGGCGTCGGCGGAGCGCCAGGCTTGGTTGGACGCCGGACCAGTGATCCTCTCGTGCCGCAACAGCTCTTGCCGCGCGGTTATCTTGGCCGGAAGGCCTGGCAGCGAAGAGTGAAGGCCCTGGGAAAGACGGGAGCCCAAGTGCGCAACTGGAATCCTGCTGGATGAATTCTCGTCCCAGGTGGGGCGAGAATTCATAGGCAATTGTGCTGGCGAGCTTGGCGGGCCCGGGGCATGGCCGGGAGGCGCGCTTAGATCTCCCAACCTTTCCGTGCGGGGGGATTCACCAGGGCGTTGGCGGCTTCGTCGTTGGTGAAGCGCATGGCTTCGGCGTCCCACTCGAGGCGGACGCCGCTGCGGCGGATGGCGATCATACCCAGCAGGCCGATCTCGCTGAGCGCTCCGCCGTAGGCGAAGGTGGATCCGGCGGGACGGCCCTCCCGGATGGCGTCGAGCCAATCGTGTTGATGCCCTCCGCGAACGCGCGGGATTTTTTCCTCGGGTTTTCCGAACTCGCGCATTTTAGCTTCGGGGATGATGCGGCATTCGCCCGCGCCGTGGGAGCCGTGCATGATTTTGCCTTTTTCGCCAATGACGACGGCCCCGGTTCCCACCACGTTGCGGCCTTCCTCCAGCTCATCGGGTCGAGGGATGGCGAAATCGCCGTCATGCCAGACGATCTTGACGGGGCCACGGTCGCCTTTCGCCGGGAATTCGTAGGTGATCCGGCTGCCTTGGGGATAGAACTCGGCGTGAGCGACCGGGTCGTAGCCTTTGGTTTCTGCGGTGACGGCGGTGGGAAGGTCGAGGTCGAGGGCCCAGAAGACGGGATCGAGGACATGGCAGACCCAGTCGCCGATGCAACCGCTGCCGAAGGCGGAGAAGCCGCGCCAGTTGAAGGGCAGGTAGGCGGGATGATAGGGGCGCTCCGCCGCGGGGCCCAGCCACCGGTCCCAATCCAACTCAGCGGGCGGGTCGTGTCTCTGGGTCAGCTCCTCTTGTTTGCGGATTTGACAGTAAACGTCTTTGAAGGCGTCGCAGCCGGCGTGCACTTCGGTGACCGGGCCGATCGCGCCGCCCCAGACCAGCTCGCAAAACACGCGGATGCTCTCGGAGGAGTGACCTTGATTGCCGACTTGAGTTACGACTTTCTTTTCCAGGGCTTTTTTCTGCATGGCCCGGACTTCGGCTACGGAATGGGCCAAAGGTTTTTCGCAGTAGACGTGTTTGCCGTGTTCGAGAGCGGTCATCACCGCGAAGGCATGTGTATGGTCCGGGGTGGCCACGAGCACGGCATCGATGCCGTTGGCCATGTCATCGAACATGCGGCGGCAGTCCTTGAAGCGGCGGGCGTTGGGAAAGCGCTGATAGGTCTCGGCGGCGCGGCGGTCGTCGACATCGCAGAGGGCGACAATGTCTTCCTGCCTCATCCCTCCGAGGTCGCCGGCTCCTTGTCCACCGCAACCGATCGCGGCGATCCGGATTTTGGCGTTTGGGGTATTCTCACCTTCGGCGGCGCGCAGAACGTGACTGGGAACCACCTGGAAACCGAAGGCGGCGGCGGAGGAGGAAGTGAGGAACGATCTGCGTTTCATGGTGTTGCCGGATTGGGTGATGCTGGGGAAGAAACAACCCTAAGCCTTGGAGATCCCGGGAGGCAAGAGCGGATCGGCCACGGCGAAGGGACGGCGGTTTAGTCGAGGGTGTAGGCGGATTCTCCGTGAGCGGATTGATCGAGGCCGATGCTTTCCTCTTCGCCGGTGACGCGGAGGCCTGTAACGGCGCGAATGACCAGGACGATGAGCAGCGTGGCGAGGGCGGACCAGAGAGCGGTGACCGCGACCGCGAGGGATTGGATGCCGAGCTGCCGGACGACATTGTCGACGCCGCTGCCTCCGAAGACCGCGGAGCCGAAGACGGCGACGAGGAGCGAGCCCATCATGCCGCCGACGCCGTGCACAGCGAAAACGTCGAGGGTGTCATCGACGCGAAGGACCATTTTGACGAATCCACAGGCGAAGTAGCAGACGATTCCGGCGAGAAACCCCAGCAGGACGGCCCCCATGGGTCCGACGTTGCCTGAGGCGGGAGTGATGGTGGCCAGGCCGGCGACCATACCTGTGACGATGCCGACGAGGCCGGGCTTTCCTGTTTTCAACCATTCCACCGTCATCCAGGTGAGGCTGGCGACGGCGGCGGCGATGTGCGTAACGAGCATGGTCATGCCTGCGGCTCCGTTGGCGGCGATCTGGCTTCCGGCGTTGAAGCCGAACCAGCCTACCCAGAGCATGGCCGCCCCGATCATGACCATGCCGGGATTGTGCGGGGGATGAAGACTATCGGGGAAGCCAGAGCGCGGGCCCAGCAGTTTGGCCAGGACGAGGGCCGACACTCCGGCGGTGGTGTGGACGACGAGGCCGCCGGCGAGATCGAGGGTTCCGTTGGTTTGCATCCAACCGCCGCCCCAGACCCAATGGGCAACCGGAGCGTATACCAAGAGGAGCCAGAGCGCGGTGAAAAGGATGACCGCGGAAAATCGGATGCGTTCGACGAATGCTCCTACGATCAGCGCGGGGGTGATGATCGCAAAGGTCATCTGAAACATGACGAACACCGTTTCCGGAAAGCTGTTTCCGTTGAGTTCGTCCGGTGTGACTCCTCTGAGAAACAGGTGCTGCAGGTCGCCGATCCAGCGATTTCCATCGGAGAACGCGAGCGTGTAGAGGAAGGCGACCCACAAGACCGAGGCGATGCAGGCGATGGAGAAGCACTGCATGAGAGCGCTCAAACAGTTGCGCGCCCGGACGAGGCCTCCGTAAAAGAGGGCCAGGCCCGGGAGGGTCATAAACAAGACGAGGGCAGTCGCGGTGAGCATCCAGGCCGTGTCGCCGGAGTCGAGCAGGACCGGGGCGTCGTCAGCGGCGCAGAGATGGGAGGGGCAGCATGCGAGGAAGACAAGGGGGAGCAGACCGGCGAGGCGGCGGATCGGGGGCATAATGGGGAAGGAGATTTGGAAAGGCCTTGGCTAACACGGATGGGCTTGCCCTTCCAAGCGGGAAATTGCGACAGTGGTAAATGCGGGAAATGCGCCGGGGCGCGGCGAGATTCCGCATTTGCCGCGAGGAGGGGAAGGGTGAAGGTTTTTCTGTGCAAGCGACGGGATCCTCGGGTATGGACGCGGCTCTGCCTCTACAGGGCTGGGCCGCGTGCCCATCTTGTGGCGAGGCGGTGCGGCCGCCTGCTCCGGGGGTTCAGTCGGCTTCTTGTTTCCAATGCGGAGCCTCCTGGATTCCGGTGTTGCGCTGTCCTGGCTGTTCGTGGACGGGCCGCGCATGCGAGGCGACGCCGGTGGCGGGTATTGCCTGCCCGAACTGCCGGAGACATCCCGTGGTGAATGGGTTGCTGCCGGCTCCTGCGGCGTGGCGGAGCAGGGCCGAGGAGAGCGACGACCGAGAGAAACGGGAGGGGCAGCCTCGCGTTGCGAGCGGACGGCCGGCGGGCCGGGCGCTCATTGCGGGCGGGTTGCTCCTGGCTTTGGCAGGATTGGTGGCGGTCTCACGGATGCTCCAACCGCGGGATCGATCCCGGGCGGATGGGACCAGGACCACTGCTTTAATAGATGCGAATCCCAAACCGTTGCATCCGTCAGCGGAATTAGGAGAGGGTGGAGAATCGATCTCGTTCCTTTTGCTGACCGATCCGGTGGCCCAGTCGCGGGCTTTTTTCTTGGAATTGTCTGCGGCGTCCGTGGCGGATCTTCCAGGCTTGCTCACTTTGCTGCGAGAGCTGCCGGAGGGCGACCAGCGTGAAGCCTTTCAGCGATCCCTCGTCGAGCGCTGGGCCGCGTTGGATCCGCGGGGAGCACTCCGCCATTTTCAGAGGTTCCCGGCGGCGGATCCAGAAGGAAGGCTCAGCGGCGTTGTGTTTGGAACCTGGGGGCGGGCCGATCCGGCCGCGGCCTTGATTGAGGCGATGCGCAGGGATGACGGCCCAGCCCGGCATGCGGCTGTGGAAGCCGTGATTCTGGCCCAGTGCGGCGAAGACCCGGCCGATGCCTTTGCCCTGCTCAACAATCTTCCCGAGGACGCCTGCGACCGCTTGGAACTTCGGGCGCAGGTCCTGCGTCGCTGGGCGGAGAACGATCCCGAAGCGGCGGTGGCGGCGATTTCGGATCTTTCGTTTTCGGAGAGTGGGGCGCTTTCAGTGAAATTGGCGGAGGGATGGGCGGAGAAGGATCCTGGAGCTGCGTTGAAGTGGGTGGAAGGGCTTCCGTCCTCTGACTCGCGACAGGAAGCGCTGGCCAGCGTCGTGGAGACATGGGCTGAGCAGGACCCGGCTGCGGCAGGGAACTACGTCGGGGAGTTCCCTCCCGGAGCGCTGCGGGTGGCGATGCTGTGCAGCGTGGCGCGGGGAATGGCGGCGGCGGATCCGCGCCAAGCGATCGCCTGGGTCGAGGCCAACTCCTTCGCCGATGATCGAAACGAGGCGTTCGACGAGATTTTTCTGGAGTATGCCGAGACCGCACCGCGGGAAGCGCTGGAGCTGGCTGCGGCGACGGCTGGCTATGGATCCAAAGAGGTCGGCGAACTGATCTTGGCGAACTGGCTGCGCTTCAGCCGGGCGGACCCGCTGGCTTGGGTATCGGGTCTCGCAGACCCGGAGCTTCGGGCCCAGTGGTTTCCAGTGGTATTGGAGGCGTTATCGCAGGAAGATCCGCGTTTAGCAGGCGAATACGCGATCGCGCAGATTCCGGAAGACGGAGGAAAATCGGCATTGGCGGCCGCACGAAAGTCGGCGGATCCGCGAGAGGTTCTGCGGTGGTCGAGAGATATCGAAGATCCGTCTTTGCGAGAGGAGGTCATGGGTTGGGCGGTGAAGCATTGGGCCGAGTTGAATCGCGAGGATGCAGCGGATTACGCGCTGGAGGCCGAGGACGCGGCCTTGCGCGGGGTGCTTTGGGGAGCGGTGGTCGAGCGTTGGCTTTACGAAGATCCGCACTGGGTTTCCGGATGGCTGAGCAAGGCTCCGGCTTCGGACGATTCGAATTGGCTTTATGCTGAGGTGGCGGCCTCTTGGATTCATTTCGATGCCAGGAGCGCTTCGGAGTGGGTGGCCAGCCTGCCCCTTGGAACGGCGCGGGACGCGGCGGTGGGATCGCTGGTGGAAGAAGTGGCTCCCTGGGATATGGAAGGGGCCTTGCAATGGGCCGGCGTGCTGGGCGATGAGGCGCAGCGGCTGCACACGGTGATTCGTTTGTTGGAACAGCAGGCCCAGAGCGACAGCGGGCGGGCGCTGCACTTGTTGGAGACCTTGAACATTCCACCAGAGACCCGGGAAGCGTTGCGCCACCATTTGGGGGGTCTGCAGCGGCCTCCTTCGACGGAGCCCTCAGATACGTGAGCGGGTGAACGGGTTGGGTGAGCGGAGCGGGTGAACGGAGCGGGTGAACGGAGCGGGTTGACTTCCCGCGCGGGGCCCGGCACAAGGGGGATTGCCCTCCAGGCGTTGGAGTTTGCCGGTGCCAAATCAGGGAATCATCGCTTTTCTGCCGGTCAGGACCGGTCAGGAGAAGGAATTGCGGCTGAGGCTCAACCGCATTGGCAACGACGTGCGCGGTCGCCGGTTGTTGAAGGCCCGAGCAGGTCTGGAAACGCATATCGACTTGCCGGGAAGCGCCACTCTGCATTTCGCCCGCCTGGCGTTGGCGGCGGATCCCGGACGGGGAGCGGGCCGCGAGCGTTTGCTGGTGGCGACCGATCACGACGGAAGCAGCCGGGATCAAGCCGACGAATTGCTGCGACTGACCACGGATCCGGGGGAGTTGTGGGGGCTTTGTGAGGGATACCCCGGTCCGGAGCGCTTCGCCAAATACCTCCTGGAGCGGACCGTGAAACCCCAGGCCTACTACATGGCCTTTCCGGGAGACGCTTTGACGACGATCCGGTCCCGAATCGAGACGAGAAAAGCGCAGGGGCCGCAGGCCTGCCTGCCGCCTCGCGACGGAATCGGGGACCGGATCCGGCGCGGGATCGATCTCATGGTTAGGCTCGTTCTGGCCTCGGGCGACGCCTTGGGCGTGATGCGACGCTACGGCTTCTACGATGTGTGGATGGCGGCCCGAAAGGTCAACGCGACGCTGAGCCGAGTGGGCTGGATCCGCATTTTCAATTGGGCAACGCGAAACGCCTTGCCTCCGTTGCCCCATTTCTACACGGAACTCGGGGTACGGGCGGGCGCCGGGGAAACGGCCGGCCACAATGAGACGGAACGCAACGGAGACGAAACCGTTGACGCTGCCCGGTGGGAGGATGTTCCGCGAGAGGATCTGATCACGCAAAATCAGCTCACTCTCTTGACCGTGGTCCGGCCGGAACGCCTGCGGCGCCTGCTGGCGGTGCTTGCCGTCATCGATATTTATGCCGGGCGCCTGGCCACGCCGGGGTCGCTGGTGGGGATCAGCACCATCCACACCGTCCGTTGGGCGGTTGTCGATGAGGGGCTGCGCCTCCTCATGGTCAGCAACTACGACAACACCTGGGAGAACTACATCGATGAGTTCGCAGAAATGATTCTTTCCGGGCTGGACGCCATTTGGGAGAATTGCTATGGATATCCGCAGGTGGGCGCGCGTGATGTGGTCGCTCTCAAGCATTTCCTGCGGCTTCATCAGGTCCCGGCCAACGTATTCTACAGCGCCGTTCCCCATGCCTCCGTCCTCAATATCCTCGACGGAATGGAGGGGCGGGGAACCGCGTGATTCTGCCCTGACAACGAAATGGAAACCGGTGAACATCTCACGGACGAAGACCTCCGGGACGTGCAGGCTTTCGTGACCAGTGGATTGGGTCGCCAGCCCTGCTCGGGATACCTCTTTCTCGAATTCCGGGAAGTCGAGGCCGCAAGGGCTTGGGTAGACGATTTGTCGCGGAACGTCGCCAGAGCTGGAGACTGGCCAGTTTTCCAGCGCAACCCCGATACGGCCTTGCCGGCGGTGTTGAACCTTGCGTTCACTGGTCTGGGTCTGGGAGCCTTGGGATTGGCGGAATCTTCGCAGCAGACGTTTCCGCCCGAGTTTCTCGAGGGGGCCGGGTCTCCGGAGCGATCGTGGGTGCTTGGCGACACGGGTGAAGACGCTCCGGAGTTCTGGGAGGTTGGGGGTTCGCGCTGTCCGCCTGTGCATGCAGTGGTCTTACTGCACGCGGCTAACCAAGGACAGATGGACGAGAGCTGCGCTTTGTTGCGGAAACGATGGGAGCGCTTCGGTGCGGGCGTGATCGAGCACGACAAGCTGGCGCAGTTCGGCGGCATCATCGAGGGGCACAAGGAGCATTTTGGTTTCCGGGACGGCATTGCTCAGCCTCGGATCGCGGGTTTGAGCAAGGAGAACCCGGCGACCGGGGTGCGGGCTGGAGAGTTTGTTTTGGGATACCGGAACGAGTACGGCTTCTATCCGCCGGTTCCGGTGGTCGAAGAGGCGGACGATCCAGACGGGGTTTTGCCTCGATCCTTGAATCCTCATCATGCGGCTCGTGGTTACCGGGATTTGGGGCGAAACGGGTCCTTTCTGGTGTATCGCAAGCTGGAGCAGGATGTCGCGGGCTTCTGGGCTTTTCTGAGAAGCGAATCGGTTCGGCTGCAAGGCGTCGCGGATGGGGCATTCATGGTTTGGCTGGCCAGCCGCATGGTGGGGCGCTGGCCGAACGGAACACCGTTGGCCCTGTCGCCGGACAGAGACCGGCTTCCGGCGGATCCAGACGCTTTCGGCTATTCCGGGGATTCGTTAGGATTGGCTTGCCCGGTAGGGGCGCACATCCGGCGAACGCATCCGCGGGACCATCTCCGGCCGGCGGAGAGGGCCGAGAGTCTGCGGATGTCGTCCCGGCGCCGTTTGTTGCGCCGCGGCCGGACCTATGGACCTCCGCTCTTTCCACTGGAGGCGCTTGACGACGCTGAAGATAGGGAGAGACTGCAGGCGGTGGTGGACTGCGAGCCCGATGGCCGGTCGCGCGGCGTGCATTTCCTCTGTATCAACGCCAGCATCAAGGGGCAGTTTGAAACGGTGCAACAAGCTTGGGCCAACAACCCCCGTTTTAATGGATTGATGGACAATCCGGATCCGCTGATGGGGCAGCGTGATGAAGGGCCGGCGAGACTGGGGGCGCACGACATTCCCGGTTGTCCAGCCGGGATCCGGACCTCGGTTCTGCCTCGGTTTGTGAGGGTGCGAGGAGGTGTGTATGCCTTTATGCCTTCGCTGACGGCGCTGCGTTATCTGGCGCGGCGGTGAGGTGATCCGGCGTTCCCGGCGTGCCTGGTCGCGGGAAGGAGACCTATTGCGGGATAGGACCTGGAGCCGTCGTCCCGGCGGCTTGCTCAAGAGCGGTGAACACCCTTCGGTCTCTCTCCAAGACCGCCAAGCTCGCAAAGGATTCGAGGATCTCCCAGCCAGAAGGTTTGACAAGGAGGAAACGGGAAACGGAGAGAAGATGGAGAGCAGACGAGGAGCCAGGTTCGTTAACCACGGATGGACACAGATGAACACTGATGAGAAGAGGATGAGAAGAGGATGAGAATTTGAAATGGGAAAAGCGGTCAGGCTTCGAGCTTTGGACCTCATGGCCTTGGCTCCGCGCGCCCTGTCTGGGCTGATCGGAGACTAGCTTGAACGAGTGTGACGAAGACCATAGCGGAGGGTTGGGCCGGTGGGTTTGGAGCAGAGCCTGGGAGTCGAACTCTTCCTGCCCGCTGTTGATCCCGGGACGACGGTGTGTTCCGCGCCGTCAACCATGCGAATGTCATTGACGGACAGCGGCTCTATCGTTTTCACTTGTCCCATGGGCAATGTTTCTTCTTCCCAGAACCCGCCGGCGTCGAAGCTCGCCGTCTGGAGCTTGATCCTCGGCATCCTGTCGCTCGGGTGCGGATTTGTGGCGGGTATACCCGCTGTCATCTGCGGTCACATGGGTCTGCGCCGAGTGGGCCGGTCCGGCGGAGCGCTGAGAGGTCAAGGTCTCGCCGTTGCAGGCCTCGTGACCGGTTATACGGGACTCGTGCTCGGCACCATCGTGAGCGTGTCCATCTTGGCCTCCCTCGCCCTTCCAGTATTCCACAAGGTGCAAGCAGAGGCGAAACTTGTCACACAAGAGGTGCGACTCCGAACGATTTACGACGCCTGCATGGAATACGCCTCGGAAAACGACGGCGTGCTCCCACTCACGCTTGAAACTCTCGTCGAGGAAGGATTTCTCGCGGAAGAGGAGCTCGATGTCACCCAGGACGGAGAACCCGACTACTTCATTCGCGTCACCGGCCGACTCGACGATCTCGATCCATCCGAGACTCTCTTGGAAAGCGCGCCGGAAACTCCGAACCAACGGGAAATCGTCCGCTTGCGGGTCGATGGAGTTTCCGTCAGGGCGGACCCCTCCGATGCCGAGTGGTGATAAGACCACTCCTGGCAGAACGAATGTCGCCGTATTTAGCGCATGACCACTAAGCAGGAGAGCCCGCAGCTTGACCCGCGCCGGCTTTGGCCAGAAACTCGCGCTGGGTTTGGTAGTCGGGGTTCTCCACGCCGGCTTTGCTTTGCAGCATCCGCCAGGCTTTCCGACGTTCCACGGCGAAGAGCACCATCTGGCGAGACACAGCGTAAGCGCGAATGGCGCCGTTGACTTCCGCGCGAATGTAGACGCCGAAATCGGGGACGTAGCTGCGGTGGGCAGGGTCGAACACGCGGCGATTCACGACGTCGTCCTGGGTGATGCAGGCGAGCATGTCATCGAGGGGACGGAGCTGGCCCAGCGCGTCGTTGCTGACCGCTTGCAGATGCTTGCGGAAGCGCGCTTCGGTGAGAGCCCAGTGGGCGACGGTGTAGTAGTACTCCTCGCCGGTAGACTTGAACTTGGTCACCCACCAATCTCGCGTGGGCGTGGGGTTTCCCTTGAGGTCGAAGCAATCGGACGAGAGTTCACCGGCTTGCGGATTGAATACAAACTCGGGCATGCCGCGCGAATCCCGGATGAGTTTGGCCTGAGTGGCGGAACTGTCATCGGGCACGCCGTGCTCGGGTTGGCAGGTGGTGTAACATTGGAAAAAGGCGGTCCCACGGTATTCGATGCCTTCGAGGAGCGATTGATAGAGTTTGGCGGCGTTGGCCATGGAGACCTGAGCCACATACGGCGAGCCGTGCCCGGCGGTGAAGATCTCGGCGACGTTCTTTTTCTCGTGAAGTTTCCCCTGGGACGCCCGGCCAAACTGATTCATATCATAGCCCCCGAGCATGGTGGAGGAATCGGAGTTCTGTCCGCCGGTGTTGGAATAGACTTGGGTATCGAGCATGACCGCCTTCACGTTGGGGCGGTTTTGCAGGATGACCTTGGAGAGGTTTTGGAAGCCGATATCGCCGAGGGCTCCGTCTCCGCCGACGATCCAGACCTTGGGCAGTTCGCGGATTTCCTGATCGCTCATGTCGATGTCGGTCAGGTGGGTGAGATCCCAGTAATCGCCTTCGGTCAGGACGCTGTCGTCACGATCGAGGAGGGCATCGCAGAGGCGTTCCGGAGCCACGGAGCGCCGGGCGTGTCCGAGGAGGAGGGATTCGCCCATAAGCCAGGAAATGGTGGGACCGTCCTGGAAGAGGGAGTTCATCCAGGGGTAGGGATGGGGGTTCGAGGGCGGAGTCGAGCCGTAGACGGTGTTGCAGCCGGTGCTGGCTCCCATGACCATGACGCTCATGCCATTGGCGAGACGCCCGTCGGCGGCTTGCAGTTTCATGTGATCGAAGGCGTCCTGATTCAGGACGGCTCCGAGGCCTCCAATGATCTCATCGTCCGCGATGGGACCGTGCGCGGCGAGCCGGCCGGAGGTGTCCGCATCGGTTTCTCCACCGAGACCCATGACGATGTGGGCGAAGGCGCGTTGGAACAGGGCGTATGCTTCGGGGCTGCGAGCACGGAGAGCTTCGAGGCGGGCGGGGCCTTCTTTTGTGAGGCGGGCGGCCTTCTCGTAGAGGCGGTTGGCTTTGCGATGATAGATAGGGCGCATGTAGGCTTCCGTCACCGAGGCGACGGCGCGCAGGATGGACTTCTCTCCGCAACCCGCGCAGGCTCCGTCGCCGGAGACGAGCGCCTCGTAATTGCGGCGGACCATGAGATGGTTGCGCAGCGCGGCGGGCCGGGAGTCCTCAGGCGCGTCGTCGTTGTAGAGACCCAGGTATTTCTGCGGGGTGTCGGGTAGGAGGCGGGAGAAAACCTGGGCCGAAGTGAGGCGGTAATTGAGGTCCTCGGTGTCGGGCACCATGACCAAGGCCCCGTGGTCGCCGCATTGTTCGACACATTCTCCGCAGCCCTTGCAGAGGTCGCTGACGAAGATGGAGAACACGCCGCCCTGACCGGATTGTTTTTTCTCGAGGGATTTGTAGATGGCCGGCACTTTGTTGTAGGCGATGGGCACGAGATCGAGGATGGCGAGAAACTCCGCCTTGGCTTGACTGGAGAGGCCTCCGTTCAAGGCGGCGACTTCGTCGCGGATGATGTCGGTGAAGGGGACGGACTCTTTGGCCTCGATGGCCGCGTTCATCCGGTCCCGGGCGCGTTCCTCGACGCCGGGCAGGGCGGCGAGGAGCTTTTGGCGTTGAGCGGAGTCGGAGACGTAATGTCTAACGGCGGTGGCCAAGACGACGCCGACATCCTGAGCGGTGTTGGGAAGGGCGGTGTCGGGGCAAGCGGTGATGCACTCCATGCACTGGGTGCAGTTCTCGGGGATGTAGAGGGGCGTTTCCCGGCGAGCCACATATTTGGACGAGGTCGCGCCAGTGCCGGCGGCCATGACTCCTACCGAGGCCAGGGCTCCTGCGGGTTGATGATAACCAAGACCGCTGCGGTACTCGGAATCGAATTTGTTGAGAGCGAAGACGGGCGCCGGAGCCGGTTGTCCAGCGGGCAGGGCGACGGTGTGGAGTCCTTCATAGCCACAACCGGCAGTGGGAAGAATGGTTTGGGGTTGACCGGGAAGCATCGGTTCCAGCCGCATGTTGGAGCGGTCGTCGCTGTCGATCTCTCCGTAGAGGATTTCTTGAACCTGGTCGAAGCCAGCGGCCATGACCTTCATGTTCGACTCGACGACGGCCTCACCAAAACGGCCGAACTTCTTCTCGTATTGCGATCGGACCAGAGCGTGGAAGCGATCTTCCGGGATCCCGAACTCCTGGAGGAAAGTCGAGACGCGAAAGTAGGCTCCGAGGAAGGAGTTGCCCTGCATGCGGAGCTGAAGGTCGGCGCGGTCGGTGGCTCCCCGGGCGATGTCGAAGCCGTGGAGGATGAAGACGCGGATGCCGTTTTCGCGGACAAACTGGCGGTAGGAACGGGGGATGCGCAGCCAGGCGGTCTCCGGGGTTTCACTGGATTCCCATACGAGGCAACCGCCTTTCTTGAGGCCGGCCAGGGGATTGGTGTGAGTGAAGGCCTTGGGGTCGCAGCAGAGGACGACGTCGACGTGGTTGAGTTCGCAGTTCACCTTGACCGGCTTGGGGGCGACCACGAGGAAGTAATTGGTGGGCGAGCCTTTCTTTTCCGATCCGTATTTTGGATTGGCGTTGACGTAGAGAACGGGCTCGAGGTTGCCGTCGGAGTCGAGTTGACCGCGTTCCTCGGAGAGCCACTGACCGAAGTCGCCGATGATGCCGCCGAGGTTTTTCCCAGTCGTGATCATCCCCCAACCGCCGATGGAATGAAAGCGAGCGGCGATGGCTCCCTCGGGGAGCAAAGAAGGAGTGTCTTTGGAAATGACGGCATAGGGGTGATCGACGCCCAGGACAAAGTAGGTTTCTCCGTCGGAAGCTTTGCGTCCGTCGTTGCGGGCGGTTTGGCCGATGGCGAATTCGTAGGCCCCGAGGGTGTGTTCGGGCCGGAAATCGCGGGACCCGATGCCATAGGCTCCGCGGAAGAGGCGCGGCGTTTCTTCCGGCGTCAGGGAGGGGACCAGCCCGCCAAAAAGATGCGCTTCAAGGCCCTTTCCGAGAGCGGTCCGGATATCGCGGGCGAGCGGGTTGTCGCCGGCCATGCCTTCGTCGGTGCGTTCGATGATGATGACGTGTTTGCGGCCGCGCAGGGCGTCGATGACGGCGGCTTCCGGGAAGGGGCGAATGACGTTGATGTGGATGGAACCCACTTTGGCATTGCGTTGCTCGCGGAGGTAATCGCAGGCTTCTTCGATATTTTCAGCAGCACATCCGAGAGAGACGAAGACGGTTTCGGCATCCTCGACGCGATAGGTTTGGATGAGCCCGTATTCTCGTCCAGTTAGTGTGGCGAACTCGGCGTAGGCGGATTCGAGGAAACCGAGGATGGGTTCGTTCCAATTGTTCCGGCGGGCGACCACCCCGTTCATGTGGTGTTCCTGGTTTTGGACGGGCCCGAGGAGGATGGGATGCCGGGGGTCGATCATGGCCGGAACGCGGCGGCGGCGGGGACCGAAGAGTTCGCGTTGGGCCGGGGTAGGGCAGTCGATGATATCGCCGGGGGCTCCCAGGAACTCGCGGAGGAGATCGGCTTCAGGCGCGAGATAGGCTCGTTCGGAGTGGGTGGTGAGCATGCCGTCCTGGACGTTCATGCCCGGGTTCAACGTGATTTCGTTGACCTTGCGCAGGATGATGGCTTGGTCCGCGGCCTGCTGGGCATCGCGGGCGAAGAGAATGGTCCAGCCGGTGTCGAGTGCAGAGTAGACGTCGTCGTGTCCGCAGTGGACATTGAGAGCGTGTTTGGTCAGGGCGCGGGCTCCGACTTCGAGGACCATGGTCGAGCATTTCCCGGGAGCATGATAGTACTGCTCCATGGCGTAGGCGATGCCTTGGCCGGAGGTGAAATTGACGGTGCGCCGGCCGGTGACGGCGAACGCGGTGGCTCCTCCCTGGGCCGCGTGCTCGCCTTCCGTTTCGATGGCGATTTTCTGATTGCCCCAGACGTCGAGTTCACCCTGAGCATACGATTGTTGATAGAGTTCGCCGCCCTCCGTAGAAGGGGTGATGGGATAGAAGACTCCGCCTTCGGTGACCCGCGTTTCGACCCAACGGGCGACGAGGGTGTTTCCGTTGCAGTTGACGCGGATGCCTGGGTATTTGGCCTTGTCCTGGCGCGAGGCCTGGGACGCGGCAGAGGGGGAAGCGATCTTGCTGGACATGGAGGCGTGCGGGAGAGGAATTGCTGATGGGGAACGGCGGAAGACGCCGTTTACGGGGCGAGGAAGACTTCTTCCGTGCTTCCGGTGGGCGGCGCAGAGCCGTTTTGGGAACTGTAACGCACATTCCCCGGCGGAGTCAGCGTCAAATTTTTCGAAACGGTATGAGAAATCCGGGCTAATCCCAGGTGAAAGCGCCTGCGCTCACGACGGCGCTCCGCGCCGAAAGAGAGCGGCGATGCTCGCCGCAGTCCTAGGGCCTCCGGCGTGGCTTGACGGGGCCTCTTTAGCGGCGGCTTGTCCGCCGCCCTTGGACTGCGGCGAGAATCGCCGCTTTCGGGCGCGCACAGAACCCCGCCTCGGCCTCCCAGAGACTCCGCGGCCCCATCCACAAACCCCAGAGGACTGGCGCACTCTACAAGCTTCCGCACGCATGGCGATGCTCGCCGCAGTCCAAGGGCCTCCGGCTTCCCTTGGCTTCAGAACTCCGGATCTCGGGAAATTATCATGAGCCGTCAGTCCAGGAAAGTTCTGCGATTCGCCCGGGCGCCCCCGGTGCAGTGAAGGATCAATCCAGGATTTCTGAGCCTGGTCTTCATCTATGGCGCACCGGCAGGTTTCGCGGAACTCACTCGCCAGGCCGGCCGCACGGTCGTCCGGGGGAGCCTGGCGCCTTCGGTTGGCCGTTTTTCTGTCGCAGGTGCGACACGAAACGCGACACGGACCCCGCGGCGCCTGGGGAATCGAGTGCTCTGCCTGACCCGGCGCTCAACGCAACGGCGCGTTTTTTGTCGCAGGTGCGACACGAAACGGGACACGGACCCCGCGGCGCCTGGGGAATCGAGTGCTCTGCCTGGCCCGGCGCTCAACGCAACGGCGCGTTTTTTGTCGCAGGTGCGACACGAAACGCGACACGGACCCGGCGGCGCCTGGGGAATCGAGTGCTCTTGCCTGGCCCGGCGCTCAACGCAACGGCGCGTTTTTTGTCGCAGGTGCGACACGAAACCGTCGTTTGGGGCAGGGGAAGGCCCGTGCGGGCGTCACGGGACTTCATATATGGAGCCCAGATGCACAGTGTCAGCCTGCCTCTCCACCTCCGTTCATGTAGCTTCGGCCGCAAAGTTCAACGCGGCGAAGTGCGCAAGCCGGGGTCGAGGTTGCCCCGCCAGATGACGCCCCTGCGCGTCAATAAGATGCCGCCAAACAGCCGCCAAACTGGAGTTCCGCCCGCATGACATTCAAAATGCCGTTCAGAGCCATGCTCCACAGGCTCAGAACTCCTGATCTATCGAGGAAGATAATGGCTGTACCTGAGGGCTTCTCTGGGAGCGCCGGGTTTCACTCGGCCATTCTCGATCTGACCATCCCGGCCTACTCGCCGGATTGCGGCTCAGCCTAATTCCTCAAGGTCAGGAGTTCTGATTTTGGGGGCGGTTTCCCTATTGGAGAGGGCGGGGGAGGCGTGCTGCCGGGGCCGCTTCTTGTGAAGCAGGGGCGTCACGGAAAACGGCAAGAGGCGGCGCCGGGCGGGGGAAAATGGGAGAGCGGGGGCAGCTTGGCTCAGGGCCGCTGGGTTATTCCACCCGCAAGTCATCGATATACCAGCCGGGTCCGTTGTCGGCGGCCTGGTCGTCGCTGAGGAAACGGAACTCGAGGACGATCTTCATTCCCAGGACGTTGGCTCCATCGGCCAACCGGGCGAGGTTGAGGCTTACCTCCGTCCAGCCGTCGGTGTTGCCGGTGATGGGTTCGCCGGACGAGAGAAGCGTTTCGCCGGTTTCATCGTAGATGTTGACCTGACCTCCATCGACGGGGGAGGCTTCCTGCCAGGAGAAGAACTTCAAGGTGGCTCTTTTGGCGGTGGTGAGATCGATGACCGGGGAGCGAAGGATGATGTTGGTCAGATTCTCGTAGTTTCCCGTAAGGGAGGTTCCGTAAAGGCGGGAACCGCCATGGGCTTGAGCGGGCCCAGTATTGGAAGGGGCGCCAGATTCCCAGCGAGTGGGGCTCGCGTTGGGGAAAGGATCGTCGCTGGTCCCCGAGGTCCAGCCGTTGGCATCGCCTTCGAAGTCTTCGCGGAAGATGAGTCCAGGCCCTACCCGATAGAAAGCTGTTGGTTCGGACGCATCCACGGCGGCGGTGGTCACATCGTCTCCGGCGGAGGGGATGCTGGCGCGGATGAGTTCCCAGCTTGCGCCTTCAGTCAGAGAGGACTTTTGCACGTCGTAAAATGACCCGGCTTCGGAGGTCCAGGTCAGGCTGGCGGTGTTGTTTTGCCCATCGAGCTGGAGCTGGGTGATGACGATGGGTTTGGGAGCGAAATCGAGGAGGTAACGGCCGTAGCCGTAGATTCCGCTGTACCAGAGCACTTCGGCTTGTCCGGTGCGCATGCCTGGGAGGACGTTGACGGCGACCTTTCCGAGTGTGCCGTGCCAGAGGGTTCCGACGAATTCCACACCATCGCAGTTTGGCGTGATTTCCTGGCGCTCGAAGGCTTCGATACGGTGGAGGTCCAGCAGTTCGGCTTTGCCTTCTCCGGTTTCGGGATCGACGAGATTGGGATCGAAGAAGGGATCGTGCACGGCGATGAAGCCGGGACGGTAGCGGTCCGCGCCAGGGTTTTCGGGATCTTCTCCGATGACTGCGAGCGTGTTCCAACTGGGTGTGCTGTAGGAGACCAGGTAGGGGAACTGCGGGTGCAGATCGACGTCGGAATAGAATTGGCCGTGGTAGCCGGCGTCCGGGTCGGTTTCCAGGTCGTAGGCGACGCCTTCAAAGGGAATGCCCAGCTCCGGATCACGGCGGTTTTTGACGATCGCTGAATCGATGCCGTTGCTGCTGCCTGGGTATTGGGTTCCGAACATCCATTGTTCGGTGGGCGAATCGGCTTGTTTGGCCGGGACGACCCGGCTGCCGCCGCCGGCGAAACCGGAGAAGTCTACTTGGACGAAGTTTAGGCCGTCGGCAGTTTCGAAGAGCCGGTAGCGCTGGCCATCTCGCCAGGTTTTGCCTCCGGCCACGAGCTGGGTGTCGGCACCGCTACCCCAGGCGCGCAGGGTTTCGAAGCGCCATTGGGCCCATTGGGCAGAGCCGTCGTTGGCATGGGTATAGGCCACGGAAGGGTCGCCAAAGCCGCCTTGGCCGTCCGGGGCATAGCGGACGATTTTGTTTTTGTAACCAATGTAAACGACCCCGGCGTCGTCCACGGTGAACGCGAAATAATAATCGAGCACGGTCCCCCCGGCGCTGAGGAAGCCGGGATCCAGGGGCACGGGATTGAACCCCACCACCAGGGCCACTCCGAGAGGAGCGCCGGTGAGGTGATCAATCCAAATGAGGGACCGGTCGGGGAACTGCGCGGCGAGGTTCGCATCGTGACCCGGATCGGTTTCGTCAATTCCGTTCTCGCGCACGCCAAGCAGCAGGCGGCTGTCGTCGTAGCGTTCCAATCCGCCGTAGGAATCCATCACGAAGCTCCCGTCAAAGGTCTCGTCATCGCAATCCACATTCTCTTGGGCTTTGAGAATGGGAAGGGGAACATCCTCGTCGCCGAGGAGGTGTTCGAAGACCGGCTCGATCCCGGCGGCCGGGGCCGGGAGGGTCCCCCAGGCGAGAGTGACGGCCGCCATCGCTCCACAGACACACGAGTTTCTGTTCATGGGAGCCACGATCCGCTCACCGGGCGAAAAGCCAAGCGGCGACTGCTGCGGAATGGCATGGGGGTTCGGCGAAAACGGTCATCGGGCAAAAACGGGTTGCCGGCCGGAGCCGAGTGCGGCAACCTCGCGCTGGTGAGCCTCAGGCGCTGTCCCAGTCAGGAGAGTTGGCTGCCTGGGTGGGGCGAGCCGCGCGAGGAGATTCTGGATTTGGATGCCTTGCGTGAGGAACTCGCTGCGTTCCGGGATTTTGGGACGGGGACAAATGCATTCACCCGCGAGGTTGCGGGGAGAGAGGTCGCCTACTTTGCCAACGAGTTCTGGACGGCCCGGCAACGTGCGGCGCAACGCTTGCACGAGGTGTCCTACCGGGCCTGTTTCAAACCGCAGTTGCCCCGGTTCTTCATCGAGCGCCTGACGCGTCCGGGCGAGCGGGTCTACGATCCGTTTCTTGGGCGAGGCACCACGCTGATCGAGGCGGCCCTATTGGATAGATCTCCTGCGGGCTGCGATCTGAATCCGCTGGCGGCGATTCTTTGTGCGCCGCGGCTGGATCCGCCCCGCCTGTTCGAGGTGGAGCAGCGTTTGCAGAGCATACCCAAGCGTCCGCGGGGCGATGTACGGGAGGATCTCCTGACATTCTACCATCCGGAGACGTTGGCGGAGATCTGCGCGCTGCGGGAGTATTTGGTGGAGAGAGACAAGGAAGGGACGGCAGACCGCATCGACCGTTGGATCCGGATGGTGGCGACCAATCGCCTGACAGGGCATTCGCGCGGATTCTTTTCCATCTACACGATGCCGCCCAACCAAGCTGTATCGATCGAGAAGCAGCGGCAGATCAACGAGAAACGAGGACAGACGCCGCCGCGGCGGTTGGTGGACGTAGTTATCCGGGGAAAGACCAGGTCATTGATGAAAGGGCTGACTTTGGAGCAGATGGAACGTTTGCGCCGTTGGTCGAAGGAAGCGGTCTTGGCGACGGGATCGGCCGAAGCGACGCCGGAGATTGGCTCGGACTCGGTGGCTTTGGCGGTGACCTCGCCTCCGTTTCTCAACGTGGTGAACTATCGCCGGGACAACTGGTTGCGCTGCTGGTTCAACGGCATTGATCCGGAGGCCGTGGGGATCTGGCATTTCGGAAAACCGGAACGATGGAAAGCGGCGATGGAGATGGTGCTGGGCGAGCTTCGGAGGGTGTTGCGGCCTGGCGGCGTCGCGGCCTTCGAGGTAGGAGAGGTGCGGAAGGGATCGCTGTTGCTCGAGGACTTGGTGGTTCCGGCCGGGCTGGCGGCGGGGCTGACTCCCGAGCTGGTGCTGGTTAACGTGCAGGAGTTCACCAAGACATCGAATTGTTGGGGCGTGGACAATTTGAGCAAGGGAACGAACACCAACCGGGTGGTGATTTTTCGAAAACCTCAGAACTCCTAATCTCGAGGAATTTGGATGAGCTGGAAGGGTATGTGGCGCGGGCACTCCTGCCCGCGAACTCTTCAGGTTCCATCGGCGGACAGGAGTGTCCGCCCCACAGGTAGGGCTTCATCTGCCGAGAGGCGGTCTCGCTTCGGCTCAACGAATTTCCTCCCTGTCCATGATCTCCCTCGATAGGTCAGGAGTTCTGAACCTTGAGTCGGCGGAAGCTTTTCGCTACGGGGGCAGCTTTTTCCCTGAGTGGCTCCGGTTTGCTTATTAGGGCAGCGCAGGAGCGAGGACGATGAGGCGTTTGCGGCCTGCGATTTCGACGAGCATGGCCGTGCGGCGTCCGTGATCGCTGGCGAGATCGAGGAGTTCCGAGTCACTGAGGCGCCGGATAGGCGGCGGACCCGTTTGAGAGGTAAAGGCGAGGGCGGGTGGGTCTGCATCGAGGGCAATTGCGGATTCGGGGGCTTGCGGATGCGTGGCCAGGGCGCGGGTTTCCACGGCCCACAAATGAGCCAGACCCAAGGCGCCGGCGGTGAGCAGAGAGAGAGGGATGGAGCAGCAGGCGGCGCGGCTCCGCCTCCGGCGGCGTTGCTGTTCGCGGCGGCCGGTTTCGATCCAGTCCGCAGCGGAGAATCCGGCTGAGCCGTTGCTGTAGAGATCGCGCAGCAGAGGTTCGGAGTGATCCGAGAACGGCGATTCGTTTGGGGAATTCATGGTCCGCAGGGGTGAAGTTGTCTTTGGATGGAGTCGCGGAGCATAGCCCGGGCCCGCGCCAATTTACGTTCCACGGCTTTTTCGGTGAGGCCACCATCGGCAGCGATGCGGGCCACCGGGAGTCCGTCGAAGTACTTGGCTTGGACCATGGCCCGGGAGTCTTCGGGGAGTGCGGCAAGCGCCGTGGACAGGGCCTGAAGCAGGGGTTCGCGGGGGCCGGAGGACGGTTCTTCCGTGTTGTGACCGTTCACGTTCCACCAGTGGGTCCAGCGACTCAGCAGGGAGCGATAGCGGTTGCGCTTGCGCGAGGCGTCAATGGCTGCGCAGCGCGCCGCTTTGGTTAGCCAGCGCCAGAGAGCGGCTTCGTCGGGGAGCGGGCGGAGGGAACGGGCGACGCGCAGGTAGGTTTTCTGCAGCACATCGTCGGCTTCGGAGCCGACTCCAGCAGTGAGAGCGAGACAGTACCGCGCGAGCCGATGATGAAATTGATGGTGAAAGAGGCGGTAGGCGGCTTCGTCGCCTCGTTGGATGCCGAGCGTGAGAGAATGGATGGAGCCGTTGCCCCGCGTGCTGGAGGACGCGGCGTCGTCTTGGGCGAGCGCGGCCACGGAAGGGAGGGCGGCGTTCGGGGCGGCGGTGTGCATGTTATGGATCTCAGGGAGCTGGAGCGGAACCCTGACAGCCAAATCTACCGCCGCTGGGGGCTTTGTTCGAGCAGAACTTCGGCGGAGCGAACCCCGGCGTCCACCTGTTGCTGCTTCAGGCGAAAGATCTCCGCTTCCCGCCGGGCTTCCAGGAAGGCGCGAACGAAATCGACGGCGGCTTGGGAAGAGCTTTCGACGATGAGCACGCCGCTTTCGCCGTGCATGGAAAGGTCGGAGTTCGCGTCTGGGAAGAAACTGTGCACGTATTCGACAAGGATGGCATGAAGTTCATCTTGTTTTTTACGGCCTTCTTCGGACTCATCGAAGAGGAGACCTACGAACATGGGGATGACGAAGCGGGTTGGGGCCGGAGAGGACGGAGGAAGGCCGGGGTCGAAGACGGAGTCGAGGAGGGGCCGACCGCTCGTGACGGAGAGGTCGTGGGATAGCTCAAAACCCTGCGGGAGCGAACGAGGAGAGGGGTTGAGAGGGGCTGTGGCCGCCGGGTCGATGTTGAATTCTGAGGCTGGTTCGGGTATTTCCAGGGCGACCGAGGGTCGGGTGTAAGCGCCGGTTTCGACCTCTGCGATGGCAAATGGTCCTCCAAAGTGAAGGTCGCCGGCGCCGAAAAGGGTTGAGTCCGGAGAGTTTGGGGCGTCGAGAATGTAAACGGCGGCGGAAGAGTCTTCGTCGTTGGGCACGATGGTTTCGAGGTTGGCTCCAGCCAAGCGGGCGACCAGTTGAAGGAGGATTTCGGCGCTGACGGAGCGGACCTCGATGGGCGGGACCGGCCGGGATTCGGCCGAAGGACTGACGACGATGTTCGGAGGATTCGGGAAGTGTGCGGAGGCGAGTTCTCGAAACGCGACGACGAATTCCACGAGAGTTCCGCCCGGGAATTCGAACTGAGGAAAGCGGGCGGCGGCAGGAGGAGGAGGAGCGGCGTCTTCCGAACCGGCCAAGTCCATGGCCGGCGCCTGGGACAGAAGGAGCAGCGCCAGAGCGCTGCAGGCAGAGAGGTAAAACGCTTTCATCATAAGAGAAGACGCCCGGCGCGCATAAATCCCCCTCGAAACGGTGAGAAAGAGTGAATTGACCGCAGGGATGGCGCCGTTTCGGGATTGCCGGACCGGAGAATGACTGGCAGCCTCCCGAAGCGGCTGCAAAGGGGTCGCATGATTCTAATGAGACAATATCGCCTGCGCCAAGAGGGAGAAGAGCTGCAGATCGTGGAATGCGAGGCTCCGCCGCCGGCTCCTGGACCCGGAGAGGTGGTGGTGCGGATGCGGGCGGCGTCGCTGAACTACCGGGACTTGCTGATGTTGCGGGGCTCCTCCGGCTCAGGGGGAGGCGGGGAAGTGATCCCGCTTTCGGATGGATCGGGCGAGGTTGCGGAGGTTGGGCCGGGAGTGGTGGAGTTTCGGCGGGGCGACCGGGTTGCGGCATGTTTTTTCCCGGATTGGGAGGAGGGCCCGTTCGAGCTTCGCTATCACCGGAAGGCGCTGGGTGGATCTGTGGATGGAGTGCTCACGGAGTACGCCGTGTTCCCGGCGAGCGCTTTGGTGGAGGCTCCTCCCCACTTGAGTTTTGAAGAATCGGCTTGCTTGCCTTGTGCGGCGCTGACGGCCTGGCACGCCTTGGTGGAGCGGGGCGCTTTGGCGGCGGGCGAGACGGTGTTGGTCTTGGGAACCGGCGGTGTGGCGGTGTTTGCCTTGCAGATCGCTGTGGCGCACGGGGCGCGGGTGATCGTGACATCGCGAAGCCCGGCCAAACTGGAGCGGGCTTTGGAGTTGGGGGCGTGGACCGGCGTGCCGGTCGGCGAGCGACCGGACTGGGACCGGGCGGTATGGGATCTGACAGACAAGCGAGGCGTCGATCATGTGGTCGAGGTAGGCGGGCCCGGAACGCTGGGCCGTTCCCTGAACAGCTTGGCGGCGGAGGGGCGTATCGCTTTGATAGGAGTGTTGACGGGCAAAGGCCCACCGGACGCGAGTTTATTCCAATTGTTGGCGCGCAACGCGCGGGTCGACGGGATTTACGTGGGTTCCCGCGCCATGTTTGAACGGATGAACGATTTCTTCACGCAACACGCGATCCATCCGGCGATTGATCGTGTGTTTGGTTTCGGGGAGGCGGCGGAGGCTTATGCTCATTTGGCGTCGGGCAGTCATTTCGGGAAAGTGGTTATTCGATTCGATGAGAGCTGATGGAGACGCGCGCGGGCCGGCGGAGTTCAGGGTTTTCATTTCACAAACGGTTGATGGATTCATGAGGACGATGTGTTGGAAGCAAGTGGGATTGGGCCTGCTGGCGACGGCGTTTGGGGTTGGTTCGACCCTGGGGACAGGGCCTGTGGCGGAGCTGCGGACTTGGCTGGAATCCGAGGCCGGCAGCCGGGGAACTCTGGCAGAGCAGGCCTTTTCGGCTGAGGCCTTGAGCCGGGAAGAGGCGGGGGAAGCCGCGGCAATTCTGTGGGAGGATTTCGCACAACGTCTGCGGACCGAGCGCAAGGAGGAGTTCGAATCCAAGACGATTCGCAATGGTGATCTTGAGATGCGATTCGAGTATCGCGTTTTTGGCGAAGCTCCGGAAGGCGGTCGCAGTCTGTTCATTTCCATGCACGGCGGGGGTGGAGCGCCGGCGCGAGTGAACGACCGGCAGTGGCGCAATCAGATTGGGCTTTATGAGCCGGAAGAAGGCGTCTACCTAGCTCCGCGAGCGCCGACGGACACATGGAATCTGTGGCATCAGGAGCACATCGACGGGATGTTTGACCGGCTGATCCTGGGCTGTGTGTTGTTCGAGGGGGTGAATCCTGACCGGGTCTACCTGATGGGCTACTCGGCGGGAGGCGACGGGGTCTTTCAGTTAGCACCCCGAATGGCGGATCGTTGGGCCGCTGCGGCGATGATGGCGGGGCACCCGAACCAGAGCAAGCCCGAGGGCCTGCGGAACATCGGTTTCACCTTGCATATGGGCGGGGAAGATGCGGCCTACAACCGGAACGCCGTGGCGCGGGAGTGGAAGGAGAAACTGGCGCTGCTCCGAAAGGGGGATCCGGAGGGTTACCGGCACGAGGCGGTGATCCATGAGGGTCTGGGTCACTGGATGGAGAGGCGGGATGCGGCTGCGCTTCCGTGGATGCAGCAGTTCACCCGCGATACGGCTCCCGAGCGGGTGGTCTGGCTGCAAGACGACGTGACCCACCGGCGCTTCTACTGGCTGGCCGTGGAGGACGAGGAACGGAAGGCGGGGACGCTCATTCAGGCGGCGCGTGAGGGGCAACGGATCTCGGTGGATGCCCAGGGCGTCAAGCGGGTGCGGATCGGGTTGAATGACAGGATAGCGAACCTCGACGAAGAGATCGTGGTGGTTAGTGGCGAACGGGAGTTGTATCGCGGCCGGATGGTGCGGACGGTGGAGAACCTGGGGCGCAGTTTGGAAGAACGAGGCGACCGGGGATTGATGTTCAGCGCGGAGCTTGGTGTGGAGCTGACGGCGGAGGAGGAGTGAGCTTTTTCACGAAGTGAACCTGACGCGCCACTTCTTCGAATCCGAGAGAGGGGTAGAAGTGATTTCCGACGGCGTTTTGCTCCAGGGTTTCGATTTTGGCGGCCTCCATGCCCTGTGTCGTGAACCAATCGAGGAGATGTTCCAGTAGGCTCCGGGCGATGCCGCGGCTGCGGAATTCGGGAAGGACAGCGAGATTTGGGATCCAGCCGATGCGGCTTTCCCTGTCGATCCGGCCGGTTACGTAGGCGATGGTCTCTCCGTTTTCTTCCCAGACGAATACGCCGCGGGCGTTTTCCCCGGCGGTGTCGGCGTCGATGTGGCGGAGTTTGCGCCAGCGCCAATCGCGACCTCCGATGGAGCCGAAGCGGTCCTCGATGTTCTTGTCGATGGAGACGCCTTCGAAGCAGACGGCGGTGATGTGGCGCAGACGTTCGAGATCTTCGGGGCGATAGGGGCGGATCATAACCAGCCGAGTTGAGTTCCGACGGTGTGGAAAGTGACTACGGCCATGAGCAAGGCGACGGCGAGCCCGGCCCACCCGGCGGCAAGCAAGGGTCCGGGGAGAAGTCCGGTGGCGCGCAGATCGGGGCGGGTGGCCAGGTAGAGCATGGAGGCGGCGAGGGCGGGAAGTCCGAGCACCGTGAGAGCCTGAGCGAAGAGGATGAGGTGAACAATGGGAAGGCCGGTGGAACGGCAGACCACGGCGATGAGCATGGACAGGACCAGGATGAAGGCGGTGAAGGCGCGAGTCCAGGGGCTTTCCATGGCCGGGCCGAGACCCAGTCCATCGGCGAGAATGTGGCCGCCGATGACTGCGTTCATAAGAAAGGAGCTGAAAGCGGCGGCGAAAAGACCCAGAGAAAAGAGGATGCGGGCTCCGGAGCCAAAGAGAGGCTGGAGTTGCCGGGCGATGTCGGCGGCGGAATCGAGCGCGACGGATTCGGTGCGGCCGTGAAAGACGGCGGCGGCGGTGATCATGATGACCATGGAAATGCCGCCCAAGACGAGGATTCCGGCGGCGACGTCGATCATGCCTTCGCGCACCTGGGTCCGGGTCCAGCCTTTCTCGCGAACCAGGTAGGCTTGGTAGAAGGCGCCGGCGACGGAATAGGTGGTTCCCACCAGGGCGGAGACGGCCAGGAGAGCGACAGGTGCATTGGCCTTGGGCGGGGTTTGGGTGAGGCTCTGCGCGGTGGGAAGGAGTCCGTGCAGGACTGCGGCCCAATCGGGCTGGGCCAGGAAAATATTCCCGGCGAAGGCGGCGATCATGGCCAGAACCAACAGCAGCATGAGACGCTCGATGGGCCGGTAAAGGCGGCGCAGTCCGAAGACGGCGGCCAAGGCCAGACCGTTGAGCAGGACGAGAAGAACGATGGATTGCGGGTTTGTGAGGGAGCGGCGCCCGGGTGGAGAAAAAGCTTCGATGGCGGCGAGGACGCCGAAGTTATTGCTGGTTTGGAAAGACGTGACGATGAGAAAGACGACGAGTCCGATGGCGGCGGCGGCGGGCCGGCCGAGACGGGTGGAGAGTTCATCACAGAGCGTGCGTGAGCAGGCCAACCCAAGCCGGGCGGAGAGCAGGACCATCCCGGCCATGAGCAGGCTGGCTCCTACGAGCACCCACAGGAGGCTGTATCCGAAGGCGGCTCCCACGCGAGAACTGGCCAGAATGCTGCCGGGTCCGAGAACGACGCAGGCGACGACGATGGCGGGTCCCAGGGTCCGGAGCAGACGCCGGACAGGGGGGGAGGAAGGGGCAGGGGACGAAGGCATGCCGGGTTGAGTGGAGTGAGACGGAGAGGGGCGTGCCGGTGCGGATTGATGTTAGTCGAGGAGTCCGAGAGCGCGGCGAGGGTTACGGCTGCAGAGCAGCTCCATGTCCTCGGCCGCCAGACCCAGAGCGGGCCCGGTTTCGCAACGAATCCGGGTCCAAGTCACGGTGGACCCGATGAAATGGGATTGGTCCGCGGCGCGGGCGACCAGGTCGTCTCCGATGCGGATGGTTTGGTTGCCGAGCGTGTAAAGTCCGGGGCCGAGGCCGGCAGCGGCGATGGCGTCGGTGACGAAGATGGCGCGTTCGAAGCCGGCGCATTTCAGGTAGTTCTTGAGGGCGTGAAAGGGAATATGCACGCCGTCAGGGATGAAACTGATCCAGAGCCGGTTGGCCAGGGAGAGGACGCGCTGAATGATGTTGTCGTGGCGGTGGAGCTGCATGGGGCAGCCGTTTCCCAAATGGGTGAAGAGCGTGAGTCCGGAGTCGCTGGCGGCGGCGAGGAGATCGAGATCCGGATCGCAGTGACCTGCGGCAACGCGGATTCCTTGGCCGGCGAGCCAGGAGGTGACGGCGAGGCCGGAATCGCGTTCCGGAGCCAGGGTAACTAGGCGAACGAGTCCGTCGCCCGCATCGAGGAGGCGTTGCATGGCCTCGCGGGAGGCTGGGCGCATGGCCTGCGGGGGGTGGGCTCCCGCGTAGCCGGGTTTCTCGTTGAGGAAAGGGCCCTCGACGTGGATGCCGGCGATCAGTTCGCGGGCCAGAGGATCGCGCTCGCGGAGGTCCACGATTCGGCGAATGCGGCGCTCCATGGCGTCGAGTTCGTCAGTGATCACCGTGGCCAGGAAGCCATCCAGGTTTTCGTGGCGCAATGTTTCACAGGCGGTATGCAGGGCTTCGGGCTCCAGGCTGTCGTGGTTGAAATCGACGCCATGATAACCGTTGATCTGAAGGTCGAACGGCCTCATGCCGGGACGGCCTCGAGTTGATCAAAGAAGGCCAGAGCCTTGTCGCGGTCTAACGGCAAGTCGACAGGGGCTCCGGCGGCTGCAGACCAAAGGGCGGCCCAGCCGGTCTCGGCGGTCGATGCCGCGGCGGGGAAGGAGAGATGCGACTGGCGGTTTTGCCGGATGCAGTCAAGGAAGTGATCGATACAGGCCCCGGTCTGGTGTTCGAGGACGTCGCCGGAATCCGGAGTGGTGGTGTCGCGAGGCCAGGCGAAGGCTTCGGTTTCTTCCCGGGCGCAACGGTTGGGGTCGAGGGGATAGATCCAGCGGCCGCCGGCATGGGCCTTGGACCAATAGCGCACTTTGGAGGGCCGGTCCAGGTAGGAATCGAAGATGAGGCCGCCGCCGGAGCCGTGGATGTGATGATAGGCATCGTAGCCGTTGGCGTGATCGATGTTCCCGAAGCAGAATCCGGTCGCGCCGGAATCGAAAAGGATCTGGATATTGTAAAGGGGCGGGACTTCGAAGCCGCGGGTTTGGATGGTGCTGCTGGTGGCGTAGACGCGGAGGGGACGGGCCTTGTGGGCGGACATGATATTGAGCATGACCGAGAGGGAATGGATGATTCCCATCCCGATGGCGTCGCCGATGATGTGACGATCGAGTTTCCAACGTTTGTCTCCGGTGATGTTGACTGGGTGCCGGTAGTTTACCTGGATCTGGCTGATGGTTCCGAAGAGGCCTTCCTGGACCATGTCGAGAATGCGGTTCTCCAGGGAGTCGAAGTTCATGAGATAATCGACGAAGGTGACGAGATGGGGCCGGGCTTCGGCGAGTTCGATTTGGCGGAGAAAGTCCCGGTAACGCGTGGCGCAAGGTTTCTCGCAGAACACGTGTTTGCCGGCTTCGAGGGCGGCGATGGATTGGGGGCCGTGACTGCTGTTGGGAGTGCAGAGAAAGACCGCGTCCACGCCGGGAGTAGCGAGGAGTTCGTCGTAGCGCGCCCGGTAGATGTTGGGGTCGAGACCGAGGTCGCGAAGCGCGGCGCGCGCGCGTTCCTCCCCGCGCTGATGCAACGCGCGGATGTGGACGCCTGACTGGCCGAGGAGACGCTGCAGCAGAACCTTGCCCATCCAGCCTGCGCCGGCAAAGCCGATCCCGATTTCCTTCATGGCCTTAGGAAAGCAGGGAAGCGGCGGCGTTGTCGAGGAAGAGCCGGCAGTCGGGATGGGTTTGCAAGATGGATGCGGGGACCTCGGGCCGCACGGGTTCGGTCAGGGTGTCGCGAACGGCCTGAGCTTTGCGTTCGTCGGGAACCGTGCAGATGATGACGGCGCTCCGCATAATCTGGCGGATGGACATGGAAATGGCGCGATGCGGGACTTCTTCGAGGGTGGGAAACCAGCCTTCGCCGAGCTGCTGCCGCCGGCAAGCGTCGTCGAGGTCCACGAGGATGTAAGGTTCTTCGGTAGTGAAATCCGCAGGCGGATCGTTGAAGGCGAGGTGGGCGTTTTCGCCGATGCCGACGAAGGCGACGTCAATGGGGCAATGGGCGACGAGCGCGCTGATCCGGGGGCACTCTCTGCCGGGATTTTCGTCGGCGTCGATGAAGTGGAAAGCGCGGAAGGGCAGAGGCAGTTTGCAGACGAAGCGTTCCCAGAGATAGCGGCGGAAGGAAGCGGGGTGGAGGATGGAGAGGCCGACGTATTCGTCGAGGTGGAACCCGGTGACGCGGTGCCAGGGGATATCCCGTTCGCGGGTGAGGGCTTCCAGCATTTCGAACTGGGAGGCTCCGGTGGCGAGGACGATGGCAGCCTGGCCGTGTTGGGCGACGGCGGCTCGGATGCACTCCGCGCCTGCGGCGGCTGCGGCGCGGGCCATGGATTCCTTGTCTGGGAAAACGAGACGTTGCATGGAGGGGAAGGCGAGCGGCCGCGACGGGGCGGCGGCGTGGAAGTTGGGGGATGGGTCGGGCGAGAGGATCGGGGATGAGTCCGGGCGCTGTCAAGGCTTGGGCTGGGTGGGCCGCGGGGCAAAGAATCGAGTGTTTTCTTCATATCGGGAACCGATCCGTTGCAGACCACGAGTTGCGAATCGCCACTCGGCCAGGTTGGGGGCGCGAGCCATGGGGGGTTGGGGAAAGGAGACGCTGGGAGTTGGGTTGCGGCTTGTCGCGTTTTTTGATGCCGGGGCATCAAGAAAACTGCCGTGGAGCGGAGGGGGGCTGAGGGAGCGCTACGGCGGGCTGTTCTACCGGCTGGCCGGCAAACTCAAGCGTCTCAAAGAACAGGCCAAGGCCGCCGGCCGGGCTTGGCTGCCCGGCCACGGCGGAGCCCGGCAGCTCTACGCCGAGGCCGTCTAGCCTGGGCCGGACTGATCCGGTCCGGCTTCCTTCCCAGCGATCTCTTCCCTACGGGGCTTTCAGCGATCCCACCACTCAAGGGCGAGGACTTCGTGGCACGACGGATTCCGGGCAGCCGTTCCGCAGCAAAGTGACAAGAATTTACGGATGTGATCATCTCCCTAATGGAACTGGTACTCGATCGTAATATCGCCTTTGGTAACTCCTGTGGGATCGTAATGCAGATCGCATGTGGGCTCAAACCAGTCTTTGTAGAGTTTAAAGTCGACTGCCTGACCTATCGTTTGTTTCTCCCATCCTTCAGCCCAAATAACAGCGGCGCCGTCTAGATGGCCTCGGATGTGCAACGACACCCCGCTGGGCTCGCTCCCCGAAGACTTAAGCGTAACTACTTGATTTCTGGTTACGTCCGCAATCGGGGCCGAGATGCGACGATTGCATCCAGTCAGAGGTACAATCAAACAGGCGCACAAGAACGCAAATTCAACTTTAGCATTCATTTTTTCTTATCCTCGTAGAACTTGTTAACTAATTTTGTCCACGAATTTCGGGGACACAACACGAAATGGCCCGGCTCATGACGTGATGGGAATCGCCCTCCAGGGATCCCCCAGCACTCGCGCTCGTCTCATGACCGGCATCCTGCATCAATTCGAGGCCCGTGTTCACAGAAATCTACCCCGTCACCATCTTTCTCTTCGGACACCGTTGCTCTTTTCGGCCAATATCGTGATCCAGTCCCGAACGTGCGTTCACCTCTGCGTTGATTGCAACCAGGCGGGATTAACCCTGAGATCTCGCGTAGCCATCGCCCCGACGAACCAGCGGTCTGCACCTGATCTGACCTCAAGGATCCTTCCAGCATAATCTCCTGTTCGCATAAGCATATCCGCCCGAAGTACACTGTTTGTTACCATATGCTCCCAATGAATTGCGTCGACTCGCATAATCACGCCACTGGGAACAACCGTAAAATTCGGATATACTGACGGCGAATCCTTAAATGCATCCACCTCAATCCAATCCACTTGTCCGTCTTTGGGCAAGCCAATTCGCGTGATGAGAACTCGCCCATCAGTCAGCGCATCTCTGAGAAGCGTGAACTCTTGGCCCTGTGCCAACATTCCAAACGACGCCACTTCCTTCGTAATGTTTTCTACTGACGGGAGGGGATTACACCCGAACAAAGGCAGTAGAACTACACACAACATACAAATGAACTGCCACCGATGGTGTTTCATTATAGACCTCCTTTCGCCGTACGCCCGCGATTGAACACATTCATTGCAATGTTGCATCCCTGGCTGTGACAGACCATCATCACGTCGACCGTCGGATCGCTCATCCATACATTTAGATAGAACCTCGGATCGGGTGCATTCGTGCCGAGCTCACGAGGTTCGCTCCGAACGGCCGACCTGTGAGGAGGATCTTCAATCCTCGTACGAATTCCCCTGTACTCTGGATTCGCACCAAAGAACGCACCAAAAGCATGATTCCCATATGGCCCAGGACCCCTCCTTCCACGCGTGTCGACAGTGTGAACCTCACCCCATTGCTCCCAATACCTCTCACTTTCGAGGTCCCGAATCAATCTCGGCCGTTGATTTGAAATTGTGTCATGAGGGCTCCAGTAGACCACCGCTTGAAAGTCTCAACATTTTTCCTCAATCGGTCGTGTGTTGGTTCTCGGAACAATCATCAACATTCTGATCTTCTTGCAACACAGATCCCCTTCGTCCAGCAACCGATGAGTGATTTCCATAGCTTCTTGGTCTAGGATCTGCTCTGATCGGATGCCGCCAACATCTAGATAATCATCATCTTGAAAATCACTGTACGGAGAACCTGTGCCCTCAAGACTAACTAAGGACCTTGTGGAACCCTCAAAGGCTTCCCATCTCGCGTTGACCCCAAATACCACACTATCACCTCAAAGAGATTCCTCCATGGAATCATAGAGACTAATTATACACGAAAATGTCCATACCTCAGCATGGCCTAGAATATCCGTACGATTCACCCCATCATTCCCCACAAACCCATACAGGTTCAAACCACCTTCATCCCCGATGGGATCCCTGGACAGCCACCGCCCCCTTACCGGATCGTAAAACCTGAATCCGTAATACGACAACCCACTCTCCCGGTCCGTGCACTTCGTGCTAAACCGCCACGGGTTGTTCTCCGCGTGACTTCCGCTGCGCCGCAGCTCGTTGCCAAAGGGGTCATATTCGTAGCGCAGCGTCAGCTACGGATAGCCTGATTACTCGCTCACCAGGGCCATCACGTTCCCGTTGCCATCGTAGGCAGGGAAATGCACACCGCCGTGGCACGACGGATTCCGCGCAGCGGTTCCCCACTTCTCCGGGCGGCGCCTAAATCCGCTGACACCGGATCTGCTTCACGAAGTGGCGCCTTCTGCGAGCGCGATACCCGTTAAGGGATCCAAGTCTGGCTCACCGGCCCACTTCTTCAAAGCCATCTTCTCCAACACGCCGCTGCATGGAGCGTCCACGAATCTGTGGGTGTCCCGCATTCACACCATCAACTCTCAGGAACCGCGTTGGAAATCTCCTGGTGTAACCCTTCTATCTCACGCTTACGCTGCGTGACCGCTGCCTTTGACGATGCTGTACGATAGTCATACTCCACAGTAATCTCCGTAAGAGGAGTCTCGTTAACTCCGCCTCTGGTCGTTCGGATCCTAAACTCGATCACGTCGTCGCCTTTCCGCCACTTACCGCGACGCTGTACATAACCGTGTCTCTCAAGCACCTGCATTATGCTGGACTCGATGAGTTCTGAATCCATAGCGCCACGCCGATAGAAGATCTTGCTGGCGCCATATTTACCTGAACAACACACAAGCAATAAGCAAAGTGTGAATAGCGTTAACCGCCTTAAGGTCATAGTGATCGGTGTTGTCTATTCGCTCGCTATCGTTCTCGCAAGAAAAAACAAACGTCCACCGCTGGCTGGCTGCCTGCCTTGACTTCTCCCCAGAACTTAGGCTTGTTGGGTAGGCTTAAAATACAATTTATCCCTCCCCTGGGCTCAATTGTTATACCAGCATCCGTGTGGATAACTTCTGCCAATCTACTATTGGATGGATTCTCCTTACATTCCGCACAGATCATGAGAGTTTCAGACACTTTGTAATCAGCCAATTTGATAGGCAGTTCCACCAGAAACTCTAACGATACTTGCGCTTCATACCGATAGCGAACGCAATCCATATCGTCGCGGTCATAGTTCACGGCCCCTTCGAGTGGTGCATAGTTTACCTCCCACCACTCCCACCAATAGCCTGAGTGCTCATCGCGATTCACTCGCGGGGGTTCGAGGAACTCGCCGCGCCCATTTGTTTCTCCAGCAAACTCAGTGGAAACACTCAATTCAACTTCGACCCAGCGCTTAGTAAACGATGAGGCTTTGTTAGTAGTCAAACCCCATACATCAAAGCCATTCACCCCATTATTCCCCACAAACCCATACAGGTTCAATCCGCCCTCTTCTCCGATGGGATCTCTGTTTAGCCAAAAAAGGATGCCTGACGCCCCTTTTTGCGACATCAAGGCCTCCGCAAGACGCCTTTCCGGAGCCGGCCAGGGCATGTTTCCGATGCCTTCTGACGGCACTCTTCCCGAGCCCCCGGGACACGTTTTCCCGGACTCTTCTCCCACGAGCTCGAAGTCCTCTGTGATGCTGTAGCGCCCTTGATCGATTCGACGGCCCGCACGATTCGCTCCCAGCCCACACCCCGGCGCAAACGGCGCAACCCGGGTTGTTCCCGCGCATTCCTTCTGGTTCAACCACTGAGCGCTCCCGCTGAGGTTCGCCTCCCGGCTCTCCAGGAGCATGTGAAAATGGCAGCGCATCAGAACATAGGCGTGCAGGAACACGCGGAAGCATTCGGGCAACTCCCCGAGCAACTCCAGGAAATGCTCGCGGTCATGCTCTCGTCGCGAAAGATGTCGCGACGCTCATTTCGGCGAGCGGTCAGGTGATAGCGTCCTCCCGGAATCTGGATGCGCAATGGACGTGCCATGCCCGCCACTCAACCACAAAGCGAAGCGTTTGTCACTTGTCGAGATGTGAGCCCGGACTCCTTACCATTTGTCAATTGTCGAGATGTGACTCCAGGCTGTCCGCCGGATGCCGAGTTCGCTCGTAGGCTGCCACGAGGCCTCGGAGGGGACAGAAAGAGCGGGGAGGAATGAAAGGGCAAAGGTTGCACTTTGATCGAGCCTTCTGCGGCTGACACTGCCGACCATGGAGGGACGGGGGGCGCCAGGCTTCGTTCCGCGCGCTGGTGGAGAAATACTTGGGGCTGGTGCAGGGCGTGGCGCTGCGTCGCACGGGCGATTTCCGGTGCTGGCGGGCGACATTTCGCAGGCAGTGTTCGCGCGGCTGGCCGCGAAAGCCTCGCGCGTCGCTTCGCAGCCGTCTGTCGCGGGCTGGCTCCATCATTGCGCATGGTGCGAGTCCACGAGCGCACTCCGACGCGAATCCAGCCGCCGACGCCACATGAATGCCTACGCCCGATCACATTCGCGCCCCCGAACAAAGCGGACCCGATGCTGCGCTGCAGGATGCCCTGCCGCATCTTGATGCCGCACTCCATGCTTTGCCGCGCGACGATCAGCGCATCGTGCTCATGCGCTATTTTGAAGGCCGCGGACTGCGCGACATTGCGGCCGGGCTGGGCAAAACGGAAGCTGCTGTGCGCAAGCGGGGTCAGCGCGCGCTGGAGAAAATGGCGCGGTACCTTCAATGCCGTGGCGTGGGCACTTCCACCGCCGTGTTCGCCGCGGGACTCGGTGTAGTGCTTTCCGAACCCGCCAGCGCTGCTGCTGTGTCCGCCATTTCGACCAACGCGCCGCCGCACACGCCGCGGGCGCGAATCCGACGGTGGCCGCTCGGACGCTTACAACTCTACTTTTCAAATGTCTCGTTGACCGGGAGGCCTGAAACTCCGCTCAAATAGCTTTTGAAGCCTGCGGGTAGTTGGTGCATCCGACGAAATCAAGCCACTCTCGGAATCCATCCAGTGCCACATTAGATCCAACGCCGGTCCGACGTAAAAAATTTGCTCCCACTGGACTAAGAATTCCGTGAAGGACCGGGCAATGTAACCGCTACCATCGCCATCGTGATGACAGTACACAACAGGAGGATCATCGTCGTTTTCACTTCCAAGCAATCCAACGTAATCGCCATTTCCACATTGAAATAGCATTGCCGCCTCCGACAACAGTCTATATCCAAAGTCACCGACATTTCTCCGGATATCCAAATCTTCACAATCAGGGCCATAGTTTCCAGGAAATACTGTTGCCGCTTCAAAACACGGGCCACCATACAACCGCCTACTACCCGCCAGAGCAAATTTCAAATCGGCAACTAGCCTTTCCGGCGGTTCCCACCAGTAGAAACAATCCATCCCAGAACTTTCATCACGCCAAAAGCGCTCCAATGCACCAGGTAAACCATTAGGCCACTTCGCTGCGATCTCAGTCAGTTCAGACTTCTCTATTGGCGCCTTAATCAGCATTCTGACATGAATACGTCCCGGCAGGTCCTCCAGTCGTGAAAAGAAAGCTTCTAGCCTTGTTCGCCATCCACGGCAGTTCATTCGGAAAATCTCCTTTCTGCATAGAGGTGCTCTCCCAAATTCTCTCTTTGTGCGAAAACTCTCATAAACAAGGATTTCAAATCTACCTTTGCGACACTTAGAAAACTACTTCTTCCTTCTGTGGCTTGGGTAGTCCTCCCGTGCCATGCCCGCACTCAACCAGCAAAAGATTTGACAATTGTCGAGATGCGACCCCCGGCGCCTTCTTTTTGCGAGAGTGATAGAAACTACGCTGGTAGCTCTCGAGGATGGGTTTGGTGATCGAGGCGGCGGTGGTGGAGTTGTTTCGGGCGACAGCGGTTGCGTGCGCTGTGGTGGTGGGGAGTTGGGGTTTTGTGAGCGAGTCGTGGGATGGTCGCGGGATGGTGGTTGTGGTTTATTGTGGCGCGTGCCGGCGCGCTATGAATGTTGCTCAATCATTTTTTAGTGTGAGCTCTTGAGTCCCGGTGACATCATCCGAGCCGCCAGGGACTCCGTCAGGTCCTGAACTTACCAGAACAATTAGGAATTTCCCATTGTCCTGCGTGATATTCACAGAGATGGGATTTTTCCAGCCATCCAAAGCATTCGAGTCGCGGGATGGCACGTTAACGTTCGGCATGTGTTCGTTCAGCATTCGAATCAAATTCGTATCCGCGGCTAGAACGCGGTTGTTGTTTAACTCGTGGGCACACGCCGCATAAATCCACGCAAAGTAGCTCCGCGTTTTTGCTCTTGCCACTTGATCGGTGATTGCAGGTGCTGCTAACAGAAGAGCTACGAGCGCCACCGCGAGGATAATAGATCCAGTTGTCAAAAATGACCGGCTCATCAGGTGGCAACGGATTCGGTTAGTATCGTGCGGTCAGAATAGAGAGAGCGAGCGCGATTGGTGGTGCGTCGAAGGCCTCTGTCTGCCTCCCGTCCAGCTTCGCTGCACACAGCCACATCCCACGCGTAGCGCTCGGTGCGCATAGGGGTCCCTGCGGTCGCGGGCTGATACACCCGCTTCCGGATCCTCCGCGCCAGCCAGTCGTAGTCGAAGAGCAGTTTCACGCTCTCCGCCGCAGGGATCCCCGACACCGCCTGCGGCTGCGTCTCCATCGACACCAGCCGGTCCTCCCGCTTCCACCCATACACCCAGCGCCCATCGCCAAGCAGATTGCCGTCGGCGTCATAGGTCAGCGTCTCGGATCCCCGCGGCCCATAGACTTCCCCGGTCTCCGCACTCCCCACTGGCTGCCCCTGGGCGTTGTAGCTTTGCACCGTCACTCCCAGAAACCCCGGCCGGCCTGTGTGCGCCAGTTCCCGGTGATAATAGTCGTCCTGCCGCGCCGCGTTCACGCTGTTGACCATCACCGTAGGATGCACCTACATCCCCGCCACGTCAAAGCTGTCCGGGTTGGCGATTGAGGTGAGCTTGATTGAGGCTGTTGGCTGAGCAGAAGAACGAACGCGTCGCGTTTCCGGCGCTGTCTCCTCCGCTTAGCGCCGATGTCCGGTTCCGGATCGCATCGTAACCGTAGCGGTAGGTACGTCCCAAGTATCGCAGGCCCGCTCCCCCAAACCACCGTTTCGAGGCTTCCGTCAGCTCGCCCCGTTCGTTGTAGCTGTCATACGACCATCACGAGAGGGTGAGAGTTCCGAAGGTCTGGCGGGCAGTCTGCATTCTTGCGAATGCAGTTGCGGGGACGGCGCTCCGCGCCGGGAGAGAGCGGCGATGCTCGCCGCAGTCCAAGGGCCTCCGGCTGACCCGACGGCCGGTCCCGGGAAGGAGACCCATCGCGCGACAGGGCGTGCGGGAGCCCGCCCCTCCAGGATAGCGTGACCAATCTGTCAGACAAGAATCTGGAGGGCCGGCCTCCGTGACGGCCTGGTCCCGGGAAGGAGACCCATCGCGCGACAGGGCGTGCGGGAGCCCGCCCCTCCAGGATAGCGTAAGCAATCTGTCCGACAAGACCTGGAGGGCCGGCCTCCGTGACGGCCGGTCCCGGGATGGAGACCCATCGCGCGACAGGGCGTGCGGGAGCCCGCCCCTCCAGGATCAGAACTCCTGATCTCGAGGAATTTGGATGAGCCGGAAAACTATGTGGCGCGGGCACTCCTGCCCGCGAGTCCTTGAGACTCGACCGGCGGACAGGAGTGTCCGCCCCACAAGTAAGAGGGTCATCTGCCAAGGGGCGGTCTCGCTTGGGTTCACCTTTTTTCCCTGAATCCATTATCTGCCTCGATAGATCAGGAGTTCTGAGAGTTGCCCCCGTAGCGGAACTCGCAAGAGTTCCGATGTCCCTGGCCTGAGGGCGACGGAAGCGTTGTCGCTTCCGCTACAGGGCAGCGCAATGGTTCGACCGGGTAGGCGCGCATCCTCCGGCTAATGGAGACAGCCCGGATTCACCGGCAACAAGTCCTCCCAGGTCGGCACCGGCCCGGTCACCGCCGAGGGCAATCCGCCTTTCCCAGGCGGCGCCGGCGGCAACGGATTCCCGTTCAAGGCATTCACCACGTGAATGGCTACATACGCCCACAGCTCACCCACCCCTTTCACGATGTCGCAGTAGAGGAACAACAAAACGCCCAGACCGAAGGCCTCCACCAGAATCGTGTACTCGGCCGCACTCACTGTGCCTAACGGATCCACTCGGCTCATGGGTTGGTTTCCGGCATAACAATAGAGATTCCCGTCGCCGGCAGAGAAGCCAAGCGGATCGGGACTCAGAAACCGCCCGATCTCCGGATCGTACCACCGGGCCCGCAGCCAGTAGCAGCCGCTCACCTCATCCGTCTCCCGTCCCACGAAACCAAATCGACCCCTTACTTCCGGCCGGTCTCCTTCCGCCAAGAGAAGATTCCCGAAGGCATCGTATTCATAGCGAGCCACCGCGTTGCCCTCGGCATCCAGCACAGCTTCGATGCTTCCCAGGTGATCCGCCAGAACGTGATAGACTCCCTCGTCTCGCCGCCAGAAGCCCAGCAACTCGTCGGCTTGCTCGCCGGTGAAATAGACTGTCTCGGGCTGGTCTTCGAGATTGCGATAGTCCGCGATCGGCTGATGGGCATCGTAGTAGGTCCAGGTCGTCTCGCCGCCGCGCGTGATTCCGATTCGCCGGTCGAGCGGATCGTGGTGATACTCGATACGCTCAGGCTCAGTGTCGGCGTCGCTGTCGTACCACTCGGCCGCTGTCAGCCGATTCCGCCAGTCCCAATGAAACACGCGGCGCTCTCCCGTTTCGATGTTCCGTTTCTCCACGATGTTGCCTTCACCGTCATAGTCGAATCGCAAAGGTCCTGCTTCCAACACGCGATTGCCCACCCCCACGACCCATTCGCCCCAACGGTGATCCTCCAATCTGTTTCCGTTGGCATCGTAGGCATAGGTCTCTTCCGCGAGGGCGTTTCGAGACACCGAAGTTAACTGACCTCGGCCATCCCGCTGGATCGTGCGTTCTTCACCGTTGCGCGTCGCCGCCTCGATCTCGCCCTCCCCGTTCCGATCCAACTGGCCGCCCGCAACCGTCAAGGGCTCTCCGGCGGCGTCCGCATGTGCGATTTCCGTCGCCCAACCGCGCGGGTCCATGTTTGGAAACCGGGTGTTGGCCGCCAACTTCGCTCCGAGATTGTCGCTGAAGCGGCGGATCTCCTCCACGGAACCCTGGGCGTTGAGATAAGACTCCACGCGCAGCGTGTGATCTCCCACTCTGCCGGTGATGATGCGCCACGCTCCGCCGGGACCGCGGGTCGCTCGCCACTGAGCGATTCCGAGCATTGTCCACCCCGTCTTCCGGCCCGTGCCATCGTAGCTGTAGTTCGTCAGGACTTCTCTTCGTCCGGGATACGTCGTGCGCATCGCCGCGATCGAGCTTGAGGGAACGGCGCCGGCAGTGACCCAACGAAGCTGCACCTCCGCGTCCGTCGCGTCCGACAGGAATCCGGATGCATCGTAGTCATACGTCAGCGTGCGGATCACCGAATCGTCCGCCGGGTCGTGCCAGAGTTCCTCGATCAATCGACTCAGGGCATCATAGCGGAACGTGCGCTTGCGGCCGTTGCGATCGACGCTCTCGATTACGTTTCCGGCGGCATCATAGGTGAAAGTTTTTCGTCCTCCCAAAGGGTCGATCTCGCCGGTCACCCGGCCCAGTGCGTCGTATTCAAATGCCGTTCGGTTCCCCAGGGCGTCAATCACTGCGGTCCGATGGCCATCGGCATCGTACTCGAACGCGATGGTGGAGCCGCCGGCCTCCTCGATGCTGGTCAGGTTGCCCACGGCGTCATAGCCAAACTTCCGTGTGCGTCCCGCGCGATTCGTCACGCTTGCCGGGAGATGTTTCCGCTCTTCGTCAAACTCCACCGTCACCTCTCCTCCTGCGGGATCAATCTGACGCACGGGCCGGCCCTGACTGTCATACTCAAAAGCCGTCACCGCTCCTCCGGCATCCTCGAACCGGATGGGATGACCTTGCCGGTTGTACTCCAGTTTCTCCATCCGTCCGTCGGGCGCGATCACGCGATTCGGCCGCTGCGAACCCCGGTCGTATTCCAGCTTGAACTGACCTTCCTCACCATCGATCAGCGACGCGACTCGGCCCTGCGCGTCATAGTCGAACGACCAGGTCCTCGACGAACTCCGGACCCACGTCGTCCGGCCAATTGCATCGACCTCGTAGATCTCACTCCCGCCGGTTCCGTATGTCCGGCCTATCAGATGCCCATTCTCATCGTACTGATAAAAATTTCGATTGCGCAGCGGACCGTCCGATCGCAGCAACCGCCCGGCGCCGTCGTACTGAAAAGTCGTCCGAGTTCCATTCTCATTGGTCTCCGCAGTCTTCAGGTCGGGGTGTCGCTCATCTCCATATTCCCAGGTCGCCACTCCACCCAGCGGATCGATTCTCCGGGTCACATTTCCCCGCTCGTCGTATTCCAGCACGGTGACGTTCCCGCGTCCATCCGTCAGCGTTCCCGTGAAGGCCGCCGGATCCCAGAGCTGTTCCCTCCGGACGCCGGCGGCGTCCGTCGTGGCGATGACGCGGCCGTCCTCGTCGTACTCGATCTGCTGAAAGGGTTGTCCGAGCGGATCATGGATCTCGGTCAGCAGATGCGGCGGCTCCTGAGTATAACTGAACACGCCGGTTTCGCCGCCGGGACGCGTCAGCAAGGTGAGATCCCCGTTGCCATCGTATTCATAACTCCAGATCGCTCCGTCGGGTTCCCGGATCTGTGTGATCCGTCCGGCTCCGTCGCGCACGAGTTCGATTTGTTCACCCGAGGAATGCAAGATCGCTTCCTCGGTGAAGGTGACTCGATTGCCCGAGGCATCTTCAATCTCCAGCAATCCCGCCTCCTGATCGTAGGTGTAGCGCATTCCGGAGGGATCAGTCAGGATGTAGACGTCCGGATTCCACGGAAGCCCGATGAAGAACAGGCGCGCGTGACCCCCATTCGGATCGATGCTGAGGAAAGGACGGTCGCCCTGCTCCACTTCGAGGGTCCAGTGGACACCTGGATCCGGCCGGAAGACGGCCCGCCAGACCGTCCCGAGAAGTGAGGTTTGACCAGTCTCCGGCTCAAAGGTGAATCCGATTCGAGTGCCGTCGGGCGCGGTCAGGTAGACACGAGTGTCCTTGCGCAAGGGTGTGGCAAGAAAGCCCGTTCCCGTCTCGGGGACGGTCTCGCGAATGTCCGCCTCCTGCACGCCGAATCTCCAACCATACCCGAAGTCGCCTGGCCGTTCGCGATCCAATGAATCATAAACGCGGTGAACCTCGATGGGAATACCTGACAGACGCAAGCGTGCGTCCACAAAATCCACTCGAAAGTTGCCCGGTTTGGACATTCCTTCCACGTGCAGCACCAACGGTTCGGCCCAGCCGAGTCCGTAGCGATTCCACGCCGAGATACGGATCAGGTAACTGTCGTTCGGCAGGATGGCCGGATCGAACTGCGCCAGCACATGATCGGTGACCGGATCGACGCCGCCGCCGATCTCCTTCCAAGCGTTGTTCCCAGCGCCGAGATTCAGTGGATCGACCTCCGACATCCTCGCCAGCTCGACACTCCACGATCGCAGGGGGACGGCGGACGAGATCGTTCCGCGGATCTCCGTCAGCGAAGTCACACTCGAGTTGTTCTCGGGCGAGGTGATGTCGATGGACGGCCGAATGGCCGAAGCGTCCACGCCTACACCCACGACTCTTCCATGATAAGGCGTTGTGCCGTTCGAATCCGAAGCCGAAAAGCGGAGCAGGTAGGCGCCCGGCGCCAGTCCGGCGGGAGGGAAATCGCCCCATTCTCCGGAAGCAAACGCGTTCGTGCCCTCGTTCACCAGCACGTAGTCCGGATCCGGAGCAGTCAGATCTTCCGGATCAACTTGGTCAGCCAAAGCGTACTCGAATCGCCATTGGGCGACTGGTGAGTTCGTGGCGCGAACCGATCCCACCACGGAACCGCCGTCCGGAACCACCTCGCCGGCGAGCGGCGTATGGACCTCGATGATCGGGCCGCCGGGGGACCCTGGATCGCCCTCGATGGACAACCCGTTCAACTCCGGAAGGGATCCGTCGGCATTGAGAATGACGAGCGGATGCTGGCGAACCGTTTCCTGTCCGCTGCTGTCGATCGCCGACGCCACAAACTGAACCAGGCCGGATCTGGCGGCGGTGAAGGTTCCACGGCCATCCTCGTCGAGCGCAATGGGGCCGGCTGGACCGTCGAGCTGCACCGACGCAACCGGCCCGAGATCGTCGGTCGCCACCACCTGAACGCCCATCTCGTCGCCCACCCGCAGGTTGTAAGCGTCCAGACCGAGCGTCACGCTCGGAGGGCGGTCGATCCCCAGAACACCGAAATCAATCCCGGCGGTGACCTCGCCTGCCCGGACTTCCACCAGGTAGGTATCGGAGTTCAACGGCCGGTAGTGCAGGGCTTCGACGCCAATGAGTTCGAAACCGGGAAAGCTTCCGTTGAGATCCAGGCCTCGCACCTTCACAAACCGAACCGGCTGGTCCGCTCTCCATCCGACTTCAGCCAGGTCGATCGACGCCACGTCCTGCTCACCCACCACTGCAATGAGTTCGAGCATGTCCGGGGTGGAGCCCACCCAAATCTCCGCTTCCGACTGAGATTTTCCCTCACCGTGGATCAGCAAGTCCGCTCCCGGTCCGTCGAAGATCTCCTCTCCGTCAAAGGCCAGAACAATCTCGCTGTCTTCAGGAAGGGTCAGCCAACTGATATGCCCGAACGCTCCCGCCGGCGCGGTCCACGGAGGAGCCGGAGGCGCGCCGGTCACGATTTCGAGATCGACCGGCTCGGGCTCGTAGCTGAGCGATATGGTCAGGCCGGGCAACTCATCCGGCATCTTGCCGTAGGGACCGGGGATCGGCCCGAGTCCACTGTCCAAAAAGCTGGCCACACGATCGGGGTATCCATCCGGTATGGAATCGGTCTCGGCGGCGGGAAACACCTGCGCCCAGCCCGCGCGGCGGTCGAGGGCCACACGATACAACCCGGGGTCAAGCTCGGGGAATCGATAGCGACCCTGGGCATCCGTCAGTGCCGCCGGTTCCCCGAACCCAGGAAGCCCGTCTCCGTCCTCATCCAGGAACACCAGCCAACCTTCCAATCCCGTTCCAGTGCGGGTGGTGGAGTCGCCGTCATCATCGAGGACCACCCGCCCTTCGAGGCTTCCCCGGCCCAAAGGGTCCCCGTAGCAGGGGTCCGTGCCCAACACCAACACCTCGTATCCGTCGCTCAGTCCGTCCCCGTCCGTGTCCGGATTCTCCGGATCGGTGCAGAGGATCGTTTCCTCGAAGTCCAGAAGCCCGTCCCCGTCAGTGTCCGCGTGGGCCTCCGCCCGCGCGCGAAAGAACTCTCTGTCCAAAGAATACGGAACCTCCACAATACCGGTGATCTCACCCTCTGGCGGAACTACGGTGATGGGTTCCCATAACTGAAGGTCTTCGGAACTTTCGAGAACCGAGTTCACACCCGCGAGGCGTGCGAAGTGGAAAGTCAGCTTTTCGTCATCAACTTCGATGATTAGCGGCAGTTCGTCGCCGTCCCACGGATTGGTTCCAAACCGGTACTCGTCCTCCGTTGTGTACCCGTCGCCATCCAGATCCATGGACAGCTCCCACGGAGCGATTCCGTAGTACTGCATCCACCAAGCGCTCGGTTCCTGGGCCCGGGCCGAAACGGTCAGACCAGCCAGAACCGCCACGGTCAAGCTTCGGCTTCCACGGCAGCGAAACCGCCGTCGGCTGGGCACTTGTCGTTGGGGAGGCGAAGCACTGGGGCCAGGGCTCGCCGGTGGAAGCGGGGGGAAAGCACGCGCGTTCATTTCCCACTAATATGCAGCTTCCGGTCAATCGCTACATGGGGTGTTCCCAGTTCCCTGCAGGCAGGCGGTTTTTTTCCGGCCCGCTCCCGGGCCGTGGCCGCAGGCGACGGCGGGACTGGATATTTTCGCGGCCCTTATTTCTCCAAAACACGGCGAACGCGGCAGTAGCGGCGATCGAACATTCCCCATTCGGCGGCGGCATACCGGCCCGGCCCGTCAGTCAGGACGAACGGGGAGAGCTGGGTCCATGGTTTAAGGAGATCTTGGGAGTTGGTTTATCGCATGTTGGTGGTTATGGCACGATGCGCGGATTCAGCGATACTCGTTGCCGATGAGCTTCGGCCTGCTGTTCTTGTTGGCTGCTCCGATCGTCGCGCCAGTCTATGTTTTTAAGACGCGACGCTGGTGGGGCCTCGTCACCATCGCGATGTATGGCTGCATCTTCGCTGCTTTGGCCGTGTTCCACGGCGCTCTTCACCGTCATGTTCACAGTTGAATGCTAGAGCCCCAACGATCTATGGCGCGCTGCGGGGCGCAGCGAGGACCAGGGCGCGTTCTTCGGGACCCAGTTCCACCCAGCGGCCTGACGGAAGGTCGCCCAGCGAGAAGCATCCGATGGCGACTCGCAGGAGTCGCAGAGTGGGATGGCCGGCGGCGGCGGTCATGCGCCGCACCTGACGGTTGCGTCCTTCCACCAACTCAAGGGCGATCCACGAATCCGGAACAGTTTTCCTAAACCGGATGGGCGGATCACGTTGGGGGACGGAGGGCGGGGGATCGAGAATCCAGGCGCGGCAAGGCAAGGTGTGTCTGCCCTGGATGACGAGGCCGCGCGCCAGGTGGTTCAAGGCATCGGCTCCGGGGATGCCTTCGACCTGGGCCCAGTAGCGGCGGGGATGGGTTTGGCTCGGGTGGAGAAGCCGGCGATTCAATGCGCCTTCGCCCGTGAGAAGGAGGAGACCTTCGGAATCGGCGTCGAGGCGTCCCACGGGATAGACGCCCGAAGGAAACCCGAACTCAGCGAGGGTCCGATGTGAGGATCCGTCCGGGGTGAAACGCGAGAGAACGCCGAAAGGTTTATGGAAGGCCAGGAGCATGCGAGCCGGCAAATGCACACTTTCACGATACTGCCGCCGCGCAAGAGTTGCCGGTAGGGACGGGCTCCGGCGGCGGGACCAGACCCGGAAAGCGATATGATCTCCATTGAGATCTCGCCCATACCGTGACATACGAATATCGGGAAGACGCGGGCACAGCTCTTCGAGTATGGCGGAAGTCAGGCCATCCCAGTTCCTTTCGCCAGGTAGTCACGCACCGCTGGGAAGGATTTCCGCCATTCCACAACAGCCCCGGGATCGAGAGAAGCGCGGATCCATTTCTCGTCAGGGCCGGCGTCGATGATGATGTTTCCGTGTGGATCGACGACCATGCTCCGCCCGGGATAACCGAAGGAGGGATCGCGGCCCGCCCGGTTGACTCCGGCGACATAGGCTTGGTTTTCGATGGCGCGAGCCCGCAGCAGTGTGACCCAGTGATCCTCGCGCAGATCGGGCCAGCTTGCGATCACGACGAAGAACTCCGCGCCCTGGTCGAGGCCCCGTCGGAACAGTTCGGGGAAGCGGAGATCATAACAAATGGCGGGCATTACTTTCAGTCCTCCCCAGGCGAAAAAAGAGACCTCCGTGCCGGCTGGGTAGGTGAGCTGTTCTTCACCGCCGGTGAAGGGGTGATTCTTCCAATAGCGGGCTTTCACGCCTCCATCGGGCCCGATGGCGAGCGCTTCATTTCGGGCGAAATCCGAACCCTGCCCTGGGGCGGTCGCGAGTCCGGCGAGGACGCAGCATTGCCAGCGTTGGGCGAGCGCCTGGAGAAAGCGTTCGGTGGGCCGGTCCGGAGGTTCCAGAGCAGCCTCCAAGTGAAAGCTGAAGCCTGTGGCGAAGAGTTCGGGGAGAACGATGAGGGAGCCGGGCGGAGGCGCGGCCTCTTCGGCCATGCGGGCGACCTGCGAGAGATTGGCGTCGCGGTTTTCCCAGGCGCAATCGAGTTGGCAGAGGTGCACTTCCATGGGCAGGCGGCTCGGGGACCGTATCAGGAGTCCTTGGGGAGGGCGCGGATGGCTCCGGTGGAGATGCCGCCATCGACGAGGAGGGTTTGGCCGGTGACATAAGCGCTGGCTTCGGAGGCGAGGAAAAGCAGGGCTCCGTCGAGATCGCCGGGGGCGCCAGGCCGCCCGAGGGGGATGCGTTCACAGAGCATGCGGACCCATTCTTCGTCTTGGTAGAGGGAGTTGTTTTGAGCGGTCCGGAACCAACCGGGAGCCAGGCAGTTGACGGTGATGCCGTATTCGGCCCAGTCATGGGCGAGGCTCATGGTCATTTGTTTGATGCCGCCGCGGCTGGCTCCGTAGGGGGCGAGTCCGGCATAACCATGAACACAGGTAACGGAACCGATATTGACGATCCGGCCATAGCCCCGCTGGGCCATGTGCCGGGCCACGGCTTGGGCGAGGAAGAAGGAGCCGCGGAGGTTGGTATCGACGATGAGTTGCCAGTCTTCCCAGGAGACGTCGAGCGCGCGTTTTCGGACGTTGCAGCCGGCGTTGTTGATAAGGATGTCGATTCGTCCGAAGGCATCGACAGCGCTTTGCACGGCTTGGGCGATGCTCTGCTGATCGCGGACATCGAGCGGTTCCGTCAAGCACCGGCGTCCGAGGGCTTCGATGGATGCGCGGACCGGTTCGGCGGAGGCGGCGGACCGGCTGGTGATGACGAGGTCGGCTCCGGCTTTGGCCAGGGCCGTGGCGAACTGCTGTCCGAGGCCGCGGCTGGCTCCGCTGACGAAGGCGACCTTGCCGGTGAGATCGAAGAGGGAGAGACCGCTCATGGCAGGGCCGGGAAACGTGTGGAGAAGAGCAAAAGATTATGTTAGGGTTCGAGCAGGACCTTCATAATGCCTTCCTGGCCGCGGTGCAGCCGGTGGAACCAACCGGCTCCATCTTGGAGCGGAGCCGTGGCGCTGATGAGGGGTTCCACCTGGATGGCTCCGCTGGCGATAAGGCGGATGGCCTCCGGATACTCGCCGGCGCATCCGCATGAGCCGAAGAGGGAGACCTCGCGGGTCACGACAGCCTGGAGTGGGAAGTCGGTTTTGGCGGCGAGATTGCCGACGAGACCGACGGAGCCCCCGCGCCGCACGGCGGCCACAGCGGTTTGCAAGGCGGAGCTGTTGCCGACGACCTCCATGGCGATGTCGAAGCCTTGACCTCCGGTGCGTTCCTGCAAATGCCGGACGAGCTGCGGGTCTCCTGCGTGGAAGCCTTCTTCGGCTCCGAGGAGGCAAGCCAGATTGAGCCGGTGGTGATCGAGATCGACAGCGAAGACGCGGCCGCAGCCGGCGAGTTTGAGAGCCTGGATAACAAGGAGTCCGATAAGGCCGGCTCCCACGACGACGGCGGAATCTCCGGCTTGAACCGGAATGCGGCCAACGGCATGGAGAGCAATGGAGACGGGCTCGGCAAAAGCTCCGTGCCGGAAGCTCATGCTTTCTGGAAGGGAGTAGAGGATGCGCGAGGGCAACCGCAGCCGTTCTGCGAAAGCTCCGTGCTGGCGGTATTCCTCACACGACACGCCGAGCACGCGCCGGTTTTCGCAGAGATTGATCTCGCCTTGCCGACAGAAATCGCAGGCTCCGCAATAAACGGTGGAATCGAAGGTGACGCGGTCGCCCGCTTTCCAGGAGCCGGCTTCCGGCCCGGTCTCGCGAATGACGCCGGCGGCTTCGTGACCCATGATGATGGGAGGAATCCGGCGGCCGCTGCTGCCGTCCATTCCGTGCACGTCGCTGCCGCAGATGCCGCAGGCCCGGACATCGACGATAACGTCTCCGGGGTCTTCGACCACGGGGTCAGGGGCGTCGGTGAACTCGAAGGTCGAGGGCGCAATGAGTTGCAAGGCTTTCATGGAGAAAAAAATGGGAGGGGCCGTTCGCGCGAGGCTGGGAACGGGCCCCGGGGGAAGCAAGCGGTGAGACTTCCTAACGGCCGAGGGCTTTTACCAGGTAGAGCTTGCGATCGGTGAGCAGGAAAAGGACTTTGCCGGCGGGGTGCACGAGCATTTGACGGGTCTCCGCTCCCGCATCGACGGTGATGCTTTCCTGAAGGCCGCCCTTGGCGTCGAAAATGAGGAGCTGATGACTGGCGTCGTGAGCGTAAAGGAGGGCTTCCTGTATGTCGGGTCCGATGGTGCGGGTCCCGGGGGCATCGAGCGACACGCGGGGTTTGTCGAGGTCGTCGACCCGGAATAGGTAGGCTCCTTTGGCGGGCAGTTCCGGGCCGCCCTCCACGGTGCGGTTCCCGCTGCGGCAGGGCACGGCGAAATACTTCGAGTTGACACTGACATCGATGCGAATGGGGTCCGGGAAGACGGCGGGTCCGGCGGCCTCGTGTTTGAGTTCGCCCTCAGCGAAGGCAAAACGGTGGACGCTCTCTCCGCTGACGGTGAGCAGGTAGGTTCCATCAAAGGTGAAGGTGGGGACTTCAAAGGACTCGATCCCGGGGAAATCTGCGGCGGCGTAAGTGCGCAGGATCTTGGCTTCGGCGGTATCGAGAATGGCGAGGGAGGCTCCCGCGTTGGTGGATACGACGGCGTAGCCGTGAGCTGGGGAAGCAGCGAGGGAGACGGCTTCGGCGACCTCGACGGTCTTGCGCGTGTCGAGGGTCTTGAGACTGAGAAGCTTGATCTCTGGTTTGTCGCGCAACTGCACGAGCAGAGCGTTGGAAGACAAAGCGGCTCCGCTGCAGGGTTCGCCGAGGGCGGCTTTGCGATCTTCGACGCAGGAGGGGACCTCAAGACGGCGGATGGTTCCGTCGCTTTGCACGGGATAGATGGCGCGATGATCTTCCGACCAAGCCAGCACCGGGAGGAGCTGACTGGCGTCGAGGTCGATCTCGAAGGACGAAAAGAGGCCTTTGCCGAGGCGTTGGCGGGCCCCGCGCAGGTTGGCTCCGCTGCGGTTCAACTCGGGGTCTTCGCCGTCCTCGGTGCGGACGCCGGGACGCATGCCGCCTTCCATGGTCCCGCCCAGGGCGACTTCGCCGGGGGAACTGTAAGCGTCGGTACCGTCTTTGTAGTCGTAACGGGATTGCACGATCCAGGTATCGTTTCTTTTTCCTTCGAGATCGAAGACAGCTTCGGCGACGCGTTGGCCCTTTTCGTTGTCCTTCAATTCCAAAGGCACTTCGCGGATGTTTTGTTTGATGGCGCTCCAGGCGCCGTCGTCCGTTTGAGCGGCGCGGATCTCGGTGCGTTCTGCTTCAACGGCCGGGGTGACGAGGAGGGTCACCGCTTCGATGCCGCGCTCAAGGGGATCGAGCACATGTGATTTGAAAGTGAAAGTGGACTTGAGAGCGCCGGAGTCGAACTTTTGATCGACCTCGATGTTGCTGATTTTGCCGGCGAGAACCTGCCGGAGTTGTTGGGCGGGAATGCAGAAACTGATGTTGGTGCCGCCGATGATGGAGACGGCGACGCCGACGAGATCGCCGTTGGCGTCGGTGACCGCTCCGCCAGAGTTGCCGGGATTGAGGTCGGCGTCGATCTGGATGCGGGCCATGGTGCCGTATTTGTCTTTGCGGACACTGGAGACGTATCCCTGGCCGATCGAGATGGCGGGGTTCTCGTCATCGACGGAGAGGGTCTGGCCGAGGGGGAACCCGAAGAAGTAGATGGGCAGGATTTCGGTGAGGGTTTCCCGGGAGATGAGGTTGACCGGTTGGGGGATGCGGTCAGGATCCATCTTGACCCGGAGGACGGCGAGGTCGAAATCGGCATCGAGGACCAGGCGTTCCGCGGGGACGGCGAGTTCATTGGCGGTCCCGCTTTCGAAGACGACTTCGATGGGCTGTTCTTTTTTCTGCTCATTGTCGCCATCGACGGTGAACCCGAAATTGCGCATGCCTCCGGCGACGTGTTCGTTGGTGGCGATGTAGGCGTATTCGCCATCGCGCCGGAAAACAAAGCCTGAGCCGCTGGAGGAAGAGACGGAGTCTTTTTCACCGACCTTGATGTAGACCGCGGCTTGTTTGACTTTCAGCAGCGTCTCGGTGGACATGCGCGGTTGTTGAGCGACGGATGAGCCGGCGCCGAACAGGGCGACGAATAGGGAGACGAGGAGGCGCGAGTTCATGGCGAGTTTGAACGCCGGCCGGGTTAGACCGGATCGACGAAGTCTATGTGTTCTATAGACCACGGGAGGACGCGGGCAAGTGCATTCCCGAGCGGAACCATCCTGGGAGTCAGGCAGGTGATGGGGCGGCCTGCGCAGCAGGGGGCACGGCGCGTGCACTCCTGCCCGCGAACGCTTGAGGCTCCATGGCGGAAAAGAGTTCTCGCGCCTGGGGTCCAGGCCAAGGCAAGAGGCCAAGGCAAGAGGCCAAGGCAAGCCTGAGGCTCTTGGACTGCGGCGAGTATCGCCGCTCTCTCTCAAGGCGCGGAGCGCCGTGGTGGGAAGGCGATGAGCGGCCCCGTGAGGCTCCATGGCGGCCAAGAGTGTCCGCCTTCCGGCAGAGGATGAGAAATGCAGACTAACGGCCGAGGGCCTTGACGAGGTAGAGCTTGCGATCGGTGAGCATGAAAAAGACTTTGCCAGCGGGATGCACGAGCATTTGACGGGTCTCGGCTCCGGCATCGACGGTGATGCTTTCCTGCAGGCCGCCCTTGGCGTCGAAGATGAGGAGCTGATGACTGGCGTCGTGAGCGTAAAGGAGGGCTTCCTGTATGTCGGGTCCGACGGTGCGGGTCCTGGGGGCATCGAGGGACACCCGGGGTTTGTCGAGGTCATCGACCCGGAACAGGTAGGCTCCTTTGGCAGGCAGTTCAGGACCGCCCTCTACGGTGCGGTTCCCGCTGCGGCAGGGCACGGCGAAATATTTCGAGTCGACACTGACATCGATGCGAATGGGATCCGGGAAGACGGCGGGTCCGGCGGCCTCGTGTTTGAGTTCGCCCTCAGCGAAGGCAAAACGGTGGACGCTGTCTCCGCTGACGGTAAGCAGGCAGGTTCCATTGAAGGTGAAGGTGGGGACTTCGAAGGATTTGATCCCGGGGAAATCTGCGGCGGCGTAAGTGCGCAGGATCTTAGCTTCGGCGGTATCGAGAATGGCGAGGGAGGCTCCCTCGTTGGTGGATACGACGGCGTAGCCGTGAGCTGGGGAAGCAGCGAGGGAGACCGCTTCGGCGACCTCGACGGTTTTGCGGGTGTCGAGGGTCTTGAGACTGAGGAGCTTGATCTCTGGTTTGTCGCGCAACTGGACGAGCAGAGCGTTGGAAGACAAAGCGGCTCCGCTGCAGGGTTCGCCGAGAGTAACTTTGCGATCTTCGACGCAGGAGGGGACCTCAAGACGGCGGATGGTTCCGTCGTTTTGCACGGGATAGATGGCGCGATGATCTTCGGACCAAGCCAGCACCGGGAGGAGCTGACTGGCGTCGAGGTCGATCTCGAAGGACGAAAAGAGGCCTTTGCCGAGGCGTTGGCGGGCCCCGCGCAGGTTGGCTCCGCTGCGGTTCAACTCTGGGTCTTCGCCGTCCTCGGTGCGGACGCCGGGGCGCATGCCGCCTTCTATGGTTCCCCCCAGGGCGATTTCGCCGGGGGAACTGTAAGCGTCGGAGCCGTCTTTGTAGGCGTAACGAGCTTGCACGATCCAGGTATCGTTTCTTTTTCCTTCGAGATCGAAGACAGCTTCGGCGACGCGTTGGCCCTTGTCGTTGTCCTTCAATTCCAAAGGCACTTCGCGCATGTTTTGTTTGATGGCGCTCCAGGCCCCGTCGTCGGTTAGGGCGGCGCGGATCTCGGTGCGTTCTTCTTCGAGGGCCGGGGTGACCAGCAGGGTCACCCCCTCAAGGCCGCGTCCGAGGGGATCGAGCACATACGATTTGAAAGTGAAAGTGGATTTGAGGGCGCCGGAGTCGAATTTTTGGTCGACTTCCACGTTGCTGATTTTGCCGGCGAGAACCTGCCGGAGTTGTTGGGCGGGGATGCAGAAACTGATGTTGGTGCCGCCGAAGCCAGAGACGGCGACGCCGACGAGATCGCCGTTGGCGTCGGTGACGCCTCCGCCGGAGTTGCCGGGGTTGAGATCGGCGTCGATCTGAATCTGGGCGGTAGTTCCGTACTTGTCTTTGCGGACGCTGGAAACGTAGCCCTGACCGACGGAAATGGCTGGGTTTTCATCATCGACGGAGAGGGTCCGCCCCAGGGGGAACCCGAAGAAGTAGATGGGCAGGATCTCGGTGAGGGTTTCCCCGGAGGTAAGATTGACCGGATTGGGGATGCGGTCAGGATCCATCTTGACCCGGAGGACGGCCAGGTCGAAATCGGCGTCGAGGGCGATGCGTTCTGCGGGAAGGGTGAGTTCACGGGCGGTCCCGCTTTCGAAAACGATTTGGATGGGTTGTTCCTTTTGCTCCTCGTTTTCCCCGATCAGACCGAAGTTGCGCATGCCTCCGGCGACATGTTCGTTGGTGGCGATATAGGCGTATTCGCCATCGCGCCGGAAGACGAAACCCGACCCGGTGGCTCCGGAGAACGAGTCCTCCTCACCCACTTTGATGTAGACCGCGGCCTGTTTTACCCTCAGGAGGGTTTCGGTGGACATGCGCGGCTGTTGGGCCGCGGAAAAGCTCGGGCCGAGGAGAGGGATGAGCAGCGGAAGGAGGATGCGCGGGATCATGGGCAATCAGAGGTGGGTCCGGTGGGGGGATTGCCCTCAGCGGTTGAGACTGAATCCGATTTCTAGACCAATGGCAGGAGGCGAGCAAGCGCATTCCCGGACGGCGGCGGGCCATTTTCCGAAGGGCGAACGGTTTTCGGGCGAGAACACCCTGTTCAAGCCCGCGGCAAGCGCAACGAAGGCAGGATGGGGTGTGCAGCGCACCGCAGCAGAAAGGGGATGAGAAATGCGGGCTAGACCCAACCCTTGCGGCGGAAGTGGAGAAGCATGAGCAGCGCGATGAGGGCGAACACGCCCCAGAGAGCGGGGTAGGCGCAGGGGAAAGTGAGTTCGGCCATGTTCGTGAACCATGGATTCAGAGATCAGAATTCACCAACTCGAGATCCGGGAACCACCGCCGCAGGTAACCCCGATCTAGCGCCGCCAGGCGATCTGCCTGACGCCCAGCATGTGCCGCGATGAGGAAATCGGGAATCAGATGCTCCCGTGGCCCGCCGCCCTCGCGATATTGACGGAACCTTCGGCCGGCCTCCCAAGCCGCCGCGTTGTTGATCGGCTCCACCGTGGCGCCCATCGAGCGCAACCGATCTTCGAGCGCCTCCCGGTCCGGGAACGCCGGCGCGATTTCGGCGTAAACGACTTCGCACAGAACCAGCCGCCCCTCGCGACGAGCCTCGATGAGCGCTTCCAGCCATTTTTCCGCACCCGGTTCTCCATTGAAGATGGCGAGAAGAACCGACGAATCGATCGCGGTTGTCATTCCTCCGGATTATCCACGGGCCCGCGTGTCTGCTCGAGCCAGTCAGTCGAAGTCATCCCGAGCCTCCCCTTCACGCAACCGAGGGCCCCGCGCATTTCGGCTTCCTCAAAATCCAGACGCGCCACCAAGAAAGGAGCCGATTCGTCGAAATCCAGCACATCACCTGCTTTGAGATTGAGCCGCTCCCTGATCCGGACGGGAATGGTAATCTGCCCCTTCGAAGTAATCGTCGCTTTCATTGATTAAAAGTAAGGAATGTGAGGAAGGAGGCAAGCAGAAGCAAATGCTGATCGTGGATCTCCGTCGAGGAGGAGGGAAAGGGCCGGACCGGCCTCAAGATCGACACCCCCTCGATTGCTCGACAGCAAACCTTGACCAGGAAGCATAAAAGCAAATTATCATCATCATGCGCTCCCGATCCCCTGTTTCGCGAGGTCAAGGCGACCGCCGCCGCCCGCGGCCTCAAGCTCAAGGATTTCGTGAGCGCCGCCTTGCGCGCCGCCCTGCGTTCCCAGGAAGCCGGCGGGGCCGGCGACATGAACCTGCTGGAACAGCACCGCCGCCGCATGCGCGAGCACTTCCGCCGCATGGACAAGGGGCGCGGCCCTCACGCCTCCGTGGGCAAACTCGACCGCGATTCCCTTCACGAGCGCCATGGTTGAGACGGCGTTCTTCGATACCAATCTCTTCCTCTACGCCTACTCCCGGGCCCCGGAGGACCGGGAGAAACGAGACCTTGCCCGCGACGTTTTCGGGCGGCATCAGCCGGTCATTTCCGCCCAGGTGATCCAAGAGTTCATCGCCGCCGCGTTGCGCAAGCCGGCGCTCGGCCTCGCCGAGGAAAAGCTCGACGAGTTCCTCGCCGTCTGCGCCTGCCATGACTTCAGCCGGTCACGCTCGACACCCTGCGGCATGCCACGGCGTTGCGCCGCCGCTTCGCGCTCTCTCATTGGGACAGCGCCATCCTCGCGGCAGCCCATGCCTCCGGCTGCAAGACGCTCTTCTCCGAAGACTTGCAGCACGGCTTCACCCTCGACCACCTCCGCGTCGTCAATCCCTTCTTCCTAACCGCATGAACGTGGAAGCCGAGGAAACGCAATGAGCCGGAGCCTCGCGGATGAGATGGCGGCAGGATACCGCCAATCCAAGCTCCGCCCTTCAGCGCTGACGAAGTCTTTAGAGTTGCGCGGCTCTGCTGCGCTCTGGGGTTTTTGTATTTCTAAGGTTCGTTGACTATTTGTAATAGGAGTGCCCGCGCTCCGGTAAGGAGCCTATCAGTGGGGCGGACACTCCTGTCAGCCGGTTGGGGCGGGAGAGTTCGCGGGCAAGAGTGCCCGCGCCACAAGTTCGCGGGCAAGAGTGCCCGCGCCACAGGCAGGAGTGCCCGCGCTCCGGTAAGGAGCCTATCAGTGGGGCGGACACTCCTGTCCGCCGGTTGGGGCGGGAGAGTTCGCGGGCAAGAGTGCCCGCGCCACAAGTTCACGGGCAGGAGTGCCCGCGCTCCGGCAAGAGAGCCTATCAGTGGGGCGGACACTCCTGTCCGCCAATTGGGGCGGAAGAGTTCGCGGGCAAGAGTGCCCGCGCCACAGGCAAGAGTGCCCGCGCTCGGGTAAGGAGCCTATCAGTGGGGCGGACACTCCTGTCCGCCGGTTGGGGCCGGAGAGTTCCCGGGCAAGAGTGCCCGTGCTACAGGCAAGAGGGCCCGCGCCCCGGTAAGGAGCCTACCAGTGGGGCGGACACTCCTGTCCGCCAATTGGGGCGGAAGAGTTCGCGGGCAAGAGTGCCCGCGCCACAAGTTCGCGGGCAGAAATGCATTTTCACTAGCAACTCCTTTCGACCTATGATAGTCCTCCCCATGTCAAGCAGAGACATTCTCGAACCGCCGCCGGGCTTCCAGCCATTAGATCCTGAGGTCCAGGTCGGCATGCGCGCAAGACGCATGCCTCACTGGACTCAACCAGGAGCAACCTATTTCGTCACCTTTCGCCTTGCAGACTCGTTGTCTCGCCGGATCCTTGATGAGCTTCGTGAATTCAAGCGCTGTTGGGAGAGCCAAGTCGCGGTAAAGAGTCTCGAAGAACACCGGCGGTTTTCTCTACAACTGCGAAACCGGATTGAGGAACACTTGGATCGCGGACTCGGATCCTGCTTGCTTTCCGACATGATGCTTGCCGGCGAAGTTGAAAAAGTCATGAGAACCATGGATGGCAAGCAGTACCTGCTAGGTTCCTACGTCGTCATGCCCAACCATGTGCACGCGCTCGTCAAACCCTTCGATTTAGAAACGAACCTGAGCCACGTCATGAGATCGTGGCTCGGCGTCAGCTCCCGCCGGATACATCAGCGGACAGGCGGCCATGGGGAACTCTGGCAAGAAGAGCCTTATGATACTATTGTCAGGACCTGCCGTCATCTGAGGAACGTCGTGCGATACATAGGTAAGAACCCGGCTCGCGCCGGACTGAATCCTAATCGCTGCTTCCGTTGGGTGCGGCCTGAATGGGCCGATGCGGGATATGGGTTCGACTCTGATTAAGTTGCGGGCAAGAGTGCCCGCGCCACAGGCAGGAGTGCCCGCGCTCCGGTAAGGAGCCTATCAGTGGGGCGGACACTCCTGTCCGCCGGTTGGGGCGGGAGAGCTCGCGGGCAAGAGTGCCCGCGCCACAGGCAGGAGTGCCCGCGCCCCGGTAAGGAGCCTATCAGTGGGGCGGACACTCCTGTCCGCCGGTTGGGGCGGGAGCGTTCGCGGGCAAGAGTGCCCGCGCCACAAGTTCACGGGCAGGAGTGCCCGCGCTCCGGTAAGAACCCCATCTTCTTCTCCGGCCCCCCCAGACATTTGAGAGCATAGGCGATGGGGATTGTCTAGGGGCTTCCCATACCCGCACAGTTAGCGGGTGACGAATTCTGTTCCTAAATCGAGACCCGTGACTGACGTTCGAACTGATAAATAGAATGATATCCTATAGCCGGATGATGACTTTCCCGATTCTCGTTTGTCCTTCAAAAGAGTGGCCAGGTTGATTGTACACACACGTGTCCATTCCATGCTTGCAGATGGTTTCCGGGCACTGGCGGGCCGGATCTCAGTGTTCCGCCACGACATCCGGCGGCGCGGAACAGCGTTGGGTTCCCGCGCACGTGCCGGTGTCCTCCGGGTCGCCGCGATCGAGCTGAAGAACGCCCACCGCCGGTTCCAGTATCGCAAAAATCCGGTTGGGGAGCTGTGTGCCGTGCGGTTACGATCAATAAGATGAGCTTGAGCGAAATCATCGAAGAGCTGCCCCGGCTGAGCTTGCGCGAGCGGCGCGCCTTGGTGCGCACGCTGATAGATTTGGAACCTGGCCAGGAAGACCTGAAAACGTGTGATCATCTGGCTGACGAGGCCATCCAGATGCTCGACCGCATGGAAGAGGAAGATGCCGCTCGAAGCTCGCAGGGGTGAGGTCTGGACATCGGACTTATGTTGAGACGATTCCAGAGGGAGCGACGCATTGGAGCAGGGAGTCTATGGCGCGTAAAGTCGGCTTGAGCCCTTCGACTATCGGGCGGATGACGGCTGGGCGCCGCACCCTTGAGAACCCGGACTTGAGGGTTCCGCCCTTGCCATGCTAAGGTTTCGGGCATGAGCACGCTCGCTGAAATTGAGGCCGCCGCCGACGCGCTTCCGCCGGAGGAGAAGCAGGAACTCATTTTGTTTCTCGCCACGCGGTTGCGCGGCTCAGGCGCGAAGCTGCCGCCACCGCGCAAGTTTTCCAAGGAGCAAATCGCCACTTGGATCGCGGAGGATGAGGCGGAAATGCAGCGCTTCCGGAAAGGTGCGTGAGGCTTTTCCAGCGCGCTGGCCTGGGCGGATGTGCTGCTGACCCGGGACACGGGTGATTTCCGCGAGCTTTTACTGACCAGACCGTAGGATAGAATACACTCTGCAAAGAGGGATTTTGGCCTGGGGCGAGGCGCGAGTGAGGCGCATATCCGTAGGGATCTGTAACGAAGGAGCAACGACGCCCCAGGCCAAAAGACTCTTTGCCCGAAGGGTTGCGGCGATTTTGGCTTCTGGCTGCGTTGCTCGTCAGTCACAGATCCCCTTGGGATA